>JAFWIE010000097.1 GCA_017533825.1 Atopobiaceae bacterium | reverse complement strand
GTACAACCTCGTCTACCGCGAGGAGGAGAAGGAGATGCACCCGATGCTGCTCGACCAGGGCGTCGCCTGCACCCCGTTCAGCTCGCTCGCGCACGGCGTCTTCGCCAAGAGGCCCGAGGACGAGCGCACCGACGGCGTGGCGAAGCTCCAGAATGAGTACGTGCTCAACGCCGACGCCGAGATCATCCGTCGCGTCTGGGAGCTCGCCGGGCGCCACGGGGTCTCCACGAGCGTCATCGCCCAGGCGTGGAACCTCTCCAAGCCCGTCGTGACGAGCCCTCTCGTCGGAGCGAGCAAGACGGCCTACATCGACGACGCCATCGCGGCGCTCGACCTCAAGCTCACGTCCGAGGAGATGGCCTACTTGGAGGATCCCTACGTGCCGCACGCGCAGTACGGGTTCCGGTAGGAAACAGACAGCGGGATACATCGCGGTTAGGTACATCAAAGAGTGGAGGAGCCAACAATGGTGGAGAACTCACAGCAAAAGAACGTCGTAGCCCTCGTCGGAGCTGGTGGCATCGGAATCGCAATCGCACGCCGCGTGTCGCAGGGCAAGCACCTCGTGGTGACGAGTCGCACCCAGGAGAAGGCGGACCGTATCGCGAGCGATCTGACCAAGGACGGTTTCGAGGCCACGGGCATCGCCTGCGATCTGGGCAGTCGCGAGGACATTCTGACCGTCATCGAGCACTGCAAGCAGTTCGGTCCGATCACCAACGTCATCTGCGCGGGAGGCGTGAGTCCTTCCCAGGCGCCCATCGCCGAGATTCTGCGCGTCGACCTCTACGGCTCATCCGTGCTGCTGGAGGAGTTCGGAAAGGTCATCGCCCCCGGCGGGTCGGGCGTCGTAGTGTCCAGCCAGTCGGGCCACCGCTTACCCGCCCTCTCGCTCGAGGAGAACTGGGCGCTGGCCATGACCCCCACCGAGGAGCTGCTCGGCCTCGACTTCCTCTCCGAGGAGGCCATCGGCACGACCCTGCGCGCCTACCAGTACGCCAAGCGCTGCAACGTGCTGCGCGTCCAGGCGCAGGCTTGCGAGTGGGGCAAGCGCGGTGCCCGCGTCTTCTCAATCAGCCCGGGCATCATCATGACGCCGCTCGCCTTTGACGAGCTCAACGGCCCGCGCGGCGAGGGATATCGCAAGATGCTCGACCTCATGCCCGCCAAACGCGCCGGCACCGTGGATGAGATGGGCGCGCTCGTAGCCTTTCTCATGGGACCGGAGGCGACCTTCATCACCGGTACCGACATCCTGTGCGACGGTGGTTGCACAGCGGCCTACTGGTACGGCGACCTGCAGTACCTGCAGGAGAACTGGTCCAAGTCCTAACGATAGGAGGCCCAGATGCCTGGTGCGTCTGGGCCGATCCGCGAGAGAACCTTTAGACAAGGCGCGACGGCCACTGGCTTATTACCATAGCCGTCGCGAGCATGTACGAGGAGTAGGGGAGGCCAAACCATGGCAGAAGGAATTGCAACACCAGCATTGACGGCCAGTGACGCTCGAGCGGCCCAAGAGGTGCTGCTGGAGCAGGAGCGCATGTTGCGCTACGAGCACTTCGGATCTACGGAGGCCCTGAAGCTCGGCAACGTTGTCGCATCGCTGGTACCGGACTTTGGCGAGGGGGTGAGCATCACGATCACACGCGAGTCCGACGGTGTGCGTATGTTCCAGTGGGTGGCCGACGACAAGGACGAGCGGAACCTGCTCTTTGCCGAGGGTAAGCGAGCTTCGGCGCGCAAGGCGGGCCATGCCGGCCCATGGGCCCAGCTCGAGGCTGCGAAGGCAGGTGACATGAGTCGCGTGTGGGAAAGCGTTCCAACCGAGGTTCCTGCCTGCGGAGCTTTCCCTATTCGTGTAGGTGACGAGTGGGTGGCTACCATTGCAGTGAGCGGCTACATGGAAGGGCTCGACCACGAGATCATCTTGCGCGCTCTCGAGCAGGTGCTCGATGTGACGGTGCCGCGTTGGGACGCAGCGGTGATGTGACAGCGCGTCTTTGGCGGCTGGCATCCGGTTTGGCGAGGGCGTATCTGACGGGATGACGCTTGCGGAGCATAGAAGAGGCGAAGAGGATCAGGGAGTACCTGCTGGACGTGAACGTGTTTCACCCCCTGGAGGGGGAGATTGCATCGTTCGTCGGGCGTTGAGAGTCACTCACTCTGCGCTGCACACAGAGCGATATGCGCAGTTTGGGAATATCTGCCCGAAATCGGCGGCAAAGTTTACGGGCGGCGACGACAACCCCAAGAGCTGCTCGAGTAAGACATGCGGCTGGCGCATGCTAACGCTTCAGGTTATTAATCGCCGTAATATGCTTTCCACGCTCCATCAAGCGACCGTTTCCACCCAGCAATGAAGAAAGGGCCAGTGCCACAAGATGCCACCCTCCCGTTTTCCGAATACTCACGAATCTGGAAGTCGAGCAAGTCGGTAAGGTAGATATTCCAACACACTATTGATCTTTGCGACGAGGTCATGGATAACGGTGCCATACAAATGTATGAGCCATTCTTCATCGTGAGCGAAGGCCTTAAACAACGAATCGTGTTTGCGGACGGTTCTTCACGATTCCGGTCGGCCTTGGTCGGCCTTCTTTTGGGCGGGTCTTCGGTGGACTAGACCTTCGCGTAGAAAGCCTCCATGCCTTCGCCCATCTGGCGTAGCGTGGGGACGTCCACATAGGACATGTGCCCACAACCATAGAGGTGCCATTCGAGGCGTTCCTTAAGCTGAGGCGACAGGAACTGGCAGGCCAT
>JAFWIE010000096.1 GCA_017533825.1 Atopobiaceae bacterium | reverse complement strand
GATGGCGGCGTAGGATTGGGCAGAGATTCAGGGTTCTGAGTGGCTGGCCATGCTGCCAGATATGGTCGTAACGCCGCCAGTTCCGACACCGCCGAGGGGAAGACACTGCATGGCAAAGAAGAAGAAGATTCGCATCGACGGGCGGGAGGCAAACCGGCTGAACGAACTCCTCAAAGGCAAGGCAGTCGTTACTAGAAGCAATGGCGAGGGCCGAGTCGAAAGGGTGAGCAGGGGCGGCATTCAGGTTTATCTGCTTAAGAGAAAAACAATACATGCGTATCCGATTTACCAATCGTTCGTCTCCGGCGAAGTGAGGCTCAAGGAAAGCGTCTACCAGGAGGAGATGCTGCGCTGCCTCTCCGAGGTCGCCAGCCCGACGCCAAGCAAGCCGCTTCCAAAGGCTGAGCAAGTAACGGTGGAGCCCATCTCACCTCGCGTGAGCCATGTCGACGTTCCCGGCAACGTCCGTCTCGTTTGCTTCTTCAAGAACGCGGATGTGGACAAGTACCTCGCCCACATGAGGCGTGTGGGGCTCAAGGGCTTCGGCGACTCGCTCGAAAGGGGCTTCGAGGAGGAGCCGTTCATTGCGCTGCGCGAGACCGAGTACTACCTCGGATGCTCGACGCGCATGCTGCTGAATGGCAACGAGGAGTTCCTGAGGCAGACCCTCAGGGAATGCTCTGCATCGAAGGAGTGGGACTGGGGGGAACGGATTCGCGACCGGCTTGGTGATGGCGGCCCGCAGCGCTCCCTGTGGTGCAGGAACATCGACCGCAAGCGCAGGTTTCTCGTGCGCGCTGTCTGCGGCGGCGGGGACATGCGTCGTTGCACAATCATGATGGCAGACTTTTTTGAGCGCAGGCATGAGTCCTCCGAGGCACGCGCCATGCAATGTGCGGTGGCTGAGCCCTCCCAGGAGACCATCGACGCCTTCGATGCCATCTTCGGCGCGGCGAAGGCAGTCGTCATGGGAGTCGCGTCCCCGGCAAAGACGCCTCCAGCACAGACGCCTCTCGCAAAAGCGCCCAAGCAAACGCCCGCTCCGTCCAAAGCGGTTCCTGCCACGACGGCTCGGCAAGGGCCCGGCAATTCGAACGCCGTGCAGCCCAAGGCAATCCTCGTGAACGAGTTCCTCGTGCGCAAATCATACGGCACGCACCGCGCTAACGGTCATAGCTTGGAGCCTGTCCGGGCGACGGTAGCCATACTGCCCAGGGTCGGTGGCGACCCTCGACCCGTGGAGTTCGATGGCTACTGGTGTCCCAAGTGCCGCAAGTACTTCATGACCGAGGGGACCTACCTCCGCCTAAAGCGCCAGGGCTACATCTGCTGTAAGGTGGTCGAGGAGAAGGACCTCGGCACGAGGAAGACGGGTGAGGGCCTCTACGGCAAACTCGCCTCGGAGTCTATCCTCCACATGTACGGCTACACCGTCAACCAGCAGGACGACCTGTCGGAGGACGAGCGGAGAACGATTATCTCGTTCGTTATCGAGAACCGCATCCAGACGGCGCAAGACGTCTCCCGCCTGCTCGAATGGCTCATCGCGCAGCGCGTGGGGAACCCGCGAATGGCCGTGGCCGTCAGCAGGTGGAGGTCCGACCTCGCGTTCGTCAGGTGCTACCACAAGCCAATGAGG
>JAFWIE010000012.1 GCA_017533825.1 Atopobiaceae bacterium | reverse complement strand
GCGACGGGTGTCTGGGAACCTATCGCGAGGTCTAGGGTGGCCGTTAGCCCGTAAGGGGTGCCGGCGTCCGTAATGGGTGCCGGCACATGGAACGGTGGACCGACGGCTTGGAACGATGGCCGTTTTGGCTTGGAATAATCATGTACGTCATCGCAGCATGATAGCTCCTGTCGAGCTCGTCGACGTCGTATACTTTGTCATCCTCAGCGTCAGAGACGAGCTCGAAAAGAGAAGGGAGAAGCTTAACGAGTTTCCGTGTGCCCATTGACTCCTGAGACGCTGACTCATGCAGGCAAATGGATTGACGGTATAAAGCGGCCAAAAGTGTTATTTGAAATGGTTTTTTATCCCTTTGGTAAACGGAATCTTGTCACCTAATAGTACGGCTCCGCCAACTGTGATTATTGTACTTCCCACTGCAATGGCGCCCTCCCTGAGTCTTTTCGCGATGCGATAGCGACACGCATCACAATACGGGAGTCTCCAACCGTCCGGTATCTCGTTGTTGCAACCTTTAGTCTTACAAATCCGTGCCATTAATGTCATCCTTCTCAGTATCTGTCCAGCTATCTTTTGGAAGAGCTATCAACTCATCTTCCGGGACGGAGAATGCTGAGATTCTCTTTTGTAGTTCTACAAAGCCGTCTATGAGTTGTCCCTGATTTGCTGTGTTGAATTGGCTAAGCAAGACAAGAGTATTCCTGTCATTAAGCCTGTTATTCTCAATGAAGTCAAAGAATTGCCGCAAGCTCTCACGTGCCGCCTCGCGTTCATCTACGAGGCAATAAGCTGTTGCTTCGACCTGTACCGCCCTCGTCAGTGCCGCTAGTATCTGGAATTGGACACGGCTACGTTTGTCAGCTTCTTTCTGTGCTTTTGCATCCATGACCATCAAAAAGAGATTCTTCTCGCCGTTGCGAGAATTGAAAAAACCATCCCTTCAGCGAATGAGTTCATGAGCATTTCCTTCGCCACGGTGGCTCTTGATGTTATGTTTAACAACTTTGCTTCTCGAAGTCTTGAATCGGTGATAAGTGAGGCTTGCTGTAGCTGCTGCAGCGCGGCATTTACTCGAGCTAAACGATCATTATGCAGAGATGTTGTCACCTCTTTAACGGCTTCGTGAACCTCTCGGACTTCGTGCAGAATCTCTGCCAAGGCAGCTTGCTGCTGCAGGTCAACGACTGCCCTGCCGAGCTCGGGTGTCGTTTTCAGCTCTTCGAGGCGTACTTGCTTGAACATTTTTCCATCCCTAAAGATGGTGGGGAGGATCTCGCCGTTCTTATCTGTTACAAATTTGACTACGCCTTGGTCAAGTAGTTTCTGTACCTCCCCAGGAATCTTTGCTGCTACAACTGTATCCGGTATCATTTCTTTGACTGCATTGTAGAGTGCAGGGGCGACCGTCACTAGGGTCTCGGCGTTAGCAAAAAGACTTTCAAAGCGTGTCTTCTGCACAAAACTAATTGGCAATACAGAATCGAATTCTTCAGTGAGCGATGCGTCTGCCCACGCGCGAGATCGAATTGCTAGTTTTTCCCTCACTGTAAGAGCGGTGCTCTTGTTTCCCTTGAAACCGCAATGCGGGCATGCGTCTGCATATTCCGATATCTTGGTACCACATTCCGCGCAATAGACCATGCCCATACCTTTGCCTCATTTCAGTACCAGATGTATTGCCTGTCATATTGTGACAGGTTGCAGATCATTTCTACCGCTATTGGCCTAGACGTTATTCGCGGGTGCAAGTTTGAATCCGTCATGGGTCACGAACTCAAAAGTCGAAGTGGTTACGCTTTCGCCGATTACTCAAGGCGCATGGCACACCAAGACCTATCATATGCCATAGTCTCATTATCTACTTTACGTGACAAACCTAGCGCTCATTGATTGCCTGGAGGTTCTATGCTTAACATCGGTCAAGAGATCATGCTTGTCGAAATGTCCACGGGCGCGATGAGCAAGTCTGATGCTGAGCGGGCTCTAGAAGTGGAGCTTGAGGCCATTAACGAGGAACTGGATACCTATACCTGTAAAGCCGACACACAGGACTATGCCTTTGCAATTGCGAGCGGAATCCTTTGTGGGCTCTTCGACGCGGTGTACGTTGGCGAGGCATCAATACTGTCCAGTGACGAGATAGTAGACGCTCGGGTTAAGAACGGCGCGTTGCACGAGTTCCTTAGTAAGGGGTACACATCGCTTGGTGAGACTCTGGCCAAAGCAAACGATGCGGTGCAAAAGGCCTCCGAGATTCCTTTTGTGGATGTCCCCACTGTGAGCGACTTAGTTACTGTGCAGATGGAGGCTCTTTCACAACAGCCGAGTGTCGTGGGCATTGCTGCTTCAATAGCGTCGTTCATGCTTCAATCGGTCGGCCGGACGAAGCTAGACGAACTGGCAAAGAACGCGGAGAACGTGGAGGCCATCCTAGTCGCTTCCATGATTGCGGGGTTCTTGCAGTGGTCCAAAAAGGCGGGCGTCGAGGTTTGCGAGCGTGGCGTTCAAAGCAACCTGCCGCAAGTGCTCGATGGGCTTTTGCGCATGATGCATGATCAGCCAGTGTTTTCAAAGATTGCGGGGGTTAGTACCAAGTGGCATAGAAAGCAAATGGCGCAGATTAAGAGAGCTTCCAAGCGAGGTGGGCGAGTGTCCGTTGTGTCTATGCTCCACTCCTTCATGAGCGAAGTGGCTGCCTTGCCTGAGCTCCAGACTACAGCGCTTAAGGGCTATCTTGCCGCGTGTGTACTTCAGCAAAACGCTTCCTCAGAACTTGACCCTCAGACCCAAGCTGCACTCAATAAACAAGCGGTGCCTGTGCTGCTCAACGAGGTGGTAGTGCGCTTGGGCTACTTCCTGTCACGTTTTGGGCGAGCACTGCAAGAGCATGGCGATTATTCTCTCATAGACTGGAAAGACGTGATGCCGTTCGACAATCGCACGGTCGAGCGTATGATCACAATATCGTCAATGACTCTAACGTTTGCTGATACTTACGATGCCGTAACGCACGCAAGCCTTGAGTCTGCGGGTAACGTACTGTTGTTCTCGCAAAAGTTCGTGGCACGTTGGAACTACGTTGCTGCCGGTAGAGTAGCTGTTGCCATCGTGCGCGAGATACAAGACGACCAGTACGAGTTGGAACTTCTGCGCAATCGTAGGCGTCTCGTCGAGCAAAAGACCGTACTTACAGTCGAGCGCTTGGATGCTTACGAGCAATGGCTCCAGGGCAACCTGGACAAATACCTCACCGAGCATCTGACGACATTCTTTGAGGCCTTCGACATCATGGATGAAGGGCTCAAGAAGGGTGACTCTAATCTCGTGATCCAGGGAAACGTGATAATTCAACGTGAGCTTGGGCGAGAGGTGCAGTTTACAAACCAAGAGGAATTCGACGAACTCATGTTTTCTGATGAGGACTTCGTGTTTTAGGAGGCTGTTTATGGGACTGTTCAACATGAGCAAATTAAGGGAAGCCGTTGCCGGTGCGGCCGATGCTGTGCAAGGTGCTGCCGGCGCTGTTTCCGAGGCAGTCAAGGAGGGTAAGGCGCCGGACATCAAACTACCCGATATCAAGGTGCCAGACATCCAGTTGCCAAACGTCAAGCTGCCCGATGTGCTCAACAATGGTGGTGATGCTGAGGTGTTGGTGTCACTTGCCGCCGACGAAGTCTCTTCCACAGACGCCTTGCGTATCTATTACTACCTCATGTCGGCGGATGGGGAGCTTCACGAGAGTGAGCTGGAACGATTCAATGACATCTGCAATGAATATGGCATGAGCGACGCGACGAAAAAAGAGCAGCTTTCTGCCGAGTTGAACGCGAAGCTTTTGGAACATGCAAGCTCGATCAGCCCTCTTGTCTCTGCAATGGCATGCGTGGATGCGGCTCTGTATGCTCCCAGCGCATTGGGGGAGGGCGAGTCGCCCATTACCGCAAGGCTTTTGTTGTGGAACATGCTTGCGATTGCGTTTGCAGACGATACGTTCGACGATTCGGAGCGAGAACTCATCAACCATATCGCCAACCGGTTTGGTGTGAGCGAGACGATACTACTGGAGATGCAGGACTGCCTTATGACCATGGCGGACATCGAGCGCGAGGAACGCTGGGTCAAGACGTCGAACAGGCCATATCTGACCATAGAGTCTGTGGTCAACGAGCTTGAGGTGAGGAAGGCCGCCGTGTACGAGAGCATTCAAAGTCTTATTGCGCTTTAGGGGAGGTGCAAGATGCCGTTACCATTGTTGTTCATTGGGATTGCCGCCGCTACCGGAACGGTTGGTGCGGGCAAATCTGTAAAAGCGGGTCTCGACGCCGCTGAGGCAAACAGGCTCAACAAGAGTGCGAACGAGATTGTGCAGCTAGCGAGCGATAGGCTGAATGCGCAAAAGACGGCGTGTGGGGATGCCTTGGCGCGCTTGGGTGCTGAGAAGCTCTCGGTGCTCAACAATAGCATTACTCAGTTTTTGGATACGTTCAAAAGGATTAAGAACATAGACTTCAAGGGGTCCGAAGGCCTCGACGAGCTCACTAAGCTGACCATCGACGAGGCGGATTTCAAAGAGCTCGAAGGGCTTGCCAAGTTTGCCGGCT
Source organism: Atopobiaceae bacterium (assembly GCA_017533825.1). Classification (GTDB taxonomy): domain Bacteria; phylum Actinomycetota; class Coriobacteriia; order Coriobacteriales; family Atopobiaceae; genus RUG440. The sequence continues at coordinate 98,822 of JAFWIE010000012.1, read as the reverse complement.
CGGTTGCTGGGGGAGTTGCAGGTGGAGCTGCGAGCGGCGCAATCGTGGCGCTGGGCGCCTATGGCGCAGCGCAGACCTTCGCCGCGGCGTCAACGGGGACCGCAATCGCTACGCTGAGCGGTGCCGCAGCTACGAATGCGACGTTGGCCTTCTTTGGCGGCGGTTCGCTTGCGGCGGGAGGCCTTGGCATGGCGGGCGGGACCATGGTGCTTGGTGGTCTCGTCGCTGGCCCCGCACTTATGGTTATGGGCTTTGTTGCTGGGAGTGCGGCGGACAAGGAGCTGGAAAAGGCCCGTACAAACAAGGCAGAAGCTATCGAGGTCGCCAAACAGCTCGAAGCGGGGTCTTTGCAGTGCGAGGCAATCCGCAGGAGGACAAACCTCTTCTACAACCTGCTCGCACGACTTGACGCTCGGTTCTTGCCGCTTGTGTTTGGGCTCGAGGATGTCGTCGCAAACGAGGGCGAAGACTTCCGTTTCTACACACCCGAGTCGAAGAAGCTCGTCGCATCCTGCGCGGCCATAGCCGTGAGCATGAAGTCCGTGCTCGACACGCCATTGCTCACCGATGACGGACTACTCACACCCGAGTCGCAAAAGGTCATCGAGCAAGCGAAATCTGCACCTGCCGCGTAAGGATTGCGGCCTAGTGGTTAAACAAAGCCCCGTGCCGCTCGCTTGAGAAGGCACTTCGTCCGCCGCATGGGCTCTCACGTCCGGATGCCCCGCGTGAGAGCCCATGCGGCGGGTGCCTTTCTCTGCGTACTCATTGCCTGTCCCTCACGTAGGCCACCATCCTTACCTGCCTCTCCGGGTGCTGCGCCCAGTCGGTCGACTGCACGTACGCCTCGAACGCGCCGCCGTGCCCGAAGAAGAGCATCTTGGCAAGCTCTGCGTTCCTCGACCTCGGCACGAAGCCGATCTTGGTCATCCCGCACCACACCGACACCGCGTTCGGCTCTCCTCCGCGCCTGGGCCCATCATACGGGGCGTGCGGGACAACAATGAGCCCCGCGCGGACGGCAGGTGCGCTGGGTCGACGCTATGGAACAATAGCCGTTTTTTGTCTTGTACTCATTAAATACAAGCTGCGTCTGCCGCATAAGGGCGACGTTGTTCCTGCGAGTTTCTTTGGGCATCTGCCGGTAGTGTCCGCAATGTGCTCGGGCGTGAGAGAAAGAATGAATCTGGCGTTTCGGTGAAGCGGACGATTGGGAGGGCCGTACGCGAGACGCATGGTTTTAGGCTTTTGACATACGACAGGAGGCAGCTGGCCAATCTATGGGAATATTGCATCCAAAGGCTGAGGTTGAGTAGAAGGGTCAAGCTTGAACAAGATCAGTGAAAACGGCACGCGTTCTGGTACAATATGCAATGACAGTGCCGGGGACACCTCTCAACGATGTGACAAAGCCCCGGCCCATCGTGTATCTGGCACGGGAATCAAGTCGCCGGAGCAACTGCTCTTGCGGCTTTCCGACAAAGGGCTCGTAGCAAGCGATGCTGGCGTTGGGATGGCTCTCCTTGGAACGTTAGGATATACCCATGTTGTTCGGTACGTGCCCGCTCACGTTTCCATCGTGGAGCAACCGTCTTTCTCGACGCTCTATCGGGACATAACGCTTGACCATGCATTCCAAGGAGCATTGCTCACACACATTATTCGGTTCGAGAGATCTTTCAAGAGTCAGCTCTCCAACGCACTCGCAAACGAGGCTGGCGAGTTCGCCCATATGGAGCGAAGCCTCTTCAAGGACGAAGGTGGCTGGAAGCAGTTCGTGGACGGCAGTCGCTCCGAGATCGTCCAAAAGGCACGAAAGGGGTCGCGGTATGCCGCGCGCATTGCATCGCAAGGCAGACAGGTCCCCATTTGGTCTGCGCTCGAGTTCTCGTCCCTCGGTGTTGTTTCGAAGCTCTTCGCGAATCTTGCTGCTTGCGAAGCGAAGAGGTCAATCGCGCTGCACTACGGGCTGGACACTTCGTTCGTCGAGAGCTGGTTGTTTTCTCTCAGCTTCGTGAGGAACGAATGCGCTCATGGCGGCGTGCTCTATGGACGAGAGCTCGAAATACAGCCTCGAGCGCACAGGCTCTTTCCACAGGTCTCCAACAGGCGTGCATTCTATCAGGTGCTTGTCCTTTCGTGGTTGCTGGAGTGCGACATCCCCAATTCGAGCCGGACGCTTATCGATGATTTCGCCAAGCTCCTGTCTTGCGGTTCCTTGCGACGTGGTCTTGCTGCGCCAAAAAGCTGGATCGACGATGTAAGAAATGTCGCTACTATGGCAGGTTTGCACAGTAAAGGTGACACAACACGAACCAACGATGGGTGAGTGGAGCCGCAATTTCTGTCCTGCGCGTGCGCTATCGTGAGCGTGGTTGCATCCGTAGCACAGACCTCGCGCCTGCGCATGGAGAACCGCAAGGCCGAGCGCGAGCGCGACGCCGTCGCGAACGAGATAGGGGAGCTGTGCCATGGGTGATTATCGGGACCACAACGATGACGTGCAAAGAATCAAGTCTGCGATCCTGCAAAGCCAGTACGAGACTGGACGCGTGGCAAACTCCAACCAGCTTGCCCTGTATTACGGAATCGGTGGCTACGTATCCGCCAATACACGATTGGGGAAATTGGGGACGGGAGCCCTGGCGTCAATCAGCAACCAGCTTCAAAAGGAGCTTCCCGGTCTCCGAGGGTTCTCGGTACGCAACCTCGAGTACATGAGGACCTTCTTCGAGGAGTGGCAGCCGCTGTTTGGGTTGACTGGTAAGGCGAGTAATTCGGCAGTTGCAATTGCCGAAACTGCCTGACTTCCCGCTTGAGGAGTTTCTTGCGGTGGGCTTCACCAGCCACTGCCAGATCCTCACATCCGCAAAAGACCTTGATGAGCGACTCTTCTACATCGAGCGTGCGGATTTCGCCTCGTGCTCAAGAGCCACACGGACAGGATTCAAATCGATACCGATTGATGAGTGTGTACACCTGTGATGGGTGTAAGATGTACGCTCGGCTGACGGTTAGCATTGTGCTAGGCAGCGCCTTTGCTTCGATAGAAAGGAGTTGCCATGGAAGTTTTGATTGCTGTTCTGCAGCTGCTAGTAGTGCTCTTGGGAGTACTGAAGGCATACTTCGAGCTCAAACGCTCGGGGAAGGATGAAGACGACCATTCCGATGCACGTAGTAACAACCAAAGGCCAAAGCATCTGAGGGATTGAGACAAAAGAATAGGGCCGGTGTTGGCAGACACCATTGGCCCCAGTCAAAATCCCAACGGCGTTGCCTAGCTAACCCTTTACTGACTAGGCTGCCGTCAGTCGTATTCTACCCGCTTCCGCAGGTCTCAGTCAACGCGAGCGTTTCTTTTTGGCTAACGCCGAGACCCTGTGAGCTTTGTGAGCTTTTGCTGATCGGCCAGTTAAGGGTCACGCTCAAGGGCAATTGCGCCGGTGGCAAGACCGTCTCCTTTTTTGCGTCGTACCCACCACGCCGACCACGACCGTCGCGAACGTTGCCTCTGGCATGACCGCCAAGTGAACAAAGATCGCGGGCGCCACTCTTACGGGAGAATCCAAACGCGCTTGCCATCGATTGACCGCGAAGTCGCTCCGTACTCGCCTTCATTTCCTCATGAGGTTGTCAATTTCGGCAAGGCGATGTATGTGCTTGACACACCAATCGTCTGTGTTCCCCTGCAATTCACCCGTGCCCTACCGCCTGTCCCTCACGTAGGCCACCATCCTTACCTGCCTCTCCGGGGGCTGCGCCCAGTCGGTCGACTCCACGTACGCCTCGAACGCGCCGCCGTGCCCGAAGAAGAGCATCTTGGCCAGCTCCTGGTTCCTCGTCCTCGGCACGAAGCCGATCTTGACCTTTCCGCACCACACCGACTCGTTCTGGGGAGAAAGGCGCTGCCCCTGAACCGCGAGGTGATCTGCCTCTACTTTTCCTCACGCTCGCCTGGGTCTTCCGGGCCTGCCTTGCCAGCCTCATCGAACCCTGGCCGCTGCAGCCGATACCGGCAGCCGCCATCGGGCAGCTTATCGCATCCGACGCGCTCGCAACAGCGATGGTGACACACATGTAGCCGAATTTATGGTCACTGCTAGAGCCGCGTGTGATTTAGGCCGGCTTACGGCCTCAGACAGCTAATCGGCAGAACAAGGATGCCGTCCGACCTCCTGTAGGCATAGCCGCCCGGCGTGACGACGGCGCTAAACGATGGCGCACCCATGATGCCCTGGTCAATCTTGTCGCTCACCGCATTCAGGCTCTTTGCCCCGTCATCCACCTCGGATGCGCCGAGCTTCACCTCGACGAGCGCATAGCGGCCGCCACGCAACACGATGACGGCATCTGCCTCAAGGCCGGTGCTGTCATGGTAGCGGTACAGCCTGCCTCCCAGCGCCTCCGCATACACCCTCAGATCGCGCACGCACAGCGACTCGAAGAGCACCCCGAGCGTGGAGAGATCGTTCAGGAGCTGGGAGGGATCGGCCTCGAGGGACGCGACAGCAATCGAGGGGTCCGCCATGAAGCGACCGGGCGTGCTCGTTATGCGCGACTTCGCCCGCAGGGAGGGGAACCAGGACGGGAGGTCCTCCAGCACGTAGAGCCTTCTCAGCGCCGCGGTATAGGCCTCCGTCGTCGGCCTTGACACCTCCCTCCCGTGGCGTGCGACGTTCGCCCTGATGGAGTTCATGCTTGCCATCGTCGAGGTGCAGCGCGCATACTCGGCCATGAGAAGACGTGCGTAGTCGGCGCTCCTCTGCACCCCATCGACCCTCGAGATGTCCTCCTCGGCTATGACGCTCACGTAGTCGTAGGCGACCTCAAGCGCGCCAGCGTCTTTTCTGCGGGCTATCTGTGGCCAGCCTCCGTGACATACGATATATGCGATGCTCTCGATGTCGACATCCGAGTAGCCTTCGGGCTCGGGCATCCCGTCAAATAGCTCACTGAGCTTGACCTCCTTGGTGGAGTCTCCCGACTCGGAAAGCGACATAGTGCGCATGTCGAGGAAACTGAACCTTCCCGTCCCAGAATGCATCGGGTCCTTCCCCGGTGTGGACGAGCCGGTAAGCAGGTAGAGCCCCGGTTCCCCGGCGCGGTCAACCGCAAAGCGGACGGCGTCCCAGAGCTGCGGCGCGTCCTGCCACTCGTCGAGCAGTCTCGGGAGCTCACCCCTGAGTAGCAACGACGGTTTCTCAGCCGCTAACCTGAGGTTGTTCGCGCGCGTGTCGGGATCCTGCAAGAAGAGTGCGCTCTTTGCCTTCTGAAGGGCGGTTGAGGTCTTCCCACACCACTTTGGGCCGCGTATGCAGACCGCCCCCGCATGGGACAGCTTTCCCTGCAGCAGCGCGTCCGCAACTCTCGGCAAGTATTCCATGGCACATCCCCTCGAGTTCGTAGCACTCGACACTTTACCATATGCAGCACAATCACTTTACCATTTGCGGCATTCTAATATTACCAAATTTTGACCTTGCAAGCGCGTCTGTCGAAAGCACTTCCATCGGTATCCAGGGATGGTTGCCGATCACGTCCACATGTGGCGCGACTGGTATGACGAAGGCTATGAGGAGCAGCAGTGACAGGTGGCAGCTCTGGAGACTGTGGGATCGCGAGTTCGGTGCGAAGCAAACCATGGAGCAGCTCTACGAGCCGCTAGGACTCAGAATCATGGCTCCTCTTGGCCGCGTCGCTATCCCTGCGAATGGCACTGAACTTCAAGATGGCACTGTACATGACACTGTAAATGACACTGTAAGAGGCACCGTACCTCAAGATGGCACTGCAAAAGGCACTACAGGGGAGCGATACTTCGTCTGCTCGCCGAGAACCCCTCTTTGAGTTACGAGCGAATTGCGGAGAGACTTGCAATATCGCGCAGAAGTGTTGAACGTGCCATTAAGGCACTTCGCGAGCGGCAAAGTATCGTGCGAGCCGGATCAGATAAACCCACAGTAACCAAGGCCTCGGCGCGGGCCGAAAGAGAAACGCTCCCGTTGACTGAGGCCAGCGGAAGCGGGTAGAATACGACTGACGGCAGCCTAGTCGTTGTAAGGTGCAGCTAGGCAACGCCGTCGGGAATTCTGCTAAGGGCCTACGGTGCGGTCAACGCCGGAGGCCCCTTTTGTTAGCGTCATTCCCTCAAGTGCTTTGGCCTGTGGTCATCATCGCGTGCATCGGGATGGTCATCCTCCTCCTTCCCCGAGCCCCTGAGCTCGAAGCATGCCTTCAGTACCCCTAGGTGCACGGCCACGCTGTGTCCCTGCCTCCGCGAAGTCGAGGCCGCTATTTGTGTCCCGCGCGTGCGCTACCGCGAGCGTGGGTGCCTCCGTAGCGCAGACCTCACGCCTGCGCATGGAGCTGAGGAAGGCCGCGCGCGGGCGCGACGCCGTCGCGACCGAGGTGAGGGAGCTGTGCCGTGGGTGATTGCCGGGACTACAACGAGGAAGTGCAGAGAATCAAGTCTGCGATCCTACAAAGCCAGTACGAGACTGGACGCGTGGCAAACTCCAACCAGCTTGCCCTGCATTGCGGAATCGGTGGCTACGTATCCGCCAATACGCGATTGGGGAAATGGGGAACGGGAGCCCTGGCGTCAATCAGCAACCAGCTCCAAAAGGAGCTTCCCGGTCTCCGAGGGTTCTCGGTACGCAACCTCGAGTACATGAGGACCTTCTTCGAGGAGTGGCAGCCGCTGTTTGGGTTGACTGGTAAGGCGAGTGATTCGGCAGTTGCAAGTGCCGAATCTGTGCTCGAAAAGTACGAGCGCAAACCCCACGAGGCGCCGTTCATTGGCATCGTGCTCTGCAAAACATGAGCAAGGCGCTGTGAGGGAAACGCGGCGCGTGCAGGCGTTAAAGCGTGTCGAGGAGAAGACGGGCCGCGAGGTTGAGCTGAGGACGGTCTAATCGATAGAATGGTTTTGAGCGAAAAAGGGCTTCATGCCACGCTCGTGTTCTCCGGAATCACTTGCAGCAAACCGGCGATTGCCTAATGCCAAATTGGGAGGAACAACATGCTCAGCATCGTGTTCGGAGACGTGGAGAACGCCGTCTACCACCCTCCAACCTACTTTGACAACACGTATCTCGACGAGTGGATCACGGATCCACGGACACGGGAGATGATCCGCGACGTCGACAAGTCAGAAGTCGTCAGTGCGCGGGCGATCGACAGTCCGTTTTTGGGCTCTATTTCGGTGAGGGAGCTTTCCGGTGGCGTCAAGACGCTCATCCTCATGCTCTTTGATGACTCCGGCAGGATATTCAACGCTTCCTCCTGCGGGGACAACTGCGCGAAGTGGATTTGCCGCATCGCGAGGGAGAAGGACCTCACTATCAACCTGCATCACGTGATGGACTTTTCCTCGTGCGACGGATTCGAAGCTTACATGATCAACACGGGGAGAACTGTCAAAAGCTTCGAGGAATACCTCGACGAGGCGCTTAGCATAGAGGAAAGGTAAACGCAATGAGGGGAAGCCATCACGTCGTCGTTCAGAACCGCCGGGTGCGGTTCGAGTTCTCCGTGAGGAGGAACGTAACCATCGTCCGAGGTGACAGCGCGACCGGCAAGACGACCTTGATGTCCCTCATCGAGGCATACGACAGGTTGGGCGATGCCTCTGGTGTCGAGGTTGTCTGCGACAGGAGGTGCGTCGCGATCAACAACGCGAACTGGGAGGCTGTGCTCGCTGGCGCATCTTCGTGCATAGTCTTCCTCGATGAGGACGTAAGCGCGGCGAAGACACCGGAGTTCGCCCGCCGCGTTCGGGAGTCGGACAATTATTACGTCATCATCACGAGGGAGGACCTCCCGAACCTGCCCTACTCGGTCGACGAGATATATGGCATCCACACCTCGGGAAAGTATGCTGACCTCCGCAGGACGTACAACTCGTTCTACAGAATTTACGAGCCTGACGAGCCACGGGAAATGGGGCCCGTAGAGACCGTTATAACCGAGGACTCGAACTCCGGGCACCAGTTCGTCAAGGCAGTCTGCGCTGCTGACATAAACGTAACAAGTGCATATGGCAAGTCCAATGTACGAAAGCTGCTCTCAAAGCACAAAGGTCAAAGGGTCTTGGTGATTGCCGACGGAGCGGCATTCGGGCCGGAGATGGGGGATGTGCATCTATTTGCTAAGGCCCATCCCGAAGTTGGTGTGTACCTCCCTGAATCGTTCGAATGGGTCATCCTTGATTCGGGCGTAATCGATGGAAACAGAATCAAGGACATCCTGGACCACACCGAAGACTTCGTGGAAAGCGGTGAGTTCTTCAGCTGGGAGAGGTTCTTTACGCACCTGCTTGTGCAAGAAACGAAGGATACGTATCTGCGCTACACAAAGGCCGAGTTGAACAGTGCGTACCTCAATGGAAGGGTACTTGAATCCGTGCTGGCGGCCATGGGGCAGGTTGGCTCACTCTTACTGCGTCAAGGCGAAGCTGCGACTGAAAGAGACGGTCCGCGAGACAGAGCTGAGACGAGTGGCGATGCCTCCAAAAGTGGCGACAAAGAGTAGCGATAAAGGTTGCGATAACGATTTCGCGCCGTCGATAGAACGTCGTTTGTCGTCGATAGGGGGCTGAATCGGGTTAAGCAGGTGATTGATTTTTTGCAAGCCGGGACAGCGCGAAGATAGCGGAAGTGTCTAAGGTTCTCGAGCTATCGCAGACGAGCACGGGAGAGGTGCTTCGAGAAATGACGTAAGTCTCTCTTACATCCTTCTTGCACGGCTTGACGTACGGTTCTTGCCGCTTGTGTTTGGGCTCGAGGATGTCGTCGCAAACGAGTGCGAAGACTCCGCTTCTACACACCCGAGTCGCAAAAGGTCATCGAACAAGCGAAATCTGCACCTGCCGCATAAGGATTACGGCCCAGTGGCCAAACAAGGCACATGCCGCTCGCTTGAGGAGGCACATCGTCCGCCGCATGGGCTCTCGCGTCCGGATGTCCCGCGTGAGAGCCCATGCGGCGCGCGCCTTCCGCAGCGCACCCTACCGCCTGTCCCTCACGTAGACCACCATCCTGACCTGCCTCTCCGGGTGCTGCGCCCAGTCGGTCGACTGCACGTACGCCTCGAACGCGCCGCCGTGCCCGAAGAAGAGCATCTTGGCCAGCTCCTGGTTCCTCGCCCTCGGCACGAAGCCGATCTTGACCTTTCCGCACCACACCGACACCGCGTTGGGGTCGTAGGGGTTGTCCGGCTCGCTCCTGAGCTTGAGCTTCTTGCCCGGGCTCAGCTTGTCTGCGACCTGCGGCCCGTACCAGTGGCCGAACCCCGCCACGTGGCACGACATGAACTCGCGTGACATCTCGTACATGGCTCCTCCTCGCCTTATCGCGGACCCTTCTCCGCGCTTGGCCCCATCGTACGGGGCGTGCGGGACAACAATTGGTCCGCCGGCCGTGCGCCATCCGCAAGGACGTGCCGTAGAATGGAGCGGTGCGGCAGACCGGAAGCTGCAACGGGGGAGAGTGACTATGAAGCGGGGATTGCGCGTTTTGTACTTTGCCACGGTTGCAATCAGCGCCCTGGTGGGGCTCTGGCACTTCTTCGTGCCGTGGATGTTCCAGTGGTACGACTATCTGCCGACGCAGTACGAGAATCTGATAGTCGGCATCGACTACACAAACTACTGCTTCTCGCTGCTGCTCTTTGGCCTGAGCGCGATGCTCATCCTTCTTGGTAGAAAGGCGCTGTCTCTGAATCGCGAGGTAATCTTCTTCTACTTCTTCCTCACGCTCGTCTGGGTCTTCCGGGCCTGCCTCGCCAGCTTCATCGAGCCTTGGCCGTTGCAGCCGATACCGGCAGCCGCCATCGGGCAGCTCATTGCATCCGACACGCTCGCAATTGCGATGGTGACGATGAGCGTTTGCTTTATCAGGGAACTCCAAAACGTAGGGCCCGGCCCAGAGGGTTGACGCGAGACCGGCCACCAATACGTTACGAAGGGGGTTTACACGCTGCGATCCTTGGTTGCTCCGCAGCGAGAGCACTTAAGGAGGTCGTACCCGCGAGTCCACGCCCAGAACATCCACCGCTCCTCGTGGCCGACCACTACCCAATCATGTAATGGACCACTCGGTTTGCCATAGCAATGCTCGGCCATATTGCGTTCTGATTCCCGATGGTGTTTATGAAGCTCAAATTCACTTCTGCGTTGATTATTCATGCCACCCACTACCGAATCAAGCTCGTCAGGGGCAAGCTCCAGGCCCTCGTTCATGACTTCTTCCAGCTCCTCGGCCGTGAAGTCGTAGCCCATTTCCTTTGCGATTGGCAATAGTTTCTCGGGATCAAGCTTTGCCGTGCGCTCGCGAAGCTCATTGTCTTCCATCACTGCTTGGGCGAACTCCGCTGCTGATTCTTTGGACAAAACTCTGTTCTCCTTGTACAAAATATAATATCAAATTTAAGCATTATAACACGATATGTGCGGCATAACGCTCTGTAGGATTCTCCTGCGTCGTCGGGAAGCTTACTGGCGAAGACAGTACGCCAAAGCACTTGAAGGGTTGAGACAAAAGAATAGGGCCGGTGGTTGCCGCCACCAATGGCCCTAGTCAAAACCCAGACGGCGTTGCCTAGCGCACCCTTTACGTACTAGGCTGCCGTCGGTCGTATGATAGCCGCACTGACGGACGGGAGTCAACGGCAACGGCTGCTTTTCGACAGTTGTTTTCAACATCGAAGTTCGTCCCCTATGCTATAGTTTTCAACACGGCTGACGGTTAGCCTCGTCAGTGCTGGGCGACGCCTTTGCTTACACAGAAAGGGGTTGTTATGGAAGTCTTTCTCGCTGTTCTGCTTGTGTCACTGCAGCTGATAGTTGGGCTCCTCGGGGTCCAGAAGGCATACCTCGAACTCAAAAGCTCGAGGAAGGAGGGGGATGACCGGTCCGAAGCACGACATGACGATCGTAGGCCAAAGCACTTGAAGGGTTGAGACAAAAGAATAGGGCCGGTGGTTGCAGCCACCAATGGCCCTAGTCAAAACCCAGACGGCGTTGCCTAGCGCGACCTTTAAGTACTAGGCTGCCGTCAGTCGTATTGTAGCCGCACTGGAGGACGGAAGTCAACGGTAACGACTGCTTTTCGACAGTTGTTTTCAACGCGCGCGCGCCTCCAGATTCCGCCTGAGCGCGGGTGGGTACCCCACCTAGTGTTCGTTGCACAAACGGGCCTTTTGCTTGGTTTTGAGGCACTCAAGCGTGCGACCCGCATGAAGATGCGCTTCTTGCCGCCTCATCCACCGCATTCACAAACACGTCCTGGTGCTCTACGTGGATGTCGTGGCCAGAGTCGATTTCCACGTACTTGGGACTCTCGAGACACTCCCGCACGCGCGTGGCGTCCGCGTCGTTCGTGGCGGCGTAGAGCACGCCGTCATCGCCGTAGCGCGTGATGGCCTTGATGAAGGTGACGGGGCACGCTATGGCACGAAGCATGGCCTCTTGGTCTATACCGGCCATCCAGCTGCCATCATAGAACGACTCGCCAAAGCGCGGGTCGAAGTCGTTCATGAAGTACATGCCACGCGTCCAAGCGCGAGGTACCAGGGCGTTCACCGCGTGCTGGTTCGGATGACTCGCGCACCATGCGGCAGTTTGCTTGGCGAGCATGGGCTGCAAGCCGCCAAACAGGCCAAACAGATAGCTGTGTGCGGCGTACCAGGTGGCGTAGTCGGTCACGACGTCTTGCTGAAGGAACGAGTGCGCCACCGTATAGCCATCGTGCCAAGCGAACGTGCCCGCTCCCTCCTGCGCCTCCTCGGGTGTCACGCGGAAGAGTGGCGGGTCCTCCAAGATGCATGCCGTCACGTTCCCGGGGTCGTTGGCCGCGATGTAGGCAGCAAGGATGCCGCCGGAGGAGTGCCCGGACACCATGTACGGTGCGCCGATGACCTCGTGTGCAAATGCGATGAGCACGTCGCCGTTTACCTTGCACGAGTACAGGGCGGGATTGTGCTCCGACTCGCCGTGCCCAAAGCAGTCCACGGTAAACACGTGGTAGCGCTGCGCTAGCTCGGGCAGCACGCTTGCGTAGTCTTCCCATTCCACGCCCTGACCGTGCACGAGTAGTAGTGCCGGACCGTTGCAGGGGCCTTCGGCGTAGTTGACCGTTGCGCCGTCCACATCTACCTGTTTCTCTATGAAGCCCGCGTCGATGGCCCGCCTGATCATGCGCTCCTCTTCGTGCAGGTTCTTGTCGCGATAGAGGAGGACGGCGCCGATTGCGGTTGCCGCGACCGTGCCGAGTGCGATAGCGGCCACCTTGCCCGCCTTACGCTTTACTACGGTGATCATGAGGCCTCCCAGTCCATGCTTGCGCTTCCTACGGACGTCTTATGCCACGTAACTAATGATAGGTCCCCTCAACCAGTCGTTCAATCAATACAAGGTGATTGCGTCGGAAGCGTTGACGTCCGCCTGAGGTCAGAAGCGCTGCTACTTCCTCTGGCTCCAATCATGCGGAACAATGTGCCACGGAAAGTGTTCTGCGTGATGTATCCTGCAGGAAAGCCTTACGAGACGGAGGCGAGCATGGAAGAGTCCAACACGTGGAAATGCCCGGCCGGCACCTTTGTGGGATACGTAGATAGGGGATGCCAGCAGGTCAGAGGCATTCGCTACGCGCGCTCTGAGCGCTATGGCGCGCCGGTCCCGTACGTCTACGGACCGGGCGTGCACGAATGCATCGAGCCAGCGCCGTTTGCCGTGCAGCTGCGCTCCGATGTCGAGACCTTCCTAGCGGGCATCGCCTACGAGAGCTTCCCCCAAGAGGAGAGCTGCCAGTATCTCTCGCTCACGACACCTGGCAACGCTCACCCGGGAGACGCGCTTCCCGTCATGGTGTGGATTCACGGTGGCGCATACCGAAACGGCGGCTGCGACAGCCCGAGCTACGACCGCGTGCCGCTCGTGAGCGAGAACAACGTGATACTTGTCGCCGTGAACTACCGTCTCTCGCTCCTCGGCTTTGTCCGCGATCAGCAGGGCGGCTTTGCCAACAACGGGCTTCTGGACGTGATCGAGGCGCTCAGGTGGATTCAGACAAACATAGCCTCCTTTGGGGGCGACCCCACCAACGTGACCATCTTTGGTCAGTCTGCAGGTGCCGACTGCGTTCGCTGCATCATGCTCGCTGAGGGAACGGACGGACTGTATAGGCGTGCCATCATGCAGAGCGATCCCCTCGGCACCTTGGACGGTCGCGACGACATGGAGCGCAAGATTCTCGACGAGCTCAACGAGTTGCCGGCCGATGCCTCGCTCGACGAGATCCGTAGCGCCCAGGTGAGGATCACTGCCAACGTCACAGAGAAGAGCAACGCCAAGTACATGATCTTTGGACCGCACTTTGGGGTGCATCCCCTGCCGGCGAAATCGCAGATAGCAGCACGCATACGTCAGGTGGCCCCCTCCCACGAGCTGCTCTGTGGCAGCAACGCGCGAGAGGTCTCCGCATACATCGGCTCAAACCGCACCTTGATGGCCTTGCATAGGTGCCTCCTCACGAGGTGGATTGTGGAACTGGTGGTCAAGAGAAAGAGCGCCGCCATCTTCACCGCAGCCGACGACGCGTTTGCGAGGGGCTTCGCCGAGGCTGGTGGAAGAGTGTGGCGCTACCTGTTCAACTGGGGCTTGGGCCGCTCGCCCATCGGTGCCTGCCATGCCATGGATTGCGTTCCGCTCTTTGGCCTGAGGGGAGGGGCTGACGTCCCCATAGCCATGGGCTATACCGAGGAAGATGTCCGTCGCCAAGGTTTGCCAATGCGGCGCATCTGGGCGGACTTCGCAAAGACGGGGACCGTGACCTCATCTGGCGTCGAAGGCATGATCGAGATAGCCAATTGGACAAAGTAGCCCTGCGCTGCTCGGCAGGTCAACGACTTGGCCAGCGGTACCTTTGCGGGATTACCTAGAGCGCATACCGTACCTCGGACATATAATGGCCACATGGGTCGTAATGGCCACATGGGTCGTTTACGCACGACGGGCAGTCCGACGTACCGAGGAGGGACCATGTTCAAGTTCTGGGGAGACGGATCGCAGCAAGCCAAGGACCTCGTGGATGCCATCGTGGTCCGCAGCACAGAGAACTTCAACTGGACGTTCATCTTCATCCTCGCTGTGGTCTTCTATGTGTACTGGAGCGAGTTCCACAAAGGAGAGTTCAAGGTCATCTTTGCCGGTTTTGCCCTCTACGGAGTGCATTGGTTCTACGAGATCTGCAATGCCATCATTGGACACTTCGCGGGGTACCCGCTGTGGTCGGTGAGCAACGAGTCCACCACCTTCATCCTGCTCGTGGGCGTGTGCTGGGAGTTGTCGATGATGTTCTCCCTCGCGGGAATCATCTCGTACAAGATGCTGCCCGCAGACCCAAAGGCCCGCTACTTTGCCAAGGACGGCAAGGGTGGCGTGAGCGCCAAGCTGGTTGGCGCCATCGGCATGGCGCTTCTCTTTGCCTTGGTGGAGAGCTTCCTCGCGGCGACGAGCAACCACTCCTTCATCTGGGTTTACCCGTGGTGGGGCGTGCTGCCCGTCTTCGTGACGACGTACATCCCCTTCTTCCTGGCGTGCAACTACGTGCCGGACTGGGAGCCCAAGCGGCGCACGCGGTTCTTGCTGGGCATATGGGGCGTCGACGCGCTTCTTCTTGCGACGCTGATTCCACTGGGAATCATCTAGGGCGTGGCGGTTCCTGCACGCGCGGGCTATCCGAGGAGGTACGCATTTGAGCGGCAAAGTCAAGTCCGGCGTCGTCAGGGCGTTGCTCGCTGTGGCTATGGTCGTCATCCTGGTCGGCTGCGCGCAGGGCGCGCCACAGGCGGGGGATGGCCAGCTCGGTTCCCAGAGCGAGGACGCGGCTTCCCAGGCGGAGCAAGCCACTCCCCAGGCGGAGCAAGCCGCTCCCCAGAACACGTCGACCACGGAGGAGGTCCACCTCGTCGCCCCCGTTGCCGTTACCGACAGGGAGCCCAGTGGGCAATGGAACGCCTCCGATGGCCCGACGTGGCTGGAGATGTATGACGTGGGCGCCGATGAGGAGATGGAGTTTGAGGAGATAGATGCCATCTGCAACTACTTTGATCTCAGGGAGTACGACAGGAGGAACGGAGAGCATGACTATCCAGATAGCCTGCACGTCGTGCTTTCGGACGGTACCGAGGGAAGCATCACAAATCCGGACATAATCAACGACTTATGGGGACGCGTCCTCTACATGCGCCTGTCCCCGGACTTGGCGATGGCCGATTCGGGCGCGCTCTACACGAACGAGCTCGTCTTTTCTTGGGATGACGGGCGCACGCAGACCTTCACTTTCAAAGGTCAGACCGCCTTGGCCGTTGACGGTGTACTCTTTCCCATTATCGAGGACGTCTACACGGGCGCCGAGGTCTTTAGTGGCTACTCCGTTTCGCGGTTGGAGAACGATAAGTACCCTGGCGCTGTCTTTGACATCGCACGCATGATGATAGAGGACGGCCTCGGCAAGCGAAAGGCCTTCATCATCAAGAGCGGCACGACGAGGATGCGCTATTCGAGGGACTCCTTCGATTGGGATGCCGCGAATGACGGTATCGTGGAGACCTATAGCGTTAAGAGCATCAAGGAGAGTGATGGCACCAAGTGTCGCGTGCGCATCAAGGAGGCGAACGCGAGCAACCAACCGTCATGCAACATCGAGGGCGCGGAGCGGATCTACGTCGTGGAGATGAAACGTGACGACGCTGGCTACATCTACCCCGAGATCACCTATCAGCCCCAAGACAGCGAGGACAGGGCTACGTGTACCATCAAGATGGAGAAGAACGGGCTTGTCGTGAGCTATCAGTAGCGGCTTGGTGCGACCCTTGTTGGCTCTTCCCACGCTTGCATGTTCGTCAACGCTGCGATATGCGTTGTTATCCTCTTGTTTCTCTATAGGTGACGTCTTGTGAGAGGACCGACCCCAAAATCTGTGGGCGCTCCAAAGCACATCGTTTCGGAACAAGCGATTCATGCGTACCGCCAACCCGAATAACCTCCCAAAATAACCCAAAACGGCCCCTTCGAGGAGGTTGTTCGGAATGGGGCCGAGCCGAATCCGAACAAGCTCGCAGAATCGCCCGAATCAGCTAACTTTGGGAGGTTATTCGGTCGGTGGCCTTGGTAGCCATAGCGCATGAGTGATGGCCAACCCGAACAAGCTCCCAAAATAACCCAAAACGGCCAGTTCGAGGAGGTTGTTCAGTTTTCGCCCGAGCCGAATCCGAATAAGCTCGCAGAATCGCCCGAATCAGCTAACTTTGGGAGGTTGTTCGGTCGGCAGCCTCGGCTGCCAGAGCACAGGAGAGCAGCCTCCCGAGCGAGGTACCAAGGCTGCACCGCCATTCGATGTTTCAAAAGCAACAAGCCCGTGCCTGTCTATACGCCTCTCGATGCGCCACACGGTATGGGCACGCGCTCAGTAATCGAGCAGCCGAACGCAGTCGTTCCATTCGCCGTACATCTCGCCGCGCTTCGTGTGGTCAATGAGGTTTGCCAACGCCTTCTCGTACGTTTGCGGGTCGCGACTTTTGTAGAAGGCCACGTTGTACGCGCGAACGCGCTGGTACAGCGATGGGAAGCGTTTAAACTATGCCAGCATCTGGCCGCCTTGAGTGCGGCTATCACGTATATAGGTCTGTCGGCAGGATTGAGCAACGCATACAAGCGATGGAAGGTGGCGCTGCCAAAGAGTTCGAAAGACGGCTCACCTTGGAGGATCGTGAGGCGAGTAGTCCGTCGGCCGCCAACGGTTACAGGGGCTGAGCCTCGAGCGCGTCGTAGCACTGGCATTCATCCTTGCCGAGAGACGCAAGGAGCTGTATTGGACAAAGTTCCAAAAGGCCACATTCTTTGTTGGCATGGCTTACTTCGATAAGACCAGCCAATCACTCACTGGGTTGACTTACGCTCATGCAACATATGGCCCAGTTATCGATTGCAAGGAGGTCCGCTTTATCCTTGCGGAACGAGGTGTCGTAGACTTCATTGAGTATGGTTACGGGGAAATACTCGCGTCACGGAGATGCGAAAACACGCCCTTTTCGGATGAA
Source organism: Atopobiaceae bacterium (assembly GCA_017533825.1). GTDB lineage: Bacteria > Actinomycetota > Coriobacteriia > Coriobacteriales > Atopobiaceae > RUG440. Next base: position 81,722 of record JAFWIE010000012.1, on the reverse strand, counting down.
GAGTTGTCCTTCATCGACGAGATGGCACTATTCGTAAACACGTTTGGTAGCGCTACCGACCTTTCCGATTATTCGCACAAATTGAGTTGCTGGATTAGTAGCAATGATGGGGAGACTATCGAGTACACACGCACCGACGGGGAAGTGACGCAGGCGATAAACGATCGATTGTCAGCCATCCATTGAGACTGGGGGAGGCCAAAGCTATCGCACAACGAGCTCGTACCTGCCCCTATGCCACTCGATACGCCATGCGATATGGGTGGCGGCTTCGATGAGCGCCGCGTCGTGCGACACCAGAAGAAGTGCGCCGGGATACGCCATGAGTACGCGCTCGAGCGCCTCGGTTGAGCTGATGTCCAGGTGGTTGGTAGGCTCGTCCATGATGATAAGCTCCGGCTCGTCGAGGATCCCGAGCGCAAGCATGAGCTTGCGCATCTCCCCGGGACTGATGGCGCCGCCCTCCAAGATGCGTTCCGGTTCGGAGTTGAGCTGTGCCACAATGGAGAGCGCCCGTCCTCGTCGTTCGCTGGGAAGGTCGCGCAGCGTCGCGATGGCGGAGCTTTTCTGCTCCTCGTCGGGCTCTTGCGGTATGTAGAGTGTCCGCGTGTTCCCGGGCAGGCTTGCCGTGATGTGCTTGACCAGTGTCGTCTTGCCGGTGCCGTTATCGCCTGTGAGGCCGATGTGGTCCGCGTTGGCAATGTGCAGCGCCGGTACGCTCAGCACCTCGTCCCCGAGGGACAGAAGCTGCGGCTCCATGCGAAGGAGCACCTTGCGCCTGCTGGGCGTGGCATCGAGCCACACGTCTGCGTCGTAGCGCTTCTCCACGCGTGTTGCTGCAAGCTTAGCCCCGGCGGTTTGCAGCCTGCTTTCCATGCGGGACGAGAGCCTGCCCGCCTGTCCATCCTTGCCAGAGACAACCGCCACGCGCTTTCTGTGTCGCGCGTCGCCGTCGTGCTTGCTCACGCCTCGCAGGCTCCGCTTGCCGGCGGCGCGTGACGCCTCCTCGCGGCGGCGCTGTGCCTCGCGCTCTATACGTGCCTTCTCCTTCTTCGCAGTTTCCCTCGCATGTATTGCGGTCGACCGTTCCAACGTTGCCTGCGACGACGCCTGCGAATACCCTCCCGGGCGCATGGTTGCCTTTCCGTCAGACACAAACAGGCACTGTGAGCAAAGGTCGTCGAGCAGCTCGCGGTCGTGCGAAATCAGTAGCCCCACGCCACGGAACTTCTTGAGCGTGGCCGAAATCGCCCTCCTCGTGGCAGCGTCAACATGGTTCGTTGGCTCGTCTACGGCAAGCACGTCGGGATCTGCCCACAGGGCGCATGCCACTTGGAGTCGCTTCTGTTGGCCGCCCGAGAGCGTGCGGTAGCGCCATGGCCAGTCGTCCTCTATGCCAAGGTCGCGACGAAGGCGAACGGCGCGGCCATTGTACGCGAGCGCGAAGTCCTCCAAATTGCTTGGTAGGTCGGTCGCGTCCTGCGCGCAGTAGAGGGGGAGAAGCTGGGGAGAGACGGATCCCGCATCGGGTTGCAGGATTCCGCAGGCTACTAAGGCGATCGTCGTCTTGCCGCCTCCGTTGTCGCCCACGATGCCGGTCCAACCCTGAGGAAATGTGGCAGTCACGCCACGTAGGGCGGGTTCCACTGTGGTGGGGTACGTGTACTCGATGCTCGAGAGGTTGAGCTGCATGACGCTTCCGCTTCTGTGAGATATCATGCGGACAGCAAGACGAGGCCCAGTGGTGGCTAAGACCACGGGTCTCCGGCTGACGATTGGGGCCATTATAGCAACAGCATGCTATGTGCGAGGGGCGACTGGTACGCGAATATGACGAGAAGATCTTGCGGATTGGGGGGATTGTGATGGTCGATGCGGGAAGACATGAGGATGAAGGCATCTTCTGGTCGGTCGATGCAAGTGGGGTGCTTGCGATTGATTTAGCGCCTGGTGGCGACGGTTCCAAACAACATACAGAACCTCGACGAGGTGTTTGGCTATGCCCGTGATGGCAGGCGTATCAAGCGTCGCCGCAAGTCCCTCTTCTCTGGCCTCTTTGGCAGGAAGTGATAGTCCTAGCAGGATCCTCGCCGCATGCGACCAGGCGCAGAAGGGAGGAGCCCCGGACGAATCATCCGTCCGGGGCTCCTCGCTGGTTCAAGTGGCCACAGGCAGACTGAACCCGTGACACTAGGCCTGCGGCAATGGGCCAGTGGCCGCTACGCGGTGATCGCGGCTACGCGGTAATTGCGGGGTCGAGCGCGGGGCTCTCGCGACGTGCGGTCGCCTGCTCCCAGTCGCGCGTTCCCACGAAGACGTCGCTCTTGTACGGGTTGACGCCGAGCTTCTTGGCGCGGTAGGCGATATAGGCGATTGCGGCGACGTTGACGACGAAGGCGGCGATGGCGATGGCATTGGTGATTGCGGGGTTCTGCACGGAGACGGTGCGGAACATCGACTCCTCTTGGAACCACGGGAAGACCTGCGCAAACATGCACCAGGTGGCAAGCGTGTTGGCGCGGTTCTGGATCCAGCCGCCCTTGTTCCAGATCGCGTTGGCGACGGTGGGGGCGAGCAGCAGCGCGAAGCCGCAGAAGAACGAGTGCGTGGGCAGGCAGTTGTAGGTGTAGCAGAAGTTCCAGATGTCGTATGCCACGATGTAGACCCATGTCATGTCGGGCCAGAGCATGTCCTCCTCGCCCTTGCCGGCGTAGACGCTCCACCAGGCCGTCATGCAGAAGATGTTGATGAGGCCGGCGATGCCGTTGAAGAGGTTGTTGATGCCGCAGAGCTGCCACACGCCCTCGCTCGTGAGCCATACCGGGGCGCCGACGGCGGCATATTGCTCGAGTTCGCTGCCAGCTGTCACGATGGTGTAGTCACCGCTGGTGAAGTGCAGGAAGCTCTCGAAGTCCGAGACCACGGCGATGAGGATGTTGATGGCAACGATCACGAACGGGAAGGCGCGGAACCAATGGGCACGCCCCAGTGCGCCCCACTTGTACTTGATGGCCATGAAGCCGATGCAGCCGGTGAGCGCGGCGTAGACCTTTGCGTAGTGGAACCAGCCGTTCTGGTAGATGTGCGTGGGGTTGTTGAGCGCCCATTCCGCACCGTTGGCGACGCCGATGCCGATGGCGATGCAGTAGATGGTCATGAGGATGGGCAGGCCCACAAAGAAGATGAGGCCGCCGAGCTTGCTGCGGCGCTCGATTTCGTTGGTGACGATGAGTCCCACAAAGACCAGCAGCCAGCCGATCCACTGGATGGGGGACGAGGCATTGAACAAGAGCATGGGAGTCCTTTCAATGTTGACTATGATTAAAGCAAGGATAGTATAGCCCAAGCTCATTGCAATATGAGCATTGCAACTACCAGCGGCTACTTCCCATCCGCTATGGTGACTGCGCTTCCCGCGCAACCATTCTGGCCTATACTTCCATGATAAGGAGCGCAAGGAGGTCGCGATGCCCACACGCATACTGTTCATCTGTCACGGAAACATCTGCCGGTCCACCATGGCCGAGTATGTGATGCGCCACCTCGTGCGCGAGGCGGGGCTGGAGGGGCGGGTCGTTGCCGACTCTGCGGCCGCGACGCGCGACGCCTTGGGGTGGGGTGTGCATCCCCGCACGCAGGAGGTGCTGCGCAAGCACGGCATTCGGTGCGGCGGGCATCGCTCGACGGCGATGACGAGCGCCGACTACGAGCGATACGACCTCATCGTGGGCATGGACCGAGAGAACCGCCGCGACATGATGCGCATTCTCAGGCGCGACCCCGAGCACAAGGTGCACCTGCTGCTCGACTGGACGGACGAGCCGCGCGAGATTGACGACCCCTGGTACACCAACGACTACGACACCACCTATGCCGACGTGCGGCGCGGCTGCGAGGCGCTGCTGGCAGCCATCGTGCGAAAGGGGCACTAGCCGATGTCCGACGTCTTCAGCAGGTTTGCGCCGTTCGTGCAGGACTTCATCTACGCGCACGATTGGGAGTCGTTGCGCGGCATTCAGGTCGCGGCGGCTGAGGCCATCTTCGATACAGACGAGCACGTGCTGCTCACCTCCTCCACCGCATCGGGCAAGACGGAGGCGGCATTCTTCCCGATTCTCACGCTCTTTGACGAGGACCCACCCGCGACGGTGGGCGCCATCTACGTGGGGCCGCTCAAGGCGCTCATCAACGACCAGTTCTACCGGCTCACGGACCTCTGCCTGGAGGCCGACATTCCCGTGTGGCACTGGCACGGAGACGTGAGCGCTTCTCACAAGGCGCGCCTCATGAAGAAGCCGCGCGGCATACTGCAGATAACGCCTGAGTCGCTTGAGGCCATGCTGCTGCATCGTCACTCAGCCATCCCGCGCCTCTTTGGTGACCTGCGCTTCGTGGTGATCGACGAGGTGCACTCGTTGCTTCGAGGCGACCGCGGGGGACAGACGCTCTGCCTGCTCGAGCGCCTCTCGCGCATGGCGGGGTGCAACCCGCGCCGCATCGGGCTTTCGGCGACGATTGGCGATCCCGAGGCCACGGGCGCACTGCTCGCGCAGGGAACCGGGCGTACGACCGTGGTCCCGCGCGTGGCGGCGGCGGGGCAGACGTGGCGCATTTCCATGGAGCACTTCTACACCTATGGGCGGCAGGCGAGCGAGACGAGCCGAGGCGACACCCACGTTGACGCCATCGTCGAGGCCGTGGACGACCATGCCCTACCTGCGCCCGTGCCCTTGGGGAGCGAGCCCAATCCGACACCCGCGTTGCAGAGTCCCGACCCGATGGAAGACGACGCGACCGATGATGCTCCGCTCAATGCCGACCCGGGCATCGGTTATATATACGAGCACACGCAGGGTCGCAAGTGCCTCGTCTTCACCAATTCGCGCGAGGACTGCGAGGCCGTGACCACCACACTGCGCAGCTACTGCGAGGCAAACGGCGAGCCGGACCGCTTCCTCATCCATCACGGCAACCTCAGCGCGAGCTTTCGCGAGACGGCCGAGGAGCTCATGCGCGACGAAGACCTCGCCCTCACCACCTGCACCACGGCCACGCTCGAACTCGGCATCGACATCGGGCGACTCGAGCGCGCGTTCCAGATAGACGCCCCCTTCACCGTGAGCGCCTTCCTGCAGCGCATGGGCCGCACGGGCAGACGAGGCGCTCCGCCCGAGATGTGGTTCGTCATGCGGGAGGATCCACCTGAGCCGCGCGCCATGGTGAGCGAGACGATGCCGTGGAAGCTACTCCAGGGCATCGCGCTCGTGCAGCTCTATCTTGAGGAGCGCTGGGTGGAGCCGCCGCGCCTGGACCGGCTGCCCTACAGCCTGCTCTACCACCAGACGATGGCGACGCTCGCGTCGGGTGGCGAGATGAGCCCCGCCGCGCTGGCCGGCCGCGTGCTGAGCCTGGCCTACTTCCATCGCGTGGACGCCGACGACTACCGCGTGCTGCTGCGCCACCTTCTCGAGATTGGCCACATCGAGCAGACCGAGACGGGCGGGCTCATCGTGGGACTTGCGGGCGAGCGTGTCACCAACAACTTCCGCTTCTACGGCGTCTTCGTCGAGAGCGAGGAGTACACGGTGCGCAGCGAGTCGCAAGAGCTTGGTACCGTGGTCCAGCCGCCGCCGGTGGGAGAGAAGCTCGCCATCGCCGGACACGTGTGGATCGTCGAGGAGATTGACCACAAACGTCGGCTCGTATACTGCACACAGGTGCGCGGCAAGGTGCCGGCGTACTTCGGCGAGTGCCCTGGCGACATCAACACGCGCGTGCTCGAGCGCATGCGGCAGGTGCTCGTGGAGGCGCGCGACTATCCGTACCTGCGCGACAACGCCCGTGCGCGGCTTGCGCACGCGCGGACCGTGGCGATGAACGCAGGTATCGGCCGCGAGCCGCTCATCAACCTGGGCGGCGACATGTGGGCGCTCTTCCCGTGGCTGGGGACGTATGCCTTCCTTGCGCTGGAGCGTCTCATCAAGTTGCGGCTTCCCAAGGATCTGGGCGTCAAGGGCGTGGACGTGAGCAGGCCGTACTTCATCCAGTTCCGCATGCGGGCGAGTGCGGAGGACTTCATGGACGCGCTGCAGACGGCCGCCGCCGAGGAGTTCGACCCCTTGGAGCTGGTGTATCCCGCCGAGGTGCCCGTCTTCGACAAGTACGACGAGTTCGTGCCCGAGGAGCTCGTGCGCAAAGGCTTCGCCTACGGCGTGCTCGACATCGAGGGCATGCGCGACCGCATCCTCGGGTGGTAAGCGGAGTCGTCAACTCCTCACACAGAAGCGTGGTGTTGACGATGATGTTGTCTAACTCCGCGAGGATGACGGTCTCTGTCTTTGGGTGCTCGGCGAGGAGCCAGAACTTCCCGTCGTGAGCGACGGCCGCCAGCAATTGTTGTCCATGCCTCCTGAGACAATCATGCCAAAGCAAGTTGCGCTGTTTGCGCATGGCGTTGGGAGGGGTCGTATGCTGAGTTCCGAGCTCGTCAATCTAAAGGTGTACGATCGGGTAATGCTCAAAAACGGAAATACCGTATGCATTTCCAAAGTCATCGTACCGGGCGAGAAGTACCTGTATTGGGACGAGCCTGGAATGAGACTCACCGACGAGGTGCCTCCCCAAAGAACGATCACGGCGGAGAAAATCGATCATGTCGTGCGACAGGCTTCGGCGCCCTCCGTGTGTTCTAGCGACGGGTGCCAGTGGATCGTCGGAGACATTGCAGAGGAGGGCATGGCGATTCCTTATGGGAGTGGTCGTGGATACCGTGTGAGGGGAAGGCTATTCCGGGAGGCCGCGTCTACCGATCCTGGTCTCTTTGGAGGCGCGCCTTGGAGGGAGCTCTTTCTGAAGTCCTTCCACAGCGAGCATCCCACCTACGATCCATGGGAGATTGCTCTTTCCCACGTCAGAGAATGGGAGCGGAGTAACACTGCGTACGAGAAAAGAGAACGTGACTTCATCCATGACGTTCCTGGAGTAACGGAATGCCTTCGCGCCATCGATACGGCGGACCGTCGTGCGATGCTGGAGATGCGGCGAGCGTTCAATGCGCAAAAGGGTGATGTAATCACCGACGAGCGTGGGCGGAGACTCTTGGTCGTCACAGCTCCCTCGGACATCTCTCCAACTTCAGCGCTCATTAGTGTCATCGAGATTAACGAGCGCATGGAGGCCGTCAAGCCCATGGCGCCGGATTTAGTGCACGTGATCGACGTAGTATCCGTCATACAACGCGGCGCCATGTCACGGGCGGAGGTTGCTCGGTTCACGACGGAGACAATCGTAGCCTACGTTTTGCGGAAAACCGAGTTGCGGCGACAAGCCGAGGAGGAGGCTGAACGTGCGGCTCGCATTGAAGCAGATGCTGGGGAAGCAGGTACTGATGTCATAGTGGCGTCCTCCGTGTTGCGTGAACCTGATGAGGAAGAGCCCGTTGTCGAGCCAACATGGATCTGGTGTCTTGTCGCGAACGTTGTCTCGGATTCTCCCATCGGGCGAGGGAGGCCGAAAGGCGCTGGCACGAAGATGTTCCCAGCCGGTGCCAGACTCTACGTGTATCCGGGATTGTATGGGAATGGCAAGCGAATGCTCGTGCTCGGTCGGCCGAGGAACAGGAGGGGTTTGCGAAGAGTGTTCATCTCTCGCTCTCACGTAACCAATTACCGATTGCTTCGAGTCCATAACCCCGTGGTCGTCCATGCCATGTGCAGCGGAGAGTGGCCTCCCGGATCTGGGAGATGTGGTGCGAGGGGATGGGACAATTCCGAAGACTCACGGAAGCGCATTGAGGGCTATCTCGCTTGGTTTGCCCTTTCACCCGAAGCCCGAGACCGATACGACACGCTGCTCATGTGCTCAAAGCTGCGCATCTCGTGTTGGCGCGAAGGAGTTGCTCGCCCCATGATGGAAGTCGTCATGGAGCCTCAGCTAAACAAAAAGGATTGGACCTATCGCTGGATTGCGGCCGTGAGCTTGGAGGGCGTCTGGAAGTCTATGAGGGTGGATCTCGCGCAGGACTTCTCATCTCGAAGGCTTTGCGAGTTAGGCTTGCATCTATGGGATGGACAATTCGGGGATACCGCGCAGGGCGAGTCCACCTTTGGATGGCGCTTGGAAGTGCATGGGTCCAGAATGTGCCTTCTTTACGGAGGGCATGGTGGTATGCCGGGACCGCTTCTCCGCCTACTCTCGCTCCTTGAGTCCTGCGGGTTGCCGCACATATTCAACGAGGCGACGGGCAGGCTGCTTGAATTGGGCGGTACTGATTGTGACGCGGAGTTCGCCGATGCTATGTGGATGATAGAGGGCGATGAGGATGTGGCGGTTTTGCTCGTGAGAGCGATGGCTGCAATGGGAGAGCCGTCGCGTGCGACACTTCTCAAATTGCTCCGCATGGAAGAATGCGACAATGCCTGCACATTGTTCACTGCGGAAGAGAGAGCATTGGTGGCTCGTGCGTGGCTCTCACGTGCGCAGTATTCTTAATTGCGCATTAGACCACGCCCTGTTCCTTGAGCGCGTCCACGACGAGCACGTCGGCGGGAAGCCAGTCCACTGAGTCAATCGCCTCGGGAGCGAGCCAGCGAGCGGCCTCGTGTTCAAGCAGGTGAGGCGTGCCCTCGACGATGCCGCAGAGGAAGCAGGCCATCTCCAGGTGGAAGGTGGGGTAGTCGTAGGCGACGTCCGTCACGTGGCGCTCGACGGCGATGTCCATGGCGAGCTCCTCGCGAATCTCGCGTACGAGCGCCTCCTCGGGCGTCTCGCCGGGTTCGATCTTGCCGCCGGGGAACTCCCAGCCGTCCTTGTATTCGCCGTATCCGCGCTGTGTGGCGAGTATCTTGCCGTTGCGTCGGATTATCGCTGCGACTACGTGGTACGTCTTCATGCCTGCGCCTCCTTGAAATCTGCCCCTGGGATTGTATGCGATCAGCTTCGTTAGGTCCATGGTTCTGTTTTTGAGAAGAGCTTTGTAGCATAATCGGTTCCGTACTACGGGCGCAGGACGTCGAGGAGGTTCGCATGGGGCTCTTAGGCAGGCTCTTCGAGAAGGAGCGCTGCGCGGTCTGCGAGGCTGAGGCGGGCGTGCTGAGCAGGCGCAGGATCGAGGACGGGTACCTGTGCAGTGCGTGCGCGAGGAAGCTTTCTCCCTACTTCGAGGGTCGCCGCCACGCCACCAGCGCGCAGATCAAGGAGCAGCTGGCGTATCGCGAGGAGAACAAGAAGGCCGTCGCGAAGTTCAACGCAACGAAGACCATCGATACCGTCGCCTCGGGCAAGGCCGTCGCCTCGAGCGGGACCGCGACCTCGGGTTCTGTCAAGGGCACGCGGGTCATTCTCGACGAGGACGCAGGCACGTTTATCGTGACGGACAACCCCGATTGGTGCGACGCGAACCCCGACGTCTTCGACTTGGGCCAGGTGACGGACTGCGACTATGAGGTGATCGAGAACCGCACCGAAGTCCTTCGGAAGAATGGCAGGGGCGAGGAGGTCAGCTACAACCCGCCGCGCTTCGACTCGACGTACGACTTCCACGTGACGATTTGCCTCGAGCATCCCTACGTGACCACGATCCGCTTCAAGGCGAACCAGAAGCCGATCGAGCATCGCGATTCTGCGGAGTTTCAACGCGTCGAGGAGGTCTGCCGCCAGATTCGCGAGGTGCTCACGCAGACGGGGGAGGGCCCGCGCGTGGAAGAGGTGCCAAAGGCCCCCGTACAGTGCCCGCATTGCATGGCGACCACGATGCTTGACGCACACGGCTGCTGTGAATACTGTGGCAGTCAGCTGTCGTAGTTCTACTCGTACCGGGCACTCGTCACCTTGTGCCCCACGTTTGGATATACTAACTGTAGGTGTTCCCAACATAGGAGGAAGACAACATGGGACTTATCAGCATAGGCATCTCCGCTGCCAAGAGTTCGCTTTCGGACCAGTTCCTCGAGTACTTCTATTGCGAGTCGCTGCCGTCTGTCGTGCTCATGTCCAAGGGCGTGCACCAAAAGAAGAAGACCAAGGACTCGACCAACATCATCTCCAACGGCTCCATCATCGCCGTCAACGAGGGCCAGTGCATGCTCATCGTGCAGCAGGGCGAGATCGTGGACGTCTGCGCGGAGCCCGGCGCATACAAGTTCGACGCCAGCACCGAGCCGAGCATCTTCTGCGGCCGTCTGGGCGAGGGCATCAAGAACACCTTCGCCACGATCGGCCGTCGCTTCACCTTCGGCGGTGGCACGGGCAACGACCAGCGCGTGTACTACGTCAATACCAAGGAGATTATGGGCAACAAGTACGGGACTCCGTCTCCCGTGCCCTTCCGCGTGGTCGATGCCAACATCGGGCTCGACATCGACATCTCCGTGCGCTGCAACGGCGAGTACTCGTACAAGATCGTCGACCCGCTGCTCTTCTACAAGAACGTCGCCGGCAACGTGGAGAGCGACTACACGCGCAACAAGCTGGACAGCCAGCTCAAGAGCGAGCTTCTGACCTCGCTGCAGCCTGCGTTCGCTCGCATCTCTGAGCAGGGCATTCGCTACAGCGCGGTGCCTGGCCACACCCTTGCGCTGCGCGACGCCCTGCGCGAGGAACTCTCCGAGGATTGGGAGAAGCGCCGCGGCATCCGCATCGAGCAGGTCGGTGTCAACTCCATCACGGCGAATCCCGAGGACGAGGAGCGCATCAAGACCCTGCAGGCCACGGCCGTCATGCGCGATCCCAACATGCGCGCCGCGAACGCCAGCATGGCGACGGCCGATGCCATGAGGACTGCCGCGGGAAACAGCGCCGGTGCCATGACGGGCTTCATGGGCATGAACATGGCGGGCATGGGCATGAACCAGCCTGGTATGTACGACGGTGTGGGTCAGCCGTACCAGCAGCCGCAGAACCAGTATGCGGTCTCCCAGCAGGGCCAGTATCGTCAGTCCGGTAGTTGGACCTGCTCCTGTGGCGCCACCAACACGGGCAAGTTCTGCCAGGAGTGCGGCAAGCCCAAGCCCGAGCCCAAGCCCGCAGGCGCTTGGACCTGCCCGAAGTGCGGCGCCTCCAACTCTGGCAAGTTCTGCGCCGAGTGCGGCACGCCGAGGCCTGCCGAGGGGTCGTGGACCTGCGAGTGCGGTGCCGAGAACAAGGGCAAGTTCTGCTTCAACTGTGGCAAGCCGCGTCCGTAATCGCACGTCAGCTGCATGATGAGGGCCTCCCCGCGCTCGCGGAGAGGCCCTTTGCTTGTTTGCGGCCCGTTGACGGTCGTTCCATCGCCAGAACCTGTCCCGTCGTTCTGCTACCATGGCTCGCATGAGATACGCATCAGTTGTTTTGGACATAGCCACGCGCGCCTTGGACGAGGCCTTCACGTACGCGATTCCGCCGTCTGTGGACGAGGCGGTCGCCGTCGGCTCGACGGTGCTCGTCTCGTTCTCGCATCGTGCGGCGGTCGGGTATGTGGTCGGGCTCTCGGATGAGCCTCCCGCGAGCATCGATGCGAGCCGCATCCTGGCCGTGGAGCAAGTGCTCGCCGCACCTGCCTTCGACGAGGTCGGGGCGCAGCTTGCGCGCTGGATGGCGCGCGAGTATGCCTGTACGCTTGCCGATGCCATCCACCCGTTGCTTCCGCCTGGAAGGAAGCTGCGGGTGCGCAAGGCTGCCGACGGTACGTGGGAACTCGTGCGCGACGCGATGGCGCCCTGCGACGACCGCTGGGTCGAGCTCACGGAGGAGGGTGCGAGCTTCGAGCCTAAGGCGACGGCCACGAGGCAGCGTAAGGTCATGGAAGCGCTCAGTGTCGGTCCCATGCGCATGGCGGAACTTGGCGCGCTCGTCGGAGGGGCGTCCTCCACCATCCGCTCGCTCGAGAAGCGCGGTGCCGTGCGCGTCTTTGCCCGTCGGCACATGAGGGGTGTGTCGGGCACGTCGCTTTCGTCTGCCGCGGCGCCTGCGCCGCAGCGCCTGACGCAGGGCCAGACGCGTGCACTCGAGGCGATTCGCGATGCGCGAGGCACGGGCGCGGGCGACGTGGTCGTTGTCGATGGCGTGACGGGCTCGGGCAAGACGGAGGTGTATCTTCAGGCAATCGAGGAGGCCCTTGCGCAAGGGCGTGGCGCAATCGTGCTCGTCCCCGAGATTTCACTTACGGCCCAGACGGTGGGGCGCTTCCGTTCGCGGTTTGGGGAGCGCGTCGCGGTCCTGCACTCAAGGCTGAGCGATGGCGAGCGCTACGACCAGTGGGACCTGGTACGACAAGGTGTCGCCCGCGTCGTGGTGGGTGCGCGCTCAGCACTTTTCGCGCCGTTGTACGACCCCGGCCTGATCGTTATCGACGAGGAGCACGAAGGCTCCTACAAGCAGGATGGCCCTCCGCGCTACCATGCACGCGAGGTGGCCGCACGCCTGGCGCAGATGCGGGGCTGTGCGCTCGTGCTCGGCTCCGCCACCCCCTCGCTCGAGAGCATCGGGAGGTGCGCGCAAGGCTCCTGGAGGGACGCGAGGTGGACGCGCGTCGAGATGCCCGAACGCCCGGGTGAGGCGACGTTGCCCGAGGTCGTGGTGGTAGACATGGCAGCGGAATTCCGGCGGGGCGGGCGCTCGGTCTTCTCGGCACCGCTCGCCGCGGCCTTGCTCGACGTGGCGAGAAGCAAGCGGAAGGCGGTGCTCCTGCATAACCGGAGGGGCTTCGCAAGCTTCGTCATGTGTCGCGAATGCGGCTGTGTGCCCGAGTGCCCGCACTGCTCCACCTCGCTCACGTATCACGAGCGGACGCATTCCCTTGCGTGCCACACGTGCGGCACGAGTTGGCCGGTGCGCGCGTATCCGGACCCCTCCGCCTGCTGCCCGAACTGCGGCAGTCGTTACATGGGCGCCTATGGCGTGGGCACGCAGCGCGTGGAGGACGAGCTCGTGCTTCTCTTTGCAAGCGAGGGCCTCAACGTGGACGTCATCCGCATGGACGCAGACACCACACGCGGCAAGCAGGCGCACCAGCAGCTGCTCGAGCGCTTCGACGCCGCGGAGTGCGCGGTGCTCGTCGGCACGCAGATGATCGCCAAGGGGCTTGACTTCCCCGAGGTGACTCTCGTGGGCGTTATAAACGCAGACACGACGCTCAAGCTGCCCGACTTCCGCGCGGCCGAGCGCACGTATGCCCTGCTCGAGCAGGTGGCCGGTCGTGCCGGTAGGGGATCGCTCGCCGGTAAGGTGATCGTGCAGACGTACTGGGCGAGCCATCCCGCCATCCAAGCGGTGGCACGCCACGACCGGGAGCTGTTCCTTTCTGCGGACCTGCAGGAGCGGCAGGTCGCGGGGTATCCGCCCTACATGCGCCTCTCGAACGTGGTGGTCTCGGGAAGGGATGAGCCGCGCGTGCGTGCGGCCACGGATGCCATCGCGGCGCAGATTCGCATGCGCGTGGGCGCCACTGAGGGCTGGGAGGTCCTCGGTCCTGCCGAATGTGTGCACAAGCGCATCAAGGACCGTGAGCGGAGGCATGTGGTGGTAAAGGCCCCGTCGGACGCGGCGGTGGGCGAACTGATCTCTGCCTGCGTACGCGATGCGAAGGTGCCCTCGGGCGTCTCGGTCTCGATTGACGTCGATGCGCGCGACATGATGTAGGGACAGTGACGGGTTTGGCCATTCTCTAGGGGAGAGGCGGCGTGGCCGTCCCTCTCGGGGAAACCGGGTACAATAGCTCAGATTGTGCCTGTGAAACGGAGGATAGAGGATGGCAGTTGTAGACGATATCGTGGTCGCTCCCGACAAGCGCCTTGCGACCGAGTGCGCTCCCATCGAGGAGGTCACCGACGAGATCCGCGCTTTGGCGGATCACATGTTGGAAGACATGTACGCGACAGAAGGCTGCGGACTCGCTGCCCCCCAGGTGGGGGAGCTGGTGCAGCTTGTGGTCGTGGACGTGGACTATACCAAGGGCAAGCGGCATCCCTACGTGCTGGTCAACCCGCGCATCGTCGTCGCCGACGGCGAGGAGCGCGAGACGGGCGAGGGATGTCTCTCGTTCCCCGGCATCAGCGTGCGGGTGAGCCGTCCGAGCCACGTGGTGGTTGAGGCCCGCAACCTCGATGGCGACCTCATGCGCTACGAGGCCAAAGACAACCTCATGGCAGTGTGCCTGCAGCACGAGATCGACCACCTGCATGGCGTCACGATGCTCGACCACCTGCGTCCCCTGCAACGCGCGAAGATGATGCGCGAGTACCAGGCGGCGCTTGCCAACGGTGCGCGTCCCGGCGAGACGGGCGACGAGTAGGGGGTGCTATGAGAATCGTGTTCATGGGGACGCCGGACTTCGCCGTCCCGTCTTTGCGGATGCTTGCAGAGCGCCATGAGGTTGCGCTCGTCGTGACGCGCCCTGACGCCGTTCGCGGGCGAGGCAAGAAGCTCTTGCCCTCCGCCGTGAAGGCAGCCGCGCTCGAGCTTGGTTTGCCCGTGCATGAGGCGTCCCGTGCCGACGAGCAGATGGTTACGGCCGTTATGGCGGTTCAGCCCGATGTGGTGTGCGTCGCCGCCTATGGTGCGTTGTTGCCCGACTCGATTCTCTCCTGCGCGCCTCATGGGTGCGTCAATGTGCACGCTTCGTTGCTCCCCAAAGGACGTGGTGCCGCTCCGATTCAGCGTGCCTTGCTCGACGGGGATGAGTTCGTTGGTGTGAGCATCATGCGCCTGGTGCAGGCCATGGATGCCGGTCCCTATTGCAGGCAGGCATCATTTGCGGTTGGCGAGCAGAACTGCCCCGAGGTCATGGCGCGACTCGCAGGGCTCGGTGCGCGGGAGTTGGTTGCCGCACTGGACGAGATGGCGGCCGGCCGTGCCGTCTGGGTCGAGCAGGATGAGGCGAAGGCGACATACGTCGCAAAGGTGGAGAAGCGCGAGATGTTGCTCGATCCCGCGGATTCCGCGCTGGTCAATCGTCGTCGCGTGCAGGCTTCGCTCGATGCTGCGCCGGCGCGTCTCTCTGTTGCGGGGCGTGGGCTGCGTGCCCTCGATGCGCGGGTCGTCGAAGACCAGGTGGAGCCCGGGTTCGTGCGGGTGGAGCGTCGTCGTGTGATGCTCGGTTGCAGCGATGGCGCCCTCGAGCTGCTTCGCGTCAAGCCGGATGGCAAACGCGAGATGGACGTGGCGGCATGGTCAGCGGGGTTGCGTGGCGACGCCATCGTGTGGGGGCGTGCGTAGGGTGGCGAAGGTCACTGCAGCGCGTCGTACCGCTTGCGAGTTGCTTGGCGATGTGAGAAGGCGCGATGCCCGGGCACGCGATCTCTTGCGCGAGTCCGAGCGGATGGCGCGTATCGATGATCGCGACCGTGCTTTCGCGACCCGCCTGGTGCTTGGCGTGATAGGTGCGCGTGGACTGCTTGACGCACGTCTCGATGCGCGCATGCGTGGTAAGTGCGAGCCGAAGGTGCGCGATGCGCTGCGCCTCTCGGCGTACGAGTTGCTCTTTCTTGGCACGCCTGCGTCTGCTGCGGTCAGTCAGGGCGTGGAGCTGGTTCGCGGCATTCGCCCGCGGGCTGCGGGCATGGCGAACGCGGTGTTGCGCAGGGTCGCCTCCGAGGACGTGCCCAAACGCGCGGCCGCCGTGGACGCCGTGACGTCTGGCACCTCTCCGGTCGATTTGCACTCTCCGGTCAGCCTGCACGACCTCGAGTGGGTCTCTGGCTATCCCGCGTGGTTGCTCGACCGCATGGGTTCGGCTCGTGTGGACGTCGCGCGGGCTGCCTTAGAGCCGGCACCGGTCTACGTTGCCACGAACCGTGCACGCCACGACGATGAGGAGACCTTCCGCCTGCTCGCCGAGAAGGGCCTCGGCCCGCGTGCATCCGACCTGCCCGGGTCGTTCGAGCTCGACAATCCCGCCGGTCTGTCGAGGTCGGGGCTGGTAGAGCATGCCGACGTGGTCGTTGCCGACCTGTCTGCGCAGCGAGTCGCGCACTTGGTCGGGGTGTGCCCGGGGGAGCGCGTGCTTGAGGTTGGTCGGGGACGGGGTACGAAGACCCTGCTCCTTGAGTCCTCTGCGCTTCGGGCGGGTGGACTGACAACGCTGGTGGGCGTCGATTCCGTGCCGTTCAAGACGCGCGTTGCTGCGCAGCGCATGGATGTTGCCGGACTCGGCGGCGTAGTCAGCTGTGTGACCTTCGATGCCACGCGGCTGGGTGCGGACGATTTGCCGCCAGAACTCGCAACAGAGTTCGATGTCGTGTTTGTCGATGCGCCATGCTCGGGGACCGGCACCCTACGCCGCCATCCCGAGATACCGTGGACCCTCACCCCGGCAGATGTGGAGTCGTTGCGTGGGTTGCAACTGCGCATGCTGCTTGCCGCGTCGGCGCGCGTTGCGCCCGGTGGCAGGCTTTGTTACGCCACCTGCTCGCTGCTTCAAGAAGAGAACGACGATGTGGTGGGGGAGTTTCTCCGCACGTCGCAAGGCAGGGCGTTTGCGCAGGAAGGCGAGCCGCTGCGCACGAGCCCTGCGTTAGGTGGTCCGGACGGCCACTTTGCCACCTGCCTGCGCCGCGTGCGCTGACCGCCGCGCCGCATCCACCGGCCGCCGTGACGCCGTGATCGCGCCGTGCCCACGCCGCGCTCGCCGGCCGTCGCGCCGCTGTGCCCGCAGCGTCGCTCGTTGCGCTCGCCGGCAGTTGACCTAGTCGGCCTTCTTCGCCGAGTCTGCGGGTTTGCTCTCGGACTTGCTTTCGCTCTTGCTGCCACCCTCGGATTTGGACGCCGAGGTCGTAGAGCTCGTCGCGGACGAGCCCTTACCGCGCTGGTCGGTGTTGTAGAAGCCCGAGCCCTTGAAGACGATGCCGGACGCGCCGAACACCTGGTTTGCCACCTCGCCGCATTCGGGACACACGACGGTCGGATGCTCGGACATGGGGTGTTCGACTTCGAACTCGGTACCGCATGCAGGACATTTGTAATCGTAACGCGCCATGGTGGAATCCCTTCGGGTGGGTCGTCTTTTTGCGACCATATACCTTACCACAACGCACACCGCAAGACTCCATGTAGGGTAGCGCGCCACACTCGGCACAACTGCGCCGCCCCGCGCCGTTGCGCCGCCCCGCGCCACCCCGTGCCATTGCGGCCTCGCCACTGCGTCGCCCCCGCAGTGTCCGAGCCCACCTCGCTGTCCTAGACATTTTCGAGCTGGGAAGCCCACACAAATGTCTCTCTCAGCGAGGCGGCCATAAGCCAGCTCGCTCGGCGGGACAATTCGGTGGGCGTCGAGCGGGCGAAATATCCTTTCTTGCGAGGTGGATGATTACGTGCCCGCAGCCTCGGGGTTGCCTGCTGCACGCCCGCGGCCGTGGTGCAGCCTGTTAGGCGCACAGCGTTTTGCGGTCGCGAGGGATGATGCCGTCTTTCTTGATCACACCTTGGTTGCGCAGTCGCGTTAGGTCGTATAACTGTACATGTAGCGTGCCACCTTTGACGGAAAGTTTCTGTTGCCGTGGGCGCAACCCGTGCAGGTCAAAGTTGACAACATCGCTAAGGTCGGCCACGGGGGGAACTGCTTGGTCGCGGGGAATGCCGAATGACGTGAGAAGCCCAACGAACTTGCGGGTGTTCAGGACGTCTGCAAATGAGAATCGCATGACCTTGGCGCCTGATGCGCTCAGGTGGGACTCGCGAAGGCGTTCATCTGCCATCACATCTACGATGGAGCGTCCGTTAGTCATGGCCGGATCCACGTACTTTTGGCGCCCATCGAGTTCACCGATGACGCATCCGTCGGGTAGGCTCCAGAAGAAGTCGACGCGAAACCAGCGGCCCTTTTCTACGGGGTCATCGATTCGCTGCTGCAGAACAGGGGTCATGAATCCATGCTGAATCATCTTCGCGCGCGCAATTGACTCGCCCCCACTCTCGCTGAGTTCATTGCAAAGTGCAGCGATTTCCACGGCGCGGGACTTCTCACGATGCGACTCGTGATATTCCTGGAAGCGTTCGACCAGCTCGTTGCTAGTGATAGACAGAAGCCGAAGCGTAGAGTCGCCGATTGCTATTGATGAACAAAAGTCATAATTGCGCATGCAATCAAACGCAGTCCGCGTTAGCGACGTGACGGCGATGCCGTTAGCGTTCGTGAAGGTGTCGTCGGCGATGAGAATGCGGTCGACATCAGGACTTGTGCTCGAGTGCGCCTTGGGTGTGGTTGCTAAGTGTATTGTGCCCATCAGACGATTCGGAACGTACATTCCATGAAGCACGGCTGCGGATGCCTCGGCAAAGACCCAAGTTGGATGCAATGCCGCGAGGGCTCGCAGCTTCTGGAGCTCGCGTTGGCGACAGCTCAGCGTGTCCCAAGCACTTGGCAGGGCATAGATGCGCGGCGCAGGTGAGAAGACATCACCCCTGCGGAACGCACGAAGGAGACGCTTTGCATCCGAAGGAGACTCAGGTATGAGACAGGTTCCTTCTTTGTGCGCTTGCTCGAAGCGAGCTCTCAGATCGGCGCGAATGCCTTTGCCCATGCATGCCTCCTTGTCCAAACTGACGGATGTGTACGATACCTACCCATGTGCGAGAGACTCCATTCGCGGCAACGCGCATGATGCTGGCTGATCGGTGTGCCTTTGTGCGAAGGCGTCAGGTGTCGCCCCTTGTCAGCCGTAAGTCCACCTCGTTGGCCGAGACATTGCACGTGCTGTGCGGGGCTGCAATTGTCTCGTTGGGCGAGGTGGTTCTGGACCGGCTCGTTCGGAGGGACGTTTTGCTGTTGTGGATGCGCCCAAGTGTCCCGTGGGGCGAGTTGGCTGTGGTTGCGATGCCGGCTGTGGCTGCGATGCCGGCTGTGGCGCCGCCAGAGGGCCTGCGCCGTGTGGCTGTGGCCTCACCGCCGGCCGTCGCGGCCAACCAAGCGACAAGCACGCACGCAAGGGGTTACAATCAAATCCACCTGCGAGACAGCACGATGTGAGGAGGGACGCCATGCCCGTGCGTGGTGCCATATTTGACTGTGACGGAACGCTCTTGGATTCCATGCCCATGTGGACGCAAGTGTGCGTCGCGCTGCTGAGAAACTATGGGGTCGAGGACGCGGAGCGCATCTTTGCCGAGCACGAGTCGCTGGACATGGACAAGAAGTGCTACTGGTATCACGACAACTTGGGGATTGGAAGCAGCGGCGAAGCCCTGTACCGTGAGCTTTGGACGATGGTCGAGCGGGCGTACGCCGAACGCGTGGCGCCATTCGAGGGATGCGCTGCGTTTCTTCAGGAGTTGCGTTCAGCTGGTGTGCGCATGGTCATCGCCAGTTCAACGCCCACCGAGATGTTGCGCTTCGCCCTTGGTGCGCATGGGTTGCTGGGGTACTTCGACGAGCTCGTCTTTGCAGGCGATGTTGGGCGGGGCAAGGAGTATCCCGACGTATATCTGGCGGCACAGGAGCGCCTGGGCACGCCAAGGGGAGAAACCTGGGTGTTTGAGGACGCGCCGTTTGGGGTGCGATCGGCGGCCCGCGTGGGCTTTCCCGTGGTTGCCGTACTCAACGACCACGACGGTCGCGACGAGGCGTTTCTCCAGACGTGGGCGACGGTCGTGGCGCGTGGTTACGAGGGACTGAGCCTCTCGTCCTTGCAAGCATTGCGCCCCCGCACGCTCGATGTGCTCGTCGTGGGTGGCTCGCCGGAGTCGAGCGCGGCTGAGCTGGTCCGCGCGTTGGCCCAGCAAGCCGAGTTCGTGATTGCGGCGGATGCGGGTGCAAACGTCTTGGCGGCAGCTGGCGTCATACCTGACCTCTTCTGTGGCGACGAGGATTCGGTGAGCGATTCCGTACGAGGCTGGGCAGAGGGGCATGCGGGTGACGTCAAGCGATATCCAGTCGAGAAGGACGACTCAGACCTCGGGCTTGCACTCTCGTGCGCGAGGGCGGAGGCCGAGCGGCGCGGAGCGTGCCTGCGCGTGGTGGCGACCTGCGTGAGCGGAGGCAGACCTGATCACGCACTCGGCGTATGGGGAGTCCTTGCGCGTCATGCAGATGCGGCCCCTCGCGTCGTAGAGGACGGCTTCGAGTGCCGCATTCTGTGCAGGGAGGGCACTCCCGTGTGGTGCCGTCCTGCTGGCGTGGGCCAGACGGTCTCGGCTATCGCGTTGGTGGGCGATGCGGTGGTGAGCGAGCGAGGCTTCCGCTGGACGCTTGACCACGACCGTCTGCCACCGCTCTCGGATCTCGGCCTCTCAAACAAGGTCGTCTCGGATGAGTGCGCGGTCGAATGTCACCGTGGCACGCTGGCGGTGTTCAGGGTCTGAGCCATGGCGCCGGCGGGGCGGTCCCTCCGCTCCGACGCGAGGACGGAGGAACGAATGTGTGTAGATGCGGGGAAGCCCTTTTGCTCAATTGGGTGGTTTCTTGCGCATCATCCAATATCTTGTGGTATAGTCATTGCGTTTTGTGAGTAGTGCGCCTACGGCCATCCCTTCGCCAAGGCGCCGCCAATGGAGGTTCTGTCATGTCCAAAGTCTGTGAGATTTGCGGCAAGCACCCCGTTGCCGGACGTTCCATTTCCCACTCGTTCCGCACGGTCAACCGCAAGTTCCGTCCCAACATCCAGCGCGTCACCATCGTGAAGGATGGCCACAAGCGCAAGATGAACGTCTGCACTCGCTGCCTCAAGAAGGGAAATCTCGCTCGCAGCTAGTGCATTTGCCATAGAAGGCAGAGCGCAGGACGGCCGCCGCCGTGGTGGCCGTCCTGCATATTGTGGTTGTTTCCCCACTGGTGGCGGATGCTGCTATAATCACGTCGATTCATCGATCGAAAGGGGGCTCACGTGGCAACTACTGTCCCTGGTAAGCTAAGGGTTTCAAACGATGTGATAGCCGACCTCGCTGGCTACGCTGCTCTTGAGTGCTACGGTGTCGTGGGAATGGCGCTTACGGATGAGGAGCAGGGCGTTGCACGTCTGCTGCCCATCCATCGCCTTCGGAAGGGCATTGAGGTGTCCTTGGAAGACGGGCACATTACCGTGGACCTTCACGTGATACTCGAGCAAGGCGTGAACATGTCGTCGGTGGCCGCAAACCTTGTGAGCACGGTCAAGTTCATTCTCGACCAAATCGCCGAGCTGACGCATGTCGTGGTGCGCGTCCATGTGGAGGGCATGCGCACGCACTAGTGCCGCTCTCTGGTCTTCTGTACGTATTCTAGGAACCGAGGTCTTAGTCCCATGATATCGACCGTTATCCGCACGTGCTTCCCCGTAGCTGCTGGCGTGCTGCACGAGAAGGCGGACGAAATCAATAAGCTTAACGTCTTTCCTGTGCCAGACGGCGACACCGGCACGAATATGTCGCTCACCTTGGCGACGGTGGTGCACGAGGTCGAGTCCCTGCCCGATAGTGCTTCCATGGAGGACGTCGCACATGCGATTACGCACGGTTCGCTCATGGGCGCGCGCGGCAACTCAGGCGTCATCACGAGCCAGATCCTGCGCGGCATCGCCGAGGGACTGATTCCGGCCAAGGGCGAGCATGCGACTCCTGCCGATATCGCCTCCGCCCTTCGCAACGGCGTTGCGGTGGCATTCAAGGCGGTGCGCAAGCCCGTCGAGGGCACGATCCTCACGGTCTTGCGTGACGTCTCGACCAAGGCTGATGCGCTTGCGAAGACGCGCGACATGACCACCGACGACATGCTGGACCAGCTTGTGGTGGAGGCCTACGAATCGGTCGCGCGTACGCCCGACCTGCTGCCCGTCCTCAAGGAGAACGGCGTTGTGGACTCCGGCGCATACGGCCTTGCCACCTTCATCGAGGCGTTCGTCAACGCCTACCGGGGTCGCGGCGAGGACCTGACGGACTTCCAGACGCGCGTCGGTACGAGTGACGCAAAGTCGCAGGTCGCAAACGTCGTGGACATCGAGATTAACGACGATTGGGAGGGTTCGGAGTATCGCTATTGCACCGAGTTCCTCTTCCATGCCGATTCTCCCGTCTTCGACGAGGAGGCGTGCCTGCGCTACTTTGCCTCCATGGGCGATTGCGAGCTGCTGGTCGGCTCGAATCCCGACTACAAGTGCCACGTGCATACCAATCGTCCGGACCGTGTGATTCGTCATATGCTGCACAGGGGCCAGGTGTTCAACGTCTTTGTGCACAACATGGATCTGGAGGCGCAGGAGCGCACCGATTCGATTCGGTCCGACAAGGCAGCCGCTGGTGCTCCTCGCAAGCCGCTTGGGTTCGTTGCGGTGGCGGCCGGTTCCGGTGAGGCAGACATCCTTTCTTCGCTGGGTGTGGACGTCGTTGTCCAGGGTGGCCAGACGATGAATCCGTCGACGGCGGACATCTTGGAGGCAATCCAGTCATGCAACGCTGACGAGGTCATCGTTCTGCCCGACAATGGCAACATCCGCATGGCGGCGGAGGCAGCTGCATCAGCGTGCGAGTCGTGCACCGCGTATGTGGTTGCCACCCGGAGCGTCCTTCAGGCGTTTGCTGCGATGCTGGTGGTCGATGCCGATGCAAGCGCTGAAGAGAACGTCGAAGCCATGCGCGAGGCCATCGAGGACGTGCGTGATGGCGAGGTCACCACAGCGGTGCGTGACTCGCAGGCGGCTGACGGTTCGCCCATTCATGCGGGTGATGTCATGGGCATCCAGGATGGAGAGATCAGCATCGTGGGGTCCGACGTCGCGGAGGTGACGCTGAGGCTCATCGATTACATGCAGCAGGAAGAGGAGGGCGACACGCTCACCATACTTGCTGGAAGCGACATGGACGACGATGCCTTCGAGGAGCTGCAGAGTGCCATCGCCGAGGCGCAACCCGACCTGGAGATTGATGCGCACCGAGGCCAGCAGCCGCTCTATCCTGTCGTCTTCTCCATCGAATAGCAGGTCGCGCGTGCGGACGTCGGCGTGACAAGCGCGAACGAGGTCGCAGGCAGGGTTCAGCGGACCTGTCGCTTGGACGAAGGGTCAAGCCGCCTGCGCTACGTGACGGGCAAGCGAGGCGAGGCGCTGCGTCGTTTGGGCTTGCTGCAGGTACGCGACGTCCTGTATCACCTGCCGAGTCGTTATCTGGACTTTACGCGCGTCGTGGCAATCGGGTACTGCGAGGTCGGTGCCGACGCCACAATTGTGGGCCGCGTGGACAAGGTAGAGTTGAAGCGACCCAAGCCGCGTCTACAGCTTGTGGAGGTTGCGGTCGTCGACGATACGGGCGTACTCTTCGCGACGTTCTTTCGGCAGCCTTGGATCGCGGAGCAGCTACACCCCGGCGACCTGGTCGCACTCTCGGGTAAGGTTACCTTCTCATATGGCTTCAAGCGCATGACGCCCACGTTCCACGAGGTCTTGGGAACGGATGAGGCTGCGAGCTATGCGCGCATCCTGCCTGTTTATCCAGTGGGTGAGGGCGTCAGCGTTCCATGGATGCGCCGCATCATCTCTGCCGCGCTCTGCGATGTGGGTGACGTGTGTGACGTCGTTCCGGCTTCGATCGTCGCGGGGCGGTCCCTGATGTCGCTTGGACGCGCGCTGCGTGAGGTCCACTTCCCCACAAGCCTGGTCGCCGCAGAGGAGGCGCGCAGGCGCCTTGCCTACGACGAACTGCTCTTGCTTCAACTCATGCTCTTGGCGCGGCAGCGTATTGAGCTTGCAGGGTCGGAGCCCGTCGAGCACGTCACCGACGGCAACCACCTTCATGCGCTCGTCTCGGCATTGCCCTTCAAGCTCTCTCAGGAGCAGGAGGTTGCCCTTGGCGAGGTCTTGGCAGACATGGCGGCTCCTCGTGTGATGAACCGCCTGCTGTTGGGTGACGTGGGCACGGGAAAGACGGTCGTGGCCGCGGCGGCGATTGCGGCTGTGGCCGATACGGGAACGCAGGCGGCGATGATGGCGCCGACCTCGGTGCTTGCGCGGCAGTATGCGGAGGGCGTGGGCCCCCTGCTTGACGCCGCGGGAATTCCGTGGGCGCTGCTCACGGGAGCGACCCCGACGGCGGAGCGGACGAGCGTGTTGCAGATGCTAGCTGCTGGCGAGCTCTGCTGCATCTTTGGCACAACAGCTCTGCTGACGGAAGACGTCGAGTTTCCGCGGCTGAGTCTCGTGGTGATTGACGAGCAGCACCGCTTTGGTGTCAATCAGCGTGTCTCGCTACGGCGCAAGGGCGCTGGGGCGGACATGCTCTCGATGTCGGCAACGCCCATCCCGCGCACGTTGGCCCTCTCGCTGTATGGCGACATGTCGTGCTCTCGCATCCGGCATCGTCCTGTGGCAGGTGCTGGCGTGACGACGAAGGTGTTGGCACCGGAGAACAGCGACCTCGCTTACGGGGCGATTCGCGACGCGGTCGCCGCAGGGCATCAGGCATACGTGATCTGTCCGCTCGTGGACGAGCGCGATGATGGCAGCGACCTTGATGACGTGCCCGAACGCTCGCAGGCGCAGTCGAGGCGTCTGCATGCGGCGACAAGTACGCGCGAGGAGCTAGCGCGCGGACCATTGAGGGGACTGCGCCTCGACCTTCTCACGGGCAGAATGAGCGCGGACGAGAAGGATGCGGCGATGACGCGCTTCCGTGCGCGAGAGACGGACGTCTTGGTGGCGACCACGGTTGTCGAAGTCGGTGTGGACGTTCCCAACGCTACCGTCATGCTCGTGCTCGATGCCGATCGCTTTGGGCTTGCGACCCTTCATCAGCTCCGTGGCCGCGTGGGACGCGGCAAGGATGCCGGCATGGTCTATCTCTCGTGTGCCGCGGGTCCGCGATCGCCCGCGCGCAAGCGACTCGCCGCATTGGAGGCGACGTCGGACGGGTTCGAGCTCGCCGAGCTCGACCTCAGTCTGCGGCGCGAGGGCGAGGTATTGGGGTACCGCCAGCACGGGGGCGTTGTGCTCAAGGTGTGTGACCTCTCGTCCGACAAGGACCTCGTGGAGGCTGCCCATGCGGATGCCGACGTGCTCGCGCGAATCGACCCTGAGCTGCGTGCGCCGGTGCACGCAGCCTTGGCTCTGGAGTGTCGGCAACGTTACCGAGCGTACTTCGAGGAGGTCGAGCGCGCATGAGAATTGTGGGCGGAACGTGGCGAAACAGGACCATTGAGGCACCAGCGGGGCGGGGTACCCGTCCGACGACCGACCGCATGCGCGAGACCATCGCCTCGATGATTCTCTCGGCGAAGGGGCTCGACTTGAGCGGAACGGCGGTGCTCGATGCGTTT
This sequence comes from Atopobiaceae bacterium, assembly GCA_017533825.1. Lineage (GTDB taxonomy): Bacteria > Actinomycetota > Coriobacteriia > Coriobacteriales > Atopobiaceae > RUG440. The sequence continues at coordinate 56,539 of JAFWIE010000012.1, read as the reverse complement.
GCCGGCTCTGGTGGCGTGGGCCTGGAGCTTCTCTCGCGTGGTGCTGCGAGCTGCACGTTCTGCGAGCGAGACAGACGGGCGGCGGCGCTCGTGCGCGAGAATTGCAAGCGACTGGGCGCAGATTCCGCAACGTGGCGCGTCGAGTGCGGTGACGTCACGAAGATTGTGGCGCGCGGACTCTGGGGCGCTCCGTTCGGGCTGGTGTTCTTGGATCCCCCGTATGCCATGGATGCCGAGAAGGTCGCGGACCTGGTGCGTACGCTCGTGCGCACGGGCCAGCTTGCTCCGGATTGCCTCGTGATGTACGAGCGGTCGGAGCGAGGTGCGAAGCTGCCATTGGAAGAGGCTCGTGAGCTGAGGTCGCGCTCGATGGCTGCGAGCTGCATAGATTTGCTTGAGATAGGAGGGGCGGAATGAGTTCACGTTTGACGCATGTCGTGCTTCCCGGGACCTATGACCCCATAACGTTGGGCCATCTGGACGTCGTGGCACGTGCGTGCAAGCTCTTTGGCAAGGTAACGGTGGGGGTTGCGGCATCGCGCACGAAGCATGGGGTCGGAACGGCCTTCACGTTGCACGAGCGCGTGGAGATGATTCGCGAGGCCTTGGCGGAACACGGAATCGAGGACGTCGAGGTCCTGCCCTTCGAAGGCCTCTTGGTCGACTTTTGTCGCAGCGTGGGTGCGCAGGGCGTCGTCAAGGGCCTTCGTGCGATGACAGACTTCGAGTACGAGCTTCAGCAGGCAGATCTCAACGCGCATCTCGCGCCTGACCTCGAGAGCGTCTTCGTGATGGCGAGCCCTGCGTTCGGTTACGTCTCCTCGTCCATCGTGCGCGAGCTCGCGTCGCTCGGCTCTCCGGTCGACGGTCTGGTGCCAAAGTGCATCGCCCGACGCCTTGCCGACCACTATCGGTAGAACCGACCTTTATATGATGGCTCAAGGGGCGGCGACCCTCGGGTGATGGCCTCAGAGGGCGCCATTTTGCCCCATCGGTCGGGCCGTTTACGATATCGGCTTTTGTGCTTGCACACGGTCGCACATAATCTGCTAACATAAGGAGCGCTGAACCGTGCCATCACGAAAGGAGTTCCGAATGGAGCCAGGAGAGGAAATCCAAGCCCTGGTCGACGAGCTCGAGCAGATCGTTGCCGACGCGAAGTCGCCCTTCGGTGGCGGCATGCACCGCAAGGTCGTGGACGAGCAGGAGATATACGCGATTCTCGACGAGATGCGTGATGTCTTCCCGAGGGAGTTCGCCGATGCGCGCCGCATAATCCGCGAGGAAGGCGAGATGCTTGACCGCGCTCAGAGGCAGGCGGACTCGGTCATCGCCGATGCCCAGCAGCAGGCGATGGTGATAGCGGGAGATCAGGAGATCGTCCGAATCGCCCAGCAGCAGGCAGACAACATCCGCGATGCGGCGCAGCAGTACGAGCGCGACACGCGCTACAACGCCGAGGAGTATGCCGATACCGTTCTCGCACACCTGGAGGACACCCTGCGTTCCATGACGGGAACGGTCACGAGGGTGCGTCAGACCCTCAACGAGAACTCCGGCGTCAACAACCAGTCGAATAGCGTGAGCTGGTAGTTTTGAGGTCCGTATGGAAAGCATCATAGTCTCGCTCGACGGCCGTCTGGCCGAAGTCGGCGACTCCATAGATTTGGTTGCACATCTCGACGAGCCGCGCTTCTCTTTGGGGGAGCGCTCGTTCGTGTTGCCCGAGGGAATGGACTACGACGTCATACTGACGAACGCGGGCGAGGGCATCCTTGCCTCCGGCGTGGCGCGTGCGCACGTGGAGGCGACGTGCGACCGATGCCTCGACGAGACCTCGTTTGATGTCGCCGGTGAGGTGAACGAGTATTACCTCTTCCACGAGCCGGACCCGGGCGTGCTCGAGGAGGACGAGGAAGAGGGTGCGGATTACTCCCTCGTGGGAGCCGATTCGACCATCGACCTGACGGACGCCATCTATTCCGCCGTTGCCATGGAGATTCCCTACGTCGTTCTGTGCAAGGACGATTGTGCGGGCCTTTGTCCCGTGTGTGGCGAGAACCTCAATCACGTCGACTGCGGCCACGCGGAGCAGATTGCGCGGGAGGCCGAGGAGGCCCGCATCGCAAACAGCCCGTTCGCTGCACTGCGTGACCTCAAGCTGTAAGGTTGGAGTACCACAAAGGGGACTGTCCCCTCTGTGGCGTTTTGTCCCGCGGGGGACAGTCCCCTGCGTAGTCCCCTCTGTGGTACTTTGTCGTATGTTGTGTAGTGCGTGCCTTTTGTATCGCGCATCCCCACAATGTGGTATAGTGTCTTCTTGCGTGCGTTTGGCAAGACCGTCCGCCCTCGTTGGCGGGCGCGCAAGGACAAGAGAGGTCTTACGATGGCAGTTCCCAAGCAAAAGAAGGGTCGCGGCGCAACCCACACTCGCCGCTCGGCCAACAGCAAGCTTGCTACCCCGGGTCGCTCTGAGTGCCCGCGTTGTGGTGCTCCCAAGCTCCCGCACCATGTGTGCCCGAGCTGCGGGTACTACAAGGATCGCGAGATTGTGGTCGTCGAGTAGCAGGTTCATGCAGCCTGCCTGGGAGGTCGGTCCCTTCTGGGGTCGGCCTCTCTTTGTATTTATAGACTGAGGGGGTAGAGATGACACGAGTATGCGTTGATGCTATGGGCGGTGACGAGACTCCTCAAGTTGTGTGTGAGGGCATCGCCCTCGCGTTGAAGAATGACCCAACGCTCAAGGTGCTGGTCGCTGGCGCGGAAGAGCTTGTCGTTCCGTTCTGTGAGTCGCACGATCGGGCGGTTCCGCTGGTGACCACTGAGGTCATAGGCATGGCGGAGCATCCGGCCGAGGCGGTGAGGAAGAAGAAGGACTCCAGTATCGTGCGCGGCTGTGCTGCGGTGCGCGCGGGCGAAGCCGAGGCATTCTTCTCTGCGGGCTCGACTGGCGCGGTGTTTGCCGCGGCAACCATGGGCATCGGGCGCATTCGGGGCATCAAGCGCCCCGCACTGGCGACGCCACTACCCGGTCTGAACGGTCACAACACGGTGTTCCTGGACCTGGGTGCGAATGCCGACGTACGCCCCGAGTCCATCGTCCAGTTTGCTCGGATGGGTGCGGCATACGCGCGCGTGGTCCTGGGCGTGGCGGAGCCCCGGGTCGGGCTTCTGTGCAATGGCGAGGAAGAGACTAAGGGCAGCGAGATGGCGCTCGCCTACCATGCGGCGCTCGCGGAGGCTGACTGCGGGTTCGTGGGCAACGCAGAGGGTTCCGACCTGTTGCTGGGCGACTTCGATGTCATCGTGACGGACGGCTTCACGGGCAATGTCGCGCTCAAGACGCTTGAGGGCACCGCGAAGTTCATCTTGGCCACACTCAGGGAGCAGATCTCTCGCTCCGCACGTGGAAAGGCTGGCGCTCTGTTGCTCAAGCCCGGACTGAAGTCTCTCAAGGACCTGCTTTCGGGTGATGCGTATGGCGGAGCCGTCCTGCTTGGCCTCAAGGCGCCCGTCTTCATCGGCCATGGCGCGACGAGCGTGCAGGCGATTGCGGCAGGTACTGCGGCTGCCGCTGGTGCCGTTCGCGGTGGGCTTGTGGACAAAGTCGCCGAGAGCTTCAAGCAAATGGAGCAATAGTACAATCGACGTTATCGTTTGGAAGGCGAGGCGCGGTTCCGTTCCGCGCTTCGCGACATATGGCAATGAGGAGTAAACATGGACCGCGCTGATATTCGCGCCAAGGTAATAGAGCTCGTTGCAGAGACGCTTGAGTGCGATGCTGACGAGCTGACTGACGAGACGGCCTTCGAGAGCCTGGGTGCCGATTCCTTCGACCTGCTCGAGCTCGTGACGGCATTCGAGGACGAGTTCGGCTTCTCGATGGACGACGAGGTGCTTCAGCAGATCAAGACCATCGGGGATTCGGTCGAGGCGATTGCCGACGCACAGTGAAGCTTTACGCACGAGTTCATGAGATAGAGCGCATCTGCGACCACGAGTTCGAGGACAAGGAGCTGGTGGTCTCTGCCATTACGCACTCGTCCGCTGCCGAGGGTCTGCCCGTGACTGCTTCCTACGAGCGTCTCGAGTTCTTGGGCGACTCCGTGTTGGGCACGCTGGTCGCGCGCTCGCTCTTTGCCCAATTCCCTCGGATGGACGAAGGCGGCCTCACCCGGATTAAGACCGCGCTCATCGCAGGCAAGACGCTCGCGAAGGTGGCGGACGAGCTGGGCATCGCACCGCTCATCAGGTTTGGCATATCCGAGCTCGGGACGGGCACGCGCGGCATGCGCAAGGCGCTCGAGGATGTGTACGAGGCGCTGGTGGGCGCGCTGTACCTCGATGGTGGGGTCGATGCCGCCGCCGCATTCGTGGAGCGCACGCTCATGCCGTTGATGGATCCCTCCTTGGCCAAGCATCCGCTTTCGGCCAAGTCGAGGCTTCAGGAGGTCGCTCAGCGCGACTACCACTGCGGTCCGGAGTACAAGATCGTCTCGCAGGAGGGACCTGCCCATACGCCCACCTTCACGGCCGTGGCGATGGTCGAGGGCAGGCGTGTGGGTCGCGGAAAGGGCAGCTCAAAGAAGGACGCCGAAGGTTCCGCCGCGCTCGAAGCCCTCAAGAACATGGGTTACCTGCTCGATGAGGCAGAAGAGGCATCCGGGGAGTAGGGGGGCGCATGTACCTTAAGTCGCTCACGCTGCGGGGCTTCAAGTCGTTTGCCGACAAGACCACCATGCTCTTCGATCCCGGCCTTACGGTCGTGGTCGGGCCCAATGGGTCGGGCAAGTCGAACATCTCCGACGCGATTCTGTGGGTCTTGGGCGAGCAGAGCGCAAAGATGCTACGCGGCCAAGCGATGGAGGACATCATATTCTCCGGATCGTCCGCCCGAAGTCCCGTGAGCATGGCCGAGGTCACGCTCGTGCTGGACAACACCGACGGCACGCTACCGGTGGACTACACCGAGGTCGCCGTCACGAGGCGCATGTATCGTTCGGGAGAGTCCGAGTACCTCATCAACGGTGCCACAAGCAGGTTGATGGACGTGACGGACATTCTGCACGATTCTGGCTTGGGTCGCGAGATGCACTCCATCATCAGCCAGGGCAATCTCGACTCCATCCTCTCGAGCCGTCCGGAGGACCGGCGCGAGCTCATCGAGGAGGCTGCCGGCATCTCCAAGCATCGCCGCCGCAAGGCGCGCTCGGAGCGCAAGCTCAAGAGTATGGACGAGAACCTCGTCCGTGCGAAGGACGTCAGCCGAGAAATCATGCGGCAGCTGCGCCCGCTTGAGCGCCAGGTGGGGAAGGCCCAGCAGGCGCGCGAGATTCAGGACCGGCTGAACGAGCTCACGCTTTCGCTTGCCGTGGACGACCTCCGCAAGCTTCAGGAGCGTCACGGCACCCTGAGCGCGCACTCCCACGAGGCGGAGGCTGCCGCGTCGCTTGCCAAGCTTCGTCTGGACGAGCGCAGCAAGGAGCTGGAACGCTACCAGAGCCTCTTGGAGGAGAAGGGCATCTTCGTCGGTGACCTTGGCGCGCAGCGTACGCGGCTTGCGGACCAGCTGGTTCGACTGCAGGCTGACGAACGTCTCCTCAAGGAGAAGGACCGCAACATGCGGGCACGCATCGTCGACCTCGAGTCGGGCGTTGCGACGTCCCGCAAGGATCGCTCGCAGGCTCGGGAAGAACTCGAGCGCGTGAACGATGAGCTCACTGAGGCTCGCGCGAGCTGGGACGAGCTTAAGCGGCAGGTGGACGAGCTGATTCCCGTCGCGCGCAAGGCGAAGGCGGAGCGTAAGGAGCAGGGTCGTCAGCTGGCCCAGGCGCAGGCGGACCAGCGTTCTGCGCAGCGCACGGCGGACCAAGAGACGCTTGCCTACGCGAAGTTGCGCGACCAGGTGAGCAATGCGGAGGTCGAGGACAACCTGCTCAAGAACCGCCTTGCCCAGATTGATGAGCAGGTCTCGACGTGCAAGGATCGCCTGAGTGAGCGACAAGGCCGCAGGGACGAGGTCTCTGAGGCACTTGGTGAGGCAAAGGCCGCCATGGACGCCTCCTCATCGGAGGAGCGGCGTCTGGGCGACGTATTGCGACGTGTGCGTGGGGAGCAGCGTGCGGCTCGCGAGGAGCTCGAGGGACAGCGCGCGTCGCTTTCTGCGCTCAAGAGGGTTGACGAGCAGGCGGAACAGACGAGCCCGCTGGTCAAGGCCGTGCTTGGAGACAAGTCGGCCTCCTCCCGCGTGAAGTGCCGTCTCGCGGACCTCGTCGAGGCGCCACAGGGGCTCGAGAACGCCATCGAGACGCTTCTGGGCGATGACCTTGCGAGCTTGATCGTCGATGGCACTGATGACGCGGAGCACATCGTGGGGATAGCCCAGCGCGTGCGCCGCACCAACGGCACGGTGACGATACTTGCGCGCGGAGATGCAGACGACGATGCGGTCACAGAGCCAGAGGCAGAGCCAGAGGATGGCGTCGATGCTCCCGGCGAGGCTCTCTTGGGCACGCTGACCATTGCACCCGGTGCCGAGCGGCTGGCACGCATGCTCTTTGGTGGCATCCGTGTGGTAGCGACAGCGGATGACGCGCTGCGTGCGCATGAGGTGTTGCCGTCCTTCACCTATGTGGCCAAAGATGGTTCCTACGTGCTGGCAGACGGTAGGATCGTGGTGGGCGAGCGCTCAAGTGCCGAGCGCGGTGCCTTGGAACGCAAGCGTTCAATGCGCGCAATCAGCGAGGAGCTGCCCGCATTGGAGAAGCAGCTCGAGGAGGCGGACGCGCGTGTCCAAGCCTGCGAGCGCGACTTGGCGAGCGTGCGTGACTCTGCCGCCCGTGCGCGTCAGGAGCGTGCGCGCCTTTCTGGCGAGCTCTCCTCACTGGATGCGGAGATGAAGCGCCTGCGCTCGCAACTTGACTCGGCTCAGGCCGAGCGCGGTCGCGTCGAGAAGCAACGTCGCGATGCCGCGAGTAAGGCGGAGTCGGCGCGCGAGGCGATAGAGCGGCACCGCAAGGCCGCCGAGGCTGCGACCGCGCGTGCCGCCGAGGCAGCTGCGTTGGCCGAGGAGGCGACGGCGCGCAGGGCCGAGGCATCGCGTGCCGAGGACGAGGCAGAGCGCAAGGTCTCGTCGGTGCGTCTGCGTCTCGCGACGGTCCAGGAGCGCAAGAACAACCTCATCATGCGCTCCGACGATCTGCGGGCACGGCTGACGCGCTTGGAGCGTTCGTCGGAGTCCGCGGAGCGCGACGTGCGTGACCTCAAGGCGAAGCGTTTGCGCGTTGCCCCGCTCGAGCAGCAGTACGAGCAGATTCGTGCTCGGGCGCTCGAGTGGTCGGCGCGTCTCGACGATCGCGCCTCACTTGCCGAAGCGGACTCCGAGGAACTCAAGCAGACTATCGGAGACGCGCGCCGTGCGGTGGATCAGATGCGTGCGGAGCTGGACCGCACGCAGTCGCGTGCCAACGAACTGCGCGTCGAGCTGGGGAAGGTCGAGGTTCAGGTTGAGGCGGCCGTCTCTGCCCTCGAGGAGATGGGCGCGGATCTCGCGCAGGCGCTTCAGATTCCCGCGCCGGAGGACCGTGAGGCCAGTGAGGCGGAGGTCGCTGAGCTCAAGCAAAAGCTTCATGCGCTCGGTCCGGTGAACGAGGTCGCCATGGACGAGTACACGCGGCTGAAGCAGCGCGCGGACTACATCACCGAGCAGGTGGCCGACCTCGAATCCGCCCGCAAGTCTCTGGCAAAGATCACGGCAGCCATCGAACGCAGGATGCGACGGCAGTTCCTTGTCATCTTCGACCAGGTAAACGCAAACTTCTCTGAGGTGTTCTCGCTGCTCTTCCCGGGTGGACATGCGTACTTGGAGATGACGGACGCCGACCACGTCTTCGAGACGGGCATAGAGATCATCGCCCAGCCACGCGGCAAGAAGATTCAGAAGATGATGCTCATGAGCGGTGGCGAGAAGAGCCTCACGGCCCTCGCGCTGCTCTTTGCCGTCTACAAGACGAGGACCGTGCCGTTCTATGTGTTCGACGAGGTTGAGGCTGCACTCGATGACGCAAACCTCGGAAAGCTCCTCTCCGCGATGGAGGAGCTGCACAAGACGACGCAGCTCATCGTGATTTCTCACCAGCGGAGGACGATGGAACAGGCAGATGTGCTGTATGGTGTGTCCATGCAGGCTGATGGCGTGAGTCACGTAGTGTCTCAACGCCTTGATCAATCGGGAAGGGTGGTGGATGCCTAAGATGGCTCTCTTCGACCGACTTAAGGACGGGCTCGCTCGTTCGCGACAAACCATGAACGAGATCTTCTACCTCGGCGGCGAGGTGGATGACGCATTTTGGGAGGACCTCGAGGACACGCTTGTCATGGCAGACATGGGTGCCGAGGTCGCCTTCCAGGTGGCTGACGACCTCCGTGAGCAGGCAGCGCGCGAGGGCCTCACACGGCCCGAGCAGATTCGCGAGGCGCTGGCGAACCGCATTGCCAAGGAGTTCACGCCCAAAACGTGGGATCCCTTTGTGTACCTGCCCTCATGCGTGCTCTTCGTGGGCATAAATGGTGCGGGAAAGACGACGACCGTCGGCAAGCTGGCCAATGTCGCCCACAAGCAGGGCGTCAAGTGCCTTATCGGTGGGGCGGACACCTTCCGTGCGGCTGCCATCGAACAACTCGACGTATGGGCCGAGCGTGCCGGCATCGAGATGGTCACCCGCGAGCGTGGGGCCGACCCCGCCAGCGTGTGCTACGAAGTGCTCGAGCGTGGAGAACAGATCGGCGCGCAGCTCACCCTCATCGATACGGCGGGACGACTGCACACCTCCGCAGACCTCATGAACGAGCTGGGGAAGGTCGTGCGCGTCACGCGCAAGCGCGCCACCTGCAAGGTGTTCGTCGTGCTTGTCATCGACGCGACGACGGGGCAGAACGGGCTCTCGCAAGCCAAGGAGTTCAACGACGCGCTCGATCTGGACGGACTCATCATCACCAAGCTCGATGGCACTGCTAAGGGTGGCATCGCCGTGGCAATATCGCACGACCTCAAGCTCCCGATCCTGCGCATCGGCGTGGGCGAGAGCATCGAGGACCTACAGCAGTTCAACGCAATGGACTTTGCCCGCGCACTCGTGGGCGCATAGAGGGAGGAAATAGGCTATGGCAGTGTTTGGCAGCCTTTCTGATCGTCTGCAAGACACCTTCGACAAGCTCCGCGGCAAGGGACGCCTGACGGAGGACGACATCAACGTCGCCATGCGCGAGATTCGTCTGGCCCTCCTGGAGGCAGACGTCAACTTCAAGGTCGTGAGGGCGTTTGTGGCACGATGCCGCGAGCAATGTCTCGAGGGCGAGATTCTGAGCTCGCTCAACCCCACGCAGAACGTCGTGCGCATCGTTCTCGATGAGCTCGTGAAGCTTCTCGGGTCGACGGACGCCGAGCTCCAGCTGCCCGCCACGCGCAAGCCCAACGTGATCATGCTCGTTGGTCTGCAGGGCTCGGGCAAGACGACGGCTGCCGCGAAGCTCGCCTATCTTCTCAAGAAGGAGGGCCGCAGGCCCTTGCTGGCCGCATGCGACGTGCACCGTCCTGCGGCAGCGGACCAGTTGGAGACCTTGGGCAAGGAAGTCGACGCCCCCGTGTGGCGTGGCGACGGCAAGGATGCCGTGGCTATCGCGCGCGAGGCAGTCGAGAGCGTCGCCAAGATGCGCAACTGCGATGTCGTGATCGTGGACACCGCTGGCCGCCTGCAGATCGACGAGGTCATGATGCAGGAGGCCGTGGACATCCGCGATGCCGTGAAGCCTGACCAGATCCTGATGGTTGTGGACGCCATGACGGGCCAGGACATCGTGAGCGTGGTCACTGAGTTCAACAATCGCATGGACTTCGACGGCGTCATCATGTCCAAGCTCGATGGCGACGCGCGTGGCGGCGGTGCACTTTCCGTGCGCGAGGTCACCGGCAAGCCCATCATGTTCGTGAGCCAGGGCGAGAAGCCCGACTCGCTCGAGGTGTTCCATCCCGACCGCATGGCACGACGCATCTTGGGCATGGGCGACGTCGTGGGCATCATCGAGCAGGCAGAGAAGCTCTCTGACGAGAAGAGCCTTGCCGATGCAGAGCGTATGCTCATGGAGGGCTTTACGATGGACGACATGCTTGCGCAGTTCGCTCAGCTGCGCAAGATGGGCGGCTTGCGCAAGCTCGCCGGCATGATTCCGGGTGTGGATCGCGCCATTGCCCAGAGCGGCCGCGACATCTCCGACGATCAGCTCATTCCCATCGAGGCGATGATTCACTCGATGACCAAGGAGGAGCGTGCCCGCCCGCGCATCATCAATGGCCAACGCCGCAAGCGCATCGCCGCAGGCTCTGGTCGCACGGTGCAGGAGGTCAACAACCTCATCAAGCAGTGGGAACAGATGGACAAGATGATGGGCTCGCTGCGCGGCATGGCGATGGGCGGCAGCCGCCAGATGGGCCGTGGCATGGCCGACATGATGCGCAATATGGGCGTGGATCCGGCCGAGGCAAACAAGCTCGCGCGTTCGGCAGCCGCGGGTGGCGGGATGCCGGGAGGTGCTGGTGCGGGCAACCGCCAGCAGCGTAGGGCCCGTCCCAAGAAGAAGGGCAAGCAGAAGCGTCGCCGCTAGAGCGTTAGGGTGACACACAGAGGACAGTCCCCTCCGAGGCAAGATGCCGCGGAGGGGACTGTCCTCTGTGTGTCACGATTCCATGTGGACAAAAAAGGGGCCGCCCCGAGGGACGGCCCCTTTCGTTTGCTCTGCTGTGTGAGTCCTACCAGTGGACCACCACGACGTCACCCACGTGACTCCAATCAAAGAGCTGCGCTGCGGCATCGCTGGGCAGGTTGACGCATCCGTGGCTGCCATCATACTGCCAGATGTCGCCGCCGAAGCCATAGCGCCAGTAGGCGTCATGCAGACCTTGTCCGCCGTTGAAGGGCATCCAGTAGCTGACGGGCGTCTCGTAGTCGGGCTTGCCGTCGCCGTTGTAATCGAGGCCGACAAGCGTCATGTTGGACGTATGCTCGAAGATGCTGTACACGCCCTCGTCGGTTGCGTGGTAGGGAATGCCCGTGACGCACGGGGTCTCCAGCACGATCTGGGAGTTCTCGTCGTAGACGCGCACGTATTGCTCGGTCATGTCCACGTCGATGTAGCGCTTGCCCCAGTCTGCACCGCCGGGGTTCCACTCGACGGCGGTGGCCTTCATGGGCACATCGATAGGGGAGGTGTTGTCGGACTGCAGGTTGGCGGCGATGAGATTTGCCAGTGCCTCACCGTCGAGGTTCCATCCATAGTCGCCGCCGGTGACGGTGACCTCCTTGCCGTCCGGACGCGTGTACTTGCGCTCGGTGCCCACGGTGTCGAACTGCTTGGAGAGGTCTCCCTGCGCCCAATCCTTCACGTTGTTGACGTTCACGACGAGGTCGCAGTTCTCATTGGTGGTGAACCAGTGCTTCATGAGGTTGACGTCGATGGCACCGGCATCGCGACCGGCGATACGCATGGGAATGCTTGCCTGAAGCAGCTTGTTTGCCCGCTCGATGACCGCGGCGAGTCGCTCGTCGTCGACGCGTACAATGGGCTGCGTGAGCTCGGCGTCGCCAAGGTTCACTTCGCTCTGCAAGGTGCGAATGCCCTGGGCGACTGCCTCAATCGTGTTGCTGCGGTCGACCATCGTCCCCAGCGCATCCGGCACGGGCACGAAGGCCTGCTGCGCCTCGTCGAAGGCCATGGTGGCGTTGGTGGGAGGCTGCGCGCCGATGTTTATGCCGTCGACGGCCGCACCGACGATGGCCTCGAGCTGTGCCTCATCAAAGGTGATGCCGGTGCTCGCGTGGAGGTCGTGCTGGCCAAAGATCTTTGCTGGCCACTTCCAAGGATCGATCTGTGTGGAGGCCTCGAGTCCGTACGCGGTGCCGTCATAGCTCAGGTGAATGTCGGGCGCGGCAATGGTGATGTCGATGCCGTCTCCCACCACGTGGTTCTGGTATGCGGCACCGAGTTCGGTGACATGCGATGCGAGGTCATCGACCGACATCAAAGAGACGTCCTCGCCGTTGACCCTCGTGTTGGGCATGAAGTGGGAGGTAAAGAACAAGCCACCGATGCCATAGATGACGAGAAGCGACCCCGAGACGATGCCCACTACTTTGAGCGCGCGACGGCTCTTGGTGCCTTTGGCAAAGAGCTTGGGCTTCTCGTTCGGCACTTCGATGGCTGGTACTTCGGACTGCTCTTCGGGGACATCCTCCTCGTAGGAGCCTTCCTCCTCGGATGAGTAATCGTATGTCTGGTCGTCGGTATATCCGATGGAATCCGTGTCGACTTCGGGGACGTCGTCGAAGCTGGGAAGCGAGAGAAGGTCGTCACGTAGTGACGGGACCCTGGACGCCTGCGGCGTGCGCTCTATCGCAGGAGTGGATGGTGTCATGTCGTAAAGGACGGTCGCGTCCGGATCGGCGGACGGCGTTTCGTCAATCCCGTCGCTGGACATCCCATCCGTGTGTGACGTCTCTTCGGTATCATTGTCGTCGCCGCTTTCCGCGACGTTCGGCAGGATGACCGAAGGCGTGTCTTCGTTGGTGCTCGTGGAATGTGCTTCTGCAGGAGCATCTTCGGGGACTTGTCCGCCGACCTCGTCCTCGGTCTGGGCATCGAACCCGCCAAGCTGCTGATTCAACGCGTCGCGATTCAGTATGCCCGTAGCTCCAAGGTCGTCAAAGTCTGTGTCGTTTTCTGCAAAGGTGTCTTCTGCCATGCGCCCCTCGAGCGATACATTGGTGTCGTCGAGCCCGTTGTCTGTATTCGTCTGTTCGTCTGTGGTCATAACCACACCCTTCATAGCGTCTCGTGCAATTGCGAGCGGCATGTTTTTTAGTGCAAGCGGTATATTACCCCAAAGGGGAGTCTAACAGAGACAAGGGTTTTGCGTTCATGACAACCATACGAGTGCCCGATGCCGACGATGCTCGGCTTGACGTATTTACCAATCTGACGAACCACCAGCTCCGAAACCGGGTCGATCCCGGTCGAGGCGTCTTGGTCGCCGAATCCGAGATTGCGATTCGCGTCGCGTTGGAGGAAGGGATTGAGCCGCTGGCATTCCTCCTGAGCGAAAAGAAGCTGAGCGCGATGGAAGACGTGCTCGCTGGCGTGCGTGATGACGTGCCAGTGTATGTGCTCACCCCGGAGGAGGCGGAGCGTCTGACGGGGTATCGCGTGACTCGTGGCGCACTCTGTGCGATGCGCCGGCCGGTCAATCCGGACCTCGCGGCTCTACTCGCAAATGCGTGCCGCGTCGTGGTGCTCGAGGGGCTCACGGACGCCTCGAACGTGGGGGCGGCATTTCGTAACGCGGCAGCGCTCGGTGCCGATGCGGTCGTGGTCGCCCCGACCTGTGCCGACCCCCTGTGCCGACGGGCGGTGCGCGTCTCCATGGGCAACGTCTTCCGGCTGCCTTGGACGTTTGCCCCGCGTCCATGGCCAGGAGAATCGGTGAGGGCACTGGGAGAGGCGGGGTTCATTCGCCTCGCGCTTGCCCTCAGCGATGACGCCGTCTCTTTGCGGGATGCCCGGGGGCTTGCGGGTCCCAACGGCAAGGTGGCACTCTTCTTGGGGGCTGAGGGGCCGGGGCTCACATCTGAGGTCATCGAGGGATGTGACGCAAGTGTTATCATTCCCATGGCGCACGGCACCGATTCGCTCAACGTCGCCGCGGCGTCCGCCGTCGCCATGTGGGAGCTCTTCTGAAGCAGGGCCTGCGCTTGCGGTGATTGTATCCGTATTGGATGCTGAGCGTAGGAGATGCTCGGCGGCGAGGAGTACAATGCGCGACGGGCACAAAGGAGCCGTACTATAGGAAAGCTGGTCCTATGAGCAACATCACACGCAAGTCATTCCTCTCTCTATCCGCGCTCTCCGCAGTGGGTCTCGCTACCTGTGGCTCCGACCAGGGAGGCGCTCAGGGTGGAACATCTGGCGATACCGATACCCTCACCTGCGGAATGACGCAGGACATCGACTCGATGGACCCCATCAAGGCGGAGTCCGCCGCCACGCGCGAGCTCCTCTTCAACGTGTATGACGGCCTCGTCAAGCCGGACGTCGAGGGCAACCTCAATCCCGCGGTCGCCTCGGACGTGAGCGTCTCGTCCGATGGCACCACCTACTCGTTCACGCTGCGGGAGGGCGTCAAGTTCCACAATGGCGAGGTAGTCACGCCCGAGGACGTCAAGTACTCCATCGAGCGGTATCGCGACTCGACAACGGGTGGCTCGCTGGTCTCTGCCTTCGCCGCCGTCGATCACGTCGACGTCGTGGACGAATCGCACGTCGACGTCGTACTCAAGGAGCCCGATACGGACTTCTTGGCGTACTTCGCCATCGGCATCACGCCTGCCTCGGTGGCGGACCTCGAGGCCGATCCCGTGGGTTGCGGCCCATACAAGTTCTCCTCGCGCTCGCCGCTCGAGAAGGTCGTGCTCGAGAAGTTCGACGACTATTGGGACGCCGAGGGCACGGCATACATACGGACCGTCATCTTTAAGGTGACCACCAATACCGACTCCATCGGCATGGAACTGGCTGGTGGATCGCTTGACCTCTTCTACAGGTTGCCCGAGGCCCAGCTCTCGCAGCTTTCCGAGGATGCCTTCACCATCTATGAAGGGGGCATGAACCTCGTGCAGGCGCTCTATCTCAACAACGCGGAGAAGCCATTTGACGATGTGCGCGTCCGTCAGGCGCTTGCCTATGCCATCGACCCGCAGCAGATCATGGACTACGTCTCTGGCGGCAAGGGTGCAGAGGTTGGGTCCAGCATGTATCCGGCCTTCGCCAAGTACTTCATGCCCGAGCTCAACGACGTCTACAACCAAGACGTCGAACGTGCCCGTAAGCTGCTCGACGAGGCGGGCCTCAAGGACGGATTCAGCTTCACGATTCAGGTCTCGAATGCGCATCCGCAGCACATCGAGACTGCCGAGGTGCTCAAGGAGCAACTCGCGGCCATCGACGTCACCGTCGACATCCAGCAGATTGAATGGTCGAGCTGGCTCTCCGACGTATATACCGGCAGGAAGTTCGAGGGAACGGTCGTAGGCGTGGATGCAAGCGCACTCAACGCGCCGTCCATGCTCTCCCGCTTCGCGAGCGATGCCGACAACAACTTCGTGAACTTCTCGAGCGCTGCCTACGATAAGGCCTATGCGAAGGCCCGCGCGGCAATTGATGACGACGAGAAGACCGAGCTGTACAAGGAGTGCGAGCGCATCCTCGCGGAGGAGTGTGCGAGCGTCTACATCCAGGATCTGCCAAGCTTCGTCGCGCTCGCCAAGCGCTTCACAGGCTACGAGTTCTATCCGCTCTACGCGCAGAACCTCGCCACCATTCAGCCGTCCGAGTAGAGCTTCGCCACCCAGCGCCATGCGATACGTGCTCAAGAAGACTGCGACCACGCTCGCCACCCTCCTGGTGGTGAGCTTGTTGCTGTTTGTGGCGTTTCAGCTCATCTCCGGCGATCCCGCCACCCACATCTTGGGTACGGGAGCTACGCCCGAGCGCCTCGCAGCCCTTCGCGCCGAGCTTGGCCTCGACCAGCCCCTGCCCGCGCGCTACCTCATGTGGCTTACGGCCTTCGCGCGCGGCGATGCTGGTGTCTCCTACGTGTACCACCAGTCTGTGTCGTCGCTACTTTCTGCCAAGGTCCCCGTGACGTTTGCGCTTGCGGCGATGTCGTTCGTGCTCATGTGCGCCATCGGGCTTCCGATGGGAATCGCTTGCGCGAAGCATGCGGGGTCTCCGATTGATCGCGCCGTCATGGTCGCGAACCAGATCATCATGGCGATCCCGCCGTTCTTTGCGGGCATCCTGATTAGCTGGGCGTTTGGCATGGGGCTGCACCTCTTCACGCCGGGAGGCTACGTCTCGTACGAGACAAGCGTCCCGCGCTTCCTGGGATACCTCGTCTTTCCTGCCGTGGCCATCGCGCTGCCTCGTGCGGCACAGCTTGCCAAGCTCTTGCGCGGGTCACTCCTCGAGGAGGCGGGCAAGAACTACGCCCGCACCGCCTACAGCCGTGGCAACAATACGAACGGCGTGCTGTACGGCCACCTGCTCAAGAACGCCTTCCTGCCCGCGCTGACGTTTTTGGGCATGAGCCTGGGCACAATGCTTGCCGGGTCGCTCGTGGTTGAGCGCGTCTTCAACATCCCCGGCATCTCGAGCATCCTGCTTGCGTCCATTGGCAACCGCGACTATCCCGTGGTGCTCGCCACCGTGATGCTCATCGCCGTGTTCATCATCTTTGTGAACCTGCTCGTCGACATCCTCTACAAGGTGCTCGACCCCCGAATCGACGAGGAGTGAGTGAGCGCCATGGCAACTACCCGCACCCGTTCCCTTCTTGCCCGCATACCCAACCCCCGGCTCTTCTGTGCCGGCGCTCTCATCATGTTGGCGGTGATTACGCTCATCGTCATCGGAATGGTCTGGATGCCCTACGAGCCCACGGCCATGAGCCCCGATCGCTTGCAAGGCGTTTCGGCAGCGCACCTGCTCGGTACCGACAAGATGGGGCGCGACATCCTCTCGCGCGTGATGTACGGCAGTCGCATCACCTTCTTGGTCGCACTCGGCACGATGGCCATCGGAGCGGGCTTCGGAATCCTCGTCGGCGCCGTGACGGGCTACTATGGCGGCATCGTCGACGAGGTCGTGATGCGCGTGACGGACGGCCTCTTTGCATTCCCGACCGTGCTGCTCGCTCTGGTGATCGTCTCGTTGTTTGGCTCGAGCACCCTCAACGTGATGTGGGCGCTTGGCATCGCGTTCGTTCCCAGCTTCATCCGCGTCGCCCGTAGCGAGGTCATACGCTGCAAGCATCTGGACTATGTGAAGAATGCGCGACTCATGGGCGTGCGTGACGCGCGCGTGATCTTTGTCCACATCCTGCCCAACGTGAGCGGCGTCATCATGTCCAACGTCATGATCGGCTTCAACAATGCGGTGCTCTCTGAGGCGGGTCTCTCGTACCTCGGTATTGGCTCCCAGCCCCCCTACGCGTCGCTTGGCCAGATGATTTCGGAGGCGCAGGAGATCTTCTTCACGGTGCCCAGCGCGGTGCTTGGTCCGGGCATGGTGATCGTGCTCATGGTGCTGGGCTTCTCGCTCATGGGCGAGGGACTGCGCGCAGCAGAGGGGAGGATGGCCTAGCATGCATGGCGATTCTGTGATAGCTGACGCGCCGATTCTCCAGATACGCAACCTTCGCCTCGAGTTCCATGACCACGGGCATCCTGAGGTCGCCGTCGAGGACTTGAGCCTTACGCTTCATCGCGGGGAGATTCTGGGCGTCGTGGGGGAGTCGGGATCGGGCAAGAGCATGACCGCGCTTGCCATCGCGGGTCTCCTGAACCGCCATGCGCTCGACTGTGGCGGTGAGATACTCTTTGATGGGGTCGACCTGCTTCACTGCGGCCGTTCGACCCTACGCCACTACCAGGGCGACGAGATTTCGATGATATTTCAGGAGCCCATGACCTCGCTCGACCCCCTGCAGAGGATTGGCATGCAGGTCGAGGAGGCGTTGAGAATCCACCACAAGGAGCTCTCTGCTGCCGAGCGCAAGGAGGCGGCGATTCGTGCGATGGGTGCTGCGGGTCTTGCTGAGCCCGAGCAGGTGTACGGGATGTACCCGCACGAGCTTTCGGGAGGCATGCGCCAGCGCGTGATGATTGCGGCCGCGACGGTCTCCCGGCCCCAGATCCTCATCGCGGACGAGCCCACCACGGCGCTCGACGTCACTACCCAAGCGCAGATCATCGCCCTGCTGCGGCAGATAAACGCCGAGGACGGGACGGCGATCGTCTTCATCAGCCACGATCTCTCGCTCGTGCGCCAACTCTGCCATCGCGTCATCGTGATGCGTCGTGGCGTGGCGGTGGAGATGGGAACCTCGGATGAGGTGTTCCTCAACCCACGGCATGCCTACACCCAGTCGCTGGTCGACGCGATTCCCAAGGTGGTGCTGTAGCGATGACGAGGACCGTCACAAAGATGGGCGGCGTCTACGAGACCCATGCGCGCCTGAACGGGAGCGCGCTTGAGGTGCGCAATCTCAACGTGTACTACCGTGAGCGCGCGAGGATGCTGCGACGAGGCAACGCGCTCGAGCGGGTACTACACGACGTGAGCTTCTGCGTGAGGGACGGGGAGATCCTCGGGCTGTGCGGTGAGTCCGGCTGTGGCAAGTCGACGCTCTCGAAGGCGATTTGTGGGATTGTTCGCGAGTTCGATGGCGAGATTCTGCTGGCCGATGAGCGTCCGCTCATGGTGTTCCAAGACCCGTTTGGGTCTCTCAACCCTGCCAAGCGTGTGGGGTGGCTGCTCGAGGAGCCTCTGCGCGCGGACCGTACGCGCACGTGGACTCCCGACGAGCGTGCCACTCGCATCGAGGAGGTGGCTGCGCAGGTCGAGGTCGAGACGGCGCTCTTCGACCGGTGTCCCACCGAGCTCTCGGGCGGACAGCGTCAGCGTGTCGCCATTGCCTGTGCCATTATGCGCAAGCCCCGCTTCCTCATCGCTGACGAGCCGGTGAGCGCGCTTGACGTCACCATCCAGAAGCAGGTTCTCGAGCTTTTGCGGTCGCTTCACGAGAGCATGGGACTCTCGATGCTCTTCATCTCCCACGACTTGCGGGTGGTGTACCAGGTCTGCGACCGTGTGATGATCATGCGAGAGGGGCGCATCCTCGAACAGGGGGTCGTGCGCGACGTCTACCGCAATCCCAGTCACGAATACACGCGCTCGCTGTTGGCTGCCGCCGGTATCTAGGACGCGGCCGCCGGCATCTAGGACGCAGCCTGAGGATTGGTCGTTTGTTGCGTCTGGTGGCGAGGGAAGACGCTGAACCTTTTTTCTTGCGTTGGTGAGACACGGCCGTCGGCGGTGCGTGTTACCTGCGTCAACGAAAATGACGGCCGTTCACAGGGCCAAATGCAAAGGAACGAAAGGGACAAGACCATGAACTTCGAACTCAACCTCACCGAGAATCAGCAGCGCCGCATCGAGGAGGCTCAGACTCCCGAGGAGAAGGCACACATTCTCGCCGAGGCGGCTGGGATCGCACGTGATGCTGCCGAGCTTACCGAGGCCGACCTCGACGCCGTGAGCGGTGGTGTGGCCAAGCAGATGAGCGAGGCCGAGAAGCGCAAGGCTGAGGAGGCAGTCCAGGAGATTATGGATGCGTACGGCCCCGAGGTCGCGCAGATTGCCGCGGAGGAACTTGGCCTCTGCTAGCTCTAATTAGATCCCGCTCCTGACGACGGGGACGGAGAGTGGTCACGCATGGCCACCCTCCGTCCCCGTTGTTATGTCCCCGTTGTCACCCGTGATGCCGTCACGCTCGTGGCCTGATTTGTCGTAGAGTATAGAAGAGCGCCTCGCGCTGGGCGAGCGCGCCCGAGTCACCGTGACGGGAGGAGTTGGGATGGCTTCTGTACTCGAGGCAATCATGCTGGTGTGCTTCGGTCTGTCGTGGCCCATCAACGCGCTCAAGGCGTGGCGGGCGCGCACGGCGAAGGCAACCTCGCCTGCGTTTCTCGTGCTCATCACCTTCGGGTACGTGGCGGGCATTGCGGCGAAGTTCGTGGGTCACAACGTGAACTGGGTTCTGGGCGTCTACTTGTTCAACCTCGTGGCGCTGATCGTCAATGACCTCGTCTACCTACGCAATCGGGGCATCGATGCGCGTGAGGCGTATGAGGCGAGGCAGCTATGAGCGCTGCAGCGGGCGGCGGTGATGGGGGCTTGCGGAGCACGAAGGGCTTGATTGGCAGGCTGTCGGCCCTCTTCCTCGCCACATTCAGCATTAGTGCGACTGCGAACTCGGGTTACGCGATTATCGCCGTGATGAGGGATGACTTCGTCAACAAGCGCAAGTGGTTCACCGAGGAGGAGATGAACGACTACATCGCCATCGTGCAGAGCTGTCCGGGACCGATGGCAGTCACGTCTTCCATGATCGTGGGCTACCAGAGCGCGGGCTTCCTCGGCTCACTGGCCGCCGTCCTCGGGGCCATCACGCCGCCGTTTGCCGTGATGGTGCTTGTCACCGTCTTTTATCAGGCCATCGTGAGCAACCCCTTTGTCACCGTCTTCATGCAGGGAATGCAGATGGGTGTCGTGGCCATGCTGCTCGACATCTGCATCGGCCTCTTTCGTGACGCCACGAAGAAGTCGCTTGCCTATCCGCTGCTCATAATGATCCTATCGTTCCTGTACGTGCGCCTTACGGGTTGTTCCATCATGTGGCTCGCAATCGGGTGTGTAGTGGCTGGGGTCGTGAAGGCCTTGCTGGTGGGGAAGAAGGTCGAGCAAAATGACTGACGCGACGCTCCTCTTTCGTATCTTCGTGGCCTTTTTGAGGGTCGGGGCCATGGCCTTTGGTGGTGCCTATGCCGCCATTCCCTTGGTTGAGCAAGAGGTGGTCGCGGAGGCCGGGTTCATGGAATACTCCGAGTTTGCCGACCTGCTTGCTCTGGACGAGATCACCCCCGGCCCCATCCTCATCAACAGCGCCACCTTCGTGGGGATGAGGGTGGCGGGCCTTCCCGGTGCCGTTGTGGCCACGCTTGCTTGCGTTCTTATTCCGTGCACCGTGGCGATCACGTTGCTGTTCCTCTTCCGCAGGTTCAAGGAGACACCGTTGGTGCAGAGTGCTGTCCTGACGCTCAAGTGCATGGCATTGGCGCTCATAGCTTCCACGATGGTCAAGCTGGCAATGAATGCGGTCAAGCCGGACGCTGCCTACACGAACGTCGCGCATGGGGTCTATGCGGTAGCGGTCATGTGCATAGCCTTCTATCTCATGCACTGGAAGAAGCTGAGCCCGTTGCCCGTCATGCTGGGCTGCGGCGCGATGAACGTCGTGGCGGTCATGTTGGGGATGTGAGTTGGGCGCCGCATGACGATGGGGTGGGCTTTGTCACATGCGTCTCGTCTCCGTTTTCATGCGGTAAGGTTGGCGTCGAGCGAAGGGCCCCAGATGCACCTCATCCAGGCAAAGTCGCTGCTCACGCGGTGGAACGGTATGAACCTGTACCGCGGATGTGCTCATGGCTGCGCATACTGCGACAGCCGCAGCGCCTGCTACCACATCGAGCATGCCTTCGAGGACGTGGCGGTGAAGGCCAACGCGCCCGAGCTGCTTGAGGACATATTGCGTCGCCGCCGCACGCCTTGCATGATAGGCACGGGCTCGATGAGCGACCCGTACCAGCCCATCGAGCGCGACCTGTGCCTCACGCGCCATTGCCTCGAGCTGATTCGCGACTACGGGTTCGGCGCCTCCGTCATCACCAAGTCGGACCTCGTGCTGCGCGATGCTGACTTGCTTGCAGACACCAACCGCCGCACGAAGGCTGTGGTGCAGATCACGCTCACCATCGCCGACGACGAGCTGTCGCGCATGGTGGAGCCGGGTGTGTGCCCGTCAAGTCGGCGCTTCGAGGTGCTCTGCGAATTGCGCGACCGGCATATCCCCACAGTAGTGTGGCTGTGTCCCTTCTTACCGTGGCTCACCGACACCGACGAGAACTTCTTCACGCTCCTCGACTGGTGCGTGGAGGCGCAGGTTAGGGGCATCGTGTGCTATGGCGTGGGACTGACCCTGCGCGAGGGAAGCCGCGAACACTACTACGCGTTTCTCGACCAGCATTTCCCGGGGCTGTCGGACCGCTATCGCGTCGCATACGGGAACGCCTACAGCGTGGTGAGCGAGAACAACGACCGTCTGATGGCCCGCTTCGACGAGATGTGCGAGCGGCATGGCATCATACACACGCCTGACGAGTGCTTTGCGTACGCGGCGGCGTTCCCGGAGCTGCAGGCGCGACTGTTCTGAGGGAATGGGCGACGTATCTACCCAGCTAGGTTGATGAGTGCCAGCGCGAGTAGGACGAGTGCTATCGCCACGTGGTCGCGCTGATCGAGCCGTTCGTGCTTGACGAGGGCAAGAGGGCGTTGCCCGCGCTTGCGACTGTCGCCAGCAGAAGGAAAAGCATCGTTTAAGCTCCGTTCATCGAAGGGTGTTGTTACTGTTGCGGGCATCCAGTCGGGCAGACAGAGGCGTCGAAGACTATCTGCAGTTCAGGCGTGCCTCCGTACCTCACTTCCGCAAACGATGCCCCGCGATTCCCGAGCTCCTCGAGGCGATGAGCAAAGTCGCAGGCGCCAGCCAGTTGGTAGTGCTTCTCTGTGTTCGTACGGCGAACCACGAGGGTGACGGAAAAGAGGTCGTCGGCATAGCTCGGTCCCCGCTTGCCTTCCCATGTCATGAGACTGGGGTGCTCATTGCGTATGGATGCCAGATAGCCTTCTGGGAGTGGGATTGATTCGAGTTGGTCCATCCTCACCCACTCGAGCCGCCCTCCGTCTTGGTCGTGGAGGGCTTCGGGGATGCGCACCACGTCGCAGACCATCGGTACGATGAGGATGGGTCGATCACCAAACACGTAGAACCAGGGCTCTCGAATCTCCTGCGGCTCAACGACGACACCGGACTCTTCCAGGAATTCCTGGCGCACGCGGTCGGCGAGCGTCGCGTCTCTATGCTCAAGCTTACCTCCGAGTAGCTCGTACTCTCCTCGCTCATTCATTCGCAAGAGATGCCTTCCGTCCACCGCAACGATACCTTTGATTGACACCTTGAACAATGCGCTTCCTTCCAAGTGAATGTCTTGATGATCATGTTACTTCATGTCTCAGTTTGCGTGCCATGCATACTCGGACGCTCAGGATGCATGCCAAGTGGAAGCCTTTGGTAGGTATCCTTATCCGCAGGGAGTAAGTGGCACCGAGAAGGGATGCACAATGGAAAAGCTGCAACTTGGCAAGACCGATATGTACGTAAGTCCCGTTGGTCTGGGATGCATGGGCTTCAGCCACGCCTCGGGCGACCCCACCGACGACGACGTGGCCATCGAGACGCTGCGCGCCGCGCACGAGATCGGCTACGACTTCTACGATACCGCCGAGGCGTACGTGGGCGTGAAGGCCGACGGTTCCATCTCCTACAACGAGGAGCTGGTGGGCAAGGCAATCGCCGGATTCCGCGATGAGGTCGTCGTCGCCACCAAGATGGGCGTGCACCACGACGCGGACAACAACCTCGTGCTCGACTCCCGCCCGGAAACCATCCGCGCCAGCTGTGAGGAGAGCCTGCGCAAGCTGGGCGTCGACACCATCGACCTCTACTATCAGCACCGCATCGACCCCAAGGTCGAGCCCGAGGTGGTGGCCGAGGAGTTCGGCAAGCTCATCGCTGAGGGCAAGATCCGCGCCTGGGGCATCTCCGAGACCACCGAGGAGTACCTGCGCCGCGCGCACGCCGTGACGCCTGTCACGGCCATCGAGAACCGCTACTCCATGGTTGCCCGCTGGCACGAGAGCATCTTCCCCACCTGCGTCGAGCTGGGCGTCTCCTACGTCGCGTTCAGCCCCATGGCCAACGGCCTGCTTACGGGTGCCTACAGCCCCAACACCAAGTTCGAGGGCAAGCAGGACTTCCGCGTGGGCATGCCGCAGTACACTGAGGAGGGCTACGCAAAGGCGAAGGGCCTGCTCGACCTTCTGCACGCCATGGCGGACGAGAAGGGCTGCACCATGGGCCAGCTCAGCCTCGCGTGGATGATCAACAAGGAGCCGCACATTATCCCCATCCCGGGCACCCGCAAGCTGCATCGTCTCCGCGAGAACTTCGGCGCGGCGAGCGTCGCCATCACCGCCGAGGAGATCGCGGCCATCGACGCCAAGCTCGACACGATGGAGTTCGACGTCTTCGGCGGTCATGCGGCGAAGTAGAGAGAGGCTGTGACTTTGGGGCGGAAGTCACAGGGGACGTCCGCCTTTTCGATTTTTCGGGGGGAAGCTATGCAGTACGTAACACTCAATACTGGCGCAAAGATGCCCATGGAGGGCTTTGGGGTCTTCCGCGTTCCTGATCTCAAGCAGTGCGAGGACTCCGTCTACGAGGCCATCAGGATTGGCTATCGCCTGATCGACACGGCCACCGCTTACAAGAACGAGGAAGCCGTCGGCGCGGCTGTGCGACGTGCCGTTGCGGATGGCATTTGCGCTCGCGAGGAGCTCTTCGTCACCTCCAAGCTCTGGGTCACCGACATGAAGAACGAGGCAACGGCCGCCGCCGCCATCGATGCTTCGCTCCAGCGGCTCGACATCGGCTACCTTGACCTTTATCTTGAGCATCAGGCTCTGAACGATTACTTCGCCGCCTGGCGTGCGATGACCGATGCCTACCGCGCAGGAAAGCTCCGCGCCATAGGTGTCTCGAACTTCTACCCAAACATCCTCACCAACTTCTGCGAGTGTGTGGACGTCATTCCCGCCGTGAACCAGGTGGAGCTTCACCCGTACTACACGCAGGAGACGGGCCTCATGGCAGAGGAGTCCGCACTCGATGTCATGCACCGCTATGGTGTGGTTCCTGAGGCTTGGGCACCGCTGGGTGGCGGGCGCTACAACCCCTTCGAGGACGAGGGATTCAAGGCCATAGCCGCGGCTCACGGCAAGACGGTGGGCCAGGTTCTGCTGCGCTGGAACGTGCAGCGCGGGGTGGTGGTCATCCCCAAGTCGACGCACGCAGAGCGTATTGCCGAGAACTTCGACATCTGGGACTTCGAGCTGACCGCCGACGAGATGGCCGCTATCAGCGCACACGACATGGGCTATTCCGGCAGTCGTGCCAAGCACTTTGAGCCGAGCTTCGTGCGTATGGTTTTGGGCAAGGAGTAGGCAAGCGGGGCGTGCTGCGAGCTATCTGTTCTTCGCATCCATCGTCGACTTTTGCGGGTATCATGTTGTGCGTTCGACATTGAGAGGAGCATTATGCCCGCAAAGATATCACAAGAGGTATTGGACGCACAGTCCGAGTTCGTGAGTCGAATTAACGATGACTGGGCGTTAGTGACTGCCGGAACCGAGAAGACCGGTTGGAACACCATGACCATTGGCTGGGGCACGGCGGGGGTGCTGTGGAGTCGTCCCACGCTGACCGTGTTTGTGCATCCGCGGCGCTACACGCACGAGTTTTTGCTGGACAATGAGTACTTCACCGTGCAGCTCTTCGAACGCGAACACAAACGCGACTTGGGGATTCTGGGCTCGAAGAGCGGGCGCGAGGGCGACAAGGTGGCGCTGACTGGCCTCACGCCTAAGGTAATCGAGCATGGGATGACCTTCGAGGAGGCTACGACCACCTTCGTGTGCAAGAAGATCTACAGCCATGCCATCGACCTCGACGTGATGGATGCTGACATCCGTAACGGCCTGGGTGAATTCTATGCTTCCGATGCTCACACGGTGTTTGTGGGTGAGTTGGTGGCGATACTGTAGCGTCGTTCTGTGTGGTGTCGGCACGTAGAGGCTGGAGGCGCCATGGTGATTGCCAATCCGCTCGACTGCCGCTCATGGTACGTGACTGACGAACTGCTCGCCTACCATGACCGCGAGTGGGGACTCCCCGTCCACGATGACCAGCGGCTCTTCGAGATGCTGTGCCTCGAGGGCGCCAGCGTGGGCCTCTCGTGGCGGACGATCCTGCACAAGCGGCCAGCGTACAGGCGCCTGTTCCACGACTTCGACATCGACGCGTGCGCGAGCATGTCTGACGTAGAGCTCGAGTTGGCCCTTGCCGACCCGGGCATCGTGCGCTCCCGGGCCAAGGTGTACGCCGTTCGTGGCAATGCGCGGGCGGCGCAGGCCATACGGCGGGAGTTTGGCAGCCTGGACGCCTACCTGTGGGGCTTCGTGAGCGGGCGCCAGGTGGTGGGCGCCTGGGTCGCCATGGACGAGATTCCCACGCAAACCGACCTGTCCCGGACGGTGTCCACCGACCTCAAGCGGCGGGGCATGAGCTTCGTGGGGCCGGTCATCACCTACTCGTTCCTGCAGGCGGTCGGCATCATCAACGACCATCTGCTCTCGTGCGACCGCCGAGAGGCATGCCTGCAGAGCAATGCGCCGACTGCCTAATCTCTGCCTGAACTGAAGACGATGGAGGAGGGTCTATAGATGCTCAAGCGTATCGTAGTGTTCCTTGTCGCCGTCGTGATTCTGTTTGCGGCATTGGTCGTGGGCGTGAAGGCAGAGGTCATACGTCCGAACATGCTCTTTGTGCCCGAAGGCACTAAAGGCATAGATACGAGCGAGTATCAGGGCACGATTGATCTGGCGGCCCTCTCGGACGCAGACATCGAGTTCGTATATGCCAAGGCCACCGAAGGCGCAAGCCATGTCGATTCCCAGTTTCAGGCAACGTGCCTCCAGGCCTCGAAGAGTCACGTTGCCCTTGGTGCGTACCACTTCTTTTCGTTTGACACCCCCGGTGTTGCACAAGCTACAAGCTTTGCTGCGACCGCGACGCGGGCTTGGAACGATCCTGCCATCCGATCGCTGAGGCCTGCCGTTGACGTGGAGTGGTATGGGGACAAAGAGCAGAATCCGCCCGCGGCCGAGGATGTGCAGCGCGAGTTGAGGGCGTTCATTGGGGCGGTGGAGAATGCGTGCGGTTGCAAACCCCTCATCTATGTGGGCAACGACATCTACGACCGTTACCTGAAGGGGCACTTTGACGACTGCGACCTCTGGATATCATGCCGTAAATGGCCTGCTTGGGTTGAGTGGCCGCAAGGGGGCTGGACCATCTGGCAGTACAGCGACGTGGGCAAGGTGACAGGAGCTGCCAACGAGGCGGGTCATGTGGACCTTGACGTTCTCAATACTGGCGTGTCTGTTGAGGACCTGCTCATTTGATGCAGGTCAGTGCCGTGCACTCGATAGTGTTGCGGAGGGCGCCGATGTCTGCAAGGCGGCTCACATGGTCACTCGCGAACCCCCATCAAGAGGGCAAGACATGCGTGGTGTAATATGAAGGCGATGCAAAGGAGGGGCACGATGAGGGAGTTCAACACCACGGGGCTGTGCGTGCCCAGGAAGCACTATATGGTGGACATATCCGGGCGCGTGGCCCAGATCCGTGCCATGGTGGAGCGGGGCGACTACTTCTGCATCAACCGGGCGCGCCAGTACGGCAAGACCACGACGCTGGCGGCGCTCGAGGACGCGCTCGCGGAGGACTTCACAGTCGCGAGCTTGGACTTCCAGGCACTCGGCCACGCCGACTTCGCCACCGAGGGCACCTTCGCAGGGGCGCTCGCCCAGACGCTGCTCGACAGGCTCGCGCCCGACCTTCCCGAGGCCGCTGATAAGGCGCTGGAGGACCTCGCGGACCGCGACCCAAGGACGCTCTCGCTGAGGTTGCTCTTCCGTGCGCTGCGCCTCTGGCTCGACGCGTCGCAAAGGCCCGTGGTCCTCATCGTCGACGAGGTGGACAGCGCCACGAACAACCAGGTGTTCCTCGACTTCCTGGCGCAGCTGCGCCTGCAGTACCTCACGCGCGAGAGAAACCCTTCGGCCCCCGCCTTCCGCTCGGTCGTGCTCGCCGGGGTCACCGACGTCAAGCACCTCAAGGCGAGGATCCGACCGGGCGAGGCGTCCAAGGTCAACAGCCCGTGGAACATCGCCGCCGACTTCGACGTGGACATGTCCTTCTCAGCGGCCGACGTGGCGGGCATGCTCGCGGAATACGAGGCGGACCACGCCACGGGCATGGACGTGGCCGCCGTGGCGGCGGAGGTCGTGGCCTGGACCGGGGGCTACCCCTTCCTCGTGAGCCGCGTCTGCCAGCTCGTGGACAGGCACGGCCTCGGCTGGGACCCGTCGGGCGTGGACGCGGCCGTGAGGCTGCTGCTCAAGGACGACGACGTGAGCCTCTTCGAGTCCCTCACGGGAAAGCTCGAGGACTTCCCCGCCCTCAAGGCGCAGCTCAGGGAGATGCTCATGCGGGGTGAGCCCGTCGACTTCTCGCCCTATGACGACATGCAGAAGCTGCTGCGGATGTACGGCTTCGTGGCCGAGCGCGGCAACAAGATGGTTGTCGCAAATCGCATCTTCGAGACGCTCCTCTACGACTACTTCCTCGCCGAGGAGCAGACGGGCGCGGTTCGCAGGGCCGGCGACCTCGGGCGCGGCCTGTTCGTGGAGGGCGGACGCCTTAACATGCGTGCCGTGCTGGAGGGCTTCCGGCGTGCCTACACGGAGGTGTACGGCCCCATCGAGGAGGGGGGCCGCTTCGCCGAGAGGGACGGGCGCGAGCTCTTCCTAATGTACCTCAAGCCCATCATCAACGGCACGGGCAACTACTACGTGGAGGCCCAGACCCGCGACCAGACGCGCACCGACGTCGTCGTGGACTACCTCGGCGAGCGGTTCGTGGTGGAGCTGAAGATCTGGCGCGGCCCGCGCTACAACGAGGCCGGCGAGCGACAGATATCGGGGTATCTGGACTACTTCGGACTCGACGTGGGCTACATGCTGAGCTTCAACTTCAACAAGCGCAAGGAACCCGGCCTGCGCCGCGTGGCAGTGGGGGACAAGGTCCTCTGGGAGGAGACCATTTGATAACGAGGACGTGGCAACGGGGAGGAGGTTGTCACCCGCACATTGTGATAACCCCCGTTATGAGTCCGGCGTGGAACAGGGGACGGGTTTTTCGTTCCGCCCTCACTGGCCCTCGGCAATGGAACAGGGGACGGGTTTTTCGTTCCGCCCTGACTGGCCTTCGGCAATACCGGCCTGCGAGAAGGGCTTTCGGTGTGGAACAAAAAACCCGTCCCCTGTTCCATGACGAGAAGGGCTTTCGGCGTGGAACGAAAAACCCGTCCCCCGTTCCATCGTCCCCCGTTCCATGCTCTTCAGGCCGCAAATTGGTCGCCATGGGTTGAAGCCTACGATCCACCAAGCAAGATAAAAGGCAAAGCAGAACAGCAACTTGATGTTTCCCGACTTGATGTATTCCACCATCGTCTCCTCCTCTTGCACGCCGACTCACAGCCATCGAGACGCTACTCCTCGTGAATTATACGTTGAAGGAGGTGGCGGGCAGGTGCGCATTGGGGGGCTGGTGTCGCATGGGCATTGTCCCTCTCGCTCGACATCAACCTGCAATTGCCGCTCCAGATTACAACAGGGTTAGATTAAGCTAACATAGTTCGCAGAACGGAGGACCAAAAGCTCTTTGAGCCGTATGGTGCGGGAGGCGCAACATGGAATTTGCGGAAATGGGACTGGCAAGCGGCAAGACCCTGATGCTGTTGCCTGGCACGGCATGCGACTATCAGACAAACTTCGCAACGGTGCTGGATCGATTGGCCAAGAAGTATCACCTCATTTGCGTGAACTACGACGGATTCGATGGCAGCGAAACGATCTTTCCGGACATGATCACCGTGACGGAAAAGATTGAGAAGTACATCGCTGACGAGCATGGCGGTTGTCTGGACGGTGCGATTGGGTCCTCTTTGGGCAGCAGCTTTGTGGGACAGCTGATTCAGCGAGAGAACGTCCACATCAATCACGGCATCTTTGGAAGTCCGGACCTCGATCAGAGTGGGAGGTTCAGTGCTTGGCTGCAGTCGAAGCTCGTGGTTCCGCTCTTGACCTCGTTTGCAGGTAGCAAAGAGAAGCAGGCGAAGACCAAAGAGAAGCTTAAGGGCTTCTTTGAGATGAGCGACGAGACGGCAGACCGGTTCATGGAGTGCTTTGCGAGATTCAGCCCGGAGTCCATCAAGAACGAGTATTACACTGACCTGCTCACCTGGCTCGAGGACGACATCCATGTGGAGGGCACGAAGGTGCACTTCATCTACGCAAACAAAATGGGCGAGAAGTATCTGAAGCGCTACAAGAAGCACTTCCGAGACCCGGACATCCGTGAGTTTGACATGCAACATGAGCAGTGGCTCTTTGGCGGCGAGCAGTATGCCGTGCCGGTACTGAAGGCGATTGATGAATTCATGGAACTGACGACGGGATAGGCAATCTAGCAGTGCCGCTTGACTGTGTTACCCTATATGCGGCGAAGAGAAGGACGCATGTATGGGTACCTATATCAATCTTGGCAATCAGGGTTTCCGACGGGCACGCCGCGGCGAATACGAGTACCGTCGCATAGGACTCGCTTCCCGAAGTTCGGCGATTGGTTGAGTTGTGGGTCGTCGGGATTGTCCCGGCGGCCGCGGTACTACGGAGTCCCGGGCGCAACCAGTCTATTACCAGTGAGTGACAATTGCACGGAAAATATGGCGGTCTTCTTCCCGCTTTCGTACGGTAATACCATTTCACTTGTACGGACTCTTTTGGGGGAAAGGAGTGTACATGCGTACGTTGGCACCAGTGGACCTATCGCTGATAAAGCCTGCGCTTGACGCCTATGCAGATACTCCCGGCAGTCTCATCACCATCTTGCAGGAGACGCAGGAGATCTATGGCTATCTGCCCATGGACGTGATGGAGCACATTGCGGAGCGTACCGGGACGCCAATCGCCACCATCGTGGGTGTTGCGACGTTTTATGCCCAGTTCAGGCTCGAGCCGGTGGGCAAGTATCTGATCATGCTGTGTCAGGGAACGGCCTGTCACGTGAACGGATCAGAGCTCATCTCGGCGGCCATCTCCGACGAGCTGGGCATTGAGGACGGCCAAACCACGGCAGATGGCCTGTTCTCTCTCGAGCACGTGGCTTGCTTGGGCTGCTGCTCTTTATCGCCTGTCATGATGATCAACGGGCGCACTTACGGTCGCCTTACACCCGACAAGGCTCGCAAGATTCTGCGTGGTCTGGCAGCCGAGGAGAATGAAGGGGGCGAGGCCAAATGAGGATCGTCATCGGAGAGGGCAGTTGCGGTCTCGCTGCCGGGGCTGGAGCCGTCCATACCAAGCTTGAGAAGCTCCTCGCCACGGACAATCCCAAAGGCGTGGAGCTGGGCATCACCGGCTGCATCGGCATGTGCTTCCTCGAGCCGATCGTGGATGTGTACGAGGACGATGGCACGCTGCGTCGCCTGGTCAGGGTTCAGGAGAAAGACGCCCAGGCAATCTATGACGCAGCCATGGACGGTGACCTGGCGCCGCTCGACAAGCTGACCATCTCATCCGAGGAAGAGCAGTTCCTCACCAAGCAGACGCGCGTGGCCTTGCGCGACTGCGGCATCATCGACCCGGAGAGCATCGACGACTATCTCGCGCATGACGGCTATCAGGCCATTACCAAGGTGTTGACTACTGGCATGAGCCAGGAGGATGTCATCCAGCAGATCGACATTGCCGGACTACGTGGCCGTGGCGGCGCGGGATTCTCCACAGCATTCAAATGGCGTGCCGCGCGTGACGCACAGGGTGACCAGAAGTACCTCATCTGCAACGCGGACGAGGGCGACCCTGGTGCCTTCATGGACCGCGCCGTCATTGAGGGCGATCCGCACAGCCTCATCGAGGGCATGCTGATTGGCGCTTACAGCATCGGTGCCAGCGAGGCCATCGTCTACGTGCGCGCCGAGTATCCGCTAGCTATCGCCCGCCTACGCAAGGCGATCAAGGATGCCACCGCGCGTGGTTATCTCGGTGAGAACATCTGTGGGAGCGACTTCTCGTGCACCCTGCGCATCAAGGCGGGCGCAGGCGCGTTCGTGTGCGGTGAGGAGACGGCACTCATCGAGTCGCTTGAGGGCAAGCGTGGCATGCCGCGCCTCAAGCCGCCCTTCCCGGCGCAGGCGGGCTACTGGCTCAAGCCCTCGAACATCAACAACGTAGAGACCTACGCGAACGTTGCGTGGATCATCAACAACGGTGGCGCGGCCTTTGCCGCCATGGGCACCGAGGGTTCCAAGGGAACCAAGGTGTTTGCGCTTTCCGGCAAGATTGCCCGCGGTGGCCTGGTGGAGGTTCCCATGGGCACCACGCTGCGCGAGGTGATCTTTGACATCGGCGGCGGCATCCGCGACAACAAGGAGTTCAAGGCCGTCCAGCTGGGCGGACCTTCCGGCGGCTGCGTTCCCGCGAGCAAGCTCGATACCGTCATTGACTACAACGAGCTGTCTGCCACCGGCGCCATCATGGGTTCCGGCGGCATGGTGGTCATGGACGAGACCACCTGCATGGTGAGCATGGCACGCTTCTTCCTTGACTTCACGACCAAGGAGAGCTGTGGCAAGTGCGTCCATTGTCGCCTGGGCACCAAGCGCATGCTGGAGATTCTCGACCGCATCGTGGCTGGCAAGGGTGAAGAGGGCGACATCGAGAAGCTCGAGGACCTGTGCTACGCCATCAAGGACGGCGCGCTCTGCGGACTTGGCCAGACGGCACCCAACCCCGTGCTTACCACCATCCGCTACTTCCGCGACGAGTTTGAGGCGCACATCGACGAACACCGCTGCCCGGCTGGCGAGTGCCGTGAGCTCATCTCCTACTCCATCGACAAGAGCGTATGCATCGGCTGCACGGCCTGCGCAAGGCAATGTCCCGTGGGTGCTATCTCTGGCGAGCGCAAGTCGCCGCATGAGATTGACCCGCAGCTGTGCATCAAGTGCGGCAATTGCAAGACTGCCTGCCGCTTCGGTGCGGTCCAGGTCGCGTAGGGAAAGGGGGATCAACTATGTCCATCACTTACACCATCGACGGCGTGAAGGTCGTGGCAGAGCCTTCCGACACCATTCTCACGTCGGCAACGCGGGCGGGGATAGAGATTCCTACCCTGTGCTTTGACAAACGCACCGCCATCTACGGCGCCTGTGGCCTCTGCCTCGTTGAGGTGGAGGGCGTGCCCAAGCTTCTGCGTGCCTGCTCGGCACGGCCGCAGGAGGGCTATGTGGTTCATCTTCACAGCGAGCGCGTGGACCGTGCTCGCAAGACGGCCCTTGAGCTTCTGCTCTCGGACCACACCGGAGATTGTCGTGGGCCCTGCAAGCTCAACTGCCCGGCAATGACTGACTGCCAGAAGTATGTGCGTGAGATTCGCGAGGGCCGCTACAAGGACGCCGTGTCCACCATCTACGAGGCCTTCCCACTGCCCGCATCCATCGGTCGCGTCTGCCCGCATCCCTGTGAGGATGCCTGCCGCCGCAAGATGGTCGAGGAGCCCATCTCCATCGCGTTCCTCAAGGCCTTTGCCGCCGACAAGGTCGAGGCTGACGGCGATCCCTACGAAGTGGCGTGCGAGCCCGACACTGGCAAGCGCGTAGCCATCGTGGGTGGCGGCCCTGCCGGTCTCACGGCTGCCTACTTCCTGCGTAGCTACGGTCATGCGGTTACCATCTACGACAAGCAGCCCAAGCTGGGCGGCATGCTGCGCTATGGCATCCCCGAGTATCGCTTGCCCAAGGCCGTGCTCGACCGCGAGATTGAGATTATCCTGAATGCGGGCGTCGAGGTGCACACCGACACCCAGTTGGGTCGCGACATCGACTTTGACGATCTGCGCGAGCGCTATGACGCCGTGCTGCTTGCCATTGGTGCTTGGAAGTCCATGTCCATGCGCGTGCCGGGCGAGGACTTGGAAGGCGTGTTTGGCGGCATCGACTTCCTTGGCCAACTGGGCATGGGCGAGCGTCCCGTGCTGGGCGAGCGCGTGGCTGTGTGTGGTGGTGGCAACACCGCCATGGACTGCTGCCGCACCGCCGTGCGCCTTGGTGCCAAGGAGGTCTACGTCGTGTACCGGCGTACGCGCAACGAGATGCCCGCGGCTGACATCGAGATTGAAGAGGCCGAGGAAGAGGGCGTCACCTTCAAGTTCCTCACCAACCCGATCGAGTTCTACGGCGAGGACGGGCACGTGACCGGCATGAAGCTGCAGATCATGGAGCTGGGCGAGCCCGATGCCTCCGGACGTCGTCGCCCGGTTCCCGTGGAGGGTGCCACCGAGGACATTGCCATCGACAACGTGCTCATGGCCATCGGCCAAGGCGCCAACTGCGAGGGCGTTGACTCCGACCTTCTCACGCAGCGCGGCACCATCGCCTGCGACGAGTTGACCTTCCGCACGAGCATCGACAACGTGTTCGCCGCCGGCGACGTGACCAACCGTGGTGCCGGCATCGCCATCCAGGCCATTGCCGAGGCCCAGAAGGCCGCGCTTTGCATCAACAACTACCTCGAGGGCGACGAAGTGCGTGCCCACGTCCCGTACTTTGTGGAACAGGAGAAGACGCCCGAGGACTTTGAGGACGAGCCGAAGCAGAAGCGCGAGAAGATGCCCGGCCTCACGCCTGAGCAGCGCCGCGACAATTTTGACCCTGTCTACTTCGGATTCACCGAGGAGCAGGCTCGACGCGAGGCGTCGAGGTGCCTGGAGTGCGGCTGCCACGACTACTATGACTGCCGCCTCATCCGCTATGCCAACGCCTTTGACATCGACCCCGAGCACTTTGCGGGCGAGATGCACAAGCGCGCTGATGTGCCCGTAGTGTCTGAGGTCATTGTCCACAACCCGGACAAGTGCGTCCTCTGTGGTCTGTGCTACCGCATCTGCGACCAGGAGGTGGGCAAGACCTTCCTCGGCCTGTACAACCGCGGCTTCTCGACCGTAATCAACCCCATCGTGCCCGACGAGGCGCGCGCCTTCTGTGCAAGCTGTCTCAAGTGCGTGGAGGCATGTCCCACTGGTGCCATGCAGAGCATGCCCGCAGTGGAGCGTGTGACCCGGATTCTGTAGCAGCTGCAACGAGAGTGTGGACAGTCCCCCAGCGACGAGTTTGTCGCTGGGGGACTGTCTCGCATGACAACGCGTCGTGACAACGGGGAGAGTGTTGTCACGTTTTTTGATACGAGCATCGCACGCACAGCATAGACGAAAGACGAACAAAGGGGTCGAACCATGAGCACGGACTACTCCAAGCATAAGGAGCGCGACCCGAAGGATACGGTCGCCGTCATACGCGACATTCTCGAGTGTGCGGGCGTGGGCACAGAGCTGCGATGGTGCCAACGCGACTGTGAGGGACTGTACTCGAACTACGTGAGCATTCCGGGGACGATGCTGACAGTGAGCGGCAAGGGGACCAACGAGGATTACGCCTGCGCGAGCGGCTATGCCGAGCTCATGGAACGCATTCAGAACGGTATCCTCGTCCTGTATCCGCCTGATGGTCCGGATGCCTATGCAGACAATGGCTACCTAGCGGCTCCTGACGAGCGGTACGTGCCTGCGGAAAGCATCGTCGGGCGGCATTGTCCCGTGCTGGAGGCTTGGCTCGAACGGTTGGGCGTCACCACGGATGAGGAGCGCTTGTCAGTGTTCGAACTGCTTCCCAAATTGCGTTACGAACGTGGGGACGGAGCGGTCGCAGAGGTTCCCTTTGCCGATCCCGTGGATGGGGAAGTGGTGTGGCTTCCCGCCGCTCTGGTTGCCTATACCTGCGGCTCGAATGGCATGGCTGCTGGCAACACTGCCGAGGAGGCCCTCGTGCAGGGACTCTCCGAGGTGCTCGAGCGCTTCGTGGCTCGCAAAGTCCTGCGGGGGGAGGCCATCCCGCCGAGGATTCCTTCGAAGATGCTAGCAGACTATGGTGTCTCCGACCTCATCGCACGTATTGAGAGCGGGGGACGCTACGAGGTCCGCGTGCATGATGCTTCTCTCGGCCGTGGCTATCCGGTGGTCATGACGACCCTGGTGGACCGCCAGCGCGCGACCTTCGGCATGAGGTTTGGCGCGCATCCATCGCTGCCCATCGCCGTCGAACGCACGTTGACCGAAGCCTTCCAGGGCCGCAGCGCCCAGATATGTACGGACATGAACCGCCTCGCAAGTCTCGAGAGTACCGAAAGCATCGACAACGTGACGAGCATGTTTACGAGCGGCCTTGGCTCCTTACCCTTTGCCGCTCTCTCTGGGCAGGCTGGGTGGGACGTCGTCCCTTGGCCCTCGTGGGAGGCGGCCACGAATGCAGAGATGCTGGGTTTCTTGCTGGAGTCGCTGCTTCGTGACGGCTACCGTCCCCTTGTGCGCGACGTCTCGCATCTGGGGTTCCCGTCCTACCAGATCGTCGTGCCCGGGATGAGCGATGTGTTTGCCCCATCCGTCGGTCTTTGCGAGAGTTTTGCCGCCAAGTTGCAGACGAAGCGCGCTCTCAAGGACTTCCCGCTCTTGTCTCCTGAAGGGCGGGGGCATCTCCTTGAGCTCGAGCCCTCAGACCTCGTACATACGGCCCCGAGCATGTTCGGCCCTCCCATCACGGATGGGAGGATGCATCCCTGTCGCGTCTTTGGGTTCTTGCATCTCGCGCGCGGGGAGTATGCGGCGGCGCAGAGGTGCTTTGAGGTCTTCTCGACTCTTACTGGTGAGATTGGTATGCGGCACTGGCGGGCGATGACATGCTATGCCGATTGTCGCGCGGAGGGGCTCAGCCATGAGGAGGCCATGCACATCGTGCGCTTCCTCAACCCACCTGACGTCGCGTGGCATGTTGGTCACGAGGTTGTGGATGCCAGTGAGAATCCCAGCAGGTTGTTCCCTCAGATGAGGTGCCCCGATTGCGCGCATTGCGAGCTTCTCGCCTGCGGCGGATGCGTGGGACTCATCAGTACGAACGAGGTCCAGGGGAAGATTGCGCGTGCAATGGCAGGTACCGAGGTGACGCAGGAGTCGCTGTTGATCCTATTGCGTGGTGTCTTTTTTCATCGATAACGACATCGGCCCGTTCCTCTACGAGAAGAACGGGCTGTCTTCGGTCGCTCGGCCATTTCGCAAGCCCTTAGGAGCGTGGACGCAGGCACAAAGGCTTTACTGCTCTGGTTCCGTTTCCCCCGCGGCCTCTTGTGTTGGATAAGCAACGCCCTGTGGCACCTCGGGAGCGGGTTCCTGCTCGGGAGCTAGTTCCGGCCCGAGAGCGGATTCCGGCTCGGGAACGAATTCGGGCTCAGGCGCGGTCTCTTGCACGGACTCAGTCTCTTGTGCGGGGGCCGTCTCTGGCTCGGACGAAGGCGCGGCCTCCGGCGCAGGAGTCGGTTCCGGTTCGGGTGCGGTCTCCGGTACTTGGGGTTCAGCCTCTGTTGCCTCGGGTGCAGCCTCCGTCTCGGGAGCTGGCTCTTGTTCGGGTGCAGCCTCCGGTTCAGGAGCTTGCTCTTGTTCGGATATTGCTTCTGACGTTGCCTCTGGCGTGGCCGTTGCCGAAGCCTCTGGTGCGGATGCGGCCGCTGGCGTGGACACAGGCGCCGACGCAGTCTCTTTTGCGACAGACGCGGGTGTGGGTTCGCTCTGCGCCGCGGGGAGAGCCTTGCTTCGCGTGGCAGTCTTTGCAGCTTGCGGAAGTGGATCGTCTTGTATCACCGGCCGCTCTTCGTTGGTGTCTGGGGTCTTCGCCTCCGTCTTGTCTGGATCGGACTTTCCGCCGCCGATGCCGGCCGTATCGCTCTTTACCGTGGAGGGAATCGCTTCGTTGGCATTGGCTATCTTCAAGTAATCGGAGGAGGTCTTCTTGCTCTGGTCGAGTGGCGTCGAATAACGTCTGCCAAAGTCCTCGAGGATTGATCCGGTGGGATGCTCGCCTTCGGGCAGTTGGTTATCAAGGTAAAGGAGGTAATTGAGCAGTGTGGTTACGAATTGCAGCGACTCGTCGTCACCCTTGAATGTGCCGTCTGCGTTCTTCTCACCCTTTATGAATAGATCTTGGAATGAATCTACGCTCTTGTAAAGGGACTGTCCGTTGCTGTCGTTGGGCGAGATCATGTCGACGAGGAAGTCCATTGACTTATTCTCCACGTGCATCCATCTGAGCAGGTTGTCAAGACCTACGCGGAGCTTGTCGGAGTCTACGGTCGTAACGCCGTCCACGACCTTGACCGACGATTCCGCGTTGTTGTAGACATAGCGCGCCGAAAGCTCGCAGAGGTACAGGGTCGCGAGATAGCCCGTTACATAGTTCGAGGACTCGACGTCGATTTTGTTCCCGTTGGAATCCGTTCCGCCTTCGCAGAACCCAAGGTCGTTGTACTGAAACCTGCCATCGCTGGAATACCCGCTAACGTACGTGTCGAGAAGCAACGCTTTCGTATACGTTGGGTTGAGTTCTCCCAGGCCAAACCTTCCGTCCGCGCCTTGCAGTCTGCGAAGGTTTTGGAACACGTAGTTGCGGAGTGCGAAGACATTCCCAACCGAGGAGGCGCTTCCCTCGACGAACCACGAGGGGAACTTGAGGGCAAGATAGCGCCTTCCCGCCTCTTCGGTAAGAGCGCGACCTTCGGCGTCTACGCGAAGGTCGTCAAGGTTGGTGGCGCCAGCCATGCCGGTGCGATTGTAGTCATCCATGAGTGCGTGAAAGAGCTCGTGCACGATGGTGTTGTGGAAGGTATCCATGGCCTCACCCTCGCGAATGAGTGTGTAGCGTCCGGTCTTTGGATTGGTTATGGGCTTGCCTTCCTTGTCCGCCTCCACGAGGCTGTCGACGTTTACCGCGAGCATGTAGCTGTACTTAAGGTTGCCTTCGATCTCCTTGGCATAGGCAGTCACGTACGCGAGCGCATCGATCGTGCTTTCATGGTCCTTTATGCCGTCCTTGTCGCCATTCTTGTAATAGACGTACAGGCTGATCTCCTTGCCTATTTCGCCATTCTGTGCGGCGTCGTAGAAGGCCGGAAGATTGTAGAGCAGATAGTTGACTGCCTGCGGCTCCAGGTAGTCAATGATGAGCTCGACGAGCCATTCGAGGTCCTCGTCAGAGAGAGCGTCGCGTGCCGTCCGGGCGCAGAACATCTCGACGAGCGACTCGCCATCGCCAAGTCCGACCACCTCCACATCGGTCGCAGGCTGTTCCTGCGCAGCGATGAGGAGACTGTCTGGTGCCTCCACGCTCTCGGTCTGTGCGGTTGCCTCCGTGTTCCCGGTCTGTGTGGCCGACTCCTCGCCCTGGGCCCTCTTGAACATGTCTCTGAGCGAAGCGGGAATGATGTATGTGATGCCTGTGGCTTCGTTGTAGACCGAAATGATCTCGTAGGTCCCAAACAACTCGCTGAGTGAGTCGGAGAGGACAACGGTGAACACATCCTCTGCGAGTGCGTACCCTTGTGGCACAAAGAAGGCAAGGGCGGGGATGTAGGTGTGGCCCTCGTCAGCTTCGTCACGGTCCATCTGCAGGTCGTCGCGCACCCAAAGGACGGGGATTTCCCACGTGGCGTCGCCGTCCGTGGTGACGACCGCATTGTTGTCGAGGGCGGCACCCGCGATGGGCTTGTCCACGCCGTCGATTGTGATGCTAGAGACGAGCGTGGCATCGCCGGTTTGAACCGTGTGGTTGTCCAGCTCAACCGCACGCTCTGTGGCAAGCGCGGCAGAGGGTAGGATGCCTTGCAACGTGAGCACAAGTGTGACGAAGAAGGCTAGCAGTCTGTTGAGTCTTGTTCGCTTCATGGCATGCCCCTTCAGAACGTGAATACACACACATGTTAGCGCTGTGCGTCAACGGGGACGAGCGTCATCGCGCGTTGTCACTGCGGTCGGAGCCATCTCTCCGGGTAGCACGTCTCCACGGCATCGCAGACCAAGCCCGCCAGGTCGTCGTTCGCTCCGAACAGGGAGGCGTACCCCTCGAGGTTCCTCGCCTTCTCTCGCAGCATGCCCCTTCTGTCAAGAACGAATATGTGACACTTGCGCTTTCCGTTCTTGGCGTCCTGAATCATGTTTGCGCCGGAGGAATTGCCATCGAGGGCGATAAGGACCGAAGGCCTGCGCTTGAAGACCTCGTAGGCG
Source organism: Atopobiaceae bacterium (assembly GCA_017533825.1). Lineage (GTDB taxonomy): Bacteria > Actinomycetota > Coriobacteriia > Coriobacteriales > Atopobiaceae > RUG440. Next base: position 16,854 of record JAFWIE010000012.1, on the reverse strand, counting down.
ACACTCTTGTAGATGCCCATGGCGCTGGGCTCGATGGATACTCGTATGCGGACTCCGGCCTCCATCAGGGCCTCTGTCTCCTCTTGCCCGATTCTTGATGGCACGAAGGCGTAGATATCGAACTTTCCCCGGTTCCGCTCGGCCAGGTAGCGCTCATAGCCCGAAAGGCTGTGGCCTATGACGAGAAACATCTTGCTTGGATCTCCCTTGGCTAGAATGTCATCTAGCAGGGCACAGACGTCGCGACGCCGCCTGGTCACATGGCGGTCGTTGTTGAAAGATCCGCCCACGAGGATCACCGGCACCCGGTCGCAGGGCAGCTCCTCAATTCTGTCTGAGAAGACCACGGCGCTGTCACGGGTGTCCGGGAGGTCTAGCAAGGTCTCCTCCAGCGGCTGCTGCGCCAGCATCTTCGCGGCATAGAAGGCCTCGACGTCTTCCGTGCCTGCCTCTTCTACGAAGGTGCGCATCTTCTCCTCGAGGGCGGCGAGGCCTTTGCACCGGACCGTATCTTCCGCGCGATGCATGGCGACGAGCTCCGCGTGTGTGAGGTTGAGCATCTTCTCGAGCGCGAGCTGCTCGTCTATTGAGTCCGTCCCGTACACGGCACCGCCGTCCGTCCCTTGCACGCAAGGCACCCCCGCCGCGAGGTACTGTCGTAGGGGATGTCGCTCCAGCTGACTCAGGTTGTTCAGTCGGACGTTCGAGGTGATCTGAAACTCCAACACGGCGCCGCTGTCCCTCAGGTCCCTCAGTAACTGCTGTCCCTTGTTTGACGCGAGGTTTCTGGTGTAGAGTCCGTGACCGATTCGGACTTGGGGCATGGGCTGGCCCGGGGCCAGCCCCTCTCGGACGCACTTAATTGCGTTGGCCACATTGTCCCGCAGGCCATCGTTCTCCCCAGCATGGATGCGGATTGTGAAGGTGGGGTGCTCCGCCGCGATCCGGTCGAGCTCCGCCACCAGTGGTGCCAGGTCCCGAATGTCGTTGATTTCTTCTCCGACGATGTCGCTGCCCGCCACGTACGGGTCTCCTGCCACCACTCGTATGGCTTGAAGGCTCTTGTGCATGTAGTCATCCGAGGCGATTCTGTCGCGCACGATTGTGAGCGGCGTTCGTCGGACTGCTGCCAAAAAACGCAGCGTGACGCCGGTCTCCCGTGTGATGGCCGGCAGTACCGCATGGACTTCGGCTAGCATGCGTGGCGCATCTTCGGGCTTTGCTAGGGTTGTGTCAGAGATCTCTGCATAGTCGACGCCGGACCTGGCGTAGCTCCGCGCAACCCACAGCAGCTTGTCTTGGAAGAGGCTGTTTGCGGAGAATACAGGGTTGCTTCGATCTTTTGTCATCGTGGCCAGTGCCTGGACAATCTCATGGTCGGGGATTCGCTCCATGTCGTCGATGTGGATTGGGTCGTCGGCTGGAACGCCCTTGCAGAAGACGTAGCGGTACAGATACACCTTCTCGAGGTTGGTGAAGACGGCCTGCCCGTCTTTCATGATTGCAAGCGATGCCCTGATTCTAGGTATGTTCCACGACGCGTTCTCGAGGTTTTCGAGTATGAGGGAGGCGCAGTTCAAGAACGTACCATCATCGATTCTGCGGTCGAGGAACTTGCCCCTAAGTGGGGAGTCGCAATGCCGCAACGCCTCCTTGGCCCGCCGCGTCGCGAGGAGCCGCTCCTGCTCGGGCGACAGGCGCAGTCCCAGCTTCCGGATATAGTAGAGCGGGTAGCGAATCTGGTGGTGGATGCCGAGGGCGATGAGGATGTCCGGGTCGAGGTTGGCGTTCATATGGGTGTGCAGGTCCGTCCGGAACTTGCACTCGCGCAGGATGTAGGTCTTGACGATGGTTTTGCGGAAGTCTTGGCGATAGTCCTTGGTTTGGCTCATCAGGGTCTTTGCGATGGCGGGTATGGATGCCTTCCGCTCGATTCTTCCGTCCGGATAGATGTTCGCGACCTTGGTGTCGAGCAGGCGGAAGATGTAGACCACGTTGTTCGAGCCGTCGATGTAGCAGGGGAGCGTGCCCCGAATCACCCTGAGCCCGGTCTCGTCAGTCTGAAGCTCCAAGTCGCACAAGGAAGCCAGGTTGGCGATGAGGTTGCCCGTCCCGTGGTTTGGCGTCCTGAGCACGTAGTGCAGCTCGTCCCCATCGCTGAAGAGGTCGACGACGAGGTCCTTCTCCTTATCGAGGTAGAAATGTCCGAATGCCTCCATGTGCCTGCCTTCCGATGCCTAGCGGTAAGGGTATGTTAGCAGAGGCAGGGACCGGGAAAAGGGTTTGCCCTACCCGAACCCCGTGCGGATGAGATGTGATTCCACGTACTGGAACGAGTACCTGACGGAGAAGCGCGCCTCCTCCAGCTGCACGTCGCGTAGCTTCGTGCGGGCGGAGTGTAGCGAGAGCCGCGACCTTGCGGGGACATTTGGGGAGTGCGGTGTGGCTCGCATGTTGGGGCAGATCATCGAGTCGGATGGCGGTGAGCGGGCAATCTGGGAGGAATAGCCGCAAGGATGTTCGATTGCCCTGCGTTTGAGAACTTGGCCGTCGCTTGTCGACTATCCGATTGCTGCCAGCCGGGCAACGAATACTGCTTTCCGGTGTGATATCGTCAATAGGTGCTTGCGATGGGTGCGGCCTGTCGTGCGCCCATGCTTTGCACTATGTGCCGGCCAAGCAAAGGTAATGCGATCAACCTCGTTTGTTGTACGCCTGCGGTGAGAGGGGATGAAGGCATGGGGTTCTTGTGCAAGGCTCTTGGCCACAAATGGAACAAGCTGCCCGGCGGCGGCCACGGCTGTACGTGCGCCCGCTGCGGTGAACATCGCGACGAGGGTCACGACTATGTTGCGCAGTCCGGGACGTGCGCGGCGGTGTGCTCGGCATGCGGTGAGACGGTCTATAACCATGAGTGGCAGGGACCTGCCTGCGCCCTTGCCTGCGTCTGGTGCGGAACGAAGGCAGCACATTATCTAAACGCGCCCCATCAATGGCGTGGTTGTGCGTGCGTCGTGTGCGGGGAGCCGCGCAAGCCTATTCTGGGCGAGTATCAAGGCGAGCATGAGTGGGACGGTTGCAAGTGCGCCCGTTGCGGCAAGACACGTGACGAGGGCCATGACTGGCGGGGATGCACCTGCGCCCGTTGCGGGAAGGTACGCGACGAGGGCCACGTGCTCAATAGCGAAAGGCTCGAGCCCGTAATCGGCAGCGTCGGAGGCCCGATGCACGTCGGTTCGTGTGCCGTCTGCGGCAAGCGCGTGTATATGCCTCATTCGTTCGAGCATCTCCCGGGGTGTCGGTATCAGTGCGCGGAGTGTGGGGCAGAGGTCGAGTGGCACGATTTCCGTGACGGTACATGCTCGGAGTGCGGACTCGACGAGAGCGAACACTACTGCGGGCTTATCCTGTCGGGAAAGGTTCGCTATGACCAGTGGGAGTACAGTCCGGTTGACGGGTCCCGCATGCAATGCATCGATCACGTGAGGAGTGTGACTGCGCTGCGTCGCATTTCGCTGTCGGACAATAAGAACATCTACTCCATCTGCAGGATGCACTGCGCTCGCATGCTGGCAGAAATCGCGAAGGCGGGTGAGGCAGACTCCCACGACGCGAACCTCGCCCTGCGCGAGCTCGTGCTCAAAGCCGACTTGGGATGGGATGCGCCCAGGGTCGCAGGATGGATAACCGAGACCGACGTTGCCTCCGATCCCGCAATCGCCGAGGTCGTGAGACAGGTGGAGAGGGCCAGCATCGAGTACGACAACGCCATGATTGCTTCCGACAGCGGTATCGGACGCTCGGGGTAGAACAGTCTGGCACACGTGATGGGCGGTGGTATGCTCATCTTGTCCTGCTTGATTCTCATGTCATTCGTGTTTGGCATCCTTGGGACTTATGTGCGCTGGCGGTAAAGGAGACGCTATGGACCTGTGCGAACGCGTACATCGCGAGGTGCCCGAGGAAGAGCGCCAGAACGTGCGTGACGCAATCGCGCAATGCGACGACCTTGAGCAGCTGCGACGGCTGGCACTGGGGGATGCCGCGGACTGGAGCTGGCGCATGGCCGCCATGGAACGTCTCGCTCAGATTGAGCCCAACCACGAGACCAAGGAAGCCCTCATCGCGGCGTTGCGGCAGGTGGCGGAGCAAGGCGTCCTCCCCATAAAGAGAATCGCCCTAGCTCGTCTGAGCCAGATCGATCGCCTGGACCCGAGCGCCGGGTCGGAGACGTGGGGCAAGACCGTGTTCAACCCGCGACTGGCACGCTACCTGCGCAAGCACAAGAGCGAACTCGACTTCGAGAGCGGGTACGACCTCGACCTTGTGGAGTACGCAGTCTGCAATCGTGATGACAACTTCTCATCTGTGGATCGGAGGATCGCTGGCGTCCTGTACAACCTGCTGCCGCAGGAGCGAAAGGATCGTGTGGACGGGAAGGTGCGTGAGTACCTTGGGTGGCATCCCAGTGCGGGGAGGTACTTTCTCCTGAAGCGTCTTGTGGAGGCCGAGACCGATGCCGACCTGATGGAGGATGCCGTGCTTGCAGCAAAGGGCTGGCCGAGCAGTTTCGCGTTCGCACGGCTTTCTGGATGGAGCACTTACCAAGAGGAGGACTACTGGAGCTTCCTCACCTTCGAGTGCGAGCGCCTCGCGGGGTATCCAAAGGAGCGCTTGGAAGCACTGACCAAACGGATGGCTGAGAGGGGCCTGCTGGACGAGTAGGGTCCAAAAGGGCTGCTCCCTTTTGGACCCCAAGGCGTTGACAAATCATCCACGCTCACGCACGCCCTCGCCGGTCGACGCCGGTGAGCATGTGCGCGTGCCGGCCTACATCTCTCGGTAGCGCCCCATCATCTCCCACTGAAGCTCCTGCGCGGTGGGCGGCGTCCACACGACGGCATCCGCCCCGGCCTCGATGGTGGCGAGGATGCTCTCCTCGGTCTTGCCACCAGACGCGATGATGGGCATCTCGGGATGGCGCTCGCGGATTGCCGCCACGACCTCCGCCGTCCTCCTGCCCGCGGCGACGTTCAGGATCGCGGCGCCCGCAAGGACCTTGAGGTCGACCTCGTAGGTGTCGTCGAGCACCGTGGCGATGACCGGGATGTCGACCACCGACATGACGCTCTCCATGGTCTCGGGGGTCGAGGGGCCGTTGAGCACGACGCCCGCAACGCCCTGCATCTCGGCCGTCATGGCGAGTTCCACGACGCGCCCGCCTGCGGTTGTACCGCCCCCAACGCCCACGAACATCGGCTGCTGCGCCACGGTCATGAGCGCCTGGGTAATCACGGGCTCGCCCGTGAACGGGTACACGGCAAAGATGGCGTCGCCGTTGCAGTTGCGCACGACCGCAACGTCGGTCGTGTAGGCGAGCGATTTGATGACGCGTCCCTTGATGCTCACGCCTCCGCAGGCTTCGATGCAGGAGGGGACGCGTGCCACCGGCGATGTGAGGCGTCCCTCGACAGCCGCACCGCCCTCCCCGCGCGAAACCTTCATGCCTCCGATGGCTCCCTCGTCGGCATGCGCTGCTCCGGTCGTGAAAATCCATGTTCTTCTTCAGCTCGATTACCGTCGCGGAACAGCCCAAGTCGGATAGAGTCATTGCTGCCATCAATCCGGCAGGTCCCGCTCCCACTATGATGACGTCCCTCTCCATCTCAATACCTCCCAACAAAACGCCAAACAAGAAGTCACAGAAATATGCAGAGTTGTGTTAGATGTGCCGTAAAGGGAAGGGCCATGGGGCGACAATCATTGGGAATGCGCCTGGATGAATGCTTCTGGACTGCCTTTACCCAGGCTGTTGCCGACGCATGAAATCTGTCCGTGGATGCTGCCATAGACATCCTCCAGATACTCTGAATATTAATGATTAGCTATATACACTTTCTCCCCATGTCAATATAACTTTGAGGAAGTATTAGGTAAACGTAGTATCTGTCGGTTCACGACTTGGTTTGGCTGCTGTTTGTACCGTGGTCGTATGCCTCAAAAAAGCCGAGAAATCCTATTGGCGGAAACTGGGCGACGAGACCTCCGGCCCACCGAGCACGGCTACGACGGCGGCTAATACTATGTGACAGTGGCTACCGCTCTAGATGGTGATTTACCTAGGAGAGGGTGATTATCTGCTTCTGCGGTCGTGCTTTGACTGACTGTAGAATTCCCGTTTGGAGGCAAACATGTTGGCCTCGGCCTCGTTGACAAGCTCTTGCATGTTCATCTCACCTTGCGTCTTCTCGCGCACGGCAATTCCAAAGGACACGTGATAGCCTTTTTTGCCCAGTGATTGCTTCAACTGGTCAATATCGGAGGACAGCCTCTCCGACTGTCCGTCCACAACAAACGCAACGAACTCGTCACCACCGATGCGATAGGTATGCTCGTTGCCAAAACGCTGCCGCATTGCCTCCGAAACTTCGCACAGCATCTTGTCTCCTGCGGCATGTCCATGCTTGTTGTTCATCTCATGCAGACCGTTCACATCGGCGTAAACGCAAGCCAGGCTCGATGTGCACATCTTGGGGTATCCCAGCAACTGGTTCTCATAATGGTTGCGGTTTTTGGCCTCGGTCAGCAGGTCGGTCTGGCTCATGTATTCGATCTGCTTGGATTGTGCGAGCGATCGGATTTTTACGCTCATAGTGAACAGGGTCGTGGCAACCGCCACGATGCCAAAGGTGACCATGTTCCAAACATCAGCTACCGCCACATCCGGTGTCTTGGCACAGATTACCATTCCGCAGAACACCGTGACAACGACCGCAACCAGGACGGAGAGCCTGATGGGACGGTCGTAGAACAGCAGTGGACTCACCAGCAGAAGGGCTACCGCCGATACGGCTGGCTTGTCTGCGTGAAGCATCGAGATGTGGATGCCAAATGCATACAGTGTGACCTCGAATACGAGGACGAGCAGCATGACGAGTGCAGGATGCTTTGGCAGAACAAAGCGAGAGCAGAGCAGTACGGCTAGCATTTCAATTCCGCAAAGCAGGTATGTCGCACCGTTAATCGAGGCAAAATTGTCGGAAAACGTGCTCGCCACGAACAGCAGGAAAAACATCACGGCTGCGAGCAGGGAGAACACGTTCAGCAGCCTCCGGTTCTCTGCGTGGATACCAGGGAGCAGCTTCTCGTACTCCTCTTTCTCTACACCTGCATATAGGAACAGGTCTCGAAATTTGCGAATGCCAGTCACTTCTTCAGCGCCCCATTGTCGGTTCTGCCAGGCCATGCTCATGTGTATTTGTCTATCTATCGTCCCATCATTTGACGCGTTGGTCAAGAAGGGGTTCCAGAGTGTCACCCCCGGACAATGGGGAACAAGGACAACGGGGACGGGGCGTCCGGGACAACGGGGACGGGGTGTCTTGTCCGTTTTGGCCCATGGCGGAGGGGTCGGCAATGGACGTCATGCGCCACTGCGGCGTGGTCGTGGTGCCCAAGTCCACGCATGTCGAGCGCGTCTGCGAGAACCTCGACATCTGGAACTTCGGGCTTCAGGCAGGGTGACATCATGGTGGCACCGGTGGCGGCTGATAGCCCCATCTCGGCAACGTAGCCAGGGAAGTGCTGCGGCAGAGGTATGCCTGCGATGAGCATTCTGTAGCTTCCAGGACGAAGGACCTGCCCTGCGACATGCACGCAAGACAGGTCCAACGGAAAGGAAGGGGCTGGTTTGGCTGCTTACTCCTCGTTAAGCACTTCCTCGGGGATTGCAAACATCGAGGTGAGCACGAAGCAAGCGGCGACCGACGCGACCGAAATGACGAAATACCACAGCAGCTGACGCCATTCGTATATGTACATAAGGTAGGAAGGTAGCACAGCCAGGCCGTAGGAGTTGGACTTAATGCCGAGTATGGAGAGCAGGGCGGCACCTGCGCCCGAGGTGAGGCACATTACGGTGAGCGGCCTCAGGTTGTAGCGCAGCTGCAGGCCGAAGAGCACCGGTTCGCTGATGCCGAAGAGCTGAGACATCATGGCTCCGATGGCCGTCTCGCGCACCTCGGGCTTCTTGGCGCGCACGAAGAATGCGAGGCAGGTTCCCACGTTGGCAAAGCCATACATGGCACAGAAGGTGATGACTGGGTTGAAGCCCGTGTTGGCCAGAAGTGACGTCTCGATCATGGTGTAGGTGTGGTGCAGGCCCGTAATGACGAGCAACGAGTAGGTGGCGCCGATCAGAAAGCCGCCGATGCCCAGCGGAAGGTTAACGAGGGCTTCGACGATGTTCACCAGCCCCAGCTCGATAATGTGCATGATGGGGCCGATGCCTAGAATGACTGCGAGGAAGGTGACGAGCATGACGATGAAGGGGGTCATGATCAGGTCGAGTGTGTTGGGCATGACCTTACGCAGTTTCTTCTCGAGTGTCGCTCCGATGAGTGCTGTGATAATGGCGGTGAGCACGCTACCTTGGCAGCCTACGATGGGAATGGCGCCAAAGGCCATGACAGCTTGCACATCGCTGGTGGGGTCAGCCACCGAGTAGGCGTTGGGTAGCGAGGGCGAGACGAGCATGAGGCCGATGACGAGCCCGATGACCGGCATGCCGCCGAACACCTTGTATGCCGACCAGCAGATGATGGCGGGCAGGAAGGCGAAGGCGGTCTCGGTCAGCACGTTGACCAGAAGCTTGGCGCAGTCGGGGATGATGGAGGTGCTTGCGCCAAAGAGAGCGAGGACGCTGTCGTTGAACACGACGCCCTTGAGTCCGAGAAAGAGGCCTGTCGCCGCGATGACCGGGATGATGGGCACGAAGATGTCTCCAAGAATGCGCATGACGCGCTGGTGACCATTTTTGCGTACCATTTCGCGTCTGGTACGCAGGCAGCGACACGCAAGGCGGAACAATAACCCTGCTTCCTCGCTCCGCCTAGCATCCTCTGCAGTAGCGTCCCAGAAAGTGGTCCAGCTGGCCGAAAGGTCCCTCTCACGTGCCTGCGGTGAATCGGCAAATGGTCGCATGGATTGTTCCTTGCAAAATGAGGCGTCTACAAAACTCAACGTGCTAAACCCCATATTAGAGGGACACTTTATTATTTTAGAAAACTTTGCTACTCTAAACATGTGACTAGCGATGATGTGGGGTGACCTGATGCCAAAGCGCTACCGCAGGGAGCAGTACCTCGAGAAGATTCGGCCCTTCGTGGATGACACGGGGCTCATAAAGGTCGTGACGGGCATCCGCCGCTGCGGCAAGTCGTGCCTCATGGAGACGGTGGTCGAGGAGCTTCGCGAGCGCGGCGTCGGCAAGGACCACCTCGTGTACCTCGATCTCGAGAAGCGCGGCCTCAGGTCCGTCCGCACGCCAGACCAGCTCGAGGAGGCCATAGAGGCGCGGCTCCCCCGCGACGCGAAGGGCGTCGTGTACCTCTTCGTCGACGAGGTCCAGCGCGTCGAGGGCTACGAGGAGGTCGTGAACGCGTACCGCGCCGACGGCTCCTTCTCCGTCTTCATAACGGGGTCGAACTCCTACCTGCTCTCAGGCGAGCTCATGACCAACCTGACCGGGCGCTACGTCGAGGTCGAGCTCTTCACGCTGTCGTTTTCTGAGCACCTCGGGATGCGGAGGTTCCTCGGGAAACCCGAGGAACCCCTCGCGCAGAGCTTCCGGTCGTGGCTGCGCTTCGGAGGGTTCCCAAAGGCGGTCGAGTACGACGACGAGGCCGCCAAGGCGCGCTACATCCAAGACGTCGTCGAGCAGATTATCCAGAAGGACATCCGCGCGCGCAGGCAGATCCGAAACCGCAATACCTTCGAGAGGGTGATGACCTACGTCATCAACAACTTCGGTGCGCCGACGAACCTCACGGGAATCGCCGACTACCTGCGCAACACGCAGGGCGTGGCAATCAAGCGGGAGACGCTCGCGAGCTACATCGACCTCCTGGTCGCGGCGAAAGTGCTATGCCGATGCCCGCGCTTCGACGTGAAGTCGAGACGGTCGCTCCAGGGTGGGGAGAAGTACTACCTCGCCGACACGGGTATCTACTTCGCTCGCAACGTCGACGCGACGCTCAACTACGGACCCTTGCTCGAGAATGTCACGTTCACCTACCTGCGGTCGCGTGACTACGCGGTGAGCGTCGGATCGGTCGGCAAGCTCGAGCTCGACTTCATCGCAAGGCGCACGGGGGACTCCTATGCGTACGTGCAGGTGTCGATGTCCGTGGCGGACCCCGGGGTCGAGGAGCGGGAGTACCGCCCGTTCAGGAGCGTGCGCGACAGATGGCCCTGCTACCTGCTCACCCTCGACCCGCTGCCGGAGGGGAAGGACGGCGTCAGGCACCTCAACCTCATGGAGCTCATGGTACAAGGCTCCGACTTGGAGTAAGGCCATGATAGCAATTTGAACGGGACCGCGTTGACCATGGGCATGACAATGGGTGACAGCGGGGACGGTGTCGTCACGCCTACTCGAGGTGTCAACACCCCCCCGTCGCCGTTGTCAACCCGTTGGCAAGCCCGTTACTCTCCCATTTCGGTCATGCGCAGTACGCGCCAGCGGCTTTTGATGGTCTCGAGGAAGTCCGCGCGCTCTTGCGAGTCGCAGACTTCCGGTCCCGTCAAACGCCACACGTTCATGTATTCGCCTGAGAGGTCGTCGCGCAACGGTTCGCGCAGGATTCCGACGGTGGGTGTGGTGCGATAGACATGTGTAAGTGCGTCGCCCTCTCGCTTAACGAGGCCCGGGTCGGTGATGAAGGAGGCGCGATCGCTCAAGAACACGCAAATCTGGCGATATCGGCGCTCGTCGCTTCCGTAACGCACGTGGAGCACACAGAGCATTCCCGTGGTACCGACCCAGGCGGGTCGGCTGGGCGTCAGCGTGCTCACGGGTGCCTGGATGTATGTCGCAGGAAAGACGTGCCTGAACGTTACTCGTGGCATGCTGCTCACCTCTCGCTGATCACCGTGATGATAAGGGCCGTGCCTGCGCACATCATACCCGTTCGCGTTCGGTAACGTCACAGCACTGACGGGCGCCCTTGTTGACTTTCTTTGTTAGACGTTTCTAACAATAAGAGATACCATAGGCTAACTCTATGTAGCCGTAGCGAGGGAGCTGCCACGGACGAGGAGAAGGAGAAGTCGCAGAGCGACAAGCGCCTGGAGGCCCTGCGCGGTAGACTCTTCGCAGCGACGTTCGGAAAGAATATCAACAACCGGATCGCCGTGTTCTCGTGGTGACGACGCTGGTTCTTGCTCTGGCTAACCGGTCGAAAGGAGTCCACCATGCTTGCCTATGTCTCGCGTTACTTTAACGTCATCGCCCCTTTGTCACGCCGAGCCATTCGCAGGCGCTACGGCTACGAGCTGGCTGCCAGGGCCTATAACGACGCTCGCCCCATATACCGGCAGATGCTCGCAGACTTTCCTTCCATTGGTGCGGATAATCCCATGGCCGACAACGCCTACGAGGCGCTCGTGTTCTTTGCGATGTACCGGGCGGCCGATGGGGGGCTCACGCCTGACATGCTGCGCGCGGTGGTGGGCGACCTCTTCGAGCTGCCCGCACTAAAGGGCGCAATCGGCCTTTCGACGAACCTCAACCGCGCTACTGACATGCGCCGCATGAACGAGTCTTTGCGCTCCCATGCCCGCTGGACAGACGAGCATCCCGCTGAGGCACCATATACGTGGGACTTCAACTTTTGCGATAGCAGGGGCGACACGCGCGTCTGCTATCACTTCACCCGCTGCCCTCTCAACGACTTCTGTCGTGAGCAGGACCTTATGACGTGCTGCCCGTCATGTGCGAGATAGATCACATCACGGCGCGCCTTGCGCATGGGCGGCTCACGCGCGAGCATACGCTGGCACAGGGAGGTACGGTATGTGACTACCTCATCGAGGGCGATGAGTGTGAGCACGGGGGAGAGGCGACCACACGCAAGGACTCGATTCGAGGGGCGTACAAGGCGCTGGGCGGTTCGGCGACGGTCTATGATGCCATGATGACCTGTGGCACGCCGCTCGGCGTGGCCATGAGCTGGGCCGTCTGGCTGATTGGACCGCAAGAGAACACTGCCTACCTTGAGGCGGCGATGGCGGGTGTGCCCGAGGGTTTCTCGGGGAGCTTGCTCGAGGTGCCCGTGGGTACCGGTGTGCTCACGATGCCGCTTTACCAGACGTTGCCGGATGCGCGGGTGACCTGCCTCGACTACTCGCCCGACATGATGGCGGCCGCCCAGGCGCGTGCAGAGCGCGACGGCCTTTCCAACGTGAGCTTCGTGCAGGGGGACGTCGGGGCACTGCCCTTCGACGACGAGAGCATCGATATCGTGATGTCGCTTAACGGCTTCCACGCCTTCCCCGACAAGGAGGCAGCCTATGCGGAGACTTTCCGCGTGCTCAAACGTGGCGGGACCTTCTGCGGTTGCTTTTACGTGCAAGGCGAGGTGCCCCTTACCGACGCGTGGATACGGCGCTTCCACGAGCCGCGCGGCTTCTTCACACCGCCCTACGAGACGGTAGCGAGCTTGGAGGAGCGTCTGCGTGGCATGTATGCGCAGGTGCACGTCGAGACGCACAAGGCCATGGCGTGCTTTGTCTGCGTGAAGTGAGAGGCGGGGCGTCGGGCATGTGGCCTGATACCAACAATCAGGCCAGGTGACTTCGATCAAGGGAGGAAACTATGTCGCGTAAGGCATCGCAGTTCCAGAAGAGGGTCATGTCGTTGGGATACCGTGGCAAGGAGGTCTTCAAGCCGCTCAACACCGGTTGGATTGACGAACATGTGGCCTGCGTTCGCGAGTGGATAGCCAACATCTTCTTCTACACCAAGGACGGCACCACCATCATGATCGACGCCGGCTACAGCTACGAGCGACTAGGCGAGAAGATGGCCTGGCTCGACATAGACCCTGCGAGCATCGCCCACGTGCTTATCACCCACCAGGACACTGACCACGTCGGTGCCCTCGAGCGTGACGGGTGTCACCTGCTGGATGCTGCCAAGCTTTACATCGGTCGCATCGAGGACCGCTACCTTACGGGCGAAGTCAGACGCAAGGTGATATTCGGCCTCTACAGGCTGCCACAAGTCACAATCGACAACGAGAAGGTCTTGCTCGACGACGGTGACGTCTTCTGGATTGAGGGAATCAAGGTGGAGGCCATCCTCGTGCCGGGCCACACGTGGGGGCATATGGTCTATCTGGTAGATGACGCATACCTCTTTACGGGAGACACCATCTGGCTTGGTCCGGACGGCGGGTATAGCTTCATCAACGGCCTCGCGGAGGACAACAAGCTGGCCGTGAAGTCGCTCGCTCGTCTCGAACGACTGCTTCGAGAGAGGGGCATTGCGCCAAAGGTAATCACTGGACATACGGGCTGGTCGGATGACTTGGGCTTTGTCTTCTCCCACACCGACGAGGTCTGCATAGGCTTCAAGCGGCAGAAGCCGCATGACCCCAGTGCCCCTTACGATGGTTACGACGAGAGCGACGACACCGAACGGCGCGCACGGGAGGAGAGGCTCGCTGCGGCGGTGCCCGTGTCTGGCATCCAGGCCGAGGTGGAGAGGGCTCGTGGTTTCTGGAACCGCATGGCCCCACTTTACGATGTGGCCATGGGTGGGGGAGACGCGGGCCTCGGGGAGGCCATCGGATACGTGGCGTCCTTCGTGGGGCCGCACGACGTGGTGCTCGACGCTGCATGCGGTACGGGAGCCTTCGCCTGTGGCGTGGCGCCTCAGGCGGGCTTCGTCGCTGCGTGCGATCTTTCGCCAAAGATGGTCGCGCGGACGCGGCGCAAGGCGCGGCACCTGGGACTCGAGAACGTCAACTGTGGCACGGGAAACCTCTGTGCACTCGACTTCTCCGACGGGAGCTTCGATGTGGCCATAGCAGGAAACGTGCTGCACTTGTTGGCGGAACCTGGGCAGGCCGTGGCGGAGCTCCGACGCGTCACGCGGCCGGGTGGTGTCATTGCCATCCCCAATTACATGAACGAGGAAGACACCGACCGACGCTTCCTCAAGCTTGCGGAGGCTGCAGGCTTTACGGTGCACAGCGAGTGGAGCACCCAATCGTTCCTGGAGTTTCTCGCCTCATGCGGGCTCGTGGTGGTCGAGCACCGCAACTTTGCTGCAAAGCAGCCACTCTGTGTGGCCATCTGCCAGTGAGAACGGATGGTTGCTGCGTCACTTTTGTGCCAAAATTGGTGCGGCGGGGGTTTCTGCATGCCTGGTCACATAAGGCGCCCGCGATGGAGTCGTATAGCGGGTGCGGGGATCGGGCATCGAGGGGCGAAGTAGGAGAGAGGAGCGAATGATGACGGTCGAGAATCCCAAGAAACTTGGTTTTGGCCTGATGAGGCTTCCCAAGCGCGGTGTGAGCATCGACATCAAGCAGATGTCGCAGATGGTGGACCTGTTCATGGAGGCGGGTTGTACATACTTCGACACCGCTCATGTGTATTTGGGTTCCGAGAGTGCGACGCGCAAGGCATTGGTGGAACGCTATCCGCGCGAGAGCTACACGCTCGCGACCAAGCTCTACGCACCTTCGGCACCTACGAGAAAATCGGCGCTCAAGCAGTTCGAGACCAGTCTCAAGCGCACCGGCGCTGGTTACATCGACTACTACTTGCTGCACTCGCTCATGGGCAACAACGTGGGCAAGTACGAGCGCATGCAACTGTGGGACTACGTTGCCGACCTCAAGGCGCGCGGTCTGGTGCGGCATGTGGGCTTCTCGTTCCACGATGGGCCTGAGCTGCTGGACAAGCTGTTGACACAACACCCTGAGGTGGAGTTCGTGCAGCTTCAGATTAACTACGAGGACTGGGAGAACCCCAGCATAGCCTCGCGCGCGAACTACGAGGTTGCTCGCGCACACGATAAGAGAATCGTCGTCATGGAGCCCGTGAAGGGCGGCCGTCTTGCCAACCCTCCCGCAAAGGTGCGCGAGCTGCTGCGCGCTCACAACCCACAGGCCTCCTACGCAAGTTGGGCCATCAGGTTCGTGGCGTCGCTCGAAGGCATTCTCTGCGTGCTCTCGGGCATGTCCAATGTGGCCCAGATGCAGGACAACCTCTCGTACATGCGCGACTTCCAGCCGCTGAACGCCGAAGAGCGTGCGGTGCTGCGTGAGGCCCAGCAGATACTCGGTGCATCGCCCGCCATCCCCTGTACGAGCTGCCAATATTGCACTAAGGGCTGCCCAAAGCACATCAACATCCCGGGCGTGTTCGCTGCCATGAACAGCCGTCTGCTCGACGGTGCCCTCGAGCAGGCATCCGCTGCCTACACCGAGGTCACGGCTGACGGGGGCAGTGCCTCCGACTGCATAGGCTGCGGTCAGTGCGAGCGGGCCTGTCCGCAGCACATCCCCATCATCGAGCAGCTCAAGCGCTGTGCAGACACGCTGGAGGGGTAGACGCCAACGAAGAGAGACTGGGCGAGAGGCCGAAGCGCTTGCGTTTCGGCCGTTTTCACGACGGCGCACAGGTATTGGATTTGATGGAGCTCCATGGCGTCTCCACTCGCATAACTATTAGCAGAACTAATAGTAATAAGAACTTATTGGAATTGTTCATCAGTGTAACTGTCCTTACGATGATGACAGTCAATTTGTTCGCGAAAGGAGCCCATCATGTCCACCCTCGTTGCTTATTTCTCCCGCGCTGGCCAGAACTACGGACACGGCGGCATCATCGATTTGCCCAAGGGAAACACCGAGATCCTTGCCGAGGCCATCGCAGAGACGCTTGACGCGCCGCTCTTCAAGATTGACACGGTCAATCCCTATCCCGTTGACTACTACGCCACCACCGACCAGGCAAAGCGCGAGCTGCGCGAGAAGGCCCGGCCCGCCATCAAGGGACCGCTGCCTTCGATGGAGGGCGTGGACAAGCTCGTGCTGGGCTACCCCAACTGGTGGGGCACCGTGCCCATGGCCGTCAAGACCTTCTTGGACTCAATTGACGTCACGGGCGTGACCATCGCGCCGCTCTGCACCAACGAGGGGTCGGGCCTCGGCGGCAGCGTAGGCGACCTGCGCCGCAGCTATCCCGCCGCGCATGTGGTCGAAGGTCTCTCAATAACGGGCACGAGCGCCGCAAGCTCCACGGGCAAGGCCGTGAGCTGGGCAAAGCGCGCGTTGGCATAGGCATGCACGGCAAGGACGAAGCAACGGAGGAGAGCAAACCATGGAGTACACGAGACTTGGCAACACCGGACTCAACGTGAGCCGCATCTGCTTCGGCTGCATGTGGTTCGGACGTCCTGGCAACGGCGGCATCGACGTTCGCTTTGGCGAGGACCAGGCGCGCGAGGTCATCCGCTACGCCTGGGGCCAGGGCATCAACTTCTTCGACACGGCAAACTACTACAGCCTCGGCGCCTCCGAGGAGGTCCTCGGCAAGGTCATCGCCGAGATGGGCGTGCGCGACGATGCGGTCATCGCCACCAAGAGCTACTACCCCATGTACGACGGCGCCAACGCCAAGGGCGTCAACCGCAAGACGCTCTTCCGCGAGGTCGACGCCTCGCTCAAGCGCCTCGGCACCGACTACATCGACCTCTACATCCCGCACCGCCTCGACCACGACACTCCCATGGAGGAGCAGATGGAGGCGCTGAACGACCTCGTGCGATCCGGCAAGGTGCTCTACATCGGCGCCAGCGCCATGTACGCCTGGCAGTTCCTGAAGATGAACATGATCGCCGAGAGCCGCGGCTGGGCCAAGTTCGTCTCCATGCAGGACATGTACAACCTCGTCTACCGCGAGGAGGAGAAGGAGATGCACCCGATGCTGCTCGACCAGGGCGTCGCCTGCACCCCGTTCAGCTCGCTCGCGCACGGCGTCTTCGCCAAGAGGCCCGAG
>JAFWIE010000095.1 GCA_017533825.1 Atopobiaceae bacterium | reverse complement strand
GGCGTGCGTCGACCTGGTCTATGCGAGCGACGATGACAGCGCCGACCTCATCGCGCGCATCGAGAGCCTCGACGGGCAGCATGTGCTCGAGGCGGCTGAGCGGCTCGGTGTCGGAAGCCGTGCATACGAACTCGTGGAGATAGACTAGTCATCCAGCTGGCAGAGATTGGTATGAGCGCGCAAATTGGCCTCTCTGACTCTTGTTGCCGAGGGGGCGATAACCTTTCTTTTCTGTCTTGAAAAAGAAAGCTTATGGTATTAACCTTGCTTTTTGAGAATCCGAAAGAAAGGTTATGCATGGGAAGCTATCTCACGAGGTTCAGGCAATCGGATGGTCATGGCATGAACAAGGTAGAGCGGATGGGCGGCACGTATCACCCATACTCGCCAGATACCATTGCGGACTACGAGATGATGCTGTCCGCGTCGTGCTCGAATGCTGTGGCCCGTGCCCAGGAGGCGCTGAGGCGCCTCGATGCGGGTGGCACTCTTGTCGACACCGAGCCCCTTGCCCAGCTCCTGCTCCGTGCGGAGGCTGTCTCGTCCTCCAGAATCGAGGGGTTGGAGATGCCCGCCTCGAAGCTTCTGGAGTATGAGGAGCTCGACCGCCTCGGCGTGGAGCATCGCCTGGACGGTACCGAGGCGCAGGTGCTTGGGAACCTCCACGCGCTGACGGGGTCGCTTTCGCGCGTCGGCGAGGGCACACCTTTAACCCTTGACATGATTTGTGGGCTTAACCGAGTCCTCTTGGCGGGCACATGGCTCGAAGGGGCGGGGGGCATCATTCGCACTGAGCAGAACTGGATAGGCGGTAATCGGGTGAACCCGGTAGGCGCCGCGTATGTCCCGCCAGTGCCCGAGGACGTGCCTGCCCTCATGGACGACCTCGTTGCCTTTCTCGGATCCTCCGAGCTCCCTTCGGTTGCGAAGGCGGCGGTTGCACATGCGCAGCTCGAGACCATCCATCCCTTTGCTGACGGCAATGGCCGCTCGGGAAGGGCGCTTGTCCACGTGGTGCTCAAGGCCGCGGGAATGTCCCGCGCCACCGTTCCGCCCGTCTCTCTTGTGCTTGCTACCGACAGAGATCGCTACATAGCGAATCTCACGGCATTCAGGTGCGAGGACGCTTCTGCTCGTACTGGTTCCATGAACGGCTGGGTCGAATACTTTGCCAACGCGCTGACGCTCTCTTGTGAGCGCGCCGAGGAGTTTGAGCGTACGCTTCTGCAGATCCGAGAAGGCTGGCTCAGGCGCACTGGGTTCCGAGCGGGCTCTGCTGGTCGGCAGCTCCTCAGTTTGCTGCTGGGGACTCCTGCGCTCAGCATCAAGACTGCCCAGGCGCTCACGGGAAAAAGCTATCCAGCAGCAAGGGGCGCTATCCTTGCCTGCGTGGAAGCGGGGATCCTCCGGCAGAACTCGAAGAATCGTAAGAGTGGCATCTATGTCGCAGACGATGTGGTGGCTGCCTTCAACGCGTACGAGCGCTCTCTTGCCACTCTCTCGGGGGACACCTCGGTCGAATGACCGCGCCGTCGCGTGTCCCAGCGACGGTAGGAACCTTGCTGCGGTGACGTGTGAGACGGGAGCTTGCGGCGAGGCGGGCTGCGAGGGGCACCTGTGCCCGGCCGACCTGAACCGGGCACCGCAGAATACTCGAGAAAGTAATGCGGCCGCAGGTAGAGCGGCTGTTTTCATATGCAGTCCAGTTGATTCCCAAAAAACGGTCCAGCCGATACTATGGCACTTGTTCTGAGGGAATAGTGAATCGACGAACGGTCTGTCCTTAGCCGTTCGCTCTAAATTGTATCTCGATTATCCTCTGAAAAGTAATCATGATTCCCTCTAAAAGGTATGAGGAGGTGTCGATGGGATACGGACAACTCAAGGCGGACGGATACAATCCTCGCATAGCGGCCAGGAGTCCCGTCGTGTCGCCCTCTCCCTCGCTCGCAACCTTGGAACCGCGGCGAAGCTCTCCACCGTGGCCTCGGACGCTGGGCTTGGAGAGGCGGACTCCAAGTCTGCGACGAACAAGGCGGCAGCGCATATCGCGGCGCTGCAGGACCTCTATGTCATCGAGCGGCTGACGGGCTGAGACGCGCCCATCCGCTCAAAGACTCGCCAGCGCACCAAGCCCAAGCGCTACTTCGTGGATCCCTCGCTCGCGGCGTCTCTTCTGCAGGTCTCGCCTAGCCGCCTCGTGTCCGACGGCCAGCTCTTCGTCCTCCCTGTTCGAGTCCCTCTGCATCCACGATCTCGCCGTGTACGCGTCGGCTTTGTCTGGGGCAACAGCGGATCCGCTCCACTACTACCGCGACTCCGACGGGCTCGAGGTGGATGCGGTCGTCGTGGGGGCGGGGGAGTATGCCCGCTTTGACAAGGACTAGTATAACGTCTCTAAAATAACTGGACTGTAGAGCCCCACAATGGGATACTGTTCTCGTCGACGAGAGGAGAGCCATCCCATGGGAAGAAGAGCGAGCGTCATCGAACTCACGAACGAGGAAAGGGAGTACCT
>JAFWIE010000094.1 GCA_017533825.1 Atopobiaceae bacterium | reverse complement strand
GGCGTCCGCGATGGGCACGGCGACGCGCTCGAGGTTGCTCCGGCTCTCGTGCGTGACGTTGGTCACGAAGCTGATGAGCTCGGTCGTGCGCACCAGCTGCTCGAAGACCGAGCGGTCCGCCTGCTCCACGATGTTGGCGTGGGGCACGTTGCGGTGTAGGACGTCCATCCAGAAGCCCACCCCGGAGAGCACGAGGAAGCTCTCGCCGTCGAGGTCGGCAAAGCTGACTGTGTCGCGCGTGGCAAGACGATGCGTGCGGGGCAGGCTGTCCGAAAACTAACCTCTCCTGAGTCGGGGGCGTGAGCCCCCGATTTGCTCCGCACATCGTACCACACGTGTTGGACAGTTTTACTTGTGATATAATGTAACCAATATAAGCGCTGCTAGATTGGCATGTGTACGGGTTACATCAAAGGCGTGACCGAGGCGTTTTTTGCACAGAGGACGAGCCGTATGGGATGGAGGGCCTCGAGCGCGCTCTCTCAACCGCCGCAACTGTGGCCTGTTCGGACGATCCGAACGAGTACTGCAGGGAGATCTGCGTGGCCGTGCGCGATGACGTGGCTAGGTTTGCCGAGGGAACCGAGCGGTCGGACGACATCACGATGCTCTGCATACGTTTTGAGGGATAAGGGGGAACCATGAACGTTATCGTACGGAGCAGAGACAAAGAGGAGCTTGTGCTCGATGTGTCGGGTACCATAAACAGCGCGAGCGCCAAGGAGTTCCAGCGCTTGGTGGAGCAGGCGCGTGACGCCTGGCCTCTTGGCAGGCTTGTGCTTGACGTAGACAAGGTCGCGTTCTTCTCGAGTGCTGGCCTGCGCGTGCTGCTGCGCTTGGAAAAGGCGGCACCGCTGCGCATCATCAACGCGAGCGCGACGCTCATGGAGGTGTTTCAGGACACGGAGTTTACGTCCATCATGGACATTCGCAAGGCCATACCAGAGATATCGCTCGACGACTGCGAGCTCATAGGGCAAGGGGCAAACGGGCAGGTGTATCGTCTTACGTGGGAGACGGTGGTGAAGTTGTTCGTCGAGGGCGCTCCGTTGTCCGACATAGAGCGTGAGCGCGAGCTTGCGCAGCGATCCCTCATCCACGGCATACCAACGGCCATCACCTACAACTTGGTGCAGTCGCAAGGGCGCTATGGAGCCGTGTTCGAGCTCGTCGACGCGGAGTCGCTCTCGCATGTGCTGCGAGACCATTCCGAGCGCTTTGACGAGTATGCTCAGCAGTACGTTGACGTCTTCCGCGGCTTCCACACCACGAGCGTACGCGACGGGGAGTTCCCCTCCGTTAAGGACATCTATCACGACTGCATAGCAGGTTGCGCCGATTGGTACACAGACGACGAACTCGACCTGCTACGCGCGGTCGTTGACTCGGTGCCAGATTGCAGTACCCTCATTCACGGTGACTACCATGCCAACAACATCCTCGTGGCAGACGACGAGCTCATCATGATAGACATGGGTGACGTAAGCGTTGGCCACCCTATCTTCGACTTCTTGGCAACGGCCGCAACGCAGGCGAACCTCGTCGAACTGAACCCCGCCTTTGCCGAGGCACACACCGGCATGCCCGTGGGGCTGATCAAGCGCCTGTGGAGCTATTTGCTGGACCACTACTTCGCGCACAAGGACCCTCGCGAGATAGGGCGCATCGACCGGCAGGTGCGCCTCTTCTCGAAGCTCAAGGTTGCCTGCGCGCCTGTGCTGGCACGCAATGCGCCGGCCGAGATCGTTGAGGGCAGCGTGGCAGACGCCAAGCGGAATCTCCTTCCATATGCACAAGACCTCGTTGGCTCCGTGGACTGGTAGCCAGAGGGGTGCTCGGATGCTGCATGGCGCGACGCGCGACGACCTTAGCGCAGCCAGCTCCCAGTTGTGTGGCCACTGACGGGAGCGAACCCATAAGGCCTTGCCCGGTTGGTAGGTAAACGGAGGGCGGGCTGGCGCCATCGATAGAGGCGCCAGCCCTAAAACGCTCTTTGTACTCTTAGTAGCACTTGCAACCCTTGTAGCCACGGCACACCTTGCAGGCCACGCCCACGCATACGTCGCCCCACATCATGCCGCCGGCGATGCCCTCAAGGTCCTCGTCGGAGAGCTCGTAGCCGTCCTCCTTGGCGAGTGCCAGGATCTCCTCGGGCGTCTTTGCGTTTAGTACGCGGTCCTGCTGTGCAGGTGTCAGATCGTCGAAGTTCATGTCTCCAGTCCTTTCCTTGCTGTCTTGTAGATGCCATCCTACAAAATAATACGTCTATGCCCCGGGATTGTCTCAGTTTTTTTACCGTATTTGGACGCGCATTCATCTTGCGTCGTCAGCGGCCTTGTCTTTGTTCTTGTCCTTGCCAATACGGGCGTGGAGTGCCAGCACATAGCGATCTGGGTCGTCCTTGAACGGGGTGCATTGTCGCCCCTCGAACAGGCGCTTGTGGGGGCATCCGCCTACGCACATGGGCAACCACACGCACTCGCGGCACTCGTCGTCCGGTATGGGACAGGCCGTGTTGAGGTACATGGTGAGGTTGTTGGGATTCGTGGCCGTGGCCAACGGGTCTGCGGGATCCCAGTCGTGGGCCGTGCCGAAGCCGTGCTGCGGCTTGTCTACCGCCTCCCAGCATTTCTGCAAGTTTCCCTGCTCGTCGACCCCAATGCTCCACACGCTGTGTGCCCCGCAGTAAAAACCCTGTCCCCTCGAGAAGTTCTCTGCCTCTTGGGCCGCGTCTATCTCGCTTGCCTCGGTGCCGCAGAGCAGCCCCACCTGCCTGCCGCGCTTCTCGGCCGCCTCGCTGTCCGACACGGTTGCCGTGTAATAGGAGATGTTGTTGCCCGACTCCTTGGCCAGCCTCCTCACGAACTCCCTCAGCTCGCCTACCTCGTTTCGGTTGCCTGCGTGGACGTTGTGGCGTACGCTCACGCGAAAGGGGATGCTCAGGTTGCGCAGGTTGCCCACGATGCGCTCGAACGTCGAGCCGCCGTCTGCCAGATGGCGCGTGGCGTCGTGGGTGGGCCCCAAACCGTCGATGGTGATCTGGGCCGACTCCACGCACGAGCGGTCCAGCATGTCCACAATATCTTGCGTAAGCAGGTAGCCGTTGGTGATGATGCCTGCCGAGTAGGTGCCCCCGCGCCCCCGCACAAGTGCCATGAGGCGTTCCGAGAGCGACTCGATTACATCGGGAGCCAAGAGCGGTTCACCTCCAAACCAGTTAATGTCGAGGTTGGCAGACCCGCTTGCGTCGAGCATGCGCTCTGCAAGCGCTACCACGTCGTCTTGGACCTGGGCGCTCATCTTTCCCGCATAATGGTTCTCGAAGCAGTACGGGCAATCGAAGTTGCAACCCATGGTGGGGCAGATGGTGAGTGTCACGCCGCCCGGACCGGCACATGCCGCCCTGCCCATCGTCTCGAGCGCCGCGCGCTCGTCGAAGCGGCACACGAGGCCGCGCCTGGCAAAGCGCTCGATGATGGGATGGTCCTCGGCCAGCCTGTCGAAGTTCGAGAGCAGAAACGTCTCGATGGGGGTGTACTCCGCGCAGTTGGCCGCAAACAGGTTTGCGATGGCGACATTCTTGGAGCCAGGTATTCGTGCGTACAAGTTGTAGCGGGATACGTGCCAGCCGGCTTCTGCCGTGGTGCGTGGCCTGTCTTTGCTGGCGTTGAACTGGGCGTTATCTCTCTGCATAACATGCTCCTATTGCTCAGGCACCTCAAGGATCGGATGGAACTCGAGTATCTTGCCGCATGCTCTGTCTTCCAAGTCGTGCTCTCAGACGTGAGCTGCAAATTACACTATATATGCCGTTAGCGATATTGTAGCAAGTTACATGAGAACAGACATACCTGTATGCGCAGTCCCTTCGCGTTGAGGCGCCTCATGTACGGGGGAGACTGGCGACGGCGACACTAGCACGGCCTGTTTCAAAACGCGCTCATCTGGCGCATCCGACCCACCTGTGCTCTACAATGTGAGAAATACCGTCAACGGTGAGCGAGGGGGAGGCAATGGAATACAGGCGATTCTCTAACACCTATTACGTGCGGTTGGACCGCGGCGACGAGATTCTTTCGTCCATCTTGGATGTCTGCAGGGCAGAGCACCTGGGCTCGGCCGTCTTCACCGGCATCGGAGGCTGCAGCGAGGCCCAGATCCAGGCCTTCCTTCCCGAAACGCGCGAGTTCCATACGCGGGTGCTCACGGGCATGCTCGAGCTCGTGTCGCTTACGGGCAACGTCTTTGCCGGCGATGACGGCGAGCTCTACCACCACACTCATGCCGCCTTCTCCTACATGGAGGGTGACGAGCACTGCATGGCGGCAGGGCACATGAAGTCTGTCACCGTTCTGTACACCGCCGAGATTGAG
>JAFWIE010000011.1 GCA_017533825.1 Atopobiaceae bacterium | reverse complement strand
CAAGCGACACGCGCATGAACCCGCATTCCCTGAGAACCTCGCGTTCGTTGTGCGTCGTGAAAACGACGTTCAGCGGAAGAATCCCGATCGCGCCCCACGAAACCTGAACCGCGCGGGAACAATCAATGTCGCCCGCCTGAACATCTACCGTCTCGCCGTCCGTGAGAGCGAACGTCTCGACGCCGCCCGTACCGTAACGGTTCGGCTGTGAGTAGCCGTGTGACGCGTCGTGATAGATTAGATGCTCCATGACCTGCGCCGCGGCTTCAGCGCGCGTTAGGTACCTAGCCATTTTTCAGCCCCTGTTTAGACCTTAAAAGCATCTTGTACCATTCGGCTTCAGAAATTTCGGGATGCATTTCCGCGTAAATCTCCAACAGGCTCCAAACTTCCATCAGCGCGAGAGACACGCCAACCGTGATAAACACTGGTTGAAATCCCAGCGCAAGCCCGCTCGATAACATAGCGTCGATGATATCCGCGACGCACATTAAACCCAAGTTGCTTAGCTTCCGAATCAATCCGGCGCGGAAGACATGGGATGAAAAGTCGTGCGCCACAAACAATGCATTCAGGCTACCAAATACCATGTCAAGCAGCGTCAGAGCGAAAAGAGCAATGATTAGCGTTTGCGGCGCCGTCCCCCTCAGCGGCTCGACAAAAGGTTGAAGAATGTCCATTGTTGCCCCCTAGATAACGTATGTGAGCGTGAAACAGAGTTGCGCCGACGTTGCTATCGAAGAGCCGGACGAATTTCGGATTGTCACGACGCCCTCCGTCGTAATTCGCGCGTAACTTCCGCCGTGCGCGCCAGTCGAACCAATCGCGGCGTAAACGTTCGTCGCGGGGCGGTAGCCCGTTGGCACGGTCGCGACGGTGCCGGACGTGCTTCCGCTCGACAATGCAGACGCTAGCTTTATTTCTGCAAGCGTCACCGAAACGACGTTGCCATACTTGCGAACGCTGTTAACGCCAATTGAAGAAGCGGCGCTTCCACGCGTCGCCGTTGTCGCGGCGCTCGTTCCTATCTCTATGCCGTTCGCCTGAATGCTGTTCGCGCCCGTTAGCTGAATGCTTCCGCCGCTAGAGTTCGATAGCAACAGCATCTGCGCGGCTTGCCATGCGGCCCCCTTTGCGCGCGCTACTACGTTAACGAACGTTGGCGCGTCCGTCATTATAAGCCTTCCCGTACCAAGGTAGGTTTGCAACGACGCTTCCCGTTCGGTACCGCCGCTATTGCTCGTTTCGCGGAACGTCAACGAACCCTGAGACGTTGGCGCGTAAATATCCGCCGTCTTTGTTGTGTCGCCGCCTTGCGTTTCCTCAGTATACGACGCGTCAAAGACAGAATCCGAACCGTTGTAAACGTGCATTCCCGACGAATCGAAAACGGCGTGTCCTTCCGCTTCCTTCCCGATCGTTGCGCCCGCGTCCGTGAAACTCGCGACGATGTTTGATGCGGCGTTACCCAGCCCGTCATAGATTGCGACGCCGGACGTGAGAACAGCCATTAGGTTTGTCAGCCCGTCGCGGAAGAGCATTCCCAGAGAGTTCCAAAGGCTGTTGGCGCCGCTGTGATAGCTAGCGCCGCCCGCGTCGTTCCATTCGTCCTGTGTGACTTCCGTAACGTGCGCGCCACTGTCCGTGCCAGTTGTGCTAGTCCAAAAGTGCTGTGAGACGGCGTTGGCGACGGCTTCCGCGTCTTCCGCCAACTCTTGCAGTTCGTCGCCGCGCCCAACGACGCCAGTAACGACGGGGCTAGTCATGACATGCCCGCCGAACGTCTGAACTAGCACATTGTCGCCCGCGCGAACAGCCGTCGTTGTGGGTACCTCAACCGCCGTTCCCTCGCCGCTCCATTCGGGCGTGATAGCATCGTCAGACAAGATAACATGAACTGAGCCGTTGTCGGAATCCGTGACGGCTTGCCCAATATAGGTATTTGTCGCGGCGTCGCTCATTCGCGCCGTCTCTTCAAGCCGCTTCGTGTTCGACGCCGCAAGCCTATCTAGTATCGTCATTCTTCATCACCGCTTGCCGTCTCTTTGAGCGTCAGGCTCGTTAGCATCGTCCCCAATTGGATATCGACGTTCTTAACAAGACACTTGCGCGTCCCTCGATACGCCGCGTCCCCGTCGTGAACGACAAGATTAACAACGTCGCCTTCCCAAAGGGGAATGTAAGTCGTTTGCAATTCCCATTCGACCTGCTCAACGTCAGACTTCAGCGCGCGGGCTGCATAGTCGGACGCCGCCTGTAGCGTATGCGGGGAAATGTTCGGGACTTGCCTAAAATCAACGATGGAGTAGCCGCGCGTCGCGATGGAATGCGGCCCAGACGCGTTGCGGGCGATAGCGTACGACGTCCGCTGTTGCGTCTTGCCGTTCGTCTCGACCGTGAAGTCGTGTTGGACGGCTACCGTGTCGGGCATTGACAGCCAATCGGACGAACGCGAGAGCGAACCCGCAAGCACCGTCCCGCGCGCGTCTTCCAAGTCAAACGTCCACGACGCCGCGCGTGATGCGAGGCGCGCGTGCCTAGAAACGCGTATGTACCCTTCCGGCGCCACGTCTATTCTGTTCTGTGACATGTTCGCGAGAGCGAAGAACGCTTCAAGTATCGACTTGCCAGCTTCCAAGACTTGCGCCTTCGTCGCCTTCACATCGTCCGCCAAAGAATCGTCAATCGCGACGCGTGACGTTGCGTCAGCGCCTGAGAAGTTGCCGAACGCCGAACGCATCGACGCGGCGCCTGACTTTGAAAGAACGCTTTTCATTGCGTCCAGTGCCCGCGTTCCCTTGTCAATCGGGACGGGCTTCGTGAACAAGTCGTTCGCAAGCATAACGAGCGTAGATGATAGCGTCAGGTCGTGAACCCATTCGCCGCCCACCCTTTGCGGGGCTTCGTCCGTCACGACGTACGTTCCCAGCGTCTTTGAATAGTTGAATTCGGGGACGCCGTGAACGATGCGGATGAACGAACCGCGCTTCCATCCGTCGCCGTGAACCCTCAGTTTTCCGCCCGTTCGCATGTCGGTATAGTAGGCGGCTTCAAGGCTAGAAGCCGCCCACTCAACACCTTCGATCGCGCCCATTGTCTGAGCGAAATTCGTCTGCGATACCATGACGGCGCTAAGTGTATGCGTTACATCCGTACGCTTCCAGTCGATAACCATTAGCGCGTCTCCTGTACCATATCGACGGTTACCTCAGTGAACGAGCGACGGTCAACGTACGAAACGCCCGTGATTGCGACGTTCGCAACGTCCCCGTGCGGCGCGCGGTAATAGGCATGCTTCACGCCCAACAGCGCGAGCAATTGCGACTTGTCAGATTCTGTTAGACCGTGCTTCAAGACGCCCTTTGCCGTGTACTTAGATTCAAGCGCCCTAGAGAAAAGAACGCTTTGATACTCGCGCGAATCAAGCGTGACAATCTCGTTCGTCGTGTCGATTTTCCGGTCGGTCGCCATTAGGTCGCTAGTGACTTCAAGCAAGAACGAGCCGCCCGCCCAACTCCACGCGTGACAGGCGGGATACGCCTTCAAGAGTTGCGATTGCGGCGTGTAAGTCTCTTCCCACGTCCCCCAAGTAGTCATAGCGTCGTTATAGGCGACGGCGTAAACCTCGAAGTCAGACGCGAACGGATAGACGCAAGAAAACGAGCCGTCGCCGTTCTTTGTCGCCTGAACGAGCCGCCCGCCTGAACGGACGTAAACGGCTTCGTTCGCAAGGGAAGAGCCAACAGAGACGTTCAACAGGCGCCCCGCGCCAATCGTCACGACGGGCGCTAGCGTGACGCCTGAGCCGCCGTCATAGTCTACCGTCAACGTCGTTTCGTGCGTCTCAACGTTACTATACCAACCGCGATATTCATCCGTGCCAGCGGCATAACGAACCGTTATTTCTGAGCCTTCGTCAATCCACGCGCTAATCTTGTCAAGCGCCACAATTGCCGTATATGCGCCGCCCGTGAACGAACGAATAGAGTTGTACGACAGTTTCACGCCGTCAGCGTCGTATACGTCGAACTCAACGAAGGTTGTTCCCGCCGTGTAGTCGCTCGTAAACGCGAGAGCCAAACCCAGCGGGCCAAACGTCGCATCCGTGATCGTGACTGTTGGCACGACGTTTGCCGTCAGCGTCGCCGTTGCGGGATATCCGTACGTTTCGACGCCGCTATTGACGCCCACGGCCCTTATCTGAATCTGGTAGCGTTTGGCCTTTGCGCCCGTCACGGTCGCGTCAAGTCCAGCCGTCAGCCAATAGAGGTTGTCCGCGCGCGTCGCCGTCAGCGGCGCCCATGCGGTATAGTCGCTCCATTCGCTCCATGCCCCCGTGATGCCGTCTAGCGTCTGATAGCGCGTGCAGCCTTGCCAGTAGTTCGACGTTGATGCGCCCCACGCAAAGCCGCCGTCCCAGACGGGATAGAGCGTCGCCGCGGCGTCGCGAGAATATGCGCCCTCGCCGCCCACCGTCTCAGCCCATCCCAGAATGTCAGGAACTACCAAACCCGCGTCCGTTGGCTTCGTTGGGTAGGCTAACCAGCGTTGCCCCTGAACGCCCGTCGTGTCAGTCTTCGCGGCTTCGACGGATAAGCCGCCAAGATATCTGCTCCCAACGCTCGAAGACGTGAGAAACAACGTCGCGTCGCTCTTTGGTTGGATGTTGTAGACGCCGCAAGAGACGCCGCGAAACGTCACCGTCGCAACCTGAACGAAGTCCCAGCGCTGAAGAACGTTGCTCGAATCCGCGCCCGTCAGCTTGACCCCGGTCCCGTAGTATTGAACCGTATTGTAGTAAAGCCCAAAGCCGCCGTCACAGAGCGTCAAAGCACAAGTCGTGCCACTTACGACCGTCAAATCGACCTTGCAAAGATTAGACGAATCGTCCGTGTACCAATCGCCCACGGGGGCGCCTTTAGTCGCTGAGTTCGTCCCGACAAGCCCGTTATCAAGGGATGATATAAGCTGGTAAGTTCCGGCGCTAATAGCCATAGTTCATCCCTTCTTTCCTCGCGAGAGCAAGCATCAGAGACACGAACTGTTCGGATATCTGTTCATCGTCGTTCACCCGCGCGCCGTCGATATAGACGTTGTAGGTAGTCCCCGCGCCGTCCATGTGCGACGCGATAGCGCCCGCGTACTTGTCCAGAGCGGCGCCGTATGAGGGCCAAACTAGTTCGGTGCCGCGTTCGCCAACTCCGATTAGACGCGCGCCGTCAACAAAGCCGCCTTGCCCGTACCATGAGACTTTAGGAAGGCTAAGACCGGGAATCGCGGTACCCTCCCACGACACATGCGGCGTTGGGAAGTGGATGTTGCCGATAGCGTTTGAAATCCTAGCGCCGATGCCAGAGAAGAACCCGACGATTTGCCCTGGTATGCCCTGAACGAACGAGAGCAGCGAATTAAACGCCCCCTGAATCGCAGACACGGCGTTTTGGAAGTAAGTCGGGATATTGGGAATCTGAGAGCCGATGAACGTAACGAAGTTCATAAATCCCGCCGTCACGTCAAGGACGATAGCGCCCAGAGACGCAAGCGCCGGGATTGCCTGAGCGACATAGCCCGCAAGGTGCGCGAACAACTCGACAATGACGGGCGCGACAGTCTCGACAAACGGCCCGAACGCTTCCGACACGTGCGCCCACGCGTTGCCTAAGTCCGCGAACGATTCGTGCGTGCCGTCCACAATGGAACTGATGCGCTCCCACATGCCCGCGAACGCTTCGCCCTCGCCACTCGCGAACTCGGAAAACGCATCGACTAACGGTTGTATGCCCTCGACAAGCCAAGAGAAATCAATACCAGACGCGGCGTCAGCTATGCCCCTGAACACGTCCGCGATTTGCCCGGCGATAGGCGCGAGAACGTCAACGCCGAACGACCTGAACGAAGACGATAGCCCGTTGATTATGTCGGCAATATCGCCCGTCCCGATAGCGTCAAGGATTGCCGCCCATACCGCCGACATACGAGAGCCGACGTTAGCAAGCGCCGTCCCGATCGTCTCAGTTGAGACGCTAGCCTGTTCGGACAAAGACGCAAAGTCGCCTATGCCTTCCGTGTTAAGCGTTTGGATAGTCTGCAAGAAATCGTCCATAGAGCGGTCGCCGCTTCGCAGCGCTTCGCCCATTTCATCGACGCTCATTCCCCACGACTGAGCCACCATCTGCAAAGCTGGTCCCATTGTCATGGTCATTGTTCGCCATTCCATCATGTCGGGACGGCCCTTAGCGTATGCCTGTGAAATCTGCTCCAGCGCGCTAGCTTGCATTTCCGCGCTTTGCCCGCCCGCAAGAATGGCATTGTTCAGCGCTAGGAACATGTCCGCGCTTGCTTCAACGTCGCCGTTCTGCAACGCGAAACGTTGCGTTGCAGATGCCGCCGCGTCTAGCGTCGTGGGAAGTCCATCGATGCCCGCCGAAAGCGTTTCGATAGCGCGTTGGGACGCTTCCGCGCTAATGCCTACGTTCTCCATGACGCGCGGGAACGTGTTCAGCGTGTCAACGCGGGAAATGCCACGGCTCAAAGAGTTCATGAACGTGTTAACGCCGCTCGAAAGAACGTCGCCTAGAGCCTTACCGATGCCAATAGAGCCGATGGAACGCAAAAGGCTATTCCCGCCCTGGGCAACGGCCCCGTTGAACTTCGACATGTCGGGAACGACGGAAACGTAATAATTGCCAACCTCAGATGAAGCCAAATTCATTCACCCCCTAGGGATATTCCAAGAACGGACGCGACGTTATCCGCCATTCGTTCCGCTTCTTTTGCGATCGCGTCAAAGTGCGCGGATTCGCCGGGCGAATAAATCGGCTCCGGCCGCGGCCCCGTCTTTTCGCCGCCCGCAAGCGCCCACGCGAACGCTCTTAATTGAAACTCGACGCTTCTTAGCAGATAGTCGCCCGTACTCCAAGCGTTTTCGGGATGTGCGGCGACGGCTACGCGTGACGTGTCCGGCAACTGAGCCGCGAGAGCCGCAAGCCACGAAAGAAGCGGCGTCGCATCGTCCCCGGCAAGGGCGCGCAAGTACTCGCGATCGATAAGGCGTATCCCGTACTCAGATTGGAAATCCGCCATTAGTTCGTCGCGGTAGTTCGTCCACGCCCCCGCAAGCGCCGCTAGTTTTTTGAATCACCAGACAGGCTACCCAGCGTCACAAGAAGAGCGGTCATTTTGTCCGCATCGTCACCCAGCATTTCCGCCACATCGTCAGACTTGCCGCAAAGGATGATATCTACGGCGTCGTATGCGTCCGCCCCGCCGCGCGCAAGCTTCTTTTGAACCTTCCAGCTTTTCAGAGCCTTAGCGTCGTACGAAATGTCGTGTCCCTCAAATGAAATGGTATGCATCGGATAGCCCTTCTAGCAAAAAGAGCCGCCCCATTGCGGGACGGCTCTTCTAATTGGTCGGTTGGTAGTGCGTTACTTGTTCACCGTGAGACGATAGGTTCCAGTATAGCCGTCACCATCCGTAACAACGATGCGAAGGTTGTTGGTGCCAGCAACAACGGTAATTGCCGTGCCGCTCGTGTACTCGTTGCCGTTCGCGTCGTAAATCTTGACCGTGTTTCCGGTAGAAGTCGCGGTTACGG
Source organism: Atopobiaceae bacterium (assembly GCA_017533825.1). GTDB lineage: Bacteria > Actinomycetota > Coriobacteriia > Coriobacteriales > Atopobiaceae > RUG440. The sequence continues at coordinate 9,024 of JAFWIE010000011.1, read as the reverse complement.
TTGCGTTGTTCCCCGTAGTAGTGCCGCTGTAGTCGTGCGTCGCGGCTGCAAATGCCGGGGTCAGCGTGAAGCCCGTTGCCGTCACGGATAGGGTAGTAAGCACGGGCGCGGGAGTGTCGTTCGATTCGATGAAGTCCACGCATCCCGCGTCGCCGTTGTCGCTCTTTGAGTACGTCAGCGTAATTTGGCGCTGAGCCGCGGTTGTCTTGTTGCCCGTGAACTCAGAAAGTCCCGTAACCTTAGCGTTGCGGATAAGCTTCACCCAACGGCGCCCGTTCTTCAGAACGAGCAGAAGCGCATACATAGCGGCTTCCCCGGCGTTGCTCCAATCATGCTCAACCGTGATAACGCCGGAAGCGTCAGTAACGTTATCGTCGCCGTACTCAGTCGCGAGAGCGCGGGCGTTAATCTCCATCAGCCCAATTGTAAGCGTCTCAGTTGCGGCGCCCGTGTCCGTGTCCACGGTATCAAGGTTAATGTCTCGAAGAGTGGTAGTGTCGCCAAATTCGACGCCCTCAGTGAAACCGTCCTCAGGCACGTAGCCCTGATTCTCCCACGCGTCAGACGGAACCCACGTCGTGAAGTTCGCCGCCGTGGGAAGGTCGGTCGTTCCAATTGGCGCCTTGAAGAAGTAGCCGCCCAGAACGCCGCGCGTTGTCGAAACGTTGGCGGCGTTGTTGGCGTTGGCGTAATCAGCCATATAGCCCCCTAAATTGTCAGATATTAATAGTCAAATCGACCTCGACCAGATAGCGCGCTTGCCCCGTGTTCGTCCATTCGTCGCGGCTCATTGTCTGCAAGTCAGCCGACGAGAGAAGATCGTGCGTCTGTGCGGCGTCCGCGAGAACATGGAACGCGCTAAGCGCCAGCCCGTGCGCGTCCTCGTCAGTGCGCCCCCAAACAGTAAGGGCGACGGTCGGACGCCTTAGAAACATGTCGCTTTGGTCAGCCGACAAAGCAACGTTGATGAAGCGTGACGGCCTGTTTGGTGGAATCTCAGTCGATACGGGGACGGTTGGGAACGCGTCTTGCAGAATGTCTACGACCAATGCGATATCGTCAACCATTGCCCCCCCTACAGATGCGGAATTGCCCGCGTCAGCGCGCGCCGCTTCTTTTCCTCGTTATGCTTTTGGATGTTCACCGGAAGAATCACGGCACGCGCGCGGAATTTTCCGCGCTTGTATACCTTCACGTTGAACGGCTCCCCCGTGAGAGCGGACGCCATAGCCGCGCCGTTTCGCGCCGCGGGTTCCAACGCCCCGTAAGCCACATCGTCACTACGCGCTATCTTCTTCAGCGCGCCCGGCTTAGCTACATAGCGAACGTTAGCCGACATACTCCACCAACTTAACGACGGTTGACATGTTGCCGGGCGTCGCGTCCCGCATGTAAGAAGACGGGACGCCGCGAACGATAAAGGTCATGTCGCTTATCCATTGTTCCGGCGCGTCAATCTTGCATTTAGCCCCGCGAACGTCCGTCGAAAAGTCCTTTGGCAGATACACCGTGAAAAGAACTTCGTCACCGTGCGGGCGCCCCTGCTCGATATCGTTGTCGGTATCGCCGGGAACATACGAGCCGTAAACTTCGACCGTGTTATCGTCGCTGAATGTCGGGTTAGTGTTCCCGAACGAATCGGGCGCGCCGTACTCAGGTAGCCAGAACGTTATCAGGACAAGCGGGAATGGCATTCTAAACGACGGAAAAGGCATTGTGCGCCCCCTTAACCAACACGGGGCGAATGACGGGACGAACGGACGCGACGAACGAGCCGGACGCGCCTAGAATGCCCTTTTCGGTGCCAGTTAGGTAAAGGTCGCCCGTTGGGTTTGAGAATGTCGCTTGCTGATTGAACGGCCCCATAGTCGCGGACGCCTGAGAAATCCCGATCATGTCGGATTCGCTAGCTTGCATAGCGCGTCGAACCATAGAGCATGAAACGTACTTAGCCCGCTTCATTTGCTCTTCGTCCGTCGCGTCAATGGTCGCGTACGCGTCAATTATCACGGCTGCATAGTCTAGAAGCGCCGTCGCCTGTTCCTGTTCGTCAGCGCTCAGCGGGCGCCATATGGCTTCAAGGTCGGTATAAGTTGCGTACGCCATAGGTCACCGCCCTTCTTACTCTTGCGGCTTCGTCTTGCGCGCTGTTCTCTTGCGTGTCGTTTTGCGCGGCTTCGTCTCGACCTCGACGGCGACGAAACCGCCCGCAACCAACTTACGGGCGGCTTCACCGTCAGCGTCCACGAACCCGCCGCGCGGGCTTCTCAGGCGCATTTCTAAGCGCTGTAAGCAGTAGTCAAGCGAACGAACGCGCTAGTATCGGCAACAAAGCCCACCTCAGCTTCGACGCGAATAGCGGTCATGTTGCGCTGCCAGAGGTTGACCTGCTTAGTCCCGTCGTTAACGGTCGCCTGATCGCTGATAGCGATATCGATGTCACCAACGATACCCCAACGCGCCTTCGTCCAGTCGCCAGCGAAGCCAACGACGTTCGGGACGGTGGAACCCGTGCCCGCCTTGTAAGCGTGCGGGGCGTTAACGACGCGGGCGCCAAGGATAGCGCCAAAAGCGCCCTCAGTCGCGCCAGTGGTGAAGATGGGACGGCCCACGGTATCAACGGCGCCAAGAAGCACGGCGCGGCCCTGAGCGGCAAGGGCAAAGCCGTTAAGGTCATAGCCGCCAGCCGCGATAGTCTCCATGACGGTTACAAGCTGCTTATACGTCGTGGTGTTGGCGCCGTCCTCGATATTGACGGCGGAAACAGCCGTGAGAACGTCAAAGCCCGTTCCGGGCGCCGTGCCGTTGAATGCGGTCGCGTCGAACGTCTTCCCGATAGCGCCCGGAAGGCGACGAACGAGAGTATCGTAAAGGCGCGGAAGGTCGCGCATGAGTTCGTTAGAAACGAGCTCGATAGCCGCGATCTTGTACGGCTTCATGGTCTTAGTCGCGAAAGTGCTGTTAGACACGGGCTTCTCAGTAGATTCGGCAACGAAAGCCGCGGTCGGGTCGGCGGTAATCACCGGGATAGACAGGCCACGGCCCGGAAGGTCGATACGCTCCGCAAGCTGCATAATTGCGGACTCATGCTGAGCGTTCGCCCAAATCTCGTTAGCAAGGTCGGTCGGAAGAGGAATACCGGAAGTGCCGCGATAAATGTCGTGCGCGGTAGTGTCAAGAGCCATAATGCCCCCCTTATCTGAAATTCTGTGTCATGAACTCGTTGAACAGGTCACGCGTGCTTGTCTTGCCCTCGCCCCCGCGAACGATGCGAGAAGACGGCGCGGGCGGCGCGCTCTTAACATGCGTAGCTTGCTCGTACTCAGTCGCGAACTGCTCCATGTCCTCGCGCGTCGCGCAATGCAAGAGCAGAGCAACGGGAACGCCCGTCGCGGTCGCAACCTGCGCGGCGTCCTCGCGGCGCTGTTCGTCCGCGCGGTAACGCTCGACAAGCTTTTCGGCGTCCTCAGCGCGCTTTGTTAGCCGTTCCTGTTCGGTCATTTGCGACGCCTTCAGGGACGCCAACTCTTCAGCGGCGCCCTTGTTCTGCTTCGCAAGCTTTTCCCACTTGCGCGCCATTTCCTTCCAATCGACGCCGCCGCCGTTCGGCTGCTCTTCGTCGTTTGTCGGCTGCTCGTTCGTGGGATTGTCAAGGTCGCTCATTGCGGCCCCCTTCCGCGCCGTGCGGCGCATCGAATACCCCGCCCCATGCGGGACGGGCAAAACAAAAAACGCCCCATGCGGGACGCTTTAAACGAGAGAAAAACCAATGCCGGGCGTTTGTCAGTCTTCCATGAGACGGGCGCGAATCTCGCGCGCCTTTGCGTTCAGTTGCCGGAAGTAGTCGCGGACTTCTTTATCAGCGCCGCGTATGCTGTTCCATGTCGCTTCGACCTCGCCAACGCGTCGCATAAAGTCGTTATAGTCTTCCGCCTGTTCCAAGTAGTGAACGGAATCCGCGAGAGTTTCGGACAAGAAACTAGAGCGTTTGGCAACTCCGACGTTTCCAAGATTGACGTTACCGCCGTTGTCCCTGTATTCGCTCCAACTCTTGTTAGACTTCCACTTCTTGCCGTCTCGAACCATGTCCAGATAGGCGTCATAGTAAAAATCGGGGTCGTAACCCTCAATCGACGCGCCGCCACGACGGATAATACCGCCGTTTTCGGTCATGACGCTAACAGAACCCCATACGGGAACGATTCGACAGTCACAGTTGGCGTGATAATGGTTTTCCTCGCCAGCCGTCTTGTTTGACCAATAGACGGGGCCACGCGACGCAAGCATCATACAGAACGAACAAGTCTCGACCCCGTACGGGACGCGCGCGAAACGCGGGCGCCGCTTGTCGGCGCGGGCGCTTTGCATGACCGTTTCGCCCGCCGCCTTCTTTACCTCGTAGTCAAGGCGATTCGTCAACTGTTCCCACATTGCCGGGAAGTTGCCGTTGACGCCCAACTGAGCAATTCCACGCGTCGCCTTTTCGGTCGCGATTGCCTTCCGCCCCGTGTCTATGACGGCTTCCGCGTCTTGCCCCGTCTGGTATAGCGACATACCGCGGTAGAAGTACCCCGCCATTTCAGCAGCGGCGCGCGCGGACACGCCGCAATGCTCTTCCATGATCGCGACAATCTCGTTAATCGCGCGCGTCATGTCGGAATAGTCCACGGCTTCAAGAGCCGCGAGAAGGTTTGCGCGCCCCGTTTCGGAAATGCGGTTCAGCCCGTCCGTATATTTGTTGATGTAGGCGCGCGGGACTTCCTTACTCGCCATTGTCAGCGCCAAACAGAGACGTTAAAACGGCGTTCGCGGTCGCGGCCTGTTGCGTCTGCTCAATCTCACGGCGCGCGTCCTCGGGAAGTCCAATCATCTTCCAGAAATAGGACGTTCCCGCGAAACCCTCGACGGCGCCCGCGATCTTCACAGCGGCGTCAGCCATTGACACGACGGACGGTAGCGCCGGGTTACGGTAGTTCGCCATAACTGCGCGCTCTTCGTCCGTGAGTTCGTCATATGACGCGTCACGCTCAGCCGCAATGCACATCCGCGCCAACTCACGCATCGTGTCGCGGCTCCCCTCGATAACGTCCGTAGCTTCGATGATTAGCGGCTCATTTGCGGCGTAGATTGCTTCAGCACTAGCAGGGTTGTCGTGGATGATGCCCAACTGCGAAACGGGAACGTTCGTCGCACCTGAGAAACGAGCCGCGAGAGAACGCATGTAGTCGGAATATTGCTGCATGGAAGGCTGTTGCATTTGCCCCACTTGCGGCATAACGCCGTCCTTGCCGTTGTACCCGATCGCAAGCCAATTCCCGATATAGGCTTCCCAACGCGTCTTTTGCTCGAACGGGTCGCGGTCAACGCCTAGCATCCATTTCTGAGGGGACACGGCAAATTGGAACGCGATAGAGCCGCCCAACGCGCAACGAACCGCATCATCTGTGATAGACATTACGGCGCGAGAAATGCGCGATTGACCGAACGGCTTCCGGTCGGTCGGACGATACGTGAAAACTTCCATCGGGACGCGCCCCATACGGTGCGGGAAAATCTGCCAATCGAACGTGTCGCCGTTGTCCCAGAGCATCAGAACGTCGCTATCAGTGAAAACGCGGACGAACGACGGCGCGCCGTTATCGAACGCGTCGATAACCATGCCGTATGCTATGCGGCCCTTAGCATCGTCCCAGACGGCGCTAGCGGCTTCCGCTGAATGGAAGTCAATCCGCGCGCGCCCCGCATCGTCAACGCCCACAGTCGCGAACGCGGGGCCAAAGATGCATTCACCGTGGGTCGCTTGCCGCGTCTTCACATTCAGCCGCGAACGCTCCGAAACGCCGTCTAGAAGCGTCTGAACGTCTTCACTTGCAGCCGTGAAACCGTCGAAACGAACCCTATCCGCGAGAGCAGAAACCGCCTTGTTAGGCCAGTCCACAACCGTTTCGACGTGCAAGAGTTCAGGCGGCGTCGATATGCCAAAGTCCTTTAGTTTGTTCTTGCCGTCGTAATAGCGATATCGAATCCGATTCGTATAGAGACGGTCGCTCCAAATGTCGAACAACTCTTCAGTAATAGCGCGATACCCAGCGTCCAAAGAGTAGGGGATGCGCGGTATCTCGCGCCGCTCATGTGTCGCAACCTTGCGCCACGTGTCCGGTTGCGGCGCGTCCGTCACGACGGGCGGATACTCGCCCGTTGGATACGTTGCCGAATCCATCACCAAACCACCGCCCTTCTTGACGGGTCACGCCTGTTTGTCATTGCCGCCCGATATGCGATTGCCGCCGCTTCAATCGGCGTCGCGTCCGCTTCGTCAGTTGACGCAAAGCCCCAGCCGCCCCGCTGATTGATGCGACGGCGTACGCAACCCGTCGCGGATTCGTTCAAATCGTCCTGATTGAAATGCGTCACGCCGCCCTCGTTCACGGCTGAGACGAACGAAGAGCAAGCCGCGCAATAGTCGCCCGCGCCCAACCTCATTAACGCGTTTTTCGGGACGCGGGCGGACAAGAGCCGTTCCGTCAGTTCCTGCGCGTTCGATTGCCCGTCAATCGCGATCGTCCCGCACGTCTCGACGGCGCGCGTCAGGAAATCTACGAGCCATTGAAGCCCTAGAGCCATGTTCGCGGACTTGACGCGTTCCACGTGCGGCAAACCGTCCTCAGGCTTGACGCAAGCGCATAGAACGACTTCCGCTCCGTCCGGGCTAAACTTGACGCCGTACGACACCAAACCTTCAGTCTTCGTCTGAATCGCGCAAGCGTCCCAGCGCCCCGGAAGTATCGGGCGCGAAACGGTAGTGAACGAATCCCACCAACCCAGATGTTCGCGTGCGAACCGTTCCGGCGTCATAGAGCGAACGTCTTTCCTCAGGCCGGAAACGAGCAACTGATAGCCTAGCGACGGATTGACTTCGAACCAACGCGCTTCGTCCGTCACGTCGCCAATCTGAGAAACGCCCCATTCGTGAATGCAGTTCCCAGATTCGGGGTTATCGACCATTGCCGCCCTGAGAGCCGCGAAAACCTCGCCTTTGTGCGGGCGTTCGGGATTCGGGACGGTACCCATCAGGATTGTTTGCGGGCTACCTGACGGCGCGGCTGAGTTCAGCGGCGATAGGGCGGCGTCCTGCTCAGCGGTATAGCTTTGGGCTTCGTCCACAACCACCAAATCGAACGTGCCGCCGCGCGCCACATCGTCAGAACTTCCACGCGTCCTGAACTCGATATGCCCGCCGTTCTTCAAGTCTAGAACCATCTGATTTGCGCTTGTCGTGTACCTATCGACTAACGCGTTCAGTTCCGGGAACTTTGCGAACGGGTCGTTTCGCTTTGCTCCGAACTTTGCGCGCAAGCGATCGAACGCGATTTTCGAAGTCCCGTACTCTTGCGCCGTGTGCAAGATGCGTTCGCCGCGTTGCACAAGTCCCCACGTCTCGCGCGGGTCACACGCGCCAGTGTTATGAGTTGGCGTGTAGCGCCTACCAGCCAAATAGAGGTGCGATCCATTGTCAATGGCAATGCATTTGCTCGGAGCGTCAGGGATTCGCTCAATGCTGGTTATCGCCTTGTATGTGGTTCGATAAGCGATAGACGCTTTTAGCCTGGAACGCTTGCGCTCCATGTTGAAGCAGGGACGCGCCGAATCAGTGAAGAACGTAACGCGATACGCGATACCAGCAGGAACGCCGTTGCAAGTCGCTTCCTTTGTGTGCATCCGCGCCTTGATTCCGAGACTTGAACACAGTTCCAAAACCTGCTCACACAGCGCCTTGTGCTTTTGCGCAAACTCGCACTCGCCGTTTTTGAAGCAGCTTCCATCCGTGTCCATTAGTCCGCGCAACAGTTCCCAACGCTGTTGTACGGAAGCGACCATGTAAGCGTCTGGAATGTGCTTGTTGCGGATTACTCCCAAATCACGGAGCCTTGAATAGAACGTATCGTGATCGTAGCGCCCCCGCGTCGCTTGTCCGATTCTGAACATTGGTGCGCGGTCTTTCGTCACAAGGCGCGTAAGTTCCTCGCCGCGCTCAGAAAACAGACGAACCATTTCCGGGATGTCTGTCTCACTGATGGTGATCGTCGCATTTTTGCTGGTGCCGTCACCCAACCACGCGCCCAATAGGTACGGGTCTATTGGCAGGTCAGATTCTGGATACTCGACAGCGGAGTTCATGGGAACCCTGTAGCGGTATTCACGCCTTCCGTCCCGTCGCTTTATCAGAACCCTTCCGGCCATTTGCGCCGTGGTTCTTTCAAACCAGCCGCCGTCCTCGTGGTTCTTCGTGTCCTTTGTCTGGACAGTCCAAATGTGGTCTTCGCTTGCATCGACGGTTGCACCATCGTCAAGCGTCACGCGGTACATTGGCTTGTCAAATATCGGCGACTCGACAAGAACTGTCGAAGGCTTGCCGTCGCGCCCGAAAACCGTATCCCCTACGTGAATGTCGCGCATGAGCCGCCAGCCGCCAGGGGTCGGTATCTCAGTGTCAAGCGAAAGAGCCTTGCCGTTTTGTCTCGACACGTCCAAGAGACAAAGGCTATTGAGCAACCGCCCATCATCGTCCAACGCCAACCAATCGTTTAATATCGTGCGTTGCCACGGATGCGGATTCAGCGCATACGCCTTCGACAGTTCAGCCGCCAAAGGGCCGTGCGTGCGAGAGTATGACGCGCTGAAAGAGTAAGTCGGCGTCTGATTGCCTAGCATCAAGACGCCTTGCCCAGAATGACGGATAGCGGCGTTTTGCCAGATTCGCCGTCCGACGATTCAAGCGCTTCAAGTTGCGCGATCGTCTCCAGCATGCCGGACGCAAGCGGCTTGATATCCCGCCCTGAATCGGTCATGTCAAGAACGCGAGCATACTTCTTGATAATCGCAACCAACACGCCGCGTTTGTCTCGATTGTCCCATGCTTCTTCTACGGATAGCGGGTTGCTTGTCGGCAACGGCTTGTTCTTAGGCATTCTGATTCACCGCCTTAATGTGTTTTGGCCTTATTGCGGTTTGGTTCGATATGTG
>JAFWIE010000010.1 GCA_017533825.1 Atopobiaceae bacterium | reverse complement strand
TCGCGGGTTCGTTTTCTTTCACATCGTAATTGAGGACGACCACAACATCTTCGCTGGTCACGCCCACCTGCCACACAAAGGCGTCAATCAAACTTTTATCGTCCAGCACGGCGCCGCGCTGAAGGAAATCGGCGAAGTCCTCCACATCAAGGGTTCCGGCGTCCGTCCAGGCGGCGATGTCGGCCTCCGCCCTCAAGCGCTGGTCCTTGAGCTCGGCCATGCGGCCGGCAACGTCGTCCCACTCCATCCCCGACTCGACGGCGCGCATGAGGTTCGCGATGCCGCGCTCAGCCTCGGCAAGGCTCTTCCTCGCCGCAGTCAGGCGCCGCTTCGCATCCTCGTCGGAGAGGGATGCCGCGACGAGCGTCGCGATCTCCACCGCCGTCTCGCGATCCTTGAGCATGGCGCGGAGCTCGTCCACGATGGCGCCCTCGATCCAATCCGCCCTCACCGGCCTGCATCCGCATTTCTTGGAGCAGCGGTAGTAGTTGTACTTGAGGTTGCGGTTTCCGCGCCCCGACACGCCCACGAGGTTCATGCCGCATTCCAGGCACACACCCCGCCCGGCGAGGGCGTAATCCGACCACTCCTCGAGCTTGCGCTGTTTCCTCACCACGGCCCTCTGCGCCATGTTCCACACATCCTCTCCCAAGATCGCCGGCATGCCGCCCTCGATGCGGGTGTCGCCCCATCTGTAGACGCCCTTGTACTTCTCGTTCCTGAGCATGGTGTCGACGGCCTGCGGGCTTATGCGCGTTCCCCAGGTGGTGCGCCATCCCCTGCGGGCGAGGTCCTCGGCGATGTGCTTCGACGCCTCTCCCTCGATGTGGCGCGCGTAGACCTCGCGCACGATCTCCGCCTCGGCGTTATCCACCTCGTACCTGCCGTCGTCTGCGAAGCGGTATCCGAACACCTTCACGCCGTTGTGCAGGCATTTCATGGCGTTGCCCTCCATGCCGCGCCGGGTGCGCTGGGCGATGTGGGCGCTCTCCATGGCGGCCATGGCCTCGTAGATGGATTCGATGAGGATGGCCTCGGGCCCTTCCGGCACGCTCTCGGTGGCAGAGACGACCTTGACGCCCTTGTCCTTGAGCTTGCGCTTATAAATTGGGGCGTCGTACACGTCGCGGCTGAATCGGTCCATCATGTAGACGAGCACGATGTCGCTCTCGCCGGCGTTGGCTATCATGCGCTGGAACTGGCGCCGTTCGTCGGTCCTGCCGGATGCGGCTCGGTCGCAGTATTCCGCCACGACCTCGTAGCCCTCGCGCTCGCACCAGTCGTGGCACACGCGCAGCTGGTCTTCAATAGATGCCTCTCGCTGCTTGGAGCAGGAGAAGCGAGCATAGATAACTGCGCTCTTCTCATTTGTTGTCTTTGCCATCGTCACTCATCCCCATTGCCTGGCCGGTGCTGTCTCCTCTTTTTCGTTGGGTCGCAATCGATGAAGGATTCCATTCCATCGATATGCTCGAGAAGGTCTGGGCTGACATCGTTGCCCATTGGATCGAGGATGAAGTCGATTCCCTTTCGCCGTGCGATTTTCGCAGCCGGAACGAAGTCGCTGTCGCCCGCGATCAGGATGATCTGATCCACGAGACGCTCGTAGGCGAGGGCCGAGATGTCGAGCCCGAGCTTCATGTCGACACCCTTCTGCCTTGACGAGAGGTAGAAGTCACGCTCCTCGAGGTCCTCGAGAGCTATCGTCCCGGCGCATAGCTTCTTCACCTTCTCATAGCTCAGGTCGTAGTGTGTGCCAGCGGGTGACAGCTTCCCCATCCTGAGGGCGTACTTGCGCATGCGCTTGAGCTCATCGAAGAGCTCCGTTGTAAATGCGTAGGTATCGGACTTGCCGAACTCGATATTCTTCTTCAGATACGGATGGTAGACGGTGGTGTCCATGGGAGGGCAGTCGTAGTAGAAGACGCGATACAGATGCCGTTCCTCCGCTCCGTCCGTCTTCCTAAGATGCTTGAAGACATAGGCGTTGAGCTCCTCGGCCCGCTCCTTCCCGGTCTTCTTCCCCCAGAGGAACTGCGCGCGCTTGCGATAGAAACCGCCGTCAACCAGAACCGCCGTCTTTGCCATGTTATTCCTTTCTAAAAGAAAAAAAGGCTCAGGGCGTACGCTTTCCGCTTATCGCGCGGCGCTTATTGCCATGAGCCAATCAGTACTGAACAGAATATGCGAAGTGGAGAAATACGGTCAATGAGTAAGCTGCGGAATTCACAATTCTTTCCGCAAACGGCTTGACTGGAGCTGTCGGGATCTCGCTGCTTGGAGCAGCTGAACCGTGCGTAAATCACAGCTTTAGGCATATAATCAACCTGTCCTTCCTTCCCGCCGGAATGCAGGGACATTACCCCGGAGGCGCGGCAACGTCTCCGGGGTTTTTATGCGGTACGCTATTCCCCATTAAATGAAAGATCGTAGAGCTCTTGTACTGAGATGCCAAACACCTTGGCAATGATGCCTGCCTTCGTGATTGAAGGATCAGAGACTTTCCCAGCGCAAAGCTGCGACACATAAGAAGTGCCGAAACCCGAAAGGCGAGCAAACTCGGCCTGAGACATGTTCGCCTGTGCGAGAAGCTGTTTGAATGCTTCCGTGAAACTCATACGCCCTCCTCCCGTCTTGCCCTCACATTATCCGCAAAATTCTGCGCAAAGTAAAGATTCTCTATTGACTTACGCAGAAAACTGCGTAACCTATGAATTGCGCAGAATACTGCGCAAAACGAGATGGAGGATGCCGTGAGCAAAATCGTTGAGCTTGTGGGTGCTTACATGCTAAGGGAGCATGTCACCAAGCGACAGCTGGCTGATTACCTCGGCTTCAAATCGACAACAACCTTGAACAACAAACTACAGGGCCTCTCCGAGTTCTCTTTATCAGAAGCGGGGAGGCTCGCTTCTTTACTCGGGTGCAAGATAGACGACCTGTATCCCGCCGAATGTGAATAATCCGTGGGTCTTGGTACCAAGACCCTAGCACTTGCCTATGGGCAAGTGCATCCCGTCCTCCTTGCCTGAAATCCAAAGGAGCAGCCATGGAAGCAACGCCGAAAGAAGAGCAGAAGAGGGAGCGAATCCAGCTCCAGGTGCCTTCCGAGCTGATCCGCACCAAGGAGATGAGCAGGAAGCTCGGCAACCTCTACCGCGCGTGGGTCGATGCCGGCAGGCCCATGAGGGACGTGGGGGAGAGGTCCTAGTTGCGCATCTGCCGGAGCTGAGGGGCTGTGACTTAGTATCGTCCGGGCTCCGGTGATGGAACGGCGGCGGCGGTCTGGCGGGAAAGGTAGCGGACAGACTGCGTGGAAGTGAAAGGCCGTCGCCGCCCGAGTGTAAGACGGAGCCCGGCGCGGCCAGGCACCGGGCTCCGAAGGATAGCGGGGTTGGAGTCCCCCTGCGAGAAAGGATAGCACATGGAGGACTGGAGCTTCAAAAGGGTTTGGCCGCTCTACCTGCTAGCCGCCATCATCGGCATGGGGCTGGCGATCTAGATGGGCGTCGCGATCATGCAGGGCATCTGCGAGAACTGCGTCTACTGCTACAAGATCATGCGGGACAAGAGCGACAAGCGCCACACCTGCGGCTGCGCCGACTCCAAGATGTACGACAAGATCTTCGAGAACCCCGCCCAGCGCGGGTGCCTCCACTGCTTCCTGCAGAAGGCGGTGGCGCGATGAACGGCGGGCTCCCGGAGAACGGCGTGATCGTCATGGGGAAGGTTCATCCCATCGCGGCCTACGAGGCGAAGATCGTCCTCAATGCGCTCAGAACCCACAGGAGGGGGCAGGCGGCCCGCACCGCGGCGCCCATCCGCAAGAGGTTCGACATGACCGTGTGGGAGCTCCATCGCCGCGGCATGAGCGATTCCGAGATCGCGCGCGACATGGGCATCACGGCGAGCAGGGTGCGCGGCGCGCTGAAGCGCGTCGAGTGCGGCCGGTACGGGGCGATCGCATGAGCGCGGGCATCGCATCGAACCTGCGCTGGTATGCGGCCAACGGCGGGTTCGACCCCGAGCAGGAGCGGCACCTGCTGGAGATCGCCGACGCGATAGACCTCGCCCACGCGCGGAAGATCGCGCGGGGGGGGGTTCGACGAGAGGCGCTACCGCAAGGTGTGCCGTGCCCTGGAAGGGGCTCTGCAGGACATGACGGAATGGGGATGCTGACGAGATGAGGACTCAGAGGTTCGGGACGTACCGCGGATGCGAGATCTGCCGCTCCAGGCGGGGATGGTTCTTCACCGTGCCCGTCGACCATATGGCCGTGGGCGAGTCGGTGAGCACGCTGCGCAAGCGCGTGATCTGCCCCAACGCCCTCGACGCGTCGGACGTCATGCGCGCAGTCGACAGCTACAGGAGCGCGACCGCATGACAGACCGGCTCGAGATAAAGCGCCATCCTGACGGCACGCGCTACGTCCAGCCGTACCTCGGCACCAATGCAGTGACCGGGCGCCCGTTGCGACCGTACCACCGGTTCCCCGACTCCATGACCGACGAGGAGTGCGAGTCGGAGGCTGCGAGGTGGCTGGAGGCCATAGCGCCCGCCACGGGCAGGCGCGTGTCGAGCCGCCTCGACGAGCTCCTCAGGATCTACGTCGACGACCTCTCCGCCCAGGGGGCGCCCGCCAACACCGTGCGGAGCTACTCGACGCTCGCCGGCTACGCGGCGCCGATAGGCTCCATGGCCGTGCGCGACGTGAAGGTCGCCGACATCGACGGGCTCTATACCAGGCTGCTCAAGGAGGGCGGCAGGAGCGGCGCGGGCCTCTCGCCCGACACCGTGCTCGCCCTCCACTGGTTCCTGCGCGGCGCGTTCAACTGGTTCGCGCTGCTGGGGCTCGTGGACGTCTCCCCGGTGGTCTTCGCGCGCAAGCCGCGCCATGTGCGGAGGGAGGCCGTGGCCGTGATGGGGGAGGACCTCTCCGCCCTCAACGCCGCCATCGCCGCGGAGCTCGCGAGGACGGATTCCGACCCCGCCTCGATGCGCCGCCACGCCGCCGCGTTCGCCGCACACCTCGGCCTCAACATGGGGCTCAGGGCGGGGGAGGCGTGCGCGGTGCGCTTCTCGGACGTGTGGGCCGACCGCGGCCTGCTCCATGTCTCCGGGACGGTGGTCGAGCCCAAGGGCGGCGCCGTGCGCCAGGAGTACACCAAGGGCAAGCGGCCGCGCAACATCCATATCACGAACGCGGACATCTCCGCCTTCGCCGCGCAGCGCGCGTTCCTCTCCGACGCGCTGGGCAGGGCCGGGGGCAAGATGCCGCTCGTGACCTCGGACGGGCGCCTGATGCGCCCGAGCGAGGTGTCACGTACCGTGGGCGGGCTGCTCCGCGAGGCGGGGTTGCCCGAAGATGTGACGTTCCACTCCCTGCGTCACACGCATGCCTCGTGGCTGCTCGCCCACGGCGCGGACGTCAAGACGGTCTCGGAGCGGCTGGGGCACGCCGACGTGGCCACCACGCTCCAGATATACGCGCACGTTATGCCGGGCCGCGACGAGGCCGCGGCCGAGCTGTTCTCCAAGGGGATGCAGGAAGGGTAGGCATGGCAAAGCAAGGTGGCATCGGATTCTTCCCGACCGACGTCGACATGCTCGACGACGACAAGGTGTACTGCCTCATGGCGGAGCTCGGCGGCGGGGACGCCGCGTCGGCGGATGCGTTCTGCGCGTACGGGCGGCTCATGGCCCTCCTCTCGGAGATCTACCGCGAGGGGTACGCCATCCAGCTCGATGCCCGCAAGCGCACGCGCATAGCCCACAAGATGGGCCTCGACGAGAAGGGGCTCGTGCAGTTCATCGAGGCGTGCGTGCGCAACGGCCTGTTCCACGAGGGGTTCTGGAGGGAGTTCTCCGCACTCACGAGCGCGGGCATCCAGGAGCGCTACCAGGTGGCGCGCAAGAAGACGGTCCACACCCTCACCGGCCCCTTCGTCGTCGACGCTGGCGGAAACGCCGTAGATGTCGGCAGCGGCGGGATTTTTCGGGAATCGTCGGGAAGCTGCCCGAAAATTCCCGCAGAAGATAAAGAGAAGGAAAAGGAAAGAGAAGGAGAAGAGAAGACAGACAGCCCTTCAGGTGAGGTGGCTGGCGCGCTCCCGTGCCTCGCTGCACCTGCGGAGGGATCATCCGTCTTCATCGATACGCAGGGAAAACCGCATAGGACGGCGCTCGGCGCCATAACGGGCAGCTACCTCGCAGCGGGCGGAAGGGATTCGACCGGCTTCGTCTCGAGGCTGCGCGGCCTCTGCCCCGCATCGTGCAGGGGCGATCCGGCGCGCGCCGACGAGTGCTACGGCCTCGTCATGGCGGCGCTCGCCAAGTACGACCCGGCCAAGGGGCGCGACCCGTGGCCGCTCTGCAAGACCATCCTGGAGCAGGAGAGGGGGAGGACATGAGGAAGGTCCCGGACGTATGCCCGCATTGCGGCAGCACGCGCGTCAACCCGCTCTCGCGGCCGTTCACGGTGCGCTTCCCCGACCATCGGTTCGCCGGCGGCCGCAGGGTGACGAGGATCGCCGCGTCGGGCGCCTTCAAGGGCGACACGCTCATCGAGTGGGAGTACCTGCTTGTGGCGAACTGCAACGACTGCAACGCCGCGATCTACGACGGGGAGGTGGCCGATGGCGGTCAGGCCATGGGGCGATGACGAGCTGGCGGCCCTCGCCGAGCACTACCCGCACCACGGCAGCTCATGGGACGGTTGGGCGGACGCCCTCCCGGGCAGGAGCGAGCGCTCCATCGCCGTGAAGGCGAGCGTGCTCGGACTGCGGGTCTCGGCTGCCGCGAGGTCGGCGCACCACAGGGCGGCCGCCATGAAGCGCGAGGCGGCGAGGCGGGCTGCAAACGGGGTGCAAAACGGCACCCCGGGCAAGGCGCCCGGGATGGGCGCGGAAACAAGGCGTTAGCTGCGCATCCGTCCCGAGGGGGATGGGCGCGCGGACGATAAGAACCAATTATCTGAAGGAGTGGAAGATGAAGACGATAGAGAGGGTCAGGCTGTCCCAGATCAAGCCGAACGAGTCCAATCCGCGTGCCGATTTCGGAGACATCGCCGCGCTCGCGGACTCCATCCGCTCGACGGGCGGCGAGCCCGTCAACCCGATCGTCTGCGTGAGGGACGGCGGGGTGCTGTTCATAGTGGACGGCGAGCGCAGGTACCGCGCCCTCAAGGAGATCAACGGCGACGACGACCCCGAGATCAGCGTGACCGTGGTCGACGGGTGGCGCGAGGGCAACGAGGTGCTCGCCATGCTCGCCACCGACAACAAGAAGCAGCTAGGCGCGGCGGAGCTGAGCAGGGGCTACCAGCTCGCGTTCGACCTCGGCGCGAACAGCGTGAACGACACCGAGCTTGCCATGGCCACCGGGCGCAAGACCGACGACGTCATGAACGCGCGCCTGGCATGGAAGCGGCTCGGCAGGGCGGAGCGCGAGAAGTACGCGCAGTGCTCGCTCGACCAGCTGGCGGCAGCCCAGGAGTTCGACGGGAAGGAGTTCGAGGCCGTTCTCAAGGCCAAACCCGAGAGCTGGTTCATGAGGGTGCAGAACCTGAGGGCGAAGCGGGCGGAGTCCGAGCTCGCCGACAAGGTCGCGGACATCTGCGCCATGGCAGGCATCGAGTGGATCGTCGACGGGAAGTACGAGGTGCCGGCGGACCTCGAGCGGTGCCGCACCTACTGGAACATGGCGGGGTCCCTTGATGAACTGCCCGGCGACATCGCGCGACTCGGTGCGACGGCGATGGTCCACCGTGGAATCGACGCCGGGTGGACGCTGCTCCGGCCTGCGACCGGCGAGGACTCTGCGGAGAAAGAGGAGGAACGGCGGAAGCGGGAGGAGTCGGACAGGGCGCATGCCTGCGCGGAGTCCCTCAAGAAGCGCCTTCTCGCATTCATGGTGCGCGCGGAGAAGCTCGCGAACCTGTCGAAGCGCGCTGCCAGGGCAAGGAACTCCTACGAGGCAGCGCGCTTGAAGGAAGTGCTCGTCGATGCGGGCATGGATCCGAACCGAGCGGAGGAGATATTAACCTCGCCTGCGAGCACCTTCGAGCTCATGAGATGGGCAAGCTCGCTGAGCACCAGCAGATGGAGCAGCCTTACGTGGGCGCCGTCGGTGATTGCAGCCGCAAAGGCGGACGGCTTCGAGCCGGACGATGACGAGAGGTGGCTCTCCGACTACATCGAGCGCACAGAGGGAGGCGACGAATGATGGAGGAAGTCCCGTTGGGCACCATCGACCCTTGGAAGCTCGGGTGCCCTCCGCGTGCGTGCGCAGTCTTCGCAGAGCATGCGAGCGGCAGGACGGTCCAGGAGATTGCGGACGACTTCCGCATGACCGAGGATGCCGTGCGCGGCGAGATCGCCGGGGTGTGGCATGACGACAAGGCAGCCTACGCAACGCGCAGAAGGATAAGGGATGCGGAATGAGCTACGCCTACGAGGGCAAGAGGGTCTTCATCTCCGGGCCGATGACGGGAATGCCCGACTGGAACCGTGCGGAGTTCGAGCGCACGGAACGGGAGCTGCGGGAACTGGGCGCAGCGGCCGTATTCAATCCCGCCTTCATGGCGCCGCGAGAAGGGGAGTCCGCCCTAGCCCACGAGTGGTACATGGCGAGGACGCTCAACGTGCTCACGCGCCTCGACTACGCGGCTGACCCGAGCAGGCCGTTCTACGATGCCGTCGTCCTGCTGGATGGTTGGTGGAAGAGCAGCGGTGCGACGCTGGAGCGCGCAGTCGCCGAGGCAATCGGCATCGACGTGATCGAGTGGGACGAGCCGGAGTACCTGTAGGAGGAGCGAATGACCGCGACCGAAATGCTGCGCCGCCTGCTGGACGAGCGCGGCGTGAAGCACATTGATGACAATCTGAGTACATCATGGCTGAGCGGCGGCTGGCTTTGGTCTGCCTATGAGAACGTAGCCGACGATACGCTCATGCTGTCGCCGTTCTTTCCCGAGCAGGCCGTCGAGGCCACGCTGGGGAGGGGGACGTGCAAGAGCGTCTGCAACAGCGTGTCGGAGTTCACGTGCTCGGAATGTGGCTTCAACTGCGACCTTACGAGCTGGATAAGCCTGTTCGATGGTGATGATGGCAGGCACAGGCACCACCATCACGGCATGCCCAACTACTGCCCCAACTGCGGTAGGAAGGTGGTGGATGAATGAGCAGACCGAGTGATGACATGACGCTGGAAGAGTTGCGTGAAGAGTACGACTGGATTTACGAGTTCCAAAGCCGCATGGCAGAACGCATCAGCGGAAACCCCGACGTTCACAACCACGCAGATTACGTCAACCGGCTCGAAGCGGAGAACGCCGAGCTGCGCAAGCTGTTGGTCGACTTCCACGATGCCATGTGGGGCGGCGGCGAATGGACGGAACCATTCGATGAGCGTATGCGCGAGCTGGGGGTGGAGGTATGACGGACTACCAGCGCGGCGTAGAGCAGGCAAGCGCCGTGTACCAAGAAGTTATTCGCGAGTACGTGACCGAGAACAACAAGCTGCGGGAGCGTATCAAAGAGCTTGAAGAGTGCATACGCGGAGACGCAGAGGGCATCTACAGGCTTGCGAAGAATACGGGCTATCTGCATACGGACGAGCTTATGAAGTCTATCAACAACCGCATGCGCGAGTTGGGGGTGGATCTATGAGCGACTGGATCTGGATATGCGCCCTGATCGTCGTGGCCTACGCGATCAGCAAGGCGACCGACACCATCGTCTATGTGGCGGCGCTCAGGTACAGCTACCTGCGCGAGGTACGGCCACCGCGCACCCTCGCCGAGCTGTTTGGCGCACGCCGGAACTGCGACGACGAGGAGGATGAGTAATGCCCGAGATAGAACTGCATAGGCGCTATCCCAACAGCAGGCCAGAGGACATCACCGATGCCTACATGCGCGGGCTCAATGCTGGTATGGAGATCGCGAACAGCCAGCACGGGCGCGTCGAAGCACCGGCGCGCCGCATCGATGCATTGGAGCGCCGTATCGAGCGCATCGAAAGGCTGCTGAACCACAAAGGAGGGAATAAATGAGCGAGGTTCCGATGGGTACGATCGAGCCCGAGAAGCTCGGTTGCTCCCAGCGGGCGTGCATCGTGTTCATCGAGCACGCGAAGGGCAAGCCGGTCTCGCAGATCGCGCGCGAGCTGAGCATGACCGAGGATGCGGTGCGTGCGGAGATCGCGGGGGTGTGGCACGACGACAAGAGGTCTGCTCACCACGCCCGGAAGGCTGCGAGGATGGAGGACGTATGAGCTACAACTACAAGGGAAAGCGCGTGTTCATCTCTGGGCCGATGACCGGAAAGCCCGACTGGAACCGCGCTGAGTTCGAGCGCGCCGCGATCGAACTGTGGGAGCTGGGCGCCGGAGCGGTGTTCAATCCCGCGTCCATCGCCCCTCGTGAAGGCGAGCCCGCGATGGCGCACGAGCTCTACATGGCGAGGACGCTCAACAGGCTCACAGTGCTGGACTTCACCGGCTTCCCGAACGTGCCGTACTACGACGTCATCGTGATGCTCGACGGCTGGTGGGACTCAGAGGGCGCCAAGGTTGAGCGCATGGTCGCCGAGGCGATCGGGCTGGATGTGGTCGAGTGGGACGAGCCGGAGTACCTGTGATGTAATGTTGTCCTGCGGCTTCGTGGATGGGGGATGAGTTGCTGGAACGGTTCTACAATGCGCGCGAGCTCTTCGATGCGGTGCGCGACGCGTCCTACGAGCTGTGGCGCCACGACGCCACCTACAACGCGATGGAGCGCCGCGCACTCGCATTGAGCGGCGGGATCGCGGCGGCGAACTCGCCCGGATCCGAGGCCGACCGCATGCGCCCGGTCGACGCCATGGTGGACTTCGAGAGCATGATGGAGCGCAAGGTGGACGGCTGGTGCTCGCTCGTGGACTACGGCGAGGCGGTGCTCTACGGCAGGGACTGGGAGCACGGCATCGCCAAGTCGCTGGGCATCGGGTATGCGGAGGTCATGGAGCTCACGTACATCCAGCGTCTGTCTCTCAGGGAAACCGCGAAGAGGCTGCGCCTGTCGGAGCGCACCGCCCGCCGGATGAAGTCCAGGGCGCTCTCGTTCATCGATGCGGTGGGATTCGATGCTGCGGTGTTGGGGGAGTGAACATGAAACGTGATCTGGATCTGGTGAGGCTCATCCTCCTCGAGGTTGAGAAATCTGATGAGCCAGTGCATGCCGAGAAGCTGACATGCGATGCGTTTACATTCAGCATGATTGCCTACCACGTGGAGCTGATGCGAGCGCACGGACTGCTCGACGCCAGCATATCGAAGGATTGGAACGGCAAACCCGTTTACTGCTGCATTGAAGCGCTGACGTGGGACGGATGCGACTATCTGGATGCGATTAGGAACGAAAACGTCTGGGAGAAGACCAAGAAAGTCATCAAAGAGACTGTGGGGTCAACGACGCTTGCCCTCATCAAGGACGTGGCGGTAATGGTTGCAACTCAGGCAATTAAGGCGAGAATTGGCAACTAATTGCAAAAAATGGCCGCATGTGGCCGCATGTGGTCGCGTCTGCCGCACTTCTGTTGTGGTATAGGTAATCTCAGGCGAAAGCCAACGAGCCGTCCGATTGGGCGGCTTTTTCATCACCCGACAACCTATCGGAGGCTGGCGCATGACGGTCCAGGAGATGCTCGACATCGCGGGCAGGCACTTCACCGCGATGGCGGACGCCATGATCAGCGCATGCGTCGACTGGGCTGTGCGGAACAAGAAGCCGCTCAGGATCCCCGAGCGCGATGCTTCCGCACGCCGTCCCGAGAAGCGCCCGGCCGACGAGCTGGACGATGCGGAATGGCGCAGGCTCGTGGAGGGGAACTCAGACACGAGGCACCAGCATGTCTAGCCAGAACGACGGCTGGAACACAGCGGCGGGCCAGAGGGTGCGCCGGCGCGCGTTCAAGCGCGACAGGGAAGCGAACGCCGAGTGCTGGATCTGCAAGGGCGAGAAGGGCCCCATCGACTACTCGGTGCGCCCGTCGTCCACCGATCTCTCGTACGAGCCCGACCACTACCTGCCTAGGGCACGCTACCCGCACCTCGCGCTCGACCTCGCCAACATCCGCGCAGCCCACCGCTGCTGCAACAGGTCGAGGCAGGACAAGGCAGTGATCGACTCGCTCGGAAACACCTCCGGGAGCTGGCGCCGGGGGTAGGGGTGTCGAAATCTTGGCGCGCGCGGACGCTCGCCTCCATTCCGCGGCGGCAATCTTTTATCCCCCCGCAGGTGCCTACCGGGGGTCGCGCGCACGCGCGGGGGAAGAAGGAAGGAGGGGTAAGGCATGGGCAAGATCGAGCAGGCGCTCGAGGTATCCATAGATGAGGCCGTCAACAGGGGCATCATCGACAGGAAGCTCCATGCCGCGCCGCTCGCGGTCATGCTCAGCTTGGCCAAGACCATCGACACGCCCACCTTCCCGATCGTCGAGGACAAGTACGACAACGTGAGCATCCCCACGCTCCTGCGCTACATGCAGAGCATGGGGCTCACGCTGCAGGAGAACCCCAAGGCGAAGCAGGAGAAGGCCGAGAGCCCCTCCAAGCTCGCCAGCATGAAGGAACGCTCGAGGGCGAGGCTCAATGTCGTGTAAGGGCTGCGAGGTCCCGAGGATCTACACGCCGCCGCTCCGCGAGCTCACGCCCGAGACCACGCTGGGCTACGACGTCATCGACTTCGCGACCAACGTCCTGGGCATGAGTCTCAACCCGTGGCAGCGGTGGCTGTTCATCCACGCCCTCGAGATCGAGGGTGACCTCGACGACGTGTGGTGGTTCCGCTACGCCGTGGTGGTCGTCCTGGTGGGGCGCCAGCAGGGCAAGACCCTCATGTCGGTCGTGCTCGCGCTGTTCTTCATGTACATCCTCTGCGCCGCGCTCATCCTGGGCACCGCGCAGGATCTGGAGCAGGCGGAGGACACCTGGGCGGAATGCGTCGAGATGGCGCAGGAGAACGAGGAGCTCGCCGAGGAGATCAAGCACGTCTGGTTCACCAACGGAGCCAAGCGCCTCTCGCTCTACGGCGGGAGGGACTACCGGGTGAAGGCGTCCACGCGCAAGGCGGGCCGCGGCAAGAGCGCGGACCTCGTCATCCTGGACGAGCTGCGCGAGCAGCGCAACTTCGAGGCGTGGGACGCCCTGAGCCCCACCACGCTCGCGCGGGAGAGGTCGCTCATCTGGTGCATCTCCAATGCTGGGGACGCATCGAGCGTCGTCCTGCGGCACCTGCGGATGAAGGCGCACGCCGCGCTCGGAGACCCCGACCACATCGTGGAGGCGCTCGAGGGCAAGGCGGACGCGCCAGACGACGCGGGGGAGATCTCCATCGGCATCTTCGAGTGGAGCGCGCCGCCCGATGCGGACATCCGCGACCGCGACGCGTGGGCGCAGGCAATGCCATCGCTCGGCTACACCGTGACCGAGCGAGCCGTCGCCGGCGCCCTCGCCAAGACGACCGTCGATGGCTTCAAGACGGAGTACCTCTGCCAGTGGGTGACGAGCGCCATCAACCCGCCGTTCCCGCACGGCTCGTGGGACGCCGGCAGGGACGAGGACAGCGTGATCGCGCCCGACGCGCAGGTGACCTTCGGCGTGGACGTGTCTGCCGACAGGCGCCGCGCCGCCATCTGCGCGTGCGGCATGCGCAGCGACCGCAGCTACCACGTGGAGCTGATCGCCTACCAGACGGGTCAGGAATGGCTCGTGGGTTGGTTCCGCGACGTCGCCGCGGGCCAGAAGGTGCGCGTCGCCCTGCAGGGCAGGGGAGCGCCGGTATCCGCGCTCGCCGACGTCCTCGACGCCATCGACGGCGTGGAGGTCATCAGGTGCGAGGGCAAGGAACTGGCGGCCTACTGCGGCAGGACGTGGGACGGCGTGGCATCCAACACCGAGAAGGACCTGAACGCGCCGGCGATCCACCACAGGACGCAGGCGGCGCTCGACCTCGCGGCCGCCCTGGCCACCACGAGGCCGATGGGCGACGGCGGCTACGTCTGGGACCGCCATAAATCGAGCGAGGACATATCCCCGCTCGTCGCGATGACGATGGCGTACGGCCTCGCCACGCGCGTGGAGGAGAAACCCAAGGAGAGCGCCTACTCGCATGGGCGCGAGCTCATGGTGCTATAGGAACAAGGAGGGCACATGGGACTGCTCAGCTCCCTCTTCGGATTCGGCAGGCGCAACGTCCAGGTGCGCTACGTGAGCGCGGCCACGCACGTGCTGGGCTACAGCACTGCCGAGCTCTACATCACGCAGCCCGCGCTCCGCGCCGTCGTGAGCTTCATCTCGGGCAACGTGGCGTCCATCCCCATCAAGTGCTACGTGCGCGAGAGCGACACCTCCCGCAGGCGCGACACCAAGGGCGTGGCGCCCGTGCTGCTCGCCAACCCGAACGACCACACCACCACGCACGAGCTCATGGTCAAGACCGTGAGCGACCTGAAGCTCTACGGCTTCGCCGCGTGGGTGGTGGTGCCGTCGCTCGACGGGCCGAGCGGCTGGACCATCGAGGAGATCCCGTCGGCGTGGGTGAGCGACATCACCTCGCGCGACGGCATCACCGCGACCTCCTACAGGATCGTCAACCCGGTGACCAAGAAGGAGACGGACATCGACGCCTCCGACGTCATCCTGTTCAGCGACTACTCGCCCGAGGGCATCGGCAACGCTTCGCCGGTGAACGCCCTCAAGCAGGTGCTCGCCGAGCAGGTGAGCGCCTGGGAGTACCGCAACCAGGTGTGGAAGAACGGCGGGCGCGTCTCGCAGGTCATCGAGCGCCCGCTGGGCGCCGAGTGGTCGCCCGAGGAGCGCGAGCGGTTCGCGAAGAGCTGGAAGAACCGCTTCGCGGGCAACGAGGGCACCGACTCGGGCGGCACGCCGCTGCTCGAGGACGGCATGAAGCTCGTCCAGACGCAGTTCAACGCGCGGGAGGCGCAGTGGCAGGAGGCCACGCGGCTCGCGCGCGAGGACGTGGCGGCCGTCTACCATATCAACCCGTCGCTCGTGTGGCACACCGACTCGCAGACCTACGCGAGCGCCAAGGACAGCGCCCGCGCGCTCTACGCCGAGACGCTGCAGCCCATCCTGGATATGCTCAGCGAGCGCATCAACGCGTTCCTGCTGCCCAAGATCGGTGCGCCGGCGAACGAGTACGTCGAGTTCGACATCAGCAAGAAGCTGGAGGCCAGCTTCGAGGAGCAGGCGAGCGTGCTGCAGAGCTCGACCGGAGCGCCGTGGATGACGCGCAACGAGGCGAGGGCTCGCCTGAACCTTCCGGAGATCGAGGGCGCCGACGAGCTGATCGTGCCGATGAACGTGAGCGAGGGCGGGCTCGCCAGCCCCAACGACACGGATCCGGGCGTGCAGAGGTACTCGGGGCATGCTTTGGCGAAGGAACAACGTCCGAGCAGCCCTGTGCTGCCTCACCGCCCGCTTGGGCATAAGGCGAGGGGCAGCCTCGCTTCATCGACGAGCGATGAATTGGAGGCGTCTCTAGGAGCCTTCTACGAGATGTGGGGTGAGGACGTCGCAGACCTCCTAGTAGAACTGGGTGACTTCCCCACCGAGGGGTGGATGGAATGGTGGAACAAGGACGAATGGGTTGAACTACTCACCGATGAGATGGTCGGCGGAACAAGCGATGCGGCGTTGGAAGCAGCGTATGACATCATGGCTTTGATGGGTTCCGACCCTGAGGAAGATCTCGATGTAGAAGCCCTGTTCAGCCAGCTTCGAGATGAGAGCAAGAAGACTGCAGATGACATCGTTCAATCCACATACACTCGGCTTGCCGACAATCTCCACGAGCTTGGCAGCTATGGCGAGGAGGATGTGCGCGCCTGCGTAGCGGAGACATTCGACAGCTCATTCTCCGCATATGGCCATCGAAACGCCGATCACATTGCCCGATCGTCTATCAACCAGGCAACGGTCTTTGGAGCCAAGCAGGCAGATCCTAACTGCCAGAAGGAATGGCACACCAACTCGGGCAGGCCAAGGGCTACCCATCTCGCCGCATCTGGGCAGAAGGTTCCTATTGATGGATGGTTCAGCGTTGGATCCTACTCTCCGTATTGGCCGCACGATACGAGACTTCCTGCTTCAGAGGCTGCAAACTGCTCGTGTACGGTAGACATCATCAGCAAGGGAAAGAACCTTACCAGAGAGAGACGTATCCGTGGCGTTGTGGATGACATGGGGCTTGAGGGGTACAACCCCGAGAAAGTGGATGACGCAATCCGGAGATGCCAGTATACGATTGGGTGTGACGGAAGGCCGTGGGATGAGCTCACGCCACAGGAGCAAGCCAACGTGCTGAAAGAACTTCACAGGAGAGATCGCGAATGGGTCGCAAACGGCATTGTCCCTGAAGTCGACTATTCAGAATCACCGCTGTCGGATTACGGAAGGCTGGCAAAGGGCGGAAGGTACAACAGGGAGAATATTGGGAAAAGAGGAAAAGAGTGGCGCGACATCGTTGTCCATGACACTTTGGCGAACAACGGCTTTGTGGTGACTACGAGAAGTACAAAAGGTGTTCCGAAAAACTACAAGCACATTGACCTGTTCATCAACGGGGAGTTGTGGGAAGTGAAAAGTCCGGACAACACACAGCCAACGGATCCTCTTCCAAAAGATCCACTCGGCTTCATAGGCGAGAACTTGAAAAAGGCTAACAGCCAGTTCCGCCATCAGTACGATCCAGACACTAAAGGGACGCTCGACTATCGCGAAAACAAACGGGTCGTGCTTAACATGACGTATAGGGATGTTGAGATTAACGACGAGTTCATCGCCCGCCTTCGCCAAGAAGCCGATGAGGAGAACATCGACGAGGTTCTCCTCATTACTAGAGGCGATGACTGGGGTCTTGGTTATATAGTGCGAATAAAGTAAGGCAGGTGAAGCCCCAAGACCAGGACATCAGCTGCCTTAATGACACTATACCAGATCTCGATGAAAAGAGCAAGAAAAACGGGGATGTAGCTCAGTTGGAACGAGCGCCGGCCTGTCACGCCGGAGGCCGCGGGTTCGAGCCCCGTCATCCCCGCCAGCGCAGACAACCTACCCGAGCAGGGCAGGACGAAGGGGCCTGCGGGTCCCGCATACAGATTGGAGGTCGCCAGACCATGCCGAAGTTCAAGAGCGCCGCCGGTGCGGTGCAGATGCCCGCCAAGGGCGTCGTGGAGGGCTACGCGTCGACGTTCGACCGCGAGCCCGACTCCTACGGCGACGTGATCGCGCCGGGCGCGTTCGCGGAATCGCTCGAGAGGTGGAAGGCAACGGGCAAGTGCATCCCGCTGCTCTACGGCCACAACACGGAGGATCCCGAGTGCAACATCGGCCGCGTCACCGAGGCGCATGAGGACGAGCGCGGCCTCTACGTCGTCGCCGAGTTCGACGAGGATAACCCCAAAGCGCAGTACGTGCGCAAGCTCGTCCAGGAGGGCCGCCTGTGGCAGTTCTCGTTCGCCTACGACATCAAGGACGCGGGCGAGATGGAGATCGATGGCCACTACTGCTACGAGCTCCGCAGGCTCGACATCTTCGAGGTGTCGCTCGTGCAGATCCCGGCGAACCAGCACGCGGAGGTCGTGGACGTCAAGGCCGCAGGTGAGCTCGAAGTCAAGAGCGGCAGGCGCATCTCCAAGGCCACGGCCGACGCCCTGGGCGCCGCCGTCAAGGAGATGCAGGAGGCCGTCGCGGCGGCCAACAAGGCGATCGCCCTCATCGAGGAGCTGACCGCGGAACCAGTGGAGAACGAGGAGGAGACCGGAGAGCCCGATGGCGCGAAGGGCCTGCTCGACTTCTATAGGCAGACGATCAAGGACCGGATGAAAGGAGTTATCGATGCCTAATCTCAAGGAGCAGATGGCCAAGCTCGTCGAGGAGTTCGACGCGGCCCAGACCATCGAAGAGGCCCGCGCCATCAAGTCCCGCATGGACGAGGTGCAGGACCTCATCAAGACCGCAGGCGAGAAGAAGGACCTTCTCGCCGGACTCGAATCCAAGGAGGATGTCAGCGTGAACCAGAACGAGCAGCCCAAGACCCTCGGCGAGTACGCCGCCAAGAACCTCGATCTCTCCGCCATGCGCATGGGCCAGAGCAAGTCCGCGGGAACAGGCTTCGGCTTCAAGACCTACACCGACCCGCAGACCAGCCAGCAGATGCTGCAGACCTCCCAGACCGTGACCGATGTCGCCTCCATGCGCGAGCTCGCCATCCGCGACCTCTTCGGCGCGGAGACCATCAGCGGCAACGCGATCAAGTACTTCGTGCTGGGCGCCAAGGAGGACAACTCCGCGCCGTCTCCCAAGACCGTGAGTGAGGGTGCGGCCAAGCCGCAGTTCCACATCGTGGAGTCCAGCGCCACCGCGACCCTGCAGAAGATCGCCGGCTGGTTCTACGAGACGGACGAGCTCCTGGAGGACAACGCCTTCCTCAAGAGCGCCATCGACAACCGCGGCCTCTTCGAGCTCGACGCGGCGATTGAGAACTACCTCATGACCACACTGCTCGCCACCTCCGGCCTCGGATCCGCGACCTACGCCCACGGCGGAACCTGCTCGGCCGATGACATCTTCAAGGCCATCATGACCGTGAAGAGCGCCTCCAACCTCAACGCCGACGCCATTGTCATCAACCCCGCCGACTACCAGCGCCTGCGCCTGCTCAAGGACGGCACCGGCGGCACCGTGGGCCAGTACTACGGCGGCGGCTACTTCTACGGCCCCTACGGCAACGGCCAGACCGCGCAACAGCCCGGCCTCTGGGGCCTCAACACCGTGATCACCTCCAGCATCTCCTCCGGCACCGTGCTGGTCGGTGCCTTCAAGCAGGGCGCGTCCGTCATCACCAAGGCCGGCGAGGGCGCACGCATCGAGGTCGTCACGGGCGACCACGACGACGCTATCTACAACCGCGTGACCGTCGTGGTGGAGGAGCGCCTGGCGCTTGCCACCCGCATCCCGTCCGCCTTCGTGAAGATCACCGAGGCCGCTTCCTAGGAGCATCGAGCGGGCGGGGGCTCGTCTCCCGCCCTCCGTTAGGAGGTTCCCATGGCGCTCAAGCGTTACAAGCTCGGTCCGTTCTTCTACCAGTTCGAGGAGGGGAAGGAGCCCGAGGGCGCCGTCCTCGCCGAGGTGCAGGAGAAGGCAGCCGAGCCCCAGAACAAGGCCCGCAGGGCAACGAACAAGGCCCGCACGCCCAAGGCCAAGAAGGAGTAGGCGCATGGACTACATGACCCGCTGGGGCTACAGCGTCGAGCTGCCCGAGGGCGACGCGGCGCTCCCGCCCATCATCACCGCGGCGCAGTTCTCCGCCATCACGGGCGGCGTCATGTCGTCCACGCCCGAGCGCGTCCAGGCGGTGCTCGACGGCGTGAGCCAGGCGGTGCGCGACTGGTGCGGCTGGCACGTCGCGCCCGTCCTCCCATGCGAGTGGACGGGGCAGGGCGAGGGGCGCATGCTCCTGCTGCCGTGCCTGGGCGTGCGCTCAGTGACGGAGGTCGTGGTCGACGGCTCGCCGCGCAGCTTCGAGTGGCTGCCGTCCGGCATCGTCAGGCTCGTCGGCTCGACCTTCCCCGACTCGTGGCGCTCCGTGGAGTGCTCATTCATCGCGGGCAATGACGCCACGAGCGCGCTGGCCATGGCCGTCGCGCAGATCGCCGCCAACTCGCTCGCCGCCACGGCGGGCGTTCGCGAGGAGCATGCCGGGCAGGTTGGCATCACGTACAACCAGACCGCCAACGGCGTGTCCGGCGGCGTGCGCCTGCTCGACAGCGACTACCGCCTGCTCGCGCCCTACAGGCTCGAGACGAGGTGATGCGCATGCTTCCAGGCTGGTGCAACCAGACCGTGACCGTGCTGCGCTGCCCCGAGACGACCGCCTACGGGCGCGTCGAGCGTTCGTGGGCCAACCCCACGCGGACGGACGTCGTGGGGTGCTCCGTGCAGCCTGCCGCGTCCGTCACGGACTGGGGGGACCCCGCGCGGGTGCGCGAGATCGACGCGGTGCTCTACGCGCCGCCCGGCGCCGACATCCGCGAGGGCGACCGCATCTCGGTGGATGGGCGCACGTACGAGGTGGATGGCGCGCCGATGGCGTGGGCGAGCCCCACGGGCGCGGTCTCGCACGTCTACTGCAACCTCAAGGCATGGAGCGGGTGATGCCATGGCGAACGTCAAGGTGAAGGTGGAGCTCCTCTCGGACGGGGTCTCCCAGCTCATGTGCTCCGACGGCATCCGCGCGGCGGTGAACTCCGCGGCGCAGAAGGTCGCCGGCGTCGCCGGGCAGCGGTACATGGCCAAGGGCGCCCGCGTCGTCGGAGACCGCCCGATCGCGCTCGTGGTGCCCGCCGGCGCCAAGGGGGCGCTCGACGAGGCCGCCGAGAAGCGCCTGTCGAAGGCGGTGACGGCATGCAGATCGTGAAGCCCATCGACATCGAGGTGGCCGTCGCGCAGGAGCTGGCGGCGGCGCTCGGAGGGACCACCGTCACGGCCTACCCTCCACCCGACAACATCTCGTCCGCGACCGTATCGATCTACGCCCTGGGCGGCGTGGAGCAGAGCGTCGTCAGCGACGAGCACGACTTCGTGGCCTACGTGTGGGCGGACACCTACGGCGAGGCCATGGCCGTCGGAGCCGAGGTGTGCGGGCTCATCCGCGCGCTCAGGTTCAACGGCGGCTCCGCGAGCGGTGCGGTGTTCACGACGGCCGAAGCCCGGCCGCCCTACGAAGACCCCGACCCGCTCAGACCAACCCTCAAGCGTGCCACCGTGCGCGCCACGGTCGGCGCCCGCGGCATAGCAATCATCGACAACAGTTAGGAGGCCAACCCATGGCTGGCATCAATTCCGCGCAGGTCTACCTGCCCTCTCCCGACCAGACCGCATCCGTCGGCGCCGTCTTCGTGGGAGCCATCGGCTCCACGGCCCCGACCGATGCCCGCACCGCGCTCGACGGCGCCTTCACCTCGGGCGGCTAC
Source organism: Atopobiaceae bacterium (assembly GCA_017533825.1). Classification (GTDB taxonomy): domain Bacteria; phylum Actinomycetota; class Coriobacteriia; order Coriobacteriales; family Atopobiaceae; genus RUG440. The sequence continues at coordinate 10,653 of JAFWIE010000010.1, read as the reverse complement.
ATCTCCGAGAGCGGCGTCTCGCTCAACGTGAGCCGCTCGACCGAGAGCATCAAGGACTGGTCGCTCGCGACCGTCCGCAAGGCCATCACCGACTTCGACGGCACCCTGTCGTTCGAGTTCCTGCAGATCGACCAGTTCGCCGCCACCGAGATCCTCGGCGCCGCGAACATTGCCACGGCCGCCGCGACCCAGACCAGCGGCAGCGCCCTCACCATGAAGATCGGCCCGCAGCTGCCGACCGCCAAGGCGTGGGCCTTCAACATGAAGGACGGCGAGCGCCGCATCCGCATCTACGTGCCGAACGGCCAGATCACCGAGATCCCGTCCGACGTCACGTTCGTTCCGAATGCGGCGAACATCTGGCCCGTCACGCTCAGCTGCTACGACGACGGCACCGGCCACAGCATCTACGTCTTCTACGACGACGGCCAGAAGGTCTCCGGTTAGCGGCGAGCGGATCGGGGAGCTGCGATGACAGTGAGGATCAACACCAAGGAGGCGCCGCGGTACGCCTTCTGGGTGGACGACAAGGAATACCGCATCCCGGCCATGGGGTCGCTCCCGCTGCCGTTCCTGCGCAAGTACGCGAAGGGCGACCCGAGCGACATGAACCTCGCCATCGACTTCCTGCTCGACATCCTCGCCATGCAGGCGGAGGACGCCGACGGCAACAAGGTCGAGGGGCTCGCCGACACGCTCGGCTCCGAGGCGGTCATGGCCATCTTCGCCGACTACACTGCCGGCAGCACGGAAGACCTGGGGGAATCCTCGGCCTCATCCGAATAGACGAGGAGACGGATGGGGCGCTGGAAGCCGACATGATGGAGCGCCTCGGCATCACCATGGCCGAGGCGCACCTCTTCGGCTGGCACGCCATCGCGCGCTGGGCGCAGCACCTGCCGCAGGACAGCGCCCTATGGCGTGCCAGGCATCCGGAGCACGCCGCTTGGTCGAACGACCTGGGAAGGGCGGTCATCCTCGCCGACCTGTACGACGCGGTGCTCCACGTCATCGGGATCATAGCCGCCGCGCACGGCGCGCGCCCGCGCGACCCGAAGCCCTATCCGCGCCCCGGCGCGAAGGGCGAGACCGAGCACTTCGGAAGCGGCGGGATCCCCGTCCGCGACTTCGACGAGTGGTACAACGCAGAAGACTAAGGAGGTAGCATGGCTGACGCAGCGACCGTTGCCAATGCCTACGTCCAGATCATCCCATCCGCGCAGGGCGTTGAGAAGAAGCTGACCGAAGCCCTCTCCTCCGAGGGCGGCAAGGCGGGCGAGGGCTTCGCTTCCAAGTTCGGGAAGGCGCTCAAGGGCCTCGGCGCAACGATTGCCAAGGCCGCCGCTGCCGCTGGCGCGGGTGCCTTCGCCAAGATGGCGGTCGACTCCTACGCGGAGTACGAGCAGCTCACGGGCGGCATCGAGACGCTCTACGGCGATACTGCCGACGTGGTGCTGGCCAACGCCCAGAAGGCCTTCGAGACCGCGGGCATGAGCGCGAACGACTACATGAACACCGCCATGCAGTTCTCGGGCGCCCTCCTGCAGTCCGTCGGCAACGACACCGTCAAGGCGGCGCAGATAGCCGACATGGCTATCACCGACATGAGCGACAACGCAAACAAGATGGGCTCCGACATCGAGAACCTGCAGAACGCCTACAGGGGGTTCTCGCGCGGCAACTTCACCATGTTGGACAATCTGGCGCTCGGCTACGGCGGCACCCGCGAGGAGATGCAGCGCCTGCTCGACGACGCCATGGCCATCAAGGCCGCGCAGGGCGAGGTCGCAGAGTACTCCATCGACTCCTACGCCGACATCTGCGACGCCATCCACGTCGTGCAGACCGAGATGGGCATCACCGGCACGACGGCGAAGGAGGCCGCTTCCACCATCAGCGGGTCGTGGGGCATGCTCAGGGCATCGTGGTCGAACCTGCTCACTTCGCTCGCGGGCGGCGGCGACGACATCGAGACCTCAGTCAAGAACGTGTTCGACTCGCTCGGCGCGTGGCTCGGCAACCTCCTGCCGCGCATCGTCGAGACGGTGAGGGGCATCTTGGCGGCCATCCCTGTGGTTGCCCAGGAGGCGATGGCAGCACTTCCGGGCCTCATCCTCGACATCGTTGAGCAGTCGTTCGGCACCGACGCGCGCGAGCGCGTTCTCGACTTCATCAACACCATCCACGGCATCGTGACCAGGGTGCAGGAGTTCGGGGCCGGCCTCATGGAGGCGCTCACGCCGCTGACCGACTTCCTCACCGGCAACGGTCCCGCATTCGAGGGCATGATGGAGCGCATCCGCGGCCATCTCGCCGACCTGCAGCCGCACCTCCTCAAACTCAAGGAGCTCTGGGACAACTTCAAGCAGGCGTTCACGGGGCTTGTCGAGGCGGTCGCCCCGATCGCGGCCGAGTTCTTCGGGAATCTGGCAAGCGCAATCGTGGGGCTCCTCCCCATTGTCGCGAGCATCGCAGAGAAGTTCGTGGCGTTCGCGACCACGGTCATCAACGCGGTGACGGGGATTCTGAAGAAAGCTGAGCCGACGCTCAACAAGATAAAGGAGGCCGCCACCAAGGCGTTCAAGACCATCTACGACACGGTGTCGAAGATCGTCGGCAACGTCAAGAGCGTGGTCGAGAAGGTCTGGAACGGCATCAAGAGCATCATCGAGACCGTCGGAAAATTCATCAGCTCCATCGTCAGCGGGGACTGGAACGGCGTTAAGAGCGTCATCTCCGGCGTTGCCGGCTCGCTGGGCGGCATCGTGAGGGCCGCATGGGACGGCATCAAGAGCGCCGTCTCCACCGTGGGCGAGGGGATCAAGACCGTCGCATCCAACGCTTGGAACTCCATGAAGAGCACGGCCGAGACCACGTGGAACACCATGAAGAGCACGGCCTCGACCGTCTGGAACGGGATCAAGACCACCGCTGGCACCGTCTGGGAGGGCATCAAGAAGGCCGCATCCGACCCGATTGGCGCGCTCAAGAAAGCTGCATCCGACGCGTGGGAATCCATGAGAACGACTGCGCAGCAAAAGTGGGAAGCAATCAAGGGATTCATCGCCAATCCGCTCGAATCTGCACGCAGCACAGCTCAGACAGCCATCAGCAAGATGCAAGGCTATATCGACGGCTTGACTGGCAAGACGGTTGATGTCGGCGTCAAGGACACCAACTCGCAGACCGTCATCAGCACCCTGCAGGGCAGGATCAACGGGCTGTACGGCAAGACCGTCGACGTGAACGTGCGGAAGACGGGCATCAGCGGCATCGACATCAACGCGAAGGCCGCCGGCGGAGGCTGGTACATGACCACCTACGCCGCAGGCGGCATCGCCACCAAGCCCACTGCGGGCATCTTCGGCGAGGCCGGCGATGAGGCCCTCATTCCGCTCTCCAACCGCGACAAGGTGAGGCCGTTCGCGCAGGCGGTCGCACGCGAGATGGGCGCCATGCGCAGCACCGGCGTGACCGTCACCGGCAACACGTTCGTCGTGCGCAGCGACGCCGACATCCCGCGCATCGCCCGCGAGATCGGAAGCTACACCAGCAGGCAGATGGCAGGGAGGCTCTAGATGGCTGCGACCGTCATCTTCAACGGATACGACCTCACGCAGAACTTCATCGTCGGCGGCTGCGTGCGCGAGCTCGCGGTGCGAAACATCGAGCAGCTGGACGTCCCCGGCATGGACGGCGCGCTGCTCTCGACCGCCAACTACGCGCCGATCACCATCTCGATGGCGATCACCTACGCGGGCGACGCGGCCTCGCGCTCCGATGCGTTCCGCGAGCTCGCACGCGAGCTCGACACCTATGCTCCCGCCGCCCTCTCGATCTCTGATGACGGCGGGAAGTACTACCTCGCCGTCCCGTGCGGGGGAGAGATCCTGCGCTTCGTCGATGCTGAGCAGGTCACTGTCTCGTTCACCTGCCTCGACCCCGTCATGTACGGTGAGCCCGATTCGGTGGAGATTGCCGCGGGGGAGGCCACGGAATTCGAGGTCGGAGGAACCTACAGGGTGTTCCCGGAGATCTCCGTCGAATCCGCCTCCGCCGACCAGGGGACGGGCTTCTACTCCATCTCCATCGACGGCGGGACGTTCGACATCCCCGTGGCGCACGCCGGCTCCGCGATCGACGGCGACTGCGCGACGCGCACGCTCTCCGTGGACGGCGAGGCCGCGCTCCCGACGCTCGCTAGCGACTGGCCGGAGCTCGAACCGGGCAGCCACACCGCCACGGTGGCGGGCACGGGGGCTTGCACGCTCTCATGGGTCGAGAGGTGGCTGTGATGGCGCCGCGCATCCTGGTCTACTCGCACCTCGACGAGCCGCTGTTCGAGCTGGACCCGTCAAGGCTGTCCGGGCTCAAGATGGTCGAGGAGGTCAACGGCGAGCACTCGCTGACCGTCGCGACCTCGCAGGCGCTCGAGAAGGGCCAGCGGCTGATCTACGCGGACGGGCGCGGCAAGGTGCGCGAGTTCGTCGTGGTCGGCGGGACATCCACCGACGCAGCCGGCGAGTCGCCGCACACGTACTACGGCGTATGGTCGCTGCAATACGACCTGTCCGGCGCCTACATAACCGACAGGCACGTGGGGAGCGGGGACGACCTGCGCGGCGTGGAGGACGCCCTTGTGGCCGTCACGTCCGCGTGCAGGTGGGACGTCGGCACGGTCGACTCCGCCTCGCTCTCCAGCGCCCGCTTCTACTACGAGTCGGCTTGGGACGCGCTCTCGAAGACCGTGGAGGCGTGGGGCGTCGAGGTCGATGCCACCATCGTCGTGGGGGAGACCGTCGCTCGCAGGCTCGATGCCTACGCGCACCAGGGCGAGGAGGCTCCGTCGCGACGCTTCGAGTACGCCCACGACATGTCCTCCATCACCCGCACGGTGCTGGACGACCTCTTCGTGTGCCGCATCATCCCCCGCGGCAAGGGCGAGCAGGTGGGGGAGGCCTCGGCTGACGACCCGACCTACGGCAGGCGCATCGACATCACGAGCGTCAACGGCGGAATCGAGTGGCTGCAGGACGACGAGGCGGCGACCGCCGTGCGGGTGCCGAACGGGAACGGCTTCGACTACCCCTCGCAGGTCGTCGTCTACGAGAGCATCGAGACGCCCGAGGCGCTGCTCGAGGCGGCGCAGGCAGACCTCCAGTCCTACACGCGCCCGAAGGTCTCCTACGAGGCCGACGTGGTGCGCGTCGGCGACGTGGGGCTCGGCGACGCGGTGCAGGTGGTCGACAGGGCGTTCTGCGGCGAGGGCCTCAGGATAGAGGCCCGCGCCATGGGCATCGAGCGGGACCTGCTCGACCCGTCGCGGGACAGGGTGACCGTCGGGAACTTCCGGCACTCGCTCGCCGACACCTTCAGGGAGCTGTCGAACGGGCTCTCCGCGGTCAAGGAGCAGCTCGTCGAAACCGACGGAAAGGCGGGGACGGCCCTCGACGGGGCATCCTCCGCCGCGCTCGCGGCGCAGGCGGCGCTCGAGGTGGCCGTCGCGAACGGGCAGCACTTCTGGGACGACGGGGGCGGCGCCCACATCACCGAGGCCACGCGCGAGGAGTGGGAGGACACGCTCGGCCCGCTCCACGAGAGCGGCCCCAACTCGCTCTGGAACTCGCAGGGGATGCTCTTCCGCGACGGGCTCGCCAACCTGCTCGCGCTGTTCGTCGGGGGCGCCTCCGACGAGCGCGGCATGGCCGTCTTCGACGGGAACGGCAACGGGTCCGAGAACATCGTGGCTAGGTTCACGTCTTCCGGCGTGCAGATAGGCTCCACGGCCGCGGAGAGCTACATCGTCATCGCGGACGACGGCATGGCCTTCTACAGCGACGGCGCGGCGGTCGCGTCGGCGTCGTCCGACGGCTTCCAGGCGCCCGAGATGACCGTGGACTCCATGCTCCATCTGGGCAGGTGGGCGATTATCCCGCGCAGCAACGACAACCTCGCGATCAAGTGGATTGGATAGCGCATGGCAGGCAACGGATGGGGCGAGGCCCAGAAGTGGTACGACTACAACCGCAAGACGCAGGCGTGGAACAGCTTCACCTGGACCTCCGACAGCACCAAGGTCGTCTACACCGTCACGGGCTACGCCCGCTCGGGCGACGGCTCGGGGCAGTGGTACGCCTCGGACTGGGGATGCACCGTCACCGTCTACTACAAGATCGGGAACGGGGGCTGGACCAGCCTCGGCAGCGCCTACGCCGTCCTCAACTACGGCGACGAGGTCGGCGTGGTCACCAAGAACCTCACGGTCAACCGCACGCATTCGGCGCAGACGATCCAGTTCAAGACCGAGGTCACATCGTCCTACTGGCCGACCGCGAGCTCCGTGAGCAGCGACTCCATGGCCGCCCTCGCGAGCTACGCCGTCTCGTACAACGCCAACGGCGGCTCGGGGGCGCCGTCGAGCCAGACGAAGTGGCACGGCGAGGCCTTGACGCTGTCCAGCACCAAGCCAACACGCTCGGCATCCACGGCTGCGACCTACACGGTAACGTACAACCACAACTACAGCGGCTCGACCAACACAACCGCCACGGCCAAGAAGACCACGAGCTACACCTTCAAGAACTGGAACACGAAAGCCGATGGCACGGGCACATCCTACGCATCGGGAGGCTCCTACACCGCCAACGCGGCGACCACGCTCTACGCCCAGTGGAACAGCTCGACCTCCACGGCATCGGTGACGCTCCCGACGCCCACGAGGAGCGGCTACACCTTCGGCGGCTGGTACAAGGAAGCCGCATGCACGAACAAGGTGGGCAACGGCGGCGCGGGCTACACGCCCACGGCGAGCATCATGCTCTACGCCAAGTGGACGGCCAACACCTTCACAATCACGCCCAACGCCAACGGCGGCACGCTCAAGAGCGGCTGCGCCGCGCTCACCAAGCAGTACGGCGTGGCGCTCACGCTCTGGGCATCCTCTCTCAACCCCACGCGCACGGGCCACAACTTCGGCGGCTGGAACACCAAGGCTGACGGCACGGGCACGAACTACCAACCGGGCGCGAGCTACCCAGCCGGGAACAATGCCAACGCGACGCTCTACGCTAAATGGACTGCGGTCACCTATCAGGTCACCTACAACGGAAACAAGCCAAGCGGCGCATCGGGCAGCGTTTCGGACGTGCCGTCCGCGCAGACCAAGACCTACGGCGTGGCGCTCACGCTGTCGAGCGCGAGGCCGACGCTCTCGGGCTACACGTTCAAGGGCTGGGCGACTTCCAGCACGGCCACCGCGGCATCGTACCAACCCGGCGGGAGCTACACGGGCAACGCGGTGCTAGCCCTCTACGCGGTATGGTCACTCAACTACGTGGCACCGAAGCTCACCAAGCTCACGGCTGTGCGCACGAACTCCAGCGGCGCAAGCCAAGATGACGGCACCTATTGCAAGTGCACGCTCACGTGGACGGCTGGCACCGCTCCGATCACGTCCGTGACCTTCAAGGCCGTCAACGGCTCGAATACCTACACGGGCAACGGCACCGTCAGCGGCACCACCGCCGCGTGCACCTTCGGCGGCGGCAACCTGAACACGGAGCTGCGCTATACCGTCACCGCCACGCTCACGGATGGCGCGGGCAAGTCCTACACGCTCACCACCACCCTCTCGCCGTCGTTCTTCACGCTCGACTTCCTAGCGGGAGGCAAGGGCATCGGGGTGGGGATGGCCGCGACGAGGGCGGGCCTCGACATCGGGATGGGGACCTACCACGTGGCGCAGCCGGTGCACCTCGTGTCCGACAACATCACGAGCGGGACCGCGCCGAGCAGCACCGCCTACGGCAACGCCTATCTGTACTTCCGAGACTCAGCGGAAGCGCTAGTGGGCTTCATCGACCCCATATTCTATGCGAGCGGCACGCAGAACATCAGGTTCTATGCTTCGAGGAGAATTGACTCCACTACCTATTACAACGGTTTCAGGATCGGCCTGACCGCATCGGGAGATCCCGCCGTGGGGTTCCATGACACGGCATGCAGGGATGCATGGCTCGACGCGCTCGGCATCGGCGCCATCGGCCTGAAGGACTCGCTTGCAGCGTCCGACATCCCAGATCTCAGCGCAAGCAAGATCACCTCTGGAACGCTCGGGGTTGACAGGATTCCCAACCACTCGGCTGCGAAGCTCACGAGCGGCACCGTCGCATTGGCTCGCGGGGGAACCAACAGCGACAACACTGCGCGAGCTATCAATACTGTGTTTGCGGGGCCGTCCTCGGGAGACGCTGGAAACGCGAGCTGGCGCAAGCTCGTCGCTGCGGACATCCCCAGCCTCAACACATCAAAGCTCACGGCGGGTATATTGGGCATTGCACGTGGAGGCACGGGCTCGTCACAGGTCGTGAGCATCGTGAACAACTCGACGCTGACCATCTTCGCGTGGGGGCCGCTCGTCATGGTGCAGCTCCACGGCCTCGAGCTGGCCCCCGGCACCAGCACCGCCGTCTCGTCGACCGCGTACCTCGCGAGCTACAAGCCGGGGTACAACGTATCGGCGCTCGTATCGGGTCCGGAAAACAACGATAGGATCGCGCGCCTCTGGGTGGGCAAGGACGACGGGAAGGTGTACCTCAACGCCGTCAACACGACGACCAAGACGGCATGGTACGGCACGCTCGTCTACATGAGGGCATAGGAGGTACCCATGCAGATCGGGGAGATGGTAGCCATAGCGTCGGCGTTCGTGGCGCTCGCCGCGCTGGCCTTCAACATCCTCAAGGAGGGCAGGTCGGACGCCCTCTCAGCGCAGGCCGTGCGCGACAAGCTCGACTACATCAGCGGGAACACGAGGGACATCCGTGACGACGTGCGGGCGCTCGACCGCAAGCTGGACGATCATGCGGCGCGCATCACCAAGATGGAGGCCCGCATGGACGACCACGGGCGCCGCATCGAGAGATTGGAGAACGTACAGTGAACGAGAAGTGCAAGAAATGGCTTATCGCCGCCGGCGTCCGCGCAGTAAAGACCATGGCGCAGACCGCGGCGGCCCTCATCGGCACCAACGCCCTCGGAATCACCGGGGTGGACTGGATCGCCGTCGCGTCCGGAGCGGCGCTCGCCGGCATCCTCTCCATCCTCACCAGCATCGCGGGCATCCCCGAGGTCGAGGGCGGGGCGCCGCTCTCCGAGCTGAGGGGCGAGTAGCATGACCCCGCAGGAGAAGGTCGCCGCCTGGGCGCTCTCCCAGGTTGGATACGCAGCTTACAACGGCAAGCACAACAAGTACGCCCAGGCCCTCGACAAGACCAAGGGCTACAACGGTCCCAAGGACGGCTACGACTGGTGCGAATCCTTCCACGACTGCGGCATGATGGAGTGCTTCGGGCTCGAGACCGCGTGGAAGATGATGAACCAGCCGATGGGCGGCTGCGGCGCGGGCTGCGAGCAGTCGGCGGCCTACTACCGCGCCGCGGGGCGGTGGAGCTCGTCCCCCTCGCTCGGCGCCCAGATCTACTTCGGCAGCGTCGGCGACGAGTACCACACGGGCTTCGTCGTGGGCTACGACGCCTCCACCGTCTGGACGGCGGAGGGCAACACCGGCTACTCGCTCGGATACCCGGGCGGTGCCGTGCTCAAGCAGAGCTACCCGCGCTCGAGCTCAAAGATCGCTGGCTACGGCGTGCCCGACTGGTCGCTGGCGAAGGACGGGGACGCCGTGTTCTCGGACGTCGGCAGGGGAACCGCTCACGCGGACGCCATCAAGTGGGCGAAGGAGAGGGGCATCACCACCGGCTACGCCGACGGCACGTTCCGGCCCTACTCCCCGACCACCCGCGCCGACATGGCGGCGTTCCTCTACAGGGCCTCCGGGTCTCCGAAGCCGTTCAAGGACGTCGCTCCGGGGAGCCCGCGCTTCGCCGAGATCTCATGGATGGCGGAGAAGGACATCGCCAAGGGGTACTCCGACGGGAGGTTCAGGCCGAACGACAGCGTGGCACGCCGCGACATGGCGGCGTTCCTGTACCGCCTGGCCGGTTCCCCCGCATACGAGCCCTCCGAGGCCGACGAGACGTTCTTCTCGGACGTCGACTCCTCCACGCCGCACGCCAGGGAGATCTGGTGGCTCGCGGCGCAGGGGATCTCCGAGGGCTGGATCGAGGGCGGGAGGCACTACTTCAGGCCTTCCGAGCCCCTCACCCGTTCCGACGCCATGGCCCTCATCCAGAGGACGGTCGGGCGATGACAGACGGACAGATCGAGGCACTGATGGCGACTCTGACGTTCTTCGCGGCAATTTGCACGATAACCGCTATCATCTGCGCCTTCTATTGATTCTTCCTCGGCTTCGCACACACCCCTATCGCTCTGGCGGTAGGGGTGTGTCTGGGTTAGTTCGCACAGCTTACCGTTTTTTGGGCTCTCGAGGGAAGAAAATGGCGACGCAGCCGCGTAAACAGACTACTTTAGCAGGTGCTTTCCGTTCGAAAGAAAACACTGCTGGGCTACCAAAGCCATTTTGTTCGAACCCGCGGAGGAAATCCATCCTCGCGGGTTCGTTTTCTTTCACATCGTAATTGAGGACGACCACAACATCTTCGCTGGTCACGCCCACCTGCCACACAAAGGCGTCAATCAAACTTTTATCGTCCAGCACGGCGCCGCGCTGAAGGAAATCGGCGAAGTCCT
>JAFWIE010000093.1 GCA_017533825.1 Atopobiaceae bacterium | reverse complement strand
GCAGCTGAAGCGCGTTCTGTAGTACACTCTCGTACATACGGACCCCCTCTGTGGTTGGCTTTGTTTGGCGACTGGCACCATAGCAGGGGGTCTGGACATTAATTCGGCACCTAACGATGTCAACGCTGGTCTAACAGAGGTTTTGCCAAAAGCGTCACAAGAGCGCAACGGATTCTCCACCGAACGTCAACTCGCTGTGGGACCTGTCTCGTTTGGAGCAGGTCCCGCTGCATATCACGTTTCGTTCGTGCTGTGGTTGTCTGCTTGGCGACTTTTCGTTGGCAGAATTTTGATGCCGACGCAAGGCGTGTGATGTGATTCGTACCGTAGAATGGGGTGTCGCGAAGGGGGTGCACGCGTTGAACGATACGAATCCATCTACACGCGAACTTTGGGCACGGCTATTCAAGGCGTCGACGGCGAGCACGTATTTGAGCGAGAACGGCGACATAACCTTGCCGTGTTTCTCAGACTATCTGGTGCAGCTCACCAATGAGCGCAAGCTCAAGCGCGAGTCCGTCATCGCCGCCGCAAACATCGAGCGCTCGTTCGGCTATCGCCTGTACAACGGAACACGTAATCCCTCTCGCGACACGACACTCCAGCTCGCGTTTGGGCTGGGTCTCGACTGCGACCAGACCCAACAACTGCTCAAAGTTGCCCAAATGAGCCCGTTGCATCCCAAGGTCAAGCGCGATGCCGTACTCGCATGGTGCCTGCACAATGGCAAGCCCCTCATCTACGCACAGAACGTGCTTTACGAGAACGGGCTGCCCTTGCTTGGAGGAGACCGTTATGCGTAGCGACACCCATGAGACCGACGACTTGCTTGACGCGATTTGCGACGCTTACGACAACGGGATCTATCCCGCCAACTTCCTCGCAACCTACGACATCATGGAATGCCTTGGCGAGCATCTGGGCTGCGACACATTCCTAGTGCGAGACACCGACGGCAACGCCCACGTCGCGAAGTGCTACGACCTCGACGTGTGGGAAACCAGCCCCACACGCAACGTACTGGCCGGTCTCGACCACCCGGCGCTGCCCCGCCCCGTGGCAACCTATGAGAACGAGCGCACGACAGTGCTTGTGCGCACCTACATAGAGGGCATCTCGCTCGACCGCTACGCACGCGCACAAGAGCCCGATGAACAGGAGATCGTACGCATTTGCGTTGAGCTGTGCGACGTGCTTGCCTATCTGCATGGCCAACCCCTGCCAATCATCCACCGCGATATCAAGCCACAAAACGTCATCGTGCGACCAAACGGCTCTGTAGCACTCATCGACTTCGACATAGCCCGTACGTTTCAGGCAGGTCATGAGACCGATACGGTGTTCTTCGGCACACGCACCTATGCAGCACCCGAACAGTACGGCTTTGCCCAGACCGATGCCCGCACCGACATCTACTCGCTCGGCGTGCTACTGCGGTACCTGCTCACCGGCAGCCCACGCCACAACAAGAACGTGCATGTGTATCGGCCGCTGGCGCGCATCATCGAGAAGTGCTGCGCCTTCGACCCCGAGAAGCGCTATGGTGACGTAGGCCAAGTGAAGCGTGCCCTTCTGGCTGCCAACCCACGCAGCCAACGCCTACGCCTCGCAGGCATCGTGGCTTCTGCACTGCTCGCCATCGCGCTCGTCGCGTTTGTGGGCGTGCAAGCCTATAAGGCAGTCACATGGTCGCCCTTCAACAGCGATGCCATACCTGCCGTCCTGAACGACGAGGAGCGCATCAGCGACGCAGTAGCTTACCTGCGTGACAAGTACGACACGCACCTGTTCGACCAGCCAGACGACACGGCGACCGTCGGACTTCTGCGCTCGACGCTCATCGAGCTGTACGGACTCGATCGCGACTACGTCTACAACTTCCAACCAGAGGGCCTTCCTGGCGAGAGCGACGAATACTTCATGCCATGGGGCTGGGACGACGGGCAGACCGTACGACTCGAGACCGCTGTATACGCAGCAGTCAAGGTGCACGATCCCTCCCTCGTTGCCGAGGACCAGTGGGACAAGCTCGAGGATGACAACGGCGAGTATCCGGGCGGTCGCGTGGCAATGCTGTTCGCCGAGGAAACCGGCATCCTCACGGGCGCCAACCGCCCCTACGACATCACGATCGGCGAACTCGCACTCGTCTTTGCTAACGCCGATCGCGTGTTCGACGCAGCAGCAACAACTACCTAAAGCAAAGGAACCGTCAGGTAACAGCCCACAACGCAAAGCCCATCCTTGCCATAGTTGTCAGGCTGGCAACCATTGCACTCTCCCTCCATGATAGTGTTTTTTACATGGAGCAAACGCTCTCCGGTTTTCGCACAGCGCGTTGGCTCATCACATTCGACGGAGAGGAGTCATTATGGGCAATCAGATCAAGCACCGGAGGCTGTTCCGGCTGGCCACCTCTTGGTTGCTGGCAGTCGTCCTCACGGGAGGCAGCATGCCCGTACCTGCGCTCCAAGAGCTCTTTGGAACGGCAACGGCATACGCCGAGGAACAGCAGTCAAAGGAGTCGACACTCGAGGTTGATGAGAAGGACTCATCACAAGACTCCGCTCGAGAAAACGTGGTCGGAGAATCACAACAAGATCAAAACGACGTGCCAACCATCCTCGAGGTCTCCAATCCAGCAGAGAAAGACGCCATTACCGAGGAGGATGAGACGTCCGAATCGGAGGAACCGATCATGGTACTGGCTACCGAGGGTGATGCCGAGCGTATTTTGACAACACAAAATGGCAGTGAGGACGATCCGAGCATTTCCTTCGAAGGCGATGTTCCCAATTGCTTGGTGGTAACAGATGCAAGCGATTCGGTGGATCTGACGCTGAGCACCCTAAACACACAGGGACTGAACATCAGATGGACCGTTGGTTTGTGCGTGGTGGACGATTGGGTCAATGAGCACATCTTCGTCGAGAACAGAGAGTACAGCGTCGACCAATTGACCAACACCATCACCCTCAATGGAGCCAAGGTCCTGGAGCATCTTGGTGGATACGGCGAGGGAAGCGACCCGAACCGTTTGCATGTGCGCATCTTTGCCGAGGCCATAGACCCAAGCGACCCGGACGGCAACCCCGTTGCCGCCAACGCCACCACATGGGTCGACTTCTTCGAACCCTACGTGGACTATCAGGAGCAGGGTGAGAGGGACCGCTCCATGCTGCCCAACTGGAATGGCGACGTCTACCGCTGGTACACCGCCCGTGTGTGGGACGAGGAGCATCCCAACGGCGACAATCAGAGCTACGAGGTCACGAACGTCGAGGTAGTCCAAAATCCCTCAACCGAGGGCGAGGACGTCGTGGAGCTCGAGCGACGTGAATGGCCGGATGGCGATGGCATCGACCACAACTGGCACTACGAGGCCAAGAACTTCGGCACCGCGACGTTCACCGTCACGTGTCGGATGGTTGACACAGGCGAGATTGGCAGCTATGACTTCACGGTGACGGTCGCCCCGGACGTCTACGGCATAACGGTCGCGGGTGACCCGGACGATGACAACATACTTCCGGGCGAGTCCGTCAGGCTCACAGCCGAGGGCACACACTACTCCGCCGTAAAGCACACGGACAATGAGGGCACTTGGTACGAGCAACAAGAGACCACCGAAGGGCTTAACTATTACTGGGAGTTGCAAAAGGGCGGGGACGCGGGGACGCTCAATCCTGACGGACAGCATGTGACCTTCACCGCAAAGACTCCAGGACCCGGGCGAATGGGCTTTGACGACGAGGTCCTTGTGCGCGCATGCCTGCACGATGGCAATGTCGAGACAACAGATCCGGTCGCCGACCGGGGGTGGACCTTCAACGTGCGCAACACCTTTGTCGAGCCCCACCCAGTCAGCATCAACAGCCAGCTTCAGGTGGGCAAGAGCGAGGACATCGACCTCAAGCTCCTCCACCGCACCTGGGGCGAAGATGACGAGGCCATTGATGACGCGGAGTTCTTCTTCTGCTACGACACCAACTGCGTAAACGTCAAGGACGCGAACGGCAACGCAGCCGTGGACAACAGCGATCACGGGGACGACGAGCAGGTACCCTGCTCCTCCGGCACCTACACCATCACCCGCAAGGGAGACTGGGACACGGGCATCAACGTGAAGGCAGTCTGGTACGAGGGCGAGGACCACAACGAGCGTCACGAGTACGACCGCGAGTGGAGGCTCGACAGACTCGACTACAAGCTCATGCTCAACGGCGAGCACGACCTCGACGTATGGGTAACCAACAACGATGACGGCACGTACAGCAACCCCAAAGATGCGAGCAACACGGTCGAGCTCTCTGACGACCTCAGGTCGTTGGTCGAGCAAGGCGCAAAGGTCGAGTGGGTCGTGGGCAAGTGGGAGAACGACGAGTACACAGAGACTTACGGCGAGGACAGCGGCCTCTACTCCGTAAGCGAAGACGGCCTGACCATCACTTCCAGCGCAGCCAAGATGGCAGCGATGAACGTACGAGACCTGCGCATCACCGCCAAGGTCACGATTACCGACGACATGATGTGCGAGTCCGAGGGCGACTTCTGGTTCCACCTGCAGGAGCGCGAGCAGCGCTACGAGTTCGAGGGTCACCGCGACCTACTTCCCGGTTGGGACGGCGAAGTGGACAGACAATTCCATGCGTGGGCGCGCGACGAGGACCATCCCGACGGGCAAGACTACGACATTAACGTGACGGGCGTCGAGGTGATTGATGGCGCGGAGCACATCGAGTTCGACGAGGACTCCTGGTATTACCGAGCCAAGGAACTGGGCGCCGCCAAGCTCAAGGTAACATATAAGGTACCCGAGAACCTTGGCGGCGGCGAGGGCACGTATGAACTCAAGCTCAATGTCGCCACCGACGTCTACGGAGTGAACGTCGGCGTGTGCGAAGGCGACAGTTGGGGCCTGCCGGGCGAGAGTGTCAAGCTCGAGGCGCATGGCTGGCACTGCTACCTAAATGATGACGGACGCGAGCAGGGCACCGACACCACGAAGGACAACGACCTGCACTTCGCATGGAGACTAGGTGACGACACCTACGGCAGCCTCGCCAACGAGACCGGCACGAAGAACACCGTCACCTTCAAGAGCGCAGACGAGCTGGGTGACTTAGGCGGAGACGAGCGTGGCGTCCAAGTAGAGGTACGTCTCTATGACGGCGATGAAGGGGTCGCCTATGACGACGAGATAGTCTCCGTCAACGACGACTATCCCACCGTAACCCCCTACCCCGCCGACTTCCCCTTCCGCACGCCAGTAGGCGACACCATCCAAGTGACTCCGACACAGCTGTGGCGCTCGATCGGCGACGATGGCAAGGTACATCAGGACGACATCAGCGACGACACGCAGTTCAAGCTGTGTTTCGACGCACGCGCAATCAGCGTCGCCGAGGACGATGGGCTCAATATTTGGACGGAAGACAGCAGCGCCTGTCACGTGGAGTGGACAGGCAAGAAGACCCTCTCGCTCACGCGCCTCGAGAACTGGGGCACCGAGCTGTACCTCGACACGGAATGGGGTGACGACTCTGAACGATGCGACGACCATCGGCAATGGAAGTTCGAGGAGCTGGACTACTCACTGCGCTTCCAGAACGAAGACAGCGACGTCTGGGTCACGCGCAAGGACGATGACTGCATCACCGACGCAACGGACGCCACCGTGGCCCTAGAACAGGGCGACGACTTAGATAAGGACGGGAACGTCACACTCGACTTCGCCGTCGGTACCGGCGAGTGGGACGAGGACGCATTCGCCTGGGAGAACGACTATGACGATCGAAGTGGTGTCTATGACGTATTCGTCAAAGATGGTACGACGACCATTAAGGTATACGGCAGCAAACTCGCCAGGGAGAACGTGGACGAGTTGCACGTGAAAGCTCGCGCAGTCAAGGATGGCAAGGAGCTCTGCCAGCCCGAGAACGAGTGGCGGGTCCACCTACACGAGCGAGAGGCACGCTACGAGCACGAGGAAAACCGCGACCTACTACCCGGTTGGGATGGCACGGTGGACAATCGCTTCAACATGTGGGTAAGCGACGAGGATCATCCCGAAGGCGAGGACTTCGAGTGCATTGTGACGAGCGTCGAGGTTACAACGGGCGCCGATCTCATCGACTTTGACAGTAGCACTTGGCATTACCGCGCCAAGGAGTTGGGTACCGCCATGCTCAAGGTGACCTACCAGCTGCCCGACGGCCTTGGCGGCGGCACCGGCACGTATGATCTCAAGCTCAACATCGTTGCGGACGAGTATCACTTCGAGGGACTCGGCACGCAGCGACACGGCGGATTCATCCTGCCAGGGGAAACGGCCGATGTGTGGCTCCAGGGATACCATCAGCATGCCGTGAAGAATGATGACGGCTCCTGGCGCATAGAGGAGTCCACCGATGATCTCGCCTATGAATGGGAGATGGTGCCGTCAAGGCCCGAGTACGACGACATCGCCACCATGACCGTGGACGAGAACGACCCGACGCATGTGACCATCACTGCCATCGTGCTCGAGCCTGAGCCTCGCCCAGGCGCAGGCGTAACGGTAAGCGCGCACCTTAAGCACGACGGAGAGGGCGTCGCACGTGCCGGCTGGACTATCAACATCTGCGACAGCTTCCCGGACTTCGAGCCTGCTACCATCGACTGCGACCTCGGCGTTGGTGAATCAACCACCATCGACACCAAGCTAATGTGGCGTGAGCTCCACGATGACGGCGAGATCGTCTCGGAACCGTTCGAGCCAGAAGGCTTACAACTCTTCTGGTCCTACGACACCGACGCAGTTCTCATAACCGATGCCGAGGGCAATGTGGTCACCAACAGCGAATGGGGTGGCAACGATACGCCCGCTGGAGAAGGCCCATACACCGTCACGCGCCTCAATGACGCCGAGGCAATGCTTTGCCTCATGGCGCGTTGGCCCGAGGGCGAGAACACGATGGATTACGAGGCACAGTATCGTTTCGTAGCTGCAAGAGACGTCACTGCCCACAAGCTTGAGCATGTCGCCGCAAAGACGGCCACGCTCTCGGCCACAGGACACGGGGAGCACTGGAAGTGCAAGGTGTGCGGGAAGTTCTTCTTGGATGAGGATGCCACACAGGCAACTACCCTCAAGGACCTCACCATCGCCAAGCTGACCAATATCTCAACCGCAACCGTCACCTTCCCTGCGAGAACCTACAACGGAAACGAGCAGACCATGTTGCCCGTCGTCAAGATCGGTGACCACACTCTTGTCAAGGGCACCGACTACACGGTAACGGGAACGACGAAGGCCACAAACGCCGGCACGTACGAAGTGACCATCACCGGCATAGGTGCCTACGGAGGCTCTCGCAAGGTGTCCTATACCGTCGCCAAGGCGGCCTCGAGCATCTCGCTCGCCCCGCAGACCAAGACCTACACGGGAGGCGCCCTCACCTACAGCGGCACCGTGACGAAGAAGGGCTCCACGGGCGCGGTGTCATACGCGTACTACAGCGACGCCGCGTGCACGAAGGCGGTCGCGGCGGCCAACGTGAAGGGCGCGGGCACCTACTACGTCAAGGGCACGGTCAAGGCGGACGCCAACCACAACGCGGCCACGAGCGCGGAGCCGGCCAAGTTCACCGTCGCCCCGAAGGCACAGACCCTCAGCGCAGCGAACAAGTCCGTCGTTATGGGCAAGACCGTCTCGCTCGGCGCGAAGGTCACAGAAGGCGCGGGCGCTCTCTCGTACAAGAGCTCCAGCACCGCCATCGCCAAGGTGAGCGCCAAGGGCATCGTGACCCCGGTCAAGGTCGGCTCAACGACCATCACCGTAACCGCCGCTGCCAAGGGCAGCTACAAGTCCACAAGCAAGACCATCAAGGTCACGGTGACGAAGGGAACGCAGCCTATTGCCGTCAAGGCGCTCACGGCCAAGGTCGCGCTTTCCAAGGTCAAGAAAGCGAACCAGACGCTCGCGGTCTCCAAGGTGCTTATCGTCACCAAGGCACAAGGGGCCGTCACATACGCAAAGACTTCGGGCAACGCAAAGATCACGGTCAACTCCAAGACCGGCGCCGTCACGGTGAAGAAAGGCCTCGGCAAGGGCACCTATCCCGTCAAGGTACAAGTGAAGGCAGCCGGAAACGCCAACTGGAAGGCTGGAACCAAGACCGTCACTTTCTACGTGTCCGTCAAGTAGCATACTCTGCCCCGTCGGGAGACCATCCCTCGGCGGGGCATTATCCCCTTTGGAGCTTGGCCTTCTGGCGCCGATGCACGCCGCTCCGGTGCCGGAGTTCATTCGTCCATCCCAACACTTGGAACACTCATCCCTGATGGGTGTTCCATCTATGGCATAATGCCATATATCTGTACTCGCAAGGCATGCAAGGAGAGGACATCAATGAGTGACTTTCTCAACAAGATGAAGGCCGCCGCCAAGGCGGACAAGAAGACCATCGTTCTTCCCGAGGGCGAGGATCCGCGCACCATCGAGGCCGCGCAGAAGATCGTCGCCGAGGGCATTGCCGACCTCGTCATTCTCGGCGACCCCAGCCAGATCCAGGTCGACGGCACCACCGTCATTGATCCCAAGACCGCCGAGAAGCACGAGGAGTACGCTCAGGCTTTCTATGAGCTCCGCAAGAAGAAGGGCGTCACCCTCGAGCAGGCACGATCTCAGATGGACGACGCCACGTACTTCGGCACCATGATGGTGAAGCTCGGCGATGCAGACGGTCTCGTGAGCGGTGCCTGCCACTCTACGGCAAACACCCTGCGCCCCGCCCTGCAGATCCTGAAGACCGCTCCCGGCACGAAGCTCGTGAGCTCCTTCTTCATCATGTGCACCCCCACCGAGTACGGCGAGGACGGCACGCTCCTCTTTGCCGACTGCGGTCTCAACATCGCGCCCGACGCCGATCAACTCTCCGAGATCGCCATCTCCTCAGCCGCGACGTGGAAGAGCCTCATGAGCGACGAACCCGTCGTTGCCATGCTCTCCTACTCGACCATGGGATCCGCCGGCGGCGACACCGCCGAGAAGGTCCAGGAGGCCACGCGCCTTGCCAAGGAGAAGGCACCCGAGCTCGCACTCGACGGCGACCTCCAGCTCGACGCAGCTCTCGAGGCCAGCGTTGGTCTGCTCAAGGCCCCTGACTCCAAGGTTCCCGGCAACGCAAACATCCTCGTCTTCCCGGACCTCGCGGCCGGCAACATCGGCTACAAGCTCGTGCAGCGCTTCGCGAAGGCTGAGGCATACGGCCCGGTCCTGCAGGGCATCGCGAAGCCCGTCAATGACCTAAGCCGCGGTTGCTCCGCCGACGACATCGTGGGCGTCGTTGCCATCACCTGCGTCCAGGCCCAGATGGCCTAACGAACCACGGAGATCACTCCACACGGGACGGTCCCCCACCACAAGGGGGGCCGTTCCTTTTGTTTCTCTCACCAGTTGTGCCTATTCACCTGCGAGCAATCTGCCGAGCGTCTGCTCCAAGGCGTCTATGTCCACCGGCTTGGAGAGATGCGCGTTCATGCCCGCCTGAATGCACGCCTACACATCCTCCTCGAAGGCATTAGCGGTAAGCGCGATAATCGGCATCTCCTTGGCGTCCGTTCGATCGAGCTTTCGAATCTCGCGCGTGGCGGTCAGGCCATCCATGATTGGCATCCGCATGTCCATCAGAACGGCGTCAAAGTGGTGTTCCTCACTCTGAGCCAGCATCTCGACCGCGATTTTGCCATTCTCCGCCCACTCTGAGGTGATCTCTTTGATTTCGAGCAGGTCCGCAAGGACTTCCGCGTTCATCTCCATGTCCTCCGCAATCAGCACATGAAGACCCGCCACAGAGACGCTCGACTCGCTCGGAGTCGTCGTTTCGGTCATCTCAACCTCTTGTGCCCGTTGCAATGGAATGGTGACGTTGAAGGTCGTGCCCAGTCCCTTCTTGCTCTCGACAGCTATGCTGCCGCCCATCAGATCAACCATGTTCTTCGTGATGGCCATGCCAAGCCCACTCCCGCCATAGCGATTGGTGGTAGTGGCATCCTCTTGCACGAAGGGATCAAACAGTTTGGGTATGAACGACTCATCCATGCCAACGCCAGTATCTTGGATGGTGAAGTGGAGATTCTGCTGAATAACACCTTCTGCCCTGCGCGTGTACTGGTCTATCATCCTGCTTTGGAAGCGAAAGTACACCAAGGGAATCATGACGCCCATGATGGCCACCATGCTGGCCACAAACAGCAACGGCAACCGTACGGAGAGCGCCTTCATGTTTGGTTTCTTCATTGGACTGCTCGAATCCTCATGCAACGTACTCGTACTAGCATTCCTTTGACGGTACCGCATGAATGACAAGAAAGGACAGTCCCCTTCGTAGAACCGTGACGGTTGGCTACGAGGGGGACTGTCTCTTTATTGCGCTAAACGCAGTACTCTCTATCGGAAGTTCGCCTCGGTGCTGTCCTTGAGGATGACGTCGTGCGCGCCGCCCTCGACGAGTGAGGTGGCAGAGACGAGCGTGATCTTTGCTTTGTCGCGCAACTCCGCAAGGTCGAGTGCACCGCAGTTGCACATGGTGTGGCGTACTTTGGTGAGAGACGCTTCGACACCGTCCTTGAGCGAACCGGCGTACGGCACGTAGGAGTCCACACCCTCGACGAAGGTGAGGCCCTTCTTGCCGCCGAGGTCGTAACGCTGCCAGTTGCGAGCGCGCGCGGAGCCCTCGCCCCAGTATTCCTTGACGTAGTTGCCGTTCACGTTGAGACGCCGCGTCGGACTCTCGTCGAAGCGCGCAAAGTAACGTCCGAGCATGAGGAAGTCCGCACCCATGGCCAGCGCGAGCGTCATGTGGTAGTCGTACACGATGCCGCCGTCGGAGCATACCGGCACGTAGATGCCCGTCTCCTCGAAGTAGCGATCTCGCTCTGCGCACACGTCGATAACGGCGGAAGCCTGGCCGCGACCGATGCCCTTCTGCTCGCGCGTGATGCAGATAGAGCCGCCACCGATGCCCACCTTGACGAAGTCGGCGCCGCACTCAGCCAAATACCGGAAGCCCTCAGCATCCACCACGTTGCCTGCGCCAACCTTCACCGACTCGCCGTAGTGCTCGCGAATCCAGTCAATCGTGATCTTTTGCCACTCGGAATAGCCCTCAGACGAGTCGATGCACAGCACGTCAGCGCCCGCCTCGACAAGTAGCGGCACGCGCTCCGCAAAGTCGCGCGTATTGATGCCCGCACCAACCAGGTAACGCTTGTGACGGTCGAGCAGCTCAAGGGGATTCTCCTTGTGGGAGTCATAGTCCTTGCGGAAGACGATGGAAACCAAATGCCCCCCGGCATCCACAATGGGCAGCGCATTGAGCTTGTGATCCCAAATGATGTCGTTGCAATCGCTGAGTGTGCTCTCCTCGGGAGCGACGATGAGCTTCTCGAGCGGGGTCATGAAGTCACGCACACGCTTGTCGTCCGGATCGCGGCTCGGGCGCCAGTCGCGACTGGTCACGATGCCGAGCAGCTTGCCGTTGCACGTACCATCATCCGTGACGGGCATGGTGTTATAGCCAGTCTCCTCCTTGAGCGCCTTCACGTCGGCCAAGGTCATACCAGGCGTGAGGTTGGCAGCAGAGACGACAAACCCCGCCTTTGATGCCTTGACCTCGCGCACCATCGCCGCTTCGTCCTCAGCCGTCTGGGAACCGTAGATGAACGATATACCACCTTGTTGAGCGAGCGCAACAGCAAGCCGTGGCCCCGAGACCGACTGCATGATGGCCGAGGTCATAGGAACATTGAGCTTGATGGCGGGCTCTTCGCCACGACGATAGCGCACAAGAGGCGTCTGGAGCGACACGTTCTGCGGAATGTTCTGAGCCGAGGAATAGCCGGGGACGAGTAGGTACTCACTAAAGGTGTGGGACTCTTCCGTAAAGAACGTTGCCATAGGAAAATGCTCCTTTCGCCGAAAAACCTTGGACAGATTGTATCAGGTTGGAATTAGCGCAATCGAGGGAGAGTGCAATTCACGTAAGGAACGTGCGCTAGCTCTAGGACCACTTCGTCTTGCCGCACGCAGTGCAGCGGAACTCCATATCCGAAAAGACGTTGCCGAAGGTTTTGTTTGGACGATTGCGACCCGTCTTCACCCATGTGTGCTTTTTTGGCGATTCCGCAACAATTCTCCTTTTTTCCACTGAATAGACCGCTGAATAGACCGGTGCCACCCGCGAGGGTATCCATCTCCTCATCGGTGAGGTCAATCCCATTGTCGGCAATGAACGCCAGACGCTCCTCGCGTGTGCTGCACGCCTTAGCCAGCTCGATCTGTTCGGGACTCAAGTCTTCCAGTCTTATGGGTAATCCTTCCCCCCATGTTCCATGTTGCTTCCAATAGGTATACATGAATCTATCGTCAATCTGAGCTCTTCCTCATACTGACACCGAAGCAACCTGTAATTCCCCCACTGCACGGGATTCAGCTGGCAACCACGTCGTCGAAGGTCACCGCGATGTCGTGCTTCGTCGGCACCCATTCGACCTTTCTGAAGAGTGCGGCGACCGTGATGGGCACATACGTAAGCATGAAGAGGGGGAACGTGAAGAGGTTCGTGAACAGGCGCCAGCGCTTGCGCGCATGAATGTGTTTGCGCTCGCTGATTGTGGTAATGATGCCCATAATGAAGAACGTGAGGTACATCATCCCGAAGGTCATAATGAGCGACCCGAGGCACATCAGCATTTCCGACCGCGTGGCAAAGAAGCCATGGCTCAGCCAACCGACCACCAAATAGCCCCCGTTCACGAGCACCGAGATGAGCGTGAGCAGCATAGCGGGCGCGATGGTCATAAGCATGTCGTAAGAGGCAAACCGATGGTCAACGACGATGCCCTTGAGAAGATTCTTGTTGTACGAAAAGAAGACTTGGTAGAAGCCCTTTGTCCAACGCATCCTCTGAATCCATGACGCTTTGAAGGTGACCGGTTGCTCGTCGAAGAACTCGGCCGGCGCAAAACCGATCTGGATGCCGTGTGCGCAGCAGAACGTAGAGAACTGGATGTCCTCGGTGAGCGTATGGAAGCGCCAGCCATGCATACCGCGCACGATCGATGCGGCGACCATCCACCCCGAGCCAGAGATGGCACAGCTCGTGCCCAGCATCATGCGCGGGTTGTTGAGGAAGCGCGCCTCTCGCAAGAACCATGTGGCATACGCCGAGCTCACCCAGCTCGAGTCGAAGTTCTTCGAGTTGCGGTAGCTCGTACACACCAGATATCCCACATCGAATGCCTGATTCATGACCTCGACGTAATTCGGTGCGATGATGTTGTCGGCATCCATCACGAAGAAAGCCTCGAAGCGGTCACCGTACTCGTCTATGAGCCGTGCGAAGGCGTAGTCAAGCGCCCAACTCTTCCCCTTGCGCACGAGGTCGTCGCGCTCCCAGGCAACGGCGCCCGCCTCGCGGGCAAGTTGCGCCGTGGAATCCGTACAGTTGTCGGCAATCACAAAGCAGCCGATATCCCCCTCGTACTCCTGTGCCTTGATGGAACGCACGAGGTTGCCAATGACCGGCTCCTCGTTGTGTGCAGCAATGACGAACGCATAGCTATGGTTCTTCTTCGCCGGCGCAAGTCTCACCATCCCGCGGCGGAGCACCACGAGCATGTATATCAGTTGATACAGGTACGCGACCGTAAAGAACGTGCCTATGCAGAAGTTAAGGATGACGATGGGGGTAAGCCCCATGCTGTTGAGTTCCACCGAGTCCTCCTCCTGTGAGCTGGCTCACCGTTTGGCCTCCCTGTACTATACCGCTGATTGGCTAGTCTTGACCCAGCACTTCCAGTCCAGCGGCTGTCCTCCCCATCGAGCTGTCTGCGATGGATGCGAGTATCTCCTGTAGGTCCTGAGGAAGCGCATCTTTCAGCTCGATGTGCGCGCCCGTCACCGGATGGTCGAATGCGATGCGCCAAGAGTGCAGAAACTGACGCTCGAGACCCAGATTGCGCGGCTCCTCGCGCCCACGCTTCGTGCGCAGGCCATACACCTGATCGCCTACCACCGGGTGAGCGATGTGGCGCATGTGGACACGAATCTGGTGCGTCCGCCCCGTGAAGAGGTGACACTCCAGCAACGAGAAGCCATCATCGCGTGGACCAGCCTCGAATCGCTCCAATGTACGGAACGTCGTTATCGCCTCTCGCACACCTGGCTCATCGCTCACCATCATGCGCGTGCGGTCGCGACTCGAGCGCGCGATGCCCGTTGTGATGGTCCCCTCGTCCGGCGCGACGAAGCCTTGCACCAACGTGAGATAGCGCCGGTCAAGAATCCTCAGGCGAATGAGGTCCTGCAATGCATGCTGCGTCTCGTCATCCTTTGCCGTCAGCATGAGCCCGGACGTATCCCGATCAAGTCGGTGCACGATGCCGGGCCGCTCCTCCCCCTGCAGCATGCCAAGGTGGTCGTAACCACAGTGCGCAACGAGGGCATTTGCCAAGGTATCGTCCTCATGACCAGGACTCGGATGGCAGACCAATCCCGCCTGCTTAGAGAGGACCATGAGGTAATCGTCTTCAAATCGGATGTCTAGTGCGATGGAGAAGTTAGGTGCCAAGGGGCCCTTCGAATGCTCGTCATTCAGATTCGCTACGATGCGGTCCCCAAGGAGCACGCGCTCCGACTTGCTCGTCGCGAGCGTCCCGTTGATTGTGACCTCCCCAGCGGCTACGAGCTTGGCGCACGCGGATCTGCTTGGTGCGCCCGGAAGCTTCGTAAGGTAGGTATCGAGTCGCTTGCCGTCGGAATCGGGGCCGACGAGCCCCTCCACAGCCCTAGGCATGGCGTGCGTCGCTGTCGCGGCTGTCGGCCTTCCGTTCCTGACGTGAGTCCCAGATCCAGTAGCCAATGATTGCGCACGCAACGCCAACGGTCACGCAGATGTCGGCCACATTGAAGACGGGAAACTTCATGAACGCGGTCGAGAGGAAGTCGGTGACGGATCCATTCATCAGGCGATCAATCATGTTGCCCAAGCCACCCCCTGCAATGAGTGCCACCGCTGCAACGATTCCCAACGGCAGCTCTTCTTCGCGGCAAACGAAGGAGCATGAGCCAATAAGGAACGCAAGGGCCACGATAACAAAGAGAACGCCGTTGCCCTCGCCAATGGAGAAGGCAGCGCCGGTGTTCTCCACGTGCACGAGGTCGATGATGCCTGGGATGAGAACGCTGTTTCCATCCGCAATGACCTCAATGGCCGCGGCCTTGGTCGCCTGGTCAACCAGGACGACCAAGATCACGATGACCCAAAACAAGAAGAGATGAAGTCCCTTGCCTCCGAGGGCAGAGAGTCTTGTTTCCATCATACCTCCTCGACGTCCCTCGCCCGAGGCGAGGGACCAGTGCTAACGCTCAATGACGGCAACCGCCTCGTGGCATCTCGCGCACAGGTGGTCAGGACCCAAGTCGCGCCAGTTCCAGCAGCGCTCGCACTTCTCGCCCTCGGCCGGCACAGCCGTGCATGTGAGTTCGTCGCCCCCAACCAGAGACACTCGCGCGCAGACGAACGGCTCCGCGAGGTCACAGCCCAGATTGCCCGTGAGCAACGTGAGCATCTCGGTGGGAACCGTGAGCTCAGCACAGGCGGCCTGCGTCGTCTTCTCGGTGATGGCACCCGATCCGATTGCCTCCTCGTACGACTTGGTGAATGCCGCACGCGAATCCACGACCGCCTGGTAGACGGGCAGGTAGGGTGCGCGCTCCTCTGCCGACATCGGCGCCTCCCACCACGAGAGCAGCGCGGCGAAGCGCTCGCCATCGCGCATGCTCGCGGGCAGGAAGGTCATGACCTCGTCCGTCGTGTACGCGAGGATAGGCTGCAGGTCGCGCAGGAGCATCGAGAGGATGTGTGCCCACACCGTCTGTGCGCTGCGACGTGCAAAGCTCTGCGGGGCCTCACAATACACACGATCCTTCGTCGCGTTGAGATAGCCGTTGGAGAGTTCTGTGATTACGAAGTCATAGAGCGTGCGATAGACCTGATTGAAGCGATACCCTGCGTATGCCTCGCTCACCTCGTCATGCACTTCGCACAGTCGGGCGAGCATGAGCTTGTCGTAGGGAAGCAGATCCTCGACGGGTACACCATCCATCGCGGGATCGAACTGATCCTCAATCTCGCCCAACAGGAAGCGGAAGGTATTGCGGAAGCGGCGATACGCCTCGCCCACGTGGTTGAGAATCTGATCGTCGCAGGGCACGTCAACGGAAGTGTCCACGGAAGCGACCCACAGGCGCAGAACGTCGGCACCACGCGTGGCGCACACCTCGTTGGGGTCGATGACGTTGCCCAGAGACTTGCTCATCTTGCGGCTCTGGCCATCAAGCGTGAAGCCCTGAGAGACGACTGCCTTGTACGGCGCCACACCATAGGCTCCGATACTCGTCATAAGCGAGCTCATGAACCAGCCACGATGCTGATCCGAGCCCTCGAGGTACATGTCTGCAGGGAACTCGAGGTTGTCGCGGTGGCGGCAAACGGCCGTATGGGAGACGCCAGAGTCCCACCAGACGTCCAGGATGTCGCGATCGGCCTTGAGGTTGTGGCTACCGCATTTGGGACAGGTGCAGGCATCACCCAAGTAGCTCGCGGGATCGTCGGTGAACCAGTGGTCGGAGCCCTGCTCGCGGAAGAGCTTGATGACGGCATCGAGCGTCTGATCATTCATCACCGACTCGCCGCAGTCCTGGCAAGTGAACGCCGGAATAGGCACGCCCCAGTTGCGCTGGCGGCTGATGCACCAGTCCGGCCTTCCCTCGACCATGGAGCCGATGCGCTTAACCGCATGCGACGGGTAGAAGTCCACGTGGTCGAGCGCCTCACGGGCGGTCTGGCGAAGGCCAGTCTTGTCCATCGAGACGAACCATTGACTCGTCGCACGGAAGATGACGGGATTCTTGCAGCGCCAGCAATGCGGATAGCTGTGGCTCATGTCTTCGTGGAGGATGAGCATGCCACGCTCGTCAAGCCACTTGATGATCTTTGGATTGGCCTCGTTGACTTCCATGCCACTGAAGGGGCCGCCGGTGCCCATGCCCTCGCCCGAGAAGAACACGCCGTCGTCGTCAACCGGCATCACCACGGGCACGTTAAACTTCATGCCCGCAAGGTAGTCGTCCACACCGTGGCCGGGAGCCGAGTGCACGATGCCCGTGCCATCCTCGAGCGTCACGTAGTCGGCGTAGATGAACTTACCCGTCTCGCCCTGATCGCCGAAGATGGGCTGCAGGTAGCGGTTCTCGGCGAGCTCTGTGCCCGTCGCGTGCCATGCCTCGCCATCAGTTCCCCTCACGAGGGCCGCGTCCTCCCAGCCGAACTTCGCGGCGCACTTCTGCCACAGCGCCTCCGCAAAGATGGCCGCCCGACCATCGTGCTCGACCGCCACATAGCTCGCCTCAGGATGAAGGATGACAGCGTCATCCGCCGGAAGCGTCCAAGGGGTCGTCGTCCAGATGGCCACATCAAGCTTGCCATCCCAGTCCTCAAGTCCTTGGGGCACCGTCGTCATCTGGAAGCGCACGAAGATGGCAGGGCTCACTTCGTCACCGTACTCAATCTCGGCCTCGGCGAGCGCCGTGTGGCAGTGGCTGCACCAGTGCACCGGCTTGCGGCCACGATAGATGGCACCGGAGTCCCAAATCGCCTTGAAAATCTCCACGTCGGTGGCATCGTAGTCATTGGTATAGGTGAGGTAGGGATTGTCCCACTCCCCCAGCACGCCCAGGCGCTTGAAGCCCTGACGCTGCGTGTCAACCTGCTCGACGGCCATCTCGCGGCAGAGACGACGAATGGTCTCGGTGGGAAGCTCACGGAACTTGTCCTGGCCCACCATGTCCTCGACCTTATGCTCGATGGGAAGGCCGTGGCAGTCCCAACCGGGCACGTAGGGCACCTCGCGTCCCTGCATGATCCAATACCGGTTGATGATGTCCTTGCTGATCTTGTTCTGCGCATGGCCGAGGTGAATCGGACCGTTGGCATATGGAGGGCCGTCGTGCAACACGAACTTGTCGTGCCCCTCGTTCTTCTTGAGCGCGAGCTCGTAGACGCCCGCCTCCTCCCAAGCAGCAAGGCGCTTGGGTTCGTTCTGTGCCAGATTCGCGCGCATCGCAAACTTCGTGCGCGGCAGATTCGTGGTCTTCTTATACCGGTTTGCCATCTGGTGGATCCTTCCTACGGGCCGAGCCCGCATGCGCGATGGGACGCTGGAATTTTAGCAAAGATAGCTACCGTTTGCAGCCCAAATCACGCCTTTGACGGAAGTTGACGCGCCTATGCGCAGCATTGGGCTAACGGATTCCGCTCAAGCGCGCAGAGCAGCGAGCCGAATCCCCGCCCATTGTCCACAAAACGACCCGACCGAATGCCGATGCGTTTCGCATCGCGTCTCGTTAAGCACATCTAAGTCCATAACACATACATTTTTCGATGCATTCGTTAGTAGTAATGCACCTTTGGGTAACATGTATCCGTATGTATGTTTTAGTCAGGGAGATAACCATATGGAGATGAACAACCAGAAGCGCCGCCGTTCGATGTTCCTGTACGCGATCATCGCCATTGCCGTCATGCTGGCCGTAAACCAATCCATGACGATGTACCAACGCAAACAGATTGAGGATGTCCCGTACAGCGAGTTTCTTACCATGGTGGAGCGCAACCAGGTGCGTGAGGTCGACCTCAACACCGGCACGGGCAAGATTCGCTTCACCGACGGTGCCAAGGAGGACTCGAACACAAAGACGTACGAGACGACGGCATTCCCCAACGACGACAATCTCGTGAGCTTGCTCAAGCAGCACGAGGTCAACTTTAGCGCGGAGATTCCCGACAACAGCTCCGACCTCTGGTTATATATGCTGTTGAGCTATGGCATTCCGCTCGGCATCATGGTGTTCTTTGGCTGGCGCCTCAACCGTCGCATGAAGAAGGCCATGGAAGACGGCGACGATCCCTCCATGAACTTCGGCGGCGGGTTCGGCGGCTTCGGCATGGGCGGCCTTGGTCGCTCCGGGGCAAAGATAGTCGGCGAGAAGGAGACGGGCGTCACCTTTGCCGACGTCGCTGGGCAGGACGAGGCCAAGGAGTCCCTGCAAGAGATTGCCAGCTTCCTCGAGAACCCGCAGCGATACACCGACATCGGCGCCCGCTGTCCCCGGGGCGCACTGCTCGTTGGCCCTCCCGGCACGGGCAAGACGCTGCTCGCGAAGGCGGTCGCCGGCGAAGCGAAGGTGCCCTTCTTCCAGATCTCTGGCTCGGAGTTCGTAGAGATGTTCGTCGGACGCGGTGCTGCCAAGGTCCGCGACCTCTTCAAGCAGGCGAACGAGAAGGCGCCCTGCATCGTCTTCATCGACGAGATCGACACTGTGGGCAAGCGCCGCGATGGCGCCCTCACGACCAACGACGAGCGCGAGCAGACGCTTAACCAGCTCCTCACCGAGATGGACGGCTTCGACAACAACAAAGGTATCGTCGTGCTCGGAGCGACCAACATGCCCGAGTCGCTCGACATCGCCCTCACGCGTCCTGGTCGCTTCGACCGCCGCATCCCCGTCGAGCTGCCCGACCTTGCCGGCCGTGAGGCCATCCTCAAGATTCACGCCAACGACGTCAAGATGGAGCGCGGCATCGACCTGAGCGCCATCGCGCGTGCCACGCCAGGCGCCTCCGGTGCGGACCTGGCAAACATGATCAACGAGGCAGCCTTGCGTGCGGTACGTATGGGACATCGACTCGTCACGCAGGAAGACCTCGTTGAATCCGTCGACGTCGTCATCGCTGGCGAAAAGAAGAAGTCCACAGTCCTTAGCGAGCACGAGAAGCAGGTGGTCGCTTATCACGAGACCGGTCATGCCATCGTTGCCGCATCCCAGAAGGGGTCCGCACCGGTGAGCAAGATCACCATCGTTCCGCGCACGTCCGGAGCGCTCGGCTTCACCATGCAGGTGGACGAGGACGAGCACTTCCTCACCACGGCGACCGAGATGCGCAACAAGATTGCCGTGCTCTGCGGCGGTCGCGCAGCCGAGGAGCTCATCTTTGGCGAGGCCACCAATGGCGCCTCCAACGACATCGAGAAGGCAACCCAGATTGCCCGCGCCATGGTCACGCAATACGGCATGACCGAGCGCTTCGGCATGGTCGCCCTTGGCCAGCAGCGCAATCGCTACCTTGGCGGAGGGTCCGACCTCACCTGCTCCGAGGGCACCGCGCAGGACATCGACCGCGAAGTGCAGCGACTCGTTGAGGAAGGCCACAAGACGGCCCTCGACACGCTTCGTGCCCACCGCTTCAAGTTGCACGAAATCAGTCGCTATCTCCAGCGCAAGGAGACCATCACGGGCGAAGAGTTCATGCGCATGTTCACGCGCGATGACGGCTTTGCGCCCACGCTTCCCAACCCGCTGTAAGAGAGACCTTCAACCTAGCAAAAGGACGGTCCACCATGGGGATTATGGCTCCATGGTGGATCGTCCTTTTTTGCCCAAAGGGGGCACCCGCAATGGGTGCCCCACGAGGGGCAATCCCTTGCGGGCAGGCTATACGAGCTGTTCCAGCGTGCGTGCCACGCCCCCCTCTGCGTTGGTCCAAGAGATGACGTGCGTCGACGCCTCCTTGACCTGCGCTTCTGCATTAGCCATGGCATAGGAGTTCGGCACCGAGAGAAGCATGTCGAGGTCGTTGGGGCCGTCTCCGAACGCCACCGCACGCTCGAGGTCCACACCGCAATGTTCGCAAATCATGCGCACCGCATTGGACTTACTCGCATCGGATGCCATCACTTCACAGAGAATGTCGCTCGAGCGCACGACGTTGAGGTGTGGGTACCTCTCGGCGACAGTACGCTGGGCCTCCAGAATCTCAGCCGGTTCCCCCATGAGTAAGAACTTGTGCACACCGCGCTCGCCAAAGGTGCCCGCGAGGTCTGTACAGGTGCGCGCCTCCGTCTGCACCAAGCGTTCCTCTCGCTGGATGTTGGGGTCTTCCCTGCTGTCGACGATCCAATCGTGGAATCCATACGTACCCACGGTGAGGTGCGGCAGCTCGCGGTCGAGATACTCCTTTATGGCAACGGCCTCCTCGGTGCTAATCGTCGTGCTGAAGAGCTCGTTTCCTTTGGCATCGAGCACGTACGCACCCGAATAGCAGGCGAGTGGCCCGACGAAGCCCAGCTGCTCCTGAATGGGATACAATCCCTCGGGCGAGCGCGCCGAGACGAGGCATATCGGCACGCGAGCGGCAACGCGCTGCATGATTGGAGCCGTATCCAACAGCGGATGATGATCGTCTCCCACCAAGGTCCCGTCCACATCGGTAAAGACGATGCTGATTCCTGCACTACCCATCCCAGCCCCTTTCGTCGTGCTTCGCGTAGCATCGTTGTAGGCAAAGCAACATCGAGAATCTATCAACAAACGTCCCATACGCAATAAATGCATATGGGACGGGACATGAAGGATTGTTAACCACCTACAGACGGGCGGCTACAGACGGGCGGCCTCCAGCTGGGCATTCACCTCGTCTGCAAGCCTTCCGAACTGGTAGCTAAGCCACGGGCCGGGACAGTCTGTAGGCTGGAACCACTTGTGCATCGTAAGCAACATATCGCCGCTCCCGAGGCCCTTGTAGTTCGCCTCTCCTCGATATACGAGGCGTGTCTTGCCATTACGCATGCAAAGATCCGTACAGAGCGAAACAAGCGTAGACCAGGACTCGTTGGTCAGACTTCCATCAACCCGATTGGCACACTCAATGGTTATCGCCCTGTTGTCGTTGGCACCGCTACCTGAAGTCCATGCACGGTTGCATTCGTTCACATACATACCAACACGCCCGTCATAGCCGATGCCGTAGTTACTCGACGCCTGACGACTCACGGGCTCAAAGACCATGCCCAGTCCCTCAACCGAGCCATAGCCTCCCATATAATGCGGTGTGATGGTATCGATGTAATGATTGCGCTTGCCGGAGTGGTTTGGGCTCAGTTTCACATACTCGACCATCGGGCTGTCAGACAGGCCCCAGCTTTGGTACGAGATGCCATATCGCGCGAGCATCTTGTATGACGTGCTGGTGCGCTTGACATATCGACTTGGGATTCTCTGCACTTGTCTCTTGAGCTTTGTCGAAGGGGCTGCACCATTCTTCAAAACCAGCACAATCTGCAATGACTCTAGCCTCCAGGCATATCCCGAGGTGCCGGCCGCCAGCCCGTTCTTGGCCCATCCCATCCATCCGATGTTCTGGGCATGCACGCGATAGTACACGTCATAATACTTGGCCATCGCGCCATAGAGCTTGATCTGGATTGCCTCAAGACGCAGACTCTTTCCAGACGTACCACTCATCGCGCCGTCCTTCTTCCAGCCCTGCCAGCCGATGTTCTGCACGTGGGTGCGATATTTGATGCCACCACCGAGCAACTTGTTGCCCAATTTGATCCTGATTCCCTCAAGGCGCAAGCTTTTGCCCGATGTGCCTCCCAGCGCACCGTCTTTCTTCCAGTCCTGCCAGCCGGTATTCTGGACGTGGGTGCGATAGCTAACGGACGGCCTCACAATCCGAAACTTCGCACTCGTCGTACCCGTGAAGTTGCCCTTGCCTGTGATTATGATTGTAGCCGTTCCAGCCTCGCTGTTGTTCTTGTAGGTGAGCGTGTAGTCGGTTCTCCTCTTTAGCGTGACTCCGTTGAAGACGACCGTCGGCAGCGGCTTCCTCGCCTTGCCCGTATATGCCTGCCGGGCAATTGGCTCGACAACGGCAGCGCTGATGGGCGCGGCGGAGATTCTGAACGTCGCGGTAGTACTGCCGGTGTATGCGCCTATACCTTCAATCTTGACTCGCGCGGTTCCGACTACCCGATTCCCGCTGTACGAGACGGTGTAGTCGACGTCCTCGACCAGCACCTCCCCCTCAAGCCTCACCGTCGGAGTGGGCGTGAGCGGACTGCCCGTGTAGGTCTGGTTGGGTATGGCATCGACTTTGGCTGCGGCAAGCGACTTGACGCCGTCCTTGGAGCTACTCTCCACATCCGCTTGGGCAGTGATTGCCGTGTCGGCCTCGCTCGAATCGGCAGATTCGACAGCATCCTCCTTGACGGCCGCACTCTGAACATCTTCTTCGACGACTAAGGGCGCGTCGTCTTCTTCGGACGGTTCGACGTCGAGCGCAATCTCGTCGCCCTGGTCGTATGAATCCTCGGCATCCTCATCCGTCGGCTCGACGTCGAGCGCGACCTCGTCGCCCTGGTCGTATGAATCCTCGGCATCCGCCAACCCCAAGGCGTCCGCGTCAGAAGCGGGTGATGCATCTTCATTCAGATCCGTGGCAATTACATCCGGATCCTCGGCGATTGCGCCAGGAGAATCCTGTTCACTAACCACCTCATTGGATGCCACAACCGACTCTGCCAGCGCAGATGTGGGCAGGCTCTCGAACACGAGCATGATGCTCAGCAACCATGCAAGAATCGCTCGATAATGGTTCCTGTCCATGGACGCCTCCTCCTTGATAGATTTAAAACAATCTTTAATTATACCTATCCGAAAGCGTTTTGAGGTTACTTTTCTTCTCGGGTAGCAACTCCCGAGGCGTTTTTTCTCTTACCTCCCTTCGCGACGCGAATCGGACACTTATGAAGGAGGTATGTAGCGACTCCTAACAATGGGACGACTCGGCCGTGGCCGCATATGACTAAGCGTTGGACAGAAAGGGAGCCGGGGACGAACCCGGCAGCAGATACGAAAGGAACCACATCATGAAGAACACCAAGAGCATCAGCACCAATGCCAACGCAAGCTTCGGCAAGAAGGCCTTCGTCGTGGCGGCAGCCCTCTCCTTCGCCCTCACCGGCGGCGTTGTTCTCACCGCTAAGCGCGCCATAGCACTTGACGCCACGTACGCTACCGCACAGCAGGCCGCATGGAACTGGACAACAGTCGCGAGTGCCGCAGACGCTGCCAGCGCGGTCGGCCTAGCGAGATTCGGCTTGCCTGCAGGCATCGCCCTCGGTGACCTGTGGTACGAGAACCCCACGTACTCCTGGGCAGGCGGCGTCGCGCAGGCCACCTACGAGACTGGTGCCACCGCACTCGTCGTGCGCAAGGGAGCTGTCGACACCCACTCCGCACCGCTCACCGACCGCACCGAGACAGAGTTCGCCTACAAGTATCAGCTCGATGTGGACGGATTGCACCTCACCCTCTTGGGCGCAACAGCCGAAAATGCGACCGTCGTCACGTGGAGAGATGGAAACGTTGAGTATGGGATCACTTGGCAGGGTCTTGGCGGTGAGGAGATGGCGATGAGCAAGGACGACGTCGTGCGCCTCGCGAGGACCATCCGCGATGCCAACGCCGAGCCGCAGCGCCAGCAGACGCAGCAGGCTCCTGCGCAGCAGCAGCCGCAGCAGCAGGCCCAAGATGAGCAGGTCACCCCTACCGGTCTCATCTCTTCGGGGGAAGCTACCAACATCGCTATCACCTATGTGGCAGGCGGAAACAATGTCTCCAACGTTGGCTGCGAACTCTCCAGTGTCAGCACCGAGCCCAGATACGTGGTGACCTTCCACTACGACGATGCTGACTATCTTGTAAAGGTGGGCGCACGTGACGGCTCCGTGTGGTATGCCACCGCCATCTATAACGACGGTACGACCAGCGATGTCACAGGCGTCACGAAGGACTCTGACACCGAGGAGACGACCGACGAGCAGGACGTTACCAACGACACCGAGAACGGTATGGAGTCCGGCGACCAGCAGCAGGGCCAGCAGGACGTGACCTACGACGAGAATGTGGAAGTAAACATCGAGGCATAGAGTCCGGCCACTTTTTCGTACACGCGGAAGGCTACACGCGGAAGGGGATCACTCCCCTTCCGCGCTTTTATTGGCGACATTCTTTTGGGAATGCACCCAAAAAAGGGGCCACGACTCACTGCAGGAAGCGCACTGTCAGAGTCTCTAAAGCCTTTGATTGCCGAACAATCATGCTATCGCCTTTCTCGCCCACATCGCATCCATCCTGGACGTCTGCAAGGTCGAGAAGATCGAATCGACTATCTATAGCGGTAACGGCGGCTGCAGGATGAATTCGGGTAAGAATCTTGGGCAAATCCAACCAATCTCAATGGCGAATCAGGAATTCCACTGGCTATGTGCGGCACCGCGAAAAATTAGTGCGGAAAATCGTTACAGGTGAATGCCATCAACTGGTGTGTTTTCATTCTTGATAACGATTTTCCACACTGGCTAAAATAGCCACTGTGGAAAATCGTTATCAAAATCGGTAAATTCCCAGTTGAGCACCGAAGCGGGCTACGATTTTCCGCACTTATGCATAAGGGCTATACAATCCCACTACGACTTTCGCTTCCTCAAAACGTCAAGAAGCGCAAGGAAGCCGCATTTCGGTCCCGCATCGATCGTCAGACGTGATTTCTCCGTCGAGATTTGTTCATTTGCCCCACCGAAGAACACATCACTCGCGCCACGTTCTCGTCCGCCGTCCTACAATGCAAGTACGAGAAGGTCAACTTCAAGATTGAGGGGATGCGGCCCAAGTTCATGAACATAGACAGGAGCATGCCATGAAGCTCACAATGCTCGGAACCGGGAACGCGCTCGTCACCGAGTGCTACAACACCTGCTTCGTCTTGGACGATGACGGCCAGCACCTGATGGTTGACGGTGGTGGCGGTAGCACCATCCTGAGCCAGCTCAAACATGCAGGTTACGACTGGATGGACATGCGCCACATCTTCGTCACGCACCGTCACGTGGATCACCTACTTGGCATCGTCTGGATGGTAAGAATGATCTGCCAGTTTATGGATCATGGCGACTACCAAGGCGAGGCATGGATCTACTCCCACGCTGAGGTGCTCGATTTGTTGCGCGACCTGGCGATCAAACTCCTGCGACCCCAAGAGACGCACTTTATCGACGGCCGTCTTCATATGGTTGAGGTCACCGACGGACAAGAGCTCAACATCATCGGTCATCGGACGACCTTCTTTGACATCGGCTCAACCAAGGCCACGCAATTCGGGTTTTGCATGGAGCTGGACGAGGGCAGGCGCGTTGTTTGCTGCGGCGACGAGCCGCTCTCTGACGCGGGCCGCCCATACGCACGGGGCGCCGAGTGGATGCTACACGAGGCTTTCTGCCTCTACTCGCAAGCGGATGTCTTCGACCCCTACGTGAAGCACCACTCCACAGTGAAGGATGCCTGCGAACTCGCCGAGGAGCTTGGCGTACGAAACCTCGTGCTCTATCACACCGAGGATCACAATCTCACACGACGCAAGGAGCTTTACGCTGCCGAAGGTCAGTCCTACTTCTCTGGCAACCTCTGGATTCCCGAAGACCTAGAGTCCATCGAGATCAACTGAGACGAAAAAACCGCAATCCATTGCGGGCCTGCAGTCAAGACTGCCCAAAGGGTTGCCCCTTGGACAGTCTCGAAGGTTGTATCTATGGGTTGTCTTTCTATGGCAAGGAGTCACTCAAGGAGTCGCTACGCGAGGTTCTCCTCGAAGAAGCTCTGTAGCTTGTCGAAGGGTATGTAGTCGCTATCGCCGCCATCGTAGAGATCGCAATGGTTGGCGCCGGGAATGATCATGAGCTCCTTGTTCTCGCCCCTGAGCAGTGCAAACGCCCCCTCGCCAAAGTAGCGGGAGTGAGCCTTCTCGCCATGGACGATGAGCACGGGATTGTCAATCTCGCCCGCCATGGAGAGGATCGGCTGGTTGAGGAAGGACAGAGTACCCGTCACGTTCCAGCCGTCGTTGGAGTTGCCAGAGCGCTCGTGATAGCCACGCGGCGTCTTGTAGTAGGCGTAGTAGTCCTTGACGAACTGGGGCGCGTCGTCGGCCAGCGGGTCAACCACACCGCCTGCGCGCACGTAGGTGCCAGACGCGTAGTCAGCCGTACGCTGAGCGGCCCAAGAGGCACGCTGCTCGTCGCGTGCCTCCTTACTGTCGGCTGCACCGTAGTAGCCCTCACGCGCGATGCGGGTCATGTCGTACATCGTTGAGGCGACGGTTGCCTTGATGCGCGGGTCGAGTGCCGCCGCATTGATGGCCATACCACCCCAGCCACAGATGCCGATGATGCCGATGCGCTCGGCATCAACGTCATCGCGGCAGCTGAGATAGTCCACTGCAGCGCAGAAGTCCTCAGTGTTGATGTCAGGCGAGGCCATGCGCCGCGGCTCGCCGCCTGACTCGCCGGTGAAGGAGGGGTCAAAGGCGATGGTGAGGAAGCCGCGCTCTGCCATGGTCTGGGCGTACAGGCCTGAGCTCTGCTCCTTGACGGCGCCAAACGGGCCGCTCACGGCGAGGGCCGCCAGCTTGCCCTCGGCGCCCTTGGGCTTGTAGAGGTCCGCTGCCAGTGTGATGCCATAGCGGTTGTGGAAGGTTACCTTCTCATGGTCGACGAGGTCACTCTGGGGGAAGACCTTGTCCCATTCTTGGGTGAGGGTGAGCTGCGCGTCCTGCATGGCGTGTCCTTTCTCCGTTTCCATGACTCCATTCTTCACCTGCATGCGAGATATTTCAAATGCTTACTGATAGTATCTCGCCATAACCTAAACCTATCGTAATGCACATGCCCTGCCCCGTGGGGCCGAGAGGTCACCCGCCTCAGCGCCCTTCACGAGTGGGTGCCGAGCAGTCAACCCGTCATCGCACTGATTGGCAACATGATCATCGCGGGGCGTTCGGCTTCCTCGTGCCTGTGGCGCTCAAGGCCTGCCATCAGGACCCACCTGCTCGAGCTCAATCTTCGTTACCACGGCGACCGATGTTCTTGGCTTCTTCATCTTCCTCGGGATGGCACAGCTTTTCCTGCCACTGCTAAGGTGATGCGCAGATGCAATAATACCCCGACAAAGGTGATGCACCTGTCAGCTGACGAAAGGGATAACTCGACATGGATGACTTCAATGACGAGAGGGACGGATATCGCGAGACAATCCAGATGGGAATCACGGCCATACGTTCGTTTCGACCGGGACTCACTTATGGCGAGGGCAGCAAAGAGGAGCGGATCGCACAGCTGCGGTCCGAACTCATGCGGGCGGATGCCGTTGTGGTCGGTGCCGGGGCGGGCCTCTCGACAGCGGCAGGGCTGACATATAGCGGAGAGCGCTTCAAACACTACTTCAGCGACTTCGAGAAGCGCTTCGGAATCCAAGACATGTATTCCGGCGGCTTCTATCCGTTCCCGGACGACGAGACGCGCTGGGCGTGGTGGGCACGCCACATTTACTACAACCGCTATATCGACGCACCGAAACCGGTCTACCACCAGCTGCTCTCACTGCTGTGCGACAAAGACTACTTCGTCATTACCACCAACGTCGACCATCAGTTCCAGCGAGCAGGCATCGACAAGAGCCGCTTGTTCTACACACAAGGTGACTACGGGCTCTTCCAAAGCGTGGACGGAAGGAACCGGCGGACCTACGACAACGAGGAGTGGGTCATGCGCGCAATGGAGGCGCAAGGGTTCGTCCGGGATTCGAACGGAGTCTTCCAAATTCCGCAGAACGGCGTCGGCATGAGGGTCCCAACGCATCTGCTTCCCTCGTGCCCGGACGACGGATCGGGTGTGACCATGAACCTACGTGCCGATGACTCCTTCGTCGAGGATGAGGGCTGGCATCGGGCGTCGGCGGCGTATGCGGCGTTTCTCGATGAGCACGCGGGGCTTCACACGCTCTTCTTGGAGATCGGCGTGGGGGCAAACACGCCTGTCATCATCAAGTATCCCTTCTGGGCAATGGCAGCCGAGAATCCCAAGGCAACCTATGCCTGTCTCAACTACGGCGAAGCGTTCTGTCCGAAGCACATCGAAGCCCAATCCATTTGTCTCGAAGGCGACGCGGGCGCCCTTCTTGCCAGCATCACATAGTCAGCGACGCAAAGGGCAGTGCTCATGGCTATGCATGTGACGACGTCCCCCTCCGTTTTCACCCTGTATGGATACAGAGTGGCGCGAAAGGAACTTCCTTCCCTTCGCGCCACTCCTACGTCGAGCCCGAGTCCTGAACTACGCTAGCTTGGCAGCTGCGCCCTTGAGGGCTTCCTCCGCCTCGTCGTCGGGCTCGAGGTTTGCAATCACGGTCGCCACGACGTTCACGCCGGCGTTGCTGGCGTCATTCTCCCAAATCTCCATCCACTCACCGGTTCCCCAGTCGTACGAGCCGAAGAGCACAACGGGCTTGTCCGCGAGTTCGGCCTTGCAGTCACTCCAAAGCTCCTCGAAATCGGGATCGAGCTCCTCGTCGCCCATGGCGGGGCAGCCGAACGCGAGAGCATCGTAGTCGGCAACCTGTGCCGCCGAGAATCCGTCCCACTCGATAGCCTCTCCCCCACAGGCATCGGCCAAGATGTTGGCCATGGCCTCAGTGTTACCCGTTTGTGACCAGTACACGATTGCCACACTCATGTTTGTTCCTCTCTACGCACCCTTCTGGTTGTGTTAACGCAGGTTATAGAAGGCCTCGATGCCACCGTAGATGGCATCCTTGCCCAGTCGGTCCTCGATGCGGAGCAACTGGTTGTACTTCGCGACGCGATCGGTACGGCAGGGAGCGCCCGTCTTTATCTGACCGGTGTTGAGGCCAACTGCGATATCGGCGATGGTGGAGTCCTCGGTCTCGCCCGACCGGTGGCTCACGACGGCTGTGTAGCCTGCGCGCTTGGCCATCTCGATGGCGTCGAGCGTCTCGGTAAGCGAACCAATCTGGTTCACCTTGATGAGAATGGCGTTGGCAGAGTGCTCTTCGATGCCGCGCGAGAGCCGCTTGGTGTTGGTGACGAAGAAGTCGTCGCCCACAAGCTGGATCTTCTTGCCAAGACGTTCAGTGAGTTCCTTCCAGCCAGCCCAGTCGTCTTGGTCGAGTGCGTCCTCGATGGAGATGATGGGAAACTCGTCGGTGAGGGCATCCCAGTAGTCGATGAGCTCGGACGCAGAGAGCGTGAGTCCCTCGCCCTTGAGCTCGTAGAGGCCGGTCTCCTTGTTGTAGAGCTCGGAGACAGCCGGGTCCATCGCGAACCGGAAGTCGCGGCCCAGCTCGAAGCCAGCGTCCACGACGGCCTGGCTCATGTACTTGAGGGGATCCTTGTTGGTCTTGAGGTCGGGAGCGAAGCCGCCCTCGTCGCCAACCCCCGTGGAGAGTCCTGCCTTGGCGAGCTCGGACTTGAGCGTCGCGTAGACCTCGCAGCACCAGCGCAGCGCCTCAGAGAAGGTCGGGGCACCGACGGGCATGATCATGAACTCTTGGAAGTCCACGGTATTGGTAGCGTGGACGCCGCCGTTCATGATGTTCATCATGGGGACGGGCAACGTGTGGCCGCCAGCCCCGCCGATGTAGCTATACAGGGGAAGGTTGGCCGATGCCGCGGCGGCGCGTGCGGTTGCGAGGGAGGCGCCCAGGATGGCGTTCGCCCCGAAATTGCCCTTGTTGGGCGTGCCGTCAGCAGCGATCATGGTCTCGTCAACAAGGCGCTGGTCGCGGGCGTCGAGACCGACGATTGCCTCCTTGATCTCCTTGTTCACGTGACCGACGGCCGTGAGAGTACCTTTGCCGCCGTAGCGGGCTTTGTCGCCATCACGCAGCTCGACAGCCTCAAAGTCGCCGGTGGACGCACCAGACGGAACGAGAGCGGAAGCGAATGTTCCATCCTCGAGGGTTATCTCGACCTCGACCGTGGGGTTGCCGCGCGAGTCCAGAACCTCGCGACCGTACGCGTTGGTGATCTTCGCCATGTTGGCTCCTTTCATTTGTCCGTGAGTTAGATGGCTCTAACTCCTTTTCGAGTAGAATGTTATCTATGACTAACTCCCATTTGACCATCAATCCGACGAGTGGGCCATCTTCACAAAGTTTACTCATTCTAACTTTTCTAAGTTGCCTCGCACTAACTTCTGGTAAAGTACTACTTGTCAGGACAGAGGCGGGTGTAACACTCCACCTCACGATGGCATGCCCTATCCGAAGGATCCTCTCCCCTCCGGCCTCGGGCACAATTGCACAGCGTCCGGTCTCCCCAACCGGACAGGGCACCCCGCGTCCACTCGGGGTGCCCATTTCTTTTGCACATGAAGCTTCATTGCAGAGCCAACGCCCATGCGTCACCACATGTCATCGCCACCACATGTCATCGGGCGCGAGGAACGGCCGAAAGAGACCACATGACAAGTGACCTCTGTCACTTGTCATGTGGTCTCGTGTCGCGAAACGCCAGCGCTGCTACAGAAGAGGACGTGTATTGCTTGTGGCTATGGCGACCGTCGAGAGATTGTGCAAGGTGGCGGCCGTGGTGAGCGGAAT
The DNA here is from genome assembly GCA_017533825.1 of Atopobiaceae bacterium. Classification (GTDB taxonomy): domain Bacteria; phylum Actinomycetota; class Coriobacteriia; order Coriobacteriales; family Atopobiaceae; genus RUG440. The sequence continues at coordinate 14,759 of JAFWIE010000093.1, read as the reverse complement.
GAGGTTGGCGACGCCGAGCGCGATGAGCGTCGTGTTGAAGCCGACGATCAATCGATACCGCTGTGCGATGCGCCTCATGAGCCGCTCGGATAGGTCGCGCGCGAGCACAAGCTTCTGCAGGTCGGCATCGCGCACCGAAACGTCGGCGACCGCCTGCGCGATGTCGCTCGCATCGGCCAGAGCCACCGATACGTCGGCGACGGCAAGCGCTGGCGAGTCGTTGATTCCGTCACCCACCATCACCACCGTGCCGCCCGACGCCTGAATGCGCTCCACATACGCGGCCTTGTCCTCGGGCAGGACCTGCGCAAAGAACGACGTGAGTCCCAACTCGCTCGCCACGCGCCTGGCTGCCGCAGGGCCGTCGCCCGTAAGCATGACGACCTCGCGCACACCCCGCGAGCGCAACTGTGACACCACGTTCGCTGCATCCGTCCGCACCGGGTCGCTCACGCACAGGGCACCGAGAAGTCTGCCCCCACGCGCGAGATACACCACACCTGCCCCGGGGGCCTCCTCGCCGACCATGTCCGCGAAGCCCTCGGGCATGGGCACGCCCTCGTCCTCAAAGACGAAGTGAGCGCTACCTATAACGGAGTGCATGCCGTCCACCTCCGCAGCGATGCCGTGCGCCACCACGTAGCGCACCTCCGCGTGTAGTTCTGGCTCGTGCGAGAGACCTCGGTCGCGTGCTCCCTCGACGATGGCGCGCGCGACCGAATGAGGGTAGTGCTCTTCGATGCACGCCGCCAGCCGCAGCACGTCGTTCTGCGACTCTCCGTCTGTTGCGACCACCGCCACCAAACGTGGGTTCGCTTCGGTCAGCGTTCCCGTCTTGTCGAAGACAACCGTTTCCGCTGCGGCAAGCTCTTCCAAGTAGCGTCCGCCCTTGACGATGATTCCATGTGATGCGGCTTCACGCATCGCGCTCATCACGGCGATGGGAGTTGAGATCTTTATCGCGCACGAGTAGTCGACCATAAGCACAGCGAGCGCTTTCTCGATATTGCGCGTGAAGGCGAGGATGCCAAGGAACGCTATGAACGCGCCGGGAACGAGAGAGTCCGCAAGACGCTCGGCGCGACTCTCCGAAACCCCTTTTACCTGCGAAGCTTGCTCAACCATCTGTGCGATGGCATCGATGCGCGCCTTCCCTGGAGGCATCGTGCAGCGCAACGCCAGGTCTCCGTCGACGAGCGCTGTGCCTGCAAACGCACTTGCACCTGGCGACTTGTGCACAAGGCGCTCCTCACCCGTCATGGTGGCTTCGTCCGCCTCTCCCTCGCCATGCTCGACCACGCCATCCACAGGAATGACCATCCCCGAGCGCACGCACACGAGATCGCCCTCTACGACGTCGCTCAACGGAACGGTGCGCTCTTGCCCGTCTACAAGCTTGATCACCTGGTTGTCGTGAGCGACGAGCCCCTGCTCGAGCGCCAATCTCGCTCGGCTTGACACATGCTGCTCCATTGCCTCAGAAAGGTCGAGCAGCAGCATGATGACGTCAGCCTCGTCGTACGTGCCACGCAGCAGTGACGCCACGATGGCCGTAGCGTCAAGGACCTCCACAGTGAGGCCGCGCAGCAAGAGGCATCGCAGGCCCTTGACGACAAAACGAAAGGAGTTGATGATGATCCACGCTGTGCGCAGGGACAGCGGCAACACAAGGCGCCGCAGCACGCGCCATGCCATAATCGTGCTTATCTCAAGCGCAAAGCGGTTGTCCTCGGCCACAAGCGACAGTTCATGCAGCTCGGCAGCATTGGGATGGGCGCGCGGCAGCCGAAGCGCGTCGAACGCCGCAACCTCCGCCAGCACCGCTTCCTCGCACCCAGGATCAAAGACAGCAAGCAGGGAGCCGTTGGCGACGTGCGCCTCGGCTCGATGAACGAAATCATGTTCCAGCAGCGCCGCCTCCATGCCACGCGCCTCATCAGTATCAAAGGGATGCAGAAGCCTCAGTCGTATACGACCTGGCATGCGTGAGCGTACGGAAAACAGCATGGCGCTTTAGGCCTCAGCGCTCTGGTCTATCTCCGCTGTGACCTCGGCGCGGATGCCTTCCTCGAGAGCGGCGAGGCGCTCGCGGACGGCAGCATCAATCCGTGCCTGACGACGAGCCTCGGCGTTTATGTCGGAGGCCTCGTCCACGATGTCCTGCGCTACGGACTGCACGGCATCGGTCGCGCGCATTCCCGTGGCTGTCGCCTTTACAGCACAGTCATGTATCTTGCCCTTCTTGCCCAAGGCAGAAAAACCTACCGCGACGAGAGCGCCACCGGCGACATAGGCGACATGCGAGAGACCGAACATAAGTAACCTCCTTGAGAATTGAAATGTTAGCCAAAGATAACACATGCGATTTCAAGCACCCCCAAGAACCAACGTCAGCCACCAGATTGTTTCAAATGGTTAACATTTCATCAGAAAAATGTTACCCTTATCTAACCTTTATCGCATGAATAGCGAGGATCTAGGAGGACCTATGGAGAAGGAAAAGAAGGGGACGGTGAGCCAACTCCTTGAATTCGCAGGCACGTATCGCGGTCTCACCGTTGTTGGATGCGCACTTTCGGCAGTTGCCATGGCCGTAAACATGGTGCCCTACACATTCGTGTGGCTTGTTGTGCGCGACCTCGTCAGCGTTGCGCCCAATTGGATGGAAGCCTCAGAGATAGAGCAATACGGTTGGTGGGCACTGGCAGCAGCCATAGCAGGCATCGTCATATACTTCCTGGCACTTATGTGCACGCACCTCGCCGCCTTCCGCACAGCCGCAAACATTCGAAAGCGCTGCATGGCCCACCTTGCCAAGGCGCCCCTTGGATACTTCGACACGCACGCCTCGGGGCTGCTACGTCGCCGAATCGATGGCGCGGCTGGACAGACGGAGACGCTGCTCGCACACAACCTTGCCGACATTACGGGAACCATCGCGATGTTCATCGCGCTGCTCGCACTGCTGCTCTTCTTTGATTGGCGCATGGGCGCGGCATGCCTGCTCGCCGCCATCATATCCGTCGGTGCACTCTTTGCCATGATGGGCGGCAAGAACGCGAGCCTTATGACCGAGTACTACGACGCCCTCGACCGCGCGAGCAAGGCGGGAACCGAGTACGTACGCGGTATCCCCGTAGTCAAAGTGTTCCAGCAGACGGTTTACAGCTTCCGCGCGTTCAAGGCAGCGATTGACGACTACTCAAACAAGGCTTCATATTACCAGGGCAAGGTCTGCAAGGGGCCGCAGGCCGTGAACCTCACAGTGACTGAGGGGGCGTTCGTCTTCCTCGTCCCCGCGGCACTCCTGGTCGCACCCACCTCCCTTGCGGAAGGAACGTTCGCGGTGTTCGTCACGAACTTCGCCTTCTATGCGATCTTCTCGGCGGTCATGTCTACCGCCCTCGCCAAGATCATGTTTGCAGCCGGCGGCCTCAACCAAGCCGGAGACGCCCTTAGACGCATCAATGAAGTCCTCGATGCACCTACGCTACCCATCGCAGACAATCCTCAGAGCCCGGTCGACAACTCCATCAACTTCGAGGACGTGAGCTTCACCTACGAAGGAACCGATCATCCCGCCCTCGACCATCTGAGCTTCTCGGTCGAACCCGGCCAGCTCGTGGCACTCGTGGGGCCCTCTGGAGGGGGCAAGACCACCGCAGCAAGTCTCATACCCCGATTCTGGGATGCAGACTCAGGCACCGTCAGCGTTGGTGGTGTGGACGTGCGGCAAATGGACACTCGCGACCTCATGGACCATATGGCATTCGTGTTCCAGAATACGCGACTCTTCTCGGCCTCCATTCTGGACAACGTACGCGCAGCACGACCCGATGCCACGCGTGAGCAGGCACTCGAGGCCTTGCATACGGCACAATGCGACGACATCTTGGACAAGCTTCCAGAGGGGGCAGACACGGTCATCGGCAGTGCGGGCACCTACCTCTCCGGCGGCGAACAGCAGCGCGTCGCGTTGGCCCGCGCCATCCTCAAGGATGCCCCCATCGTGGTTCTCGACGAGGCTACGGCATTCGCCGACCCAGAGAACGAGGCCTTGATCCAGAAGGCATTCGAGCGGCTCCTTGCCGGTCGCACCGTCGTGATGATCGCGCATCGGCTGTCCACCGTGGTGGATGCCGACCGAATCGTCGTGCTCGACGCAGGACACGTGGAGGAGCAGGGCACGCACGCGGAGCTCGTCCAGGCGAACGGGTTGTACGCACGTATGTGGGCAGACTACCAGCGGTCCGTCCAGTGGAAGATTGAGCGGGAGGTGGCATAGATGTTGTTTGGCGAGAAGTTCCGCAAGAAGTACGCGCTCTCCGTGGCGGGCGAGGCAAACGTCAAGCGCGGCACGTTCTGGACCGTCATCACGAATCTGATTGTCATGGCAGGCGTTGGGCTCCTCTTCCTGCTCATGCAAGATTACATGGCGACCCTCACAGAAGGTGCGCCCCTGCCCCAAGCCTTACCATATGTGGCGGGAGTCATAGGGTTTCTCGTGCTCTCGTTCCTCGCACACTACCAGCAGTACCACTGCACCTACTCCGTGGTTTACGACGAAGTCGGTCATGCCCGCACGAGTCTCGCAGAACGACTTCGCAAGCTGCCCCTCTCGTTCTTCGCGCACCGCGACCTCGCCGAGCTCACCGAGACGATGATGAGTGACGTCGACCGCCTCGAACACGTGTGGAGTCACGTACTCGGTTACCTCTATGGGGGCTACATCTCCACGGCCATCATTGCCGCGATGGTTCTCGTGTATGACTGGCGTCTCGCCTTGGCATGCCTCTGGGGCGTTCCCGTGGCATTCGCGCTGCTCTTCGGCTCACGCAAGGTGTTCTCCGCATATGCCAGGCGCGCAAAGGCGGCCGGTCTCGAGCTTGCGGACGACATCCAAGAGACACTCGAGACCATGCGCGAGATCCGTGCGACCAACCAGCAGGAGCGCTTCCTTGCGGGAGTGGACACAAGCGTCGACACGTTCGAGCAGTGCATGATACAGGCGGAGCTTCGCACGGGCATCTTCGTGAACGCCGCCAGCGTGATCATGCGGCTGGGCCTGGCGACCACGGTGCTGGTCGGTGCCAAGCTCATTCTCACAGGATCCATCGGCTTCATGACATTCTTTATGTTCCTGCTTATGGTCACGCGCGTGTACGCGCCATTCGATCAGTCACTTGCCCTCATCGCCGAGGTGTTCATCAGCGATGTCTCTGTTCAGCGCCTGAACGAGATCTTTGACACGCCGGTGGCCGGCGGTGCAGAGACCTTCGAGCCTCAGGGGTATGACATCGAGTTCCGCAACGTCGGCTTTGGCTATGGCGCCGATGAGAGCAAGGTGCTGGAAGACGTCACGTTCACCGCGCGCGAGGGCGAGGTCACCGCACTGGTGGGGCCCTCAGGCTCAGGCAAGAGCACGTGCGCGAGGCTAGCCGCACGGCTGTGGGACCACAGCGGCGGGACGATCACGCTTGGGGGCGTCGAGGTAAACGACGTCGATCCCGAGGTGCTCATGGGCGCCTACTCCATGGTGTTCCAGGACGTCACGCTGTTCGATGACACCGTGATGGAGAACATCCGCCTGGGACGTCACGGGGCAACAGACGAAGAGGTCCTAGCTGCAGCAGCGGCAGCCAACTGCGACGAGTTCGTGCGTGCGCTGCCACAAGGCTACGCTACGCCCATCGGTGAGAACGGCGCAAGACTTTCGGGCGGTGAGCGACAGCGCATCTCCATCGCACGCGCACTGCTTAAGGACGCCCCCGTCGTCCTTTTGGATGAGGCTACGGCCAGCCTCGACGTGGAGAACGAGACGAGGGTGCAAGATGCGCTGGGTCACCTCCTCGCGCACAAGACCGTTGTGGTGATCGCGCACCGCATGCGCACGGTCATGGGCGCAGATAAAGTCGTCGTCTTGGACGGAGGTCGGGTATCTGAGCAAGGCGCGCCGGCCGAGCTTCTCGCGGCAGGCGGCACCTTCGCACGCATGGCATACCTGCAGAGCAAGTCCGCGAGCTGGTCACTCTGAGACAACGGGTGTGGGACAGCGGGGACGTGAGGTCACGCGAGACAACGCGACCCAAAGGGGCCGTCCCCTTTGGGTCGCCGGAACAAGCTTCCAACTGACGAAGGCGACTTAGGCCATCAATCTCAGCTCACTTCAGGTACACCCGGCGGTTGGAGGGCAACCCGCTCCCACACCAGGGGCATACGCCCGCAGCTGCACGATTCGCCTGGACCGAGTTCATGCGCACCGTCCCTTCGAGCTTCTTGCCACAAGACGGGCAGTAATGCACGTCGGCCTTGCCCCACTCGTCCACACCGAGCTTGCGACTGAACGTGACACCCGAGGCTAGGTCGACAATCGGCTCGTGCCGCGCCCCGCGTGCGGCCACCTTCGACTGATACTCGTCATATGCGGCGAGCTCACGCTCGTACTCCTTCATCCTCTCGGGATAGGTCGCATTCGCCTTCTCGTCGTCCTTCTTGTTGGAGCGAACTGCCAGCACGACACCAATGACCAAGCAGGCAAACCACACGATAAACATGACGGTCGGGTCATCCTCGCTGAACGCAAAGCTCTGGATGATGTACTCGATAAGTGCGACGATGGCACCGACGATGAATGCCGCTAAGAGGATCCAACCCGTATTCCCCGCCTTGCCCGCAGCCGTCTTCTTCGGCTCTTCGGGTCTGGGCATGGGGTCCCAAGACTGGCGTGCAAGGCAATAAGGACACTCGTGACTGATGCTGAGCACGCCGTAATTCATGTCTAGGTCGGACCAGCGCTTGTCACGCACAGCGCTCTCCAGCGACCTGCGGCGTATCGCCAAGTCCCCCGCATCAGCGAGCGCGTTGCCGATGTTGCCCGCGAGCGCCGAGTCGTTGACTGGCACCTCCTTGGAGATGATGCCCTCGAAGCTCTTCCCGCATTCCTCGCAGATTGCGCGGAACTTCACTTGATAGTAGTAGGTTTCGGCCATGAGGGCATCCTCTCTCGCATCCTTGAAGGTATCCCTTGCCAGCATAGCGCTATGGACGGAGAGCTTGCGCGTGACAGCGTACACACGTGGCAACGAGGAAGGGGGCGCTATCATGCGCAGCGCCATCGCGGCGCTGCACGGCACATACGGCAACTTGCACTGCACCGGACGCAACCACGAGCCCTTCCGCCGAAATGCGCATCAAGTTGGGATACACTCACAATATGACTCGCATTCTCACCCCAGGAGAGACGATGCCCCTCGACGAGATCACGAGCGCTTCGCTCAGCCCGCGTTGCATGCGCTGCATGCTCGACAAGTTCCTCGACTCGTGTCCTGAAAACACTCCATGGCGTACGCGTACTGACTACATGCGTCGCGTCCTCCGCACAGTCGCGGAAGGGCCGGAGTCACTGACGGCGCCCGAGATCGGCCATGAGCTAAGGGCGATTCTGCGTGAGATGTTCGGCATCGAGCGCGACTTCACCGAAATCAAGCGACACTTCAACGAACTCGTACTCGGTCTTGAGCCGCAGCTCACAGCGCGTATGGCGTCAAGCGACGACCCGCTTGACCTTGCCATACGTTGTTCCCTCGCGGGCAACTTCATCGACTTTGGCCCCACTGGAGACGTGGACGAAGCGAAGCTGCTGCAGCTCGTGGAAGACTCAGCGCATATGGAACTCGACGAGGAGGCTATGGCCGACCTCAAGGCGCGCATCGCCCACGCACATAGCATCACCTTTCTCACGGACAACTGCGGCGAGGTGGTCTTGGACAAGCTGCTGATGCGCGAGATCACTCGCGTGAACCCAGCGGTCCAGATCACTGCCATAGTGCGCGGCGCGGAGACATCTAACGACGCAACCATGGTCGATGCGCGACAGGTGGGATTGAATGCATTCGCGCGCGTCATCCATAACGGGAGCGACGTGGCAGGCACATGCCCCGCGCGCGTGAACGAGCAGACGAGAGCCGCGCTACGGCAGTCCGACCTCGTGATATCCAAGGGACTTGCCAATTACGAGACACTCTCTGGCAGAGGCAAGAACACGTACTTCCTCTTCCTGTGCAAATGTGCGCTCTACGTCGAGGTCTTCGACGTGCCCCCCTACACGGGAATGGTCATGCGTGGGGTGTAGCCGCGGCCTGAGGTCGGCGGACACCGTCCGGGCTCATTCCATCACGCTTAGAACTTACCAGCAACATCGAGGACGAGAGAAGACGACTTGTTGCTATTCGTGCGACCACGCAACGTGTGCTGCAGAGCCACAAGCACCGCGACTACCTCTTGCTCTAGCTCGGGGCGGTAGATATCGATGGCATACTTATCCTTGATGGATACAAGCTTCTTGCCCACAACGGCAATGATGCTGCCGTCCGCATCGTACAGCTCGAAGTTGAGCGATACGTAGTTGCCCCTGAGCGTCCAGCCCAAGTCCGTGATCTCGGCGGTGTCTTCAAAGAGCTGGAGCAACTCGTGTGCTATGTCGAACCGCGTGCCATCCGCCATCATCACTCGATGGTATTCCCGCAGGGTCAAGACCTTCTTCTCAATCTTGGCGACGAGCTCTCCGCGCGCGTCCGTGATGGTGGTCTTGTCATGCAGCGATATCGCACGCGACTTGGCGCGGTATGCAACGGAACCGTCCTCTTCCACGATCTTTGTCATCTGCCTGAACGACCAGAAGTTGGTCGAGATGAAGAGCGAGTGTGCTGGCATCCCAAACCGCTCGACGTTGACGACGTTTGCTTCCTTTCCCCGCTCGCGGAAGCGAATGAATTTCGAAAAAGCGCCCATGTTTCCTCTACCTCATGCGAAGGCGACAGCCATGTCGCCACCTGTGCTGACTTGTCACTTCTTAGTACGTTCAAGTCATGCCTGTGTCCCAAAGAAGGGATTGTGATGCGAAGAGGATTCACATTTGGAAGAGGCGCCATGAGGCAAATGATGCACAGCGAGCCGCTTTCGAGGGCGCATGTACAAAACCGCCATCCCCATCGCTTATTATTCTTCTAAACAACCACATCACGAACAACGGACATTGCGACATGATCGATTCCTTCTATACCATTCCGGGCGCCCCGTTCTTGGCGCACCTTTCCGATTTGCACAACAGGGACTATCGCCCCGTAAAGAAGAGCCTGCTGCGCCACAAGCCCGAGCTCATCTGCGTTACGGGAGACATCATCTATGGCACGATGCCGGAGAACGACATCTCCCCGCTCGTGGCCCAGCCCAATGCACTCGGGCTCCTCAGTGCGTGCGCCAACATCGCCCCCACGTTCGTGAGCCTTGCAATCACAAATGGATGCTCGACGAGGAAGACATGGACGCCATGCGTGCCACGGGTGCCGTCGTGCTCGATAACGCCTGGGTCGAGCATGTTGGTCTCGTGATCGGCGGCTTGACCTCCGGGCACGTCATGCGGCACAGGCGCGCACTGAGCAATCTCTCGGAGGACGAACGAGGAGAGCACAGATACCCCAAGCGAGGCGGGGTGAAGGACATCATGAAGACGGCAGCGGAGCTCTTGATGGAGAGGGTGCCGGATGACGACTGGCTCATGTCGTTCGCGTCGGTGCCGGGCTACCACATCCTCCTCTCGCACCATCCCGAGTACCGTCGGCTTGTACCAAAGGAGGTTGAGCTCATTCTGTCGGGACATGCTCATGGCGGCCAGTGGCGCTTTTTCGGCCACGGGGTATATGCACCAGGCCAAGGCGTGTGGCCAAAGCTTACCAAGGGCATCTTTGACGGCAGGCAGGTTGTATCGGCGGGCCTGAGCAATACCGCTCCTGCCCCACGGTTCTTCAATCCCACACAGGTCGTGTACGTGCGGTCGTGACGAAGACGAACCGCCAATCGAAGGAGCGCGCTATGCAAGAGTTTTTTATCAACAGTGACGGTATCAAGATTCATGCCAAGCTCGAGATGCCCCAAGGCAATCCCAAACAGTGTCCCCTCTGCATCGTGCAGCATGGCCTCACCGGCCATATGGAGGAGGTCCACATCGTTGGCGTGGCGGCCGCGCTTCGCGAGGTAGGCGTGGCAACCCTGCGGGTGGAGATGTACGGACACGGCAAGAGCGGTGGCCGCTTTGAGCGGCACACGCTCCTCAAATGGGTAGATAACATGCTCGATGTTATCGACTACGCCAAGGAGCTCCCCTTTGTTACCGACCTCTACCTGTGCGGACACAGCCAAGGCGGCTTGCTCACCATGATTATGGGCGCACTTCGTCCTCACGACCTCAAGGCCATCATCCCCATGTCGCCCGCCATCGTTATTGTCAACAGCGCTCTAACCGGCAGCATGTTTGGCATGAGCTTTGACCCCAAACACATCCCCGACCGCATCTACATGGGTGATCCAGAGCTCGCCGAAGAAGGTACCAAACCGTCCTACTTCTGCGGCGACTACTTCCGTATTGCCCAGCACCTTCACATCGACGAGATCATCGACGGATACGCCGGCCCCGTACTGCTCGTACACGGCACGGCAGACGTGGGCGTCCCAGCCCAAGACTCCATCGACGCCGCGAAGCGCTATGCCAACGCACAGATCGCGCTGCTCGAAGGTGACGACCACGGCTATCATCGACACCTCGACGAGGCGTGCGCCGCCGTGCAACGATTCGTGAGCTCGCTGTAGTAGTCATGCGGGACCGCTATTTGTCCCGCGCACCCTGCTTCCACGGCATGCACACCTTCGCGAGCAGATCGATGCCCTTCATCAATCCCAGCGAAAGCGCGCTGATAAGGATGATGACCGCAAACATGCTGTCGTAGCTAAACGACTTGCGCACGCGCATCATATACACGCCAAGTCCCGAGAAGCCACCCAGCCACTCGGCAATGACGGCGCCCACAATGGCATACGTGGCGCTTATGCGCAGACCACTAAAGAACTGGTCGAGCGCCATAGGCAGCTTTGCGCGCATGAATATCTGCAGGTCCGTCGCGTTCATGGTGCGCATGAGGTCAATCACGTCGGGGTCCACCGAGCGAAATCCGCTCACCAACGAGACCGTGACGGGAAAGAACGTGGTGAGCACGATAAGCAGGATCTTGGGGCCAACCCGTAGCCAAACCACAACACCAACAGCGGTGCAATGGCCACCGTTGGTATGGTTTAACTCACGGTGATGAGCGGGTTAAAAGCGAGATAGAACGTCTCGAACCGGTCCATGAGCACGGCAAACACAAAGCCCACCACCACGCCAATGGCCAAGCCCAGCGCCGCTTCAAGAACCGTAGTGAGCGTATGCTCAACCAGCAGGGGTGCTTCGGCGACAAATGCGGTTGCCACCGCGCTTGGGGCCGGCAACAAAAAGGAGGGAACGACGCCCGTACGCACCAAGAGCTCCCACGCAGCGATAAACACCACCAGCGTCAACAGTGGCACCACGATACGGCGCTTCTCATACGGGAGCCCCCTCATGCCGCGCTCACCCCTTTGTGCGTCGCGAACTCAGGATCGCCCTCGTGATACTTGCCGATCTTGTGCTCGGTAGACATCACGTCCCCCTCGGGACGGTAGTCAATCTTTGCGTAGGTCATCACGTGTCCGCATCCTGCCTGCGCTCCCACAAGCTGGCAGTTCTTGAGCACATCCATGCACTCGTCGTACGACCCCTCAATGGTTGTCTCGAAGGGACCCACATAGTAGTCCAACCCCGTGGAATCAATGTATGCGATAACGGCGTCCACCACGCGGCACGTCTCCTCGTCGGAGGTCGCATCCATGGGCAGATATTGAATCGCGACGGCACAGTTCATGTGAGGCTCCTCTCTACGGAGCCGCGCCGGCCCCGCACAATGTGGGACCACACGCCGTCCGGTCCCTACGCTGGCATTACCCAGATCAGGTTCTTGGGTCGTGACCGCAATGGGCCACCTCTCAGCCGGCGTGCGCCAGCTCCCCTATTCGGATGCCATTGTAGCGCAAAGGCACTGAAATGTGAGTCTCGGTTGCACCAGAGATGGCCAAGTTACGCGCCGTAAAGCTCCTCGATTCGCTCGTCGTCGACGCCGAACAGCCACGTGAGCACGAAGCCGCCCACGCAAGCCCCCAAGAGAGACACGACGTAGGCAACCTGCTGCCCCGGCTGGATGATCAGCACTCCAAACAGACCCGAGACGCCTTGCGAGATTGCCCCAAGGTGAAAGAGCGTGGCAAGCACCCCACCTATGCCAGCGCCAAGGCATGCGGTCACAAACGGCCTGCCCAGGGGAAGCGTCACCGCATACATCAGGGGCTCCCCCACTCCCAGGACGCCCACCGGAATCGAGTCCCTGATGTAGCCCTTGAGCTTTTGGCTCCTTGACCTGCGGTAAAGGGCGAGACCTGCCCCAACCTGGCCACCGCCCGACATCATGAGAACCGGCAGCAGATAGTTGACGCCCAAGGTCGGCCCCGCGGGATCGTTAAGCATCACGTGAATCGGCGTGAGCGCCTGATGGAGTCCGACCGACACGAGGGGAAGGAACCCCGCGGCGAGCACGTAACCCCCTACCACCCCCATACTCTCGTACACGAACTCCATGACGGTATAGACGCCCTTGGTCAGGACCGCCCCAACAGGCTGCAGCACCAGCACCAAGGCCAGGCTCCCCATGGCAAGCACGCAGAGCGGCGTCGCGAAGGTGTCGATGAGGCCAGGCATAACGTCATGCAGCCTTCGCTCGAGCCATGCGAACAAGGCTCCTGCCAGCAAGGCTGCGACCAGACCGCCGTTCCCCGGATTGTAGGCGGCATGCGTCAGCGGCAGCACCACCTGGGCATCCCCGTAGGTGGCAAGCAGGGGCATGGAAGGGTTGGAGACGCAGGCAGCACCAGCGATTCCGCCCAAGATGGGAGATCCGCCAAACTCCCGTGCCGCGTTATAGCCCACAAAGATGGGGAGGTACGCAAACAGGGCCCAACCCATGGTGCGGATGGTCTCGTACCACCAGGTGCCGTCGAGCGCTCCCCCTGTGGACACGTTGATGACGTTGGCAATGCCGTTGATCAAGCCAGCAGCGATGATGCCGGGCAAAAGGGGCACAAAGACGTTTGCCACGCGCTTGAGGAAGCGCTGCAAGGGATTGCCGTGCCTCTCCGCTTGGTCTTCCTTGCTCTTTCTGGCAACTGCCGCAACGTCGGATCCAGAGCCCCCCTTGGGAATGCCCGTCAGAGACGTGAAGGCATCCAGCACCTTGTTGACAGTGCCAGGTCCAAAGACAATCTGGAGCGTGTCGGACTGCACGACTCCCATCACGCCGTCAACCGATTTGATTGCCTCAAAATCCACCCGAGACATGTCACGGACGCCCACGCGCAGGCGCGTCATGCACGCCTCGTTGGTGGCGATGTTGTCCACTCCCCCCAACCCCGCAATGAGCTCCCTGCTGATTGCCTCAAAGTCCATGACCGCCTACTTTCCTGCCAACACCGCGCTCACGCTACCGCAGGCCCCATCGAGGGCCCGCGCGGCATGATCTGCCGAAACGCCAAGAAGAATCGCCACGATGGCGACCTTGGCAGAGCCGGAGGCCTCCTCAAGCGCCTTTCTGGCGCGCTCGTCGCTGCACCCGGTAGCTTCGACCACGATGCGTCGTGCGCGGTCCTTAAGCTTCTCATTGGTTTGCTGCACATCAATCATGAGATTCTGGAACGTCTTGTGCAGGCCCACCATCGTTCCCGTCGAAATCATGTTGAGCACCATCTTCTGCGCTGTGCCCGCCTTGAGCCGTGTTGACCCCGTCAGCACCTCCGGTCCCGTCAGCGGCTCTATCGCAATGCCTGCCTCGCTCCCAATCTCGGAATCCTTTACGCACGCGATGGCCACCGTATTGCATCCCAAGGAGCGCGCATAGCGCAGGCCGTGCACCACAAACGGCGTGCGCCCACTTGCCGCAAGGCCAATTACCAGATCATCTTGACTCAAGCCGATTCGCTCGAGCTCCTCTTTGCAGAGCGTCGTGCTGTCCTCCGCGCCTTCCACCGCCTGCATGAAGGCCTGCGGTCCACCAGCAAGAATGCACACGACCCTGTTTGGAGAGACGCCAAATGTTGGCGGACATTCCGCGGCATCAAGCATCGCGAGCCTACCGCTTGTCCCAGCTCCAACATAGACGATTCGACCACCACGTTGCAGACATGAGGTCGCAAGCGATATGGCCTCCGCAATCTGGGGCAGAACCTCCCCCACCGCTTCGGCCGCCCTTTTGTCCTCCTCGTTCATTGCCTGCGCAATCTGCAGAGGCGACATCTCATCCAAGTCCAGTGTGCGCGGATTGCGCTGCTCTGTGGGCAAGCTTGAAAGGTTCGCCACGGTCGCTCCTTGCCAAACGGCAGTTAACATGCACCGTCATTCTACGCGAAGGGCAATCGTTGTGGCGTACATGTTCACCTCACTTACCGCCAGAATGCTAGTCTATCTCCACGAGCTCATACGCACGGCTTCCGACACCGAGCCGCTCAGCCGCCTCGAGCACATGCTGCCCGTCGAGGCTCTCGATGCGCGCGATGAGGTCGGCGCTGTCATCGTCGCTCGCATAGACCAGGTCGACGCACGCCTGGTCGAGTGCCACCGGGTCGGCGGATGCCAGGATTCCGACGTCTGCCATCTTTGGCGGTGCTGGATGGGAGTCGCAGTCGCAGTCCACCGAGAGGTTGTTCATCACGTTCACGAACAGCGTGTTGGGCTGAGACGCGAGCACGGCCTTGCAGGCGTCTGCCATCGACTCGAGGAAGTCGGGGGTGGCAGCGCCTTGCCAGCTGGT
>JAFWIE010000092.1 GCA_017533825.1 Atopobiaceae bacterium | reverse complement strand
CCAGACCCACCGTTGTGGGATTGAGGGACCGGACTGTGATGTTGACCACAAACTCGTTCGCCATCACTGACGTGCCGCACGCCAAAGGTCCTGACTGCAGGCGGAACTCGCACGCGCCAGGCTCACAGAGATGGTCTATGATTCCTTGAGCTTGGGATCCAGGTGCATCGCTTGGGGGCGAGGCAAGAATCCAACATCGCCGAATCGGATCTCTGGCTCATCAGGTCCGACAACTTTGCCCGTCGAATAGTCCCATACCACGTCGGGTACCAGTACGTCGCCATACAGCTGCCCGGTATCCTTGCGGATGCCCGCCGCGATGCCGCACATGATGAGGTAGCGGGGGCGGAACAGCATGGTGGCTTTGGTGGCAAGCGCCGAGGCCGCTGCCATCCCCATCATGTCTTGCTGACAGGTGATGACGAGCTGACCATCGCCGTGCTTGTCCACAAACGTTGCCTCGTAGTATTGCTGCTTGTCGCCCGGCACGCGAAGGCGGGTCCACCCACCACCGAAGGTCTGTTTGAGACTTGCGCTCTCCGCCTCTACGGCCGTACAGATAACGGCGGCGCATTCATAGTCCATGCTTTGTTGCATGTGGTCTGCAAACATACGCATGCCTTTCTCGTGCGAGTGACCGACCATAACGCAAGCGCCGGCTGGGTGCAAACAACGACTGTTGCGGATTATATACGACGTTACTGTGTGTGGGACGGCCGTTGGCGTCAGGTCAGGCCGAGGAGTCCGTCGTCCCCCTCGGGCGGCCGGAAGGTCGCGACGGTCCTGTCGAGCACGAAATCGTCCGCGAGCCCCTCCGAAGCTCGGCTCCGAAGCCCATAGCCTGAACGCGCCCGAGCGCGCGCTCACCCCGCCGTTCTCGACCTTGCTCACGCTCGAGGCGCTGACGCCGAGCGCGGACGCGACCTCGCGCTGGGTCCTCCCCGCCATGAGCCTCGCCCCCCTCAGCTCGCGCCCGCCCGCGTCGGGCTCGGGGACCTCGAGCGGGTGCGTGAGCGCACGCCACACCTCGCGGGCGACGTAGCGCTTCAGGCACCTGATCGCCTCTCTCCTCGTGAGGGGCCTGCGCCCCGAGCAGCGCCTCGCGACGTACGCCCGGGTCTCCCCGTCGTGGCGCATCCTGCCGACGACGATCTCGTGCAGCGCCATGTTCGCCCTCCTGTCGCCGCCCCGGTTCAGCCTCATCCTGCTCATGGTGACGCCAGAGGAGGACCGATGAGCCTGACGTCGATGGTGGTGCCGACGCTTGTAGCCCTTGTGCTAACGCTTGTGGCTCTCGTGTTGACGGGCGCATTCGCGTGGTACCTGGAGGCACGCGAGCGAGAGGAGCGGCTGGTGGAGCAGACGGTGGAGACGGCAAGGCCGCTCGACGCATCACTCGAGGAGCAGCTGCACGAGATGGACTCCTACCGTCACGACCTCGCAGCGCTCTTGCAGGACCTCGACCTCGAGCGTGTCCGCGAGGCCGACACGGCGCAAACCGAGCACCGGTGACGTTTACACGGGGCACCCGGATACCGTCCGGGTGCCCCGTGCTTCAACGAAGGTTCGGGCAAGCTCAGCGCTTGGGAAGCTCGCGAAGGTGGCCCACGTGGATCCCTATATGGCCGACACCGAGAATCACGGCGGCGGCAACGGCTATAGGCGACTGGTACCAGACTCCCAGCAAGAGGAAGGCAGCCACCGGCAGGCTCGCGATGGGCACGGGGATGGGGCCAAGGGGCTGGTACATGCCGTCGAGCTTCTCCCCGTCCTTGAAATAGCGGACCCAGGCAATCTCATAGAGGACCATGAGTGAGAAGGCGACCACCAGCCAGAGAAGCCACGGGAACGAGAAGGCCCTTGGGCAGACAAACACGACGGCGGAGCAGGTGGTGAGCACCTGTCCGACCCTCTCGAACATGAGGAGGGTCTTGTCCTCGTGGCTCGCCAGCTCTTCGTAGCCCTGGGGTTGGTTCTTCGCCCACCTGATGTTGGGGACGAACAGCATGAGCAGAAAGACTACGCCGACTACCGAGAAACCGAACTGCATCTCTGCCTCCGAACCTTCGACTAGCGCTCCCCGTATTCTAGGACATGGGCGGGGCTATGCCATATACGGCGCAATCCAGCTGTGCTTGCATTTGTGCATGGCTCTCGTGTTGCCGCCAACCATGATGAATTATCCCTTGGCTCCACCATAATTCGATTCGATATTTCGATCCTCGAGAGACTGAATTAGTGCATACGGCTCGATAGCGGGAATGATTTGCCTGCCTATAGGACTCTGAGAGGTGAGGTCTTCAATGAACGATCTGATCTTTCCATAGACCAGTGACACTGCGTTTCCATTAAGAGCCCGAATCTTGCGTTCTTTAGAAAACCCTTCCTCAAACGCGCTATCTGGTATGGCGATAGTGATGCCCATCGTACAGTCAATGGTGTATGCAACATTCTCTGAGTTGTCTGGTTCATGCCAAACTCCCGAAAAAGCAAAGACACATCTGCCCACATTCAAATCGTCCCGCTTCTCTGGATGCTCGTTCTCAAGACCGACCGTCACAGTGAGGATGGGAGTGCTGGCATTGTAGTCAGAATTGATAGCGAATGCCGTCCCCAACAAAGACGAGTCGAGAATTCGCACAGGCGATAACCATGGTGTACTTGTCATGCTGCCAAACCCTCCTTGAATGATTCGTCAACTATAGGCGTTCTATCCGACCCAGGAGTCGACTGTGTGTTGGACTTTCTCATCTTCTCAAGACAATCCATGCCCCAATAATCGCCCTCGCTCGCTACTGTGGGAACGACTGTGGATGCGGTCTCTACCGCTACATACATTGTGTCGTAATACTCGACATCAAACGTGTGCAGCGTCGGAGCGTCAAGTGTGCATCCAAGAGCGCTGGCTATTCTTGCCGCCGTCCTAAACGTCATGTTCGAAGTCTCGGAAAGCGTCTTGGATACGGTTGCCGCCGTCACTCCCATTGCCTCAGCCAGATCTTTCTGCTTGAGTCCCTGTTTTTTCATTTCAACGTAAACGGCAGCTTCGAAATCAAGGGCCATCTTTGCCGCCATGACATCAGGCTCTGGGATGCCAAGCACATCGACTCCTAGGAATTCTTTTCTGCTGACTTTCAGCGCCATACTACTCAACCTCCTCAAGCAACTCTATTGCTCTTTTCACGTTTTGCTCATTTGCATTCACAACGGCGTTCATCGTCTTTGATTTGTGATGCTCGAACGCGTCTAGCATCACAAGAACCTTCCTCCCATAGTCGACATAAGTCACTACTCGCCAGAGTGTCGACTTGACTCGAATCTCGATTAACGTTAAGTGCTTGTTGTTTGCAATCGTCCCGATATAGTGGGCTGACTGCCCAAAGCTCATCGCATCATCAAATCCTAGTACAACATCTGCTAATTAACTGGACTGTTTCAGCGGGAGGGTGTCGACCACGACATCCTCCGAGACGTCCACCTCGTCGAGCCTGTACTTCCAGCGGTAGACCACCGGCTCCCTGTTGACCTCCTCGAAGTACCTG
>JAFWIE010000002.1 GCA_017533825.1 Atopobiaceae bacterium | reverse complement strand
CAGGTCGATGTCCTCCGCCAGCTTGGAGAGAATGGGTTGTTGCATGGCCGGCTCCTTTCGCGTCGGTTGGAAGCCATACAGCGATTATGCGGGCGGGGGCGGCCTGCCTGCCTACGCGCCCCTCTCAGGTCTGGCAGAAGATGGGAGAGCTGCCGCGAAGCGGCTTAGTACAAAACATGAAATGCGCAGCTGCGCATTTCATGTTGTCGGTGAGCACCTCGTCGGGCACGCCCATGTACATGAAGGCGTGGACCATGCCGACGAACAGGCTCTCCTGGCGCGCGTTGGGGAAGAACTCCACGTAGGAGGTGCCGCAGTGGTGGCAGCACATCGCGAAGCAGGCGATCTTGTACGTCTCGCCTGCCTCCCGGTCCTCGACGTTCACGAACCCCCAGTCCATCTGGTAGGACTCGCCGGGGCCGGTGCGGAACCGCTGGCCGCGGCCTCCCTGTGGCGCGACCGCCTTGCGCTTGGCCGGCACGAGGTCCCTGTGGTCGGCCATGTACGCCTTCACCGTGGTGAGGCCGCCCTTGTACCCCTGGCCCACCAGACGCTCGAAGACGACCTGGGAGTTGGTGACGCCTTTCCTGAGCTGGTCGTCGACGAACCCGGTGTGGCCGCTGAGCACGGTTGTGGCGACCTTGAGCCCCAGCCGGCCGTGCGGCTTCACCTTGAAGCCGTTCGACTTGATCGTCCTTGCCCTCTGCCTTGAGAGCCCTGTCCTGCGGCAGAACTCGGCGAGGTTGCACCCCTGCGGGTCGAAGTCCCCGGCCGCCTCCGCGGCCATCGACCCCAGCGCCTCGTCTATAATCTGTTGCAGGCCATCGTATCCGTCATTCATCCATCTGTCCTCCTATCGCCGGCGCGTCGACAACACCAGCATAGGGGACTTGGAGACGGTACGATGGTTGCTATTATCCGACTCGGATTGGTTGATTTAATCCGACCATTTGTGGTTGAATTCGCCCGACGCTAACACCGTCCTAGCATGTAGGACGCGGCTGGCGGGCTGCGCGTTGCGGGAACGGGGTCAACATGGACAAGCATAGCTTATCGCACACGAGCTGGGAATGCACCTGCCACGTGGTGTGGATTCCCAAGTGCAGGAGGAAGGTTCTCTACGGGGAGTTCCGCAGGGAGATCGGCGAGATCCTGCGGGCGTTGGTGGACCACACGGACGGCGTGGAGATCGTGGAGGGCAGCGCCTGCAGGGACCACATACACATATGCCTGCGGATACCGCCGAAGTACGCGGTCGGCAAGGTGGTCGGCAGGCTGAAGGGTCGCAGCGCGATGACGCTGTTCGAGCGGCACCCTGAGTGGCGCGGCGCGACGGGGCGGGGCCGCACCCTGTGGGCGCGAGGCTACTACGTGAGCACCGTGGGGTTGAACGAGGGCGTGATACGCAGGTACATGCGGAACCAGGAGGACGGCAGCAAGCTGGAAGGGTGGGGAAACTACAAGACGTAGCGACGCCAGCCCGCCGCCAGCGGCTCTGCCGCAACAGAACAAGCCGCTATGCGGCGCTACTAAAGCCCCCGGCTCTGCCGGGGGCTATTTACTGACGAAGTCCAAAACGTCGAGGGATTCGAGAGTGTCCTATGCATAAGATGCTGCTTATGCATAGATTAGGGGTTTGCTCGATGGCGAATTCTGAAGTGTCGGCATACATCGTTCAACACTCCCATGAGCGGCATGCGAGACAAGACGGGTGAAACCGGGGGATAAGCCAAGCAGCTCGTCTGCAATAGCGCACACTCCCCATCGTCTATCATCTATGCTTGGAAAGCGACGGTTGGAGCGACACATGTTCTCTAGTGACTACAGGCAGGCCGAGGAGCAATACGAAAGACTTGTCAGCGCGTTTGAAGGACATCGAGACAAGCTCGACAAAGAGATCCAGGCATACGAGGATGCCAGGAGCCGAGCACTCGTCATAGTGACGGAAGCTCAAAAACTGCTGGGTGCGGTCTCCGACAAGCCGCTAGTAATCGTCGAGGAACTGGAGCGCATCTTCATTGAGGTGGATGAGGTCTCGATGGGCGACGTACAGCGCAAGAAGTCCCTGCAGAAGCTCAGGGACAATCTCTTCACCGCAACCGCGGCGAACCTCACGTACGCCGTCGTCTCCAGCAACTCCTCGTCAAACGCCACCCGGAAGGTGGGCCCAATTGAGTTCGATCCGCTCTCTATTGCCGTCAGCGCCCTGATCGTCGCGGCCGGAAGGCTCGCCTACGACGAGTTTTCAAGCTGGCGGAACCTCCCGAGGCTGCAAGACGATATCGTAAGACTGCTCCAGGAGAGCGAGCGCGTGCTGCTGCTAACGAGGCGGCTCGAGGTGGCGCAGAGCGAGCTCTCGACCATAGAGGGCGCCGTACTCAGACTGCTCGGGCGCCAGAAGGACACGCCCGTCAGGTCCTACAGGGACATGGACGTCGTGGAGAGGCGATGGCTCAGCCCCCTCGCCCTCTCCATGCTGTTGAGCAGAGAGGTCGACGTGCCCCATGCATCCGCGTCGGCCGGACGCGCCGACGCGGATGCGGTCATCGAGAGGGCCGCGAACAGGAGCCTCGAGCAGGCGCAGGCATCCTGGATCGACTGGCTGGCACAGGTCCGCCTGGCCAAGCTGGTCGAGGCCTTGGGGAGGCAGGATCTCAGGCTCGAGGACGCGCTGGAACAGCTCGACACATGCAGGGAGAGAATCGCCACCGAGGTGATAGGGCGAGGGGCCGGAAGGGGCGGCCCACACGGCGCCAAGGGGTTCATAGCCGAGAGACTGGACGTGTACATCGAGAACGCGCGATCGGCAATCAAGGGTGCCGAGAAAGCCTACAGGCTTACGGACGACAACGGTGCCATAGACTATGTCCGCTCGGCGAACGACGTGCTCACCGGCATCCAGCAGAAGTTCGACATGAGGCGGTTCGGGGTCGAGGCAATCAAGGAGCACCACGCGGCCTACCCGGAATTCGTCAAGCAGGGCGGCGTCTACCGCATCCCCGCAGACTTCTACGCCGAGCTGAAAAGGCTGTCATCGGTCCCTGAGGGGGAGATGCGTTCCCTCAGGCTCGCACAACGCAACATCATAGACGAGCTGAGGAAGCTGGAGGCGGAGGGCATCAAGCTCGTCAGCACCATCGAGCCGACGTCCTTCGAACACATGGACGCATATCAGGAGAAATACGCGAAGACGCTCGCGAGGGAGCGAGAGGGCATACTGGAAGAAGACCGCGCGGCGCGGCTGGAGGCGAACGAGTGAGCTGTAAGCGTGCGATACGGCCAGGTGGACACGCTCGCATACGACTTGGAGTTCGATGGCTTGCTGCCGGGCGACAATCCGAGTACGTTCACGACCGTCGACGGCAGGAACCATGGTACGCTTGCCGCCGTGCCGCTCATCTCCACCATCGGCGCCTCGGAGACGCCGTACCAGGTCGGCATTGCGCGCGTCGCTCCTGAGGGTGCGGACGCCGGCCCGTTCTTCTCGTGCAACTACGACATCACCTACGATACCGAGACCAATGCGGTCACGGTCGCGAAGGCGCCCTTGGCCATCCAGGCGCTCGATACCGCTGGCACCTACGGCGGAAATGAGCCCGAGTACAAGTGGGATATTGCGAGCAACCAACCCGACTTCACGTGGGTGGGCCAGACCTGCGCGGGGCTCGCGCCGTGGGACACTGCGGAAAGCATCTTTACCGAGGAGCCGACCGTTGTGCTCGACACGAACGCTACGGATGGCAAGCCATTCAGCGAGCTCGACGGCGGTACCTATAACAACGCGCTCGTCCTCAACGGTGGCGCATCGCAAAACTACGGCATCGCCAGCATTCCGGGCAAGCTCGTTGTGAGTCCGGCCGACTTCTCAGATGCGGACCGCTTTATGGTTGACGTGAAGGACGCTACGTATAACGCAGAGGCGCAGGTCGCGCAGGTTGTGGTTGTCGACCGTACCTTTGACCCGGCACGCACGCTCGAGCAGGATACGCAGTTCAAGGTTGTGTACCTTGGCAACCACACCGACGCCGGTATGGCATATGTTGCGGTGGCCGGTGCGGGTGCAAACTACACTGGCCGGCAGGTCTTGCAATTCGAGATACGCAAGGCAGCCGCGAGCATCGATACCGAAAGCGCGGTTAAGGTATACGACGGAGAGGCACTGACTGCGCAGGGGGCTATCTCGGGCATATTGAGCGCCGACCAATACACGTTTAAGACGACGGGCAAGCAGACCAATCCCGGAGTCAGCCGCAACATCTACGACCTTACGTTCAAGAACCCGGCCAAGGCCAACAACTACACCTTCGACGAGAGCGTGGGTCGGCTTGCGGTCGTGTCGAACGACGCGAAGGACTTCTTCGTGTCGGACGTGGTGGACTACACCTACGACGGCACGGAGCACAAGCAGGCTGTCACGGTGAGAAACCACCTGCTCCAGGAGCTCGTCGAAGGCGAGGATTACACGCTCTCCTACGAGGGGGACCTTGTCAACGCGGGAACGGTCACGATTGTGATCAATGGCGCGGGCGCATACACGGGAAGCGTCACGCGCGCGTACCAGATCAAGCCGGCGCAACTGCTGGTGTACACGTTTGACGACGCAAAGGTGTACGACGGGACGCCTCTGGTGGGTGACGGCGAGGTATGGCGACTGGTTGGCGACGAGACTGTGACCTTCACCGTTACCGGTACACAGACGGAGGTGGGGTCGAGCCCCAACACCTACACGCTGACGTGGGACGGGACCGCTCGCGAGGGCAACTACGAGATTGACGAGCGCGTGGGCACGCTCACGGTAAACGCCCCCGATACCGCGTACTACTGCGAGTCCGGCGCTGGCGGTGTGTGGACAAAGGGCAGCAGCGAGACGCTGGGGTTCGTGTACAAGCGGACTTGGGACGACGAGACGACCTTCGACCACTTCAAGGGACTCTCGGTTGATGGCAAGCCGGTAAGTGCGAAGGGCTACGAGGCGCGCCGCGGTAGCGTGGTGGTCGACCTGCTGCCCTCGTATCTGGAGGCGCTTGATACGGGCAGCCATACGCTCACGACCGAGTTCGACGACGGTGATGACGTTACCGTTGCGTTTGAGGTGAAGGAGGGCGCCAAGCCGGACGATGACACTCCTGCTGATGACACCCCCGGTGACGACGATGTGCCGGGTGACGACACGCCTGCCGACGACGCCTCCAGCGATGACGCGCCGGGCGAGGACAAGCCAAGCAAAGACTCGCCAAGTCGCACTTCGTCTAGCCCCACTTCGTCGAGCGGCACCGGGAGAACGAGCGCCCCAACAAGGACTTCCACCGTCCCCAGAACGGGGGACCCAACACCGCAGTCGACGCTGGTTGCCCTTGCGCTTGGCGCGCTCGGCATTGCGCTGTGCGTGCTATCGATGCGGTCGAGGCAACGATAATCAAAGGGACAGGCCCTTGTCGAGGACAACGCATAGAAAGTGAAAAGGATTATACTTGCGGAAAGGGCCTGCGAGAGAAGATAGACGCCGTCCGCTAGGGGAGGACAGCAACGGGAAAGGAGAACTCAATGCCTAATACCAAAAGAAAGCTACGAGCGCTGTTAGCGAGCGCGATGCTCGTTTGCATGCTGACGCTTGCCGCCTGCGGAGGCAACGCCACCAGCTCTGCCAGCTCATCGGCGAACACGACGGATGCCTCGTCGTCTGCTGCGGCCGCCTCGTCACAGGCCCAGCAGACCGAGCCCTTCGGCAAGCCTTGGCTCGTGTCGATCGTGGAGGGAAACATCCCCGAAGCAGCACCAGACGCCAAGGACGACCTGTTCCTCTCCCTCACCTACGACTCGATCGCCGAGCACCAGGGCGAGACCTGGCTTAACGCAGCGGCCCATTCCGACGAGCTCAAGGCGAAGACCATCGACGCCATCGGCCAGAAGGACGCCTCCGACCCCGAGGCGGCTCAGTTCCGCATCCTCCACGACCAGGCGGCTGACTGGGACACCTTGGCCAAAACAGGGCTTTCCGAGGTGCAGCCCTACCTCGACCGCATTGACGCCGCCACCTCGATTGACGAGCTGAACGCGGTGCTCACCGCCGAGGATTTTCCCTTCAGCCCGTTCTTGACGGCCGTGTTGGGCGTGACCGACACGCGCGAGAATACCAACGTCTCTGTATACCCCAACTTCCTGTACTTCGATATGTTGAGCGAGGGCGGGAGGTACTATGCCGGCGCCGACACCGACGAGGGCAACACGCTCCTGATGTCGATGGTCATGACCCCAAAGATGGAGCTGACTACCGACTTCATGCAGCTGGGAATGTCCGAGGACGAGGGGATCGAGGCGTGCGACAAGCTTCTCGAGTTCGAAAAGGCTTACGGCAAGGACGCAGACTACACCGCAAAATACGTAAAAGCCGATTTCGGAGCGTATGCGAATTCCCTGAATGAGTTTGTCTTCACATTGGACGAGCTATGCGCCGCCTGTCCCAATATCCCGCTGCGCGAGATGCTGGCGAAGATGGGCAAGGATGGTGCCGAGAAGTACCGCGCGGCGTCTTCGCAATGGCTCAGCTCGCTTTCCGATGCCTGGACCGACGAGAACCTCGAGACAATCAAGCTCCTGGCCAAGGCCAAGGTGCTGGAAGAGACGCGCCCCTATCGCGACCCCACGGCGTACAACAATTACGTCAGCACGATGGGCATACCAGCCAAGGAGACCGATGCCTTTGCGTGGGATGCTTGCGACAACTCGAACACCTTTGCCCAATTCATCTGCAAGACCTACGTCAATGACGTACTTGGCGAGAATGCCAAGACCCGCCTGACTAAGGTCACCGAGGACACCGTGGCCGACTACCGGGAGCTCTTCGCCGCGACCCCATGGCTTTCCGAAGAGTCCCGGGCTAAAGTAATCGAGAAGCTCGATAACCTCGCAATCAATATCCTGGAGCCTTCTGCCGGCTGGTTCGACTACAGCAGTTTGGAGCTCAAGTCGACCGAAGAGGGTGGCACGCTGCTTTCCAACTACCTACTCTGCAAGCAGTACCGCTACGACCGCGAGGCCGAACTCATCGGCCAGCCCGCCATCAGGTGCGCTGCCTGGTACTACGTCAACCCAAGCACGCCGAACGCCTTCTACGACGCGGAGGGCAACTCCATCAACCTCATTCCCGGCTTCGTCAACAGCATGAACTATTCCGACGAGATGAGCGACTCGGCGGTGTTGGGCGCCATAGGCTGGACGCTCGGCCACGAGCTGAGCCACGGCTACGACTTCCTGGGCGCCCAGAGCGACGCATACGGCATGGGCACGCCGGTCTTCTCCGATGCGGACCAACAGGCTTTCCTGGGCAAGTGTGCAGAGATCGCCGACTACTTCAGCACCATCGAACTGGAGTCGGGCGAGATGTACGACGGCCAGCACGTCGTGGCAGAGGCGGCGGCGGACCTGTGCGGCATGCAGGTTATGCTCGACCTGATGGGCAAGATGGACAGCCCGGACTACGAGGGCTTCTATGCCAAGGGAGCGGAGCTCTACGCCGAAACAGTGCCGCCCCTGGTGTATCCGCAGCTCAAGACGGATGGCCATCCGCTCCACTACTTGCGCGTTAACGTGAACGCCCAGATGTTCGAGCCGTTCTATGAGACCTATGGCGTAACGGAGGGCGATGGCATGTACCTCGCGCCCGACAAGCGAATCACCATCTGGGGCAAAAACGCGTAAGGCAACTTGCAAGCGAAGACTTCGGCGACGGCTGATGTGTCTGTCGACCCGGGAACATCGGGAACTTGTTGCCTGACTAGGAGTAGCTTGAACGATTCGAGCCGCTTCGAAAGGAACATCGCGAGGCTCCGAGCGCCGAGCTCGGAGCCTCCCTCCATGTGGAACAGGGGACGCATGGAACAGGGTGGAACAGGGGACGGGTTTTTCGTTCCACCCGCCAATGGGAACAGGGGACGGGTTTTTCGTTCCACCCGCCAACAAGGTGTGGAACAGATGGGTTTTTCGTTCCACCCGCCAACTCATACGGCGCCAAAAGCTCGTCCACGCCGCGCCGGAAGGCCAGCATGGAACTGCGCACGTAACGTTGCTTTTTGGCCGTCGCCTACGAGGGCAATATCTTGCGGGCGGCCTTCTCGAGGCCCTACACCATGCACGGCACGCAGAACTTGCATCCCGAAGACCTTGAGGACCACCGGCAGACCTACCTCGACGCCTTCTTCTGGTAGCCGAGCGCATCTGAAGTGTTCCTAGCCCTGATCGGCGTCCTTGTTCATCGTGCGCACGGTCATCCGGGCGAGAATGGGATACGCCTTTACGAACCCGCCCTCGTGGTGATAGCAGTACCTGCGAATGAGGCCGTTCTCATCCATGGTGCACGTGATGATGCCGCGCGACTCGTACGGCGTGTTCTGGGGAGGAATCGAAATGCCGCCGGGCATTTCCCAAACGCCCGTCCACGTACCAGTTTCCATGTACTGCATAAACACGAAGTCGCCGTCCTCGAGGAGGTGTTCCACCTCGAAGTGGGTGTCGGGGAAGGCCGCCCAGTAGCGATCGGACATGTCGGCGTAGTTACCCGCGCCCATCTCCTCCCAACCGGTCTCGGCGGACTTGCGACGGAAGTCCGGCGCAAAGCACGCGACCACCGCAGCGGAGTCGTGGTTGTTCTGCGCCTCCACGAACCGCTCCATCGTCTGGATGTTCTTTGACATGGCGTCTCACTTTTCTTTGCGCGCGTAACCCGCGCTGTGCAGCGTGTCCATGTCGATAAATAATAACACGCTCGGGCGGAGCCGCTCGACGGGGGAGTCGACGCCTTCTTTTGCTTTCTGCCATAGCGACGGCGAGCGCCAGCCCATCGAGCTTGAGCGAAGGTTGACTCCTTCGCCCAGAAAGGTTGACCCAGATGAGGAGGAACGCAGGGTAGCATACGGAAGCGCCAGAAGAGGAATGGCAGGTGGGAGCGGTAGGCGCGGCAGTGCGGTGCGCGGGGCAGGGCGAAATCCTCCCCTCCGTCTCGCCCCTGATTCCGACCGCTCGCCGCCCTCGGGAATTCTCGGGTATGACAGTGCGGAATGCCTGCGCATTCGCAAGCCGGGGCGGCGCTCGGGAGTGCTATATTTACTATGTTGGATCAGAGGGGGCTGCCCGGGCAGGATCGGGTGCCTTGGGAGGGGGGCTTGACAGGCATGCGGAACGGCTCCACGCTCCTCACGGCACGGCGTGCCGCGTCTTCCTCCAGAGAACCGCATGCAACTATATACGCGACCGATGACCGCCGGACTTGCAGGGCAGAAAGGCCCCGCGAGGTTCGGCGGTTTCTTTAATATGGCGGATTTGGCGCGGTTGCGGCGGCCGCGCGGAAGGTCGGAAAGGAAGGCTCATGAAAACAAGCACGAGAGGGCTCCCGGCGGCGCTGCTCGGCGTCGCGCTGGCGCTGGCGGTCGGGCTGGTGCCGTGGATGACTAAGACGGCGCGTGCGGACGCAACGCCAACGTATACGATAACTGCAACAGACCCCGATGAAACAGTGCCACTGAGCGAAAGTGCTGCCCTTCCCTACGATGTTACGCTCCAGACAATCGCACAGGAGTACCCCCTCTGGGTCGGCGGCACGCAGGTGACAGAAGAGAACATGGGCGACGTGCTGAAGGGCACTGCAAATGAGGGCAAGGTGAGCTTCTCGCCCGCCAAGGACGGCACCCCCGCTACCCTGACGCTGAAGGGGGCGAACATCACGACGGGGCACGTTTTTAATGATGTCGAGAACGTCAGCCACTCTTACAGTATCTATTACACGGGGACGGACCCGCTCACGATCGTGGTGGCGTCGGACAGCACGGTCGACGTCAGCGGCGAGGAAGCGGACGTGGTCGCGGGCATCTTCTGCGAGTACTCAGGCCTCGCCATTACCGGAGAGGGCAAGCTCACGGCAACGAGCGTGGCCGAGGGCATCAGTGGTTTGGGTGACGTGACGATCGACAAGGGCGTGGTCGACGCTACCGGCGTGAACAGCGGCATCATCGCTAGGGAGGGGGATGTCGTTATAACCAACGACAGCACCGTCGAAGCCGACGGCGGCATCAACGGCAAAAGAGTCACGATTAGCAGCGGTACCGTCAAGGCCAGCGGCGAGTGGAGCGGCATATTCGGCGATAGCGTGACGATTCGCGGTGGGGAGGTCACCGCCACCGCCAGCAATGGCAATGGTATCTCTGCCAATTCCACAAATGATGGGCCAGGCACCGTGACGATCAGCGGCGGAATCGTGAGCGCCACGGGCGGCGCAAATGGCAGTGGCATCTACACCCAGAAGTATGGCGCGCGAGAACCGCCCGGCAACGTGACGATCGATGGCGACATCGCCTCCGTCACTGCCTCCGGCGGCAAACAGGCCATCGAGGGCATTGTCACCAATGCCGTCGTCGCCGGCATGGGCTGGACGGACGAGGCGGGCACCGCGGACAAGGCTGTCATCGCGATCAGTGCCGATGGGCAGGACCTAAGCGCGTACAAGAAGGTGCAGTTCCCAACGCCCGTGGCCAAGGTCACCACGGCGCCCGAGGCGACCAACCCCACCCATAACGGCAAGGCCCAGGAGCTCGTGACCGCGGGCACCGCCGAGGGCGGCGCCATGCGGTATTCGCTCGACGGCGAGACCTGGTCCGACAAGGTCCCCACGGGAACCGATGCCAAGTCCTACACCGTGTGGTACAAGGCCGTGGGCGACGACCAGCACGCCGACAGCGAGCCGCAGGAAGCGACATCGAGCATCGCCAAGGCCGACCCCACGGTTACGGCGCCCAAGGCCACGAATCCGACCTACAACGGCGAAGCACAGGCGCTCGTGGAGGCCGGCACCGCCAAGGGCGGCGAGATGCGGTACTCGCTCGACGGCGAGGCCTGGTCCGACAAGGTCCCCACGGGAACCGATGCCAAGTCCTACGCCGTCTGGTACAAGGTCATCGGCGACGAGAACCACAACGATAGTGAGCCACAGAAGGCGATTGCCAAGATTGCCAAGGCTGCCCCGAAGGCCACCGCCCCCAAGGCGAGGTCCCTCACCTACAACGGCGAGGCACAGGCGCTCGTGGAGGCCGGCACCGCCAAGGGCGGCGCCATGCGGTACTCGCTTGACGGCGAGGCCTGGTCCGACAAGGTCCCCACGGGAACCGATGCCAAGTCCTACACCGTCTGGTACAAGGTCGTAGGTGACGAGAACCACAACGACAGCGAGCCGCAGAAGGTGATTGCCAAGATTGCCAAGGCCGCCCCGAAGGTCACCGCCCCCAAGGCAAGGTCCCTCACTTACAACGGCAAGGCACAGGCCCTCGTGGAGGCCGGCACCGCGGAGGGCGGCACCATGCAGTACAGCCTCGACGGCAAGTCCTTCTCCGAGAAGGTCCCCACCGCCACCGAGGCCAAGTCCTACACCGTCTGGTATAAGGTCGCCGGCGACGCCAACCACACGGATTCCGCGCCGCAGAGCATTACCTCGACCATCGCGAAGAAGGACGAGCCCGCTCCGACCCCGACGCCGACCCCCACGCCGACCGTCGCCGTCGCCAAGGCGTCCAAGCCCACGACCGTCGCCTACCCCTCCAAGGGCAAGGTGGCCGTCTCGTGGAAGGCCGCCAAGGGTGCTAAGGCCTACCAGCTCCAGTGGAGGAAGGCCGGCGCCAAGAAGTGGGCCGCCGTCTCCGTAAAGGGCAAGTCGAAGGCCGTCACCGGCCTCAAGGCGGGCGTTGCCTACGAGTTCCGCGTCCGCGGCGTCAGCGGCAAGGTGAGCGGCAAGTGGTCGGCGGCCTCGCCGTGCTGGCTCAAGGGCGTCTCCAAGGTCAAGGCCTCCTCGGGCAAGGCGAAGGGCACGATAAAGGTCACCTGGAAGGCCGACAAGTCTGCGACCGGCGGCTTCAAGGTGTTCGTCTACGCCAAGAAGGGCGGCAAGCTCGTGGCCACCAAGAAGGTCTCCAAGTCCAAGGCGTCGGTCACGATCAAGGGCCTGAAGTCCGGCAAGACCTACTACGTCCGCGTGAGGCCGTACCGCGTGAAGTCCGGCACCACCTACACGGGCGCCATCTCCGGCTGGAAGTCCGCCAAAGCCAAGTAGCCATACTCCAGGCGCGCGCGCAAGATCGGGGCCCGTCGCAGTTGCGGCGGGCCCTCTTCGTCTTTGAGAACAGACGTGGCTCTTAGGTGGCTCTAGTTCGCGAGTACTGGGAGGCCTACCGGCCGCGCCACGAGGAGGGGTGGCTCTTCCTCGGCCCGTACGGCTACACGCACGTGACGGACAGCGCGGTCCGCTACGCGCTGCGGTCGGCCATGCGCGCGGCCGGCGTGGATCCCGCGGGCCGCTCGTTCCACACGCTTCGCGCCAGCTTCGCCACGCACCTGCTGGAGGACGGCACGGACCTGATGACCATCAAGTCCCTCATGGGCCACTCGTCGCTGTCGTCCACGGCGGTCTACCTGCACGTCGCAGACATGGCCAAGGGCGTCGCCAGTCCCGTCGACTCCGTGGTCCCCGCATGGCTGTAGAGGTCCGGGACGTCCTGCGCGCCCACGGGGAGGAGTTCCTCGCGACGCACGCGCTCACGGCCCAGCAGCGCAGGGCCTACGACGACATGCTGTCCTGCCGCACCTCTGACCTGGGCGGCCACGTCGACCGCTGCGAGGGCTGCGGCCACGAGCTGATAAGCTACAACAGCTGCCGGAACCGTCACTGCCCGAAGTGCCAGGCGATACGGCGCGAGCGGTGGGTCGCGCGCGAGGGATGCGACCTGCTGGACGTCGGCTATTACCACGTCGTGTTCACCGTGCCCCACGAGTTCGCCTGCCTGTTCTGGCGCAACCAGCGCGAGATGTACAACCTGCTGTTCCGCTGCGCGTGGGCCACGGTGACGGCGTTCGCGGCGGACCCGAGGTGGCTGGGGGCCAAGACCGGAGCCGTCGCCGTGCCGCACACCTGGGGGCGCAAGCTCCAGTACCACCCGCACGTGCACATGGTGGTGCCGTCGGGAGGGCTGACCGATCGCGGCTCGTGGCGGCGGACCGGCAGCAAGTTCTTCGCGCCGGTCAAGTCGATGTCCAAGGTGTTCCGCGCCAAGATGCTGGAGGGCGTGCGGGCGCTGGCGCCCACGCTCGACCTGGGCGGGTCGGCCTCGCACCTCGCGGACGGCGGGGCGCTTGGGGCGCTGGTGTCGGAGCTGTTCGAGCGCCCGTGGGTCGTCTACTGCAAGCGCCCCTTCGCCGACGCCAGGTGCGTGCTCTCCTACCTCGGGCGCTACACCCACCGCGTGGCGATCTCCAACGCACGCATCAAGTCGCTCGCGGGCGGGGTCGTGGCCTTCGAGTACAGGGACACCAGGGACGGCCGCGTGCGCGAGTGCCGGTTCGCGCCTGCGAGTTCATGCGCCGTCTGCTCATGCATGTGCTGCCCAAGGGGTTCTGCAAGGTGCGCCACTACGGCATCCTGGCGAGTCGGGGCAAGCGCGAGCGGCTGGCGCTCTGCCGCAGGCTCACCTCCACGCCCGAGCCCGCGCCGCCGCCCTGCAGGGACGAGCTGCTGAGGCGAATGCTCGGGCGGGACCCGTCCAGGTGTCCCAGGTGCGGGGCAACGATGCTGCCCATGCTCCGCATGCTGGAGCCGATGCGTTGCTGATCTGCCGGGACCTCTGGCGCGAACCCCGTATACGCGGCACGCGCCGCCGCGACGATCTCGAACGGACCGTGCTCGGCCCGCGCGAAAGCATGCCGCGAAACCTTCGCCGCAGCCGTGGGACGAATGGCGTCCGCCGAGGTCAGGGGGCCTGCGCCACGCTCGCGCAACTTCGCGTGCGAGATCCGGGCGACGACTTCCCCATAGCGCGGCTTAGTGCAAAGGGCCTATCGCCTGACGACGTCGTGGCAGCGTGAGCAGGCTCGCTGCCACGACGTCGCGGTCAGCGTCACTGATCTGAGGCGATAAGCCGCTATTAATTACGTGTGCATACGGCTTACCCGATATGCACACGGCATTATACAGTTCCTGCGGTAGCGATATCCTGTCTATTTGTACCTATTTCAGGGTGGATACAAGCGGGGCGGCCTACTTTGTATCTGCTATACTCATGTTCTACGCCACTCCGTTGAGTACAAGAGAAAATAGAGCGCTCATGCAAACGAAAAAGCCGATTCTGGTCTTGGCGTTCGCTGCTCTTCTGAGCTTTGGTGCGTGTGGTGCGGCAGCCACACAGGAGCGGCAGCAGCTGCTCGACTCGGGCGTTAGGGAGGATGAGCTCGACGGCGTGATGATTGCCAAGGATCAGGTGTTCCCCCAAACTATGACCAACGCGTTGGACTGGCTCAAGCAGGAATATGGCTCGGTGACGGGCTGCCTTGCCAAGGAGCTGGGTGTTACCGACGCGCAGATAACGCAGTTGCGGAACAGGTTTCTAAGGTGAGTGGTGCAAGACGAAGATGTTTGAGAAAGACCAGCTAAGTTCTGTCAAGTAGGAAACGGAAAAAAGTTCGATTGATCTTTGATAACGGAATATGGTGATAAATGGATTGGACCGGAATGCGTTTTCGCATGAGGGAATGGCCCCGCTGCCCGCGCCTGCGGGGATGGGCGAGGATCCCGCCCCCGTGGTTCGGTTTTCGACGGGCGGCCGCGGCCGCGGCCTACTCCTCGGGAGGCTCGGCCGCATAGGGCACGGGGCTCCTGCGCTCGTACGTCCTGCGCTCCCTCAGGAGGGCCAGGATCACGCCGCAGAGCTTCCGCGCCACGGCGGAGAGGGCGACGTAGTGGTGCT
>JAFWIE010000091.1 GCA_017533825.1 Atopobiaceae bacterium | reverse complement strand
CCGTAGCACATTGGGAAGCGCTGGTTCGGGGGCCGCTATGGCCCTGATGAAGGCAAGGCCGCGAAGCGGCCGCAGGCTTCATCAGGGCAAGCCATGGTCGGTCAGCAGGTATCTAAAGTGAGGTTGTCGAGACAACACTTTGGAGGCCGACCGACCATGACCAAGCTCACCTCTACGCCTGCCGGCGCCGTGCTGGTAGCCATCGATATGTCCAAGAACCGGCAGGAGGTCCTTATCGAGCGACCGGAAGGCGGCCGGCGCCGGCGGATGACCGTCATGGCGACCAAGGAGGACTATGACGGCTTCGTCGAGCAGCTCGCTGCCATCGGTCGTCCCATCATCGTCGGGTTCGAGGCGACGGGTAATTACCATCGCACGCTGGCGCACCGGCTGCTGACGGCGGGGTTTGAGCTGCGCCTCATCTCGTCGGTCGCGCTCGCCCGAACACGCGAGGCGTTGCACAATGGCTGGGACAAGAACGACCCCAAGGACGCGCAGGTCATCCTCCACATGCTGCGGATCGGTGCGACGCAGCGCTACGTCGACCCGCTCGCCGCGGGCATCAATGACCTGCAGGAACTCTCGAAGACCCACGAGACGATCTCCAGGATGAAAACGCAGACCTGGCACCGGATCCTGACCCACTATCTGCCGCTGTACTTCCCCGAGATCGCCCGCTTCGCAGGTAACAGCCGGTCCGACTGGTTTCTCGCGCTCATCGAGCGGTTTCCGACGCCGGCCACCATCACGGCACTGGACCGCGAGGCGTTCTCGGCCGCGGCGTGGCCGCTCATCGGCCGCAAGGTCTCCAAGGCACGCCTCATCAACGACATCTACGAGACGGCGTTCGCCTCGACGGCACTGCCGGTGCCGGAGGACTCCGCCGCCGTCACCATGTTCCGCATGGTCATTGCACAGGGCCGCAGCCTCATCCACCAGCGCGACGAGATCGAGCGGCTGGCCCATGCGCGGCTCGCCGATGACGTCGACTACCAGCTGCTGCGCAACATTCCGGGCATCGGTCCGATCAATGCGCTGACCATCCTGGCCGAGGCCGGTGATCTGCGCCGCTTCAACCATCATCGCCAGTTCCTGAAGTTTTGCGGCCTCGATCTCGCGACCTGCCAGTCGGGCACGTTCCGCGGCCGCACCAGGCTGTCCAAATACGGCAACGCGCGCCTGCGCCGCACCTTCTGGATGGCTGCCCAGGTCGCCGCGCGTCAGCGCGACAACAGCTTCCGCGACAAGCTCGGACGATACATTGCCGGGCACGCGGACGATGCCGACCGTCGCCGCAAGGCGATGACGGCGCTCACCGCCAAGATGGCGCGCGTGGCTCACGCCGTCATCAAGACGGGAACAGAGTACCGGCCGTTCCTCGAACGGTCGGATGCCAGGTGGAAGGACCCCTCTCTGCAAGTGCCGTGAGGGCGCTCCTCGAGCGACCCTGTAGATAATGTTCGGGCCTTCCACCTGGGTGCGTATCTCGTTTTAAGGATGGTGAGGACCACGGTCGCCCCGGCGCCGCTGGATCCTGCGTTTGCTATGGCAGGG
>JAFWIE010000090.1 GCA_017533825.1 Atopobiaceae bacterium | reverse complement strand
TGCATTGAGCGAGCAAAGGTCGTCAGGCCAACAGATGGGTGGCGAGGAGCAGAATGAGTGCCGTCCGCGACGTGCGGGGGATGGTTGTGGTCTGTGGGGTTATCTCACGGGGCCATCGTAGTCCTCGTCGCTGCCTTCATAGTCGAAGGGGCCGCTGCTGCCGAGGGATTGTACTTCTTTGCCGCTGCCGACGAGCAGATGGCTCTGATGTTGCAGCACGATGATGCGCTGCTCGGGTTTCATATACTTCTTTTTCATTGTTCTCTATGGATTTATTGTTTCTTTTTTCTTTGTCTAAGGAGTTTAGGAGTTGGGGAGTTTTTCTGGCGCAGCCACTCCTTGACTCCTTGACTCCTTAGGGGGTTCTTTTTGTCTACGGACTTTTCGGACTTTTAGGACTGTCCTTTGAGTCCGTAGACTTTGTTATTATTCTAAGGAGTTTGGGAGTTGGGGAGTTTTTCTGGCGCAGCCTACTCCTTTACTCCTTGACTCCTTAGAGATTTACTTCACTATTACCTTTCTGCCTCCGTGGATATAGAGGCCCTTAGCCGTCGGCTGGCCGTCGAGGCGGCGACCGTCGAGGGTGTACCAAGCCTCACCCCCGGCCCCTCTCCAAAGGGCGAGGGGAGTAGTTACACTTGTGGGCTCGTCGTCGCCAAAGTTGAGGACGAAGGCGCGGACGGGGGCCTGCTGCGGCGAGGTGGGGTCGCCGGCGGTGATGCCGTCGGCCAGCTGGAAGTAGGCGCGGTGGGTGCCGATGGTCATGGTCTTCGTGGGATAGTAGAGCTTGTTGGCGGCGCCGAGGTAGAGGATGGTGTTGTCGCCATTCTCTCCGATGTCCTTCGGGACGTAGGTGCCGGTGAAGGTGAGCACGCCCTCGACGGTAGCGTTATTCGTGGTGTTGCTGACGGTGACGCCCTCAAAGACGGGGTTCTCGATGTTAACGCCCGTGTTGTCCCACTTGATGATGAAGGGCGTGCCGGCGGGGATGGTCTCGGCGGCGGTGAAGTTGAGGGTCAGGGTGCCGTCGGCGAAGGTGCTCGTCGCGGTGTTGAGCGTCATGGCCTGCACGTTGTCGCCGCTGAGGGTGCCGCTGGCGGTCAGGTCAACGGCGAAGGGCAGGCAGAGGGTGTTCCAGGAGCCGTCCTTGTAGAGGGTGCGGCCGCTGAGGGCTACGGCGAGGGTCTGGCCTGCGTGGTCGGTGATGGCGGCGTTGTTGTCGGCGGCGTCGGCCAGGGCGAGGCAGGGCTGGAGGGTGGTCTCAGCGGCAAAACCGCTGAGCTCACTGGCGGTGAGGGTGCCGGTGTAGATGTGGCCGCTGCCGTCGGTGAGGGCCTTGCCGTCGGCTACTGCTACGGTGCCGCCTTCGCCGGTGCTGATGCTGCTGGCGGTGATGCGGTCGGCGGGGCGGGTCCAGCCGAGGGTGAGGGCGGTGCCGTCGTCGGCCATGGCGAGGATGCCGGTGGCGTTGGTGCCGGTGGCGGTGGCGGTGACGTTGCCGCCGTTGTAGTTGAAGTTCCCGGCTTTGATGGCATGGGCATCGGTGCCGGCGGTGGTGGCGGTGACGGTGCCGCCGTTGATGGTGAGGTCCCAGAAGGCATAGATGGGGAAGGCAGCTCTTCCGTCGGTGTCGGCGGTGATGTTGCCGCCGTTGATGTCGATGGTGCCGGTGGTGATGCACTGACGGGCATTGCCGGTGGTATAGACGCTGAGGTGGCCCATGTCTTCGCCGAGGCTCTCGCTGGTGATGGTGAGGGTCGGTAATTCGTCAATTTCAAAGTTGTCGTCGGGCTCGATGCCTTTTTCCTCGATTCTCTCCCCGCTCGTTCCGACGTTCATGTGGCAGTTGTCGGCGAGGATGAGGTGGACGTTGCCGCCGAGGGTGAGGGTCTGGGTGTAGCTGATGTCCTTGCCCACGAAGTACCATCCGGCGGCGAGGCTGGTCTCCGTGCCGTCGAGGGCGATGGCGCTGGCCTCGTCGGTGGTGCCGTCGGCGTTGATGTAGGCTACGGTGACGGGCTGGCGGGTGCTGTAGATGGCTTGGGTGGAAGCGAGGGTCTTGCCGTCGCAGTCGGCGGTGATGGCGAGGCGGGCTATGGCTTTGCCGGCGAGGGGGTCGGCGTCACCCGTGGGGGTG
>JAFWIE010000001.1 GCA_017533825.1 Atopobiaceae bacterium | reverse complement strand
GTTCATCCTGAGCCAGGATCGAACTCTCCGTTCAAAAGTTACACTCCGGCTCGCGCCGGAGGATGCTCCAGAACTCGGTCCGCCCGGCCGGTGTTCCGCTGATCCGTGATTCACGAAAAAACGACTTCCTTCTCAAGGAATTTCGGGGCTCCCCGGCCGCCCTCGGCGGCCACGGAGCCTTGAATTTTCGCTGGTCTGTCTTCTCCGATCTCATTCGATCGCAGTATCCGGTTTTCAAGGTTCGCCGCGCGGGCTCGTGCGCCGCGCAAGGAGGTATGTTACGCCCGTCCCCTGCTCTTTGGGACGAGAATGTGGCAGTACACATTTCCTCCACAAATGTCTCTTGGCGCTCGCTGGTTAACACATCTACGAGCACCTTTACGCCACCCTTCAATTCGGCCCAATGCCGTGGCGCGCCGCGGGAGAGCGTCTCCCGCGGCGCGCCGTCGCTTCTATGGAAGAGCCCGCAGGGCGCCTTCGCAGGCTTCCTCTGCGAGCCTCTCCGCCCGGCGCACATCCCGTGCCTCCGCGCAGGCGCGCACCAAAGCCTCGGTGCGTGACGGCCTGAGCTGCACCCACGAATCGTCGCCGAACCTCAGCACCAACCCATCTGCATGGCCCACACCCACCGGACGCTGGCCACACACCTCGGGCAGATACAGGCCGGGGAGGATGTTTCTAAATGCTTGAATCGACGCCACATCGAGCCTCATATCGCGCCGAATATAGTGCAAGGTGCCCAGATCCTCCTCCAGCTCTGCAACCAGTTCGGCGATGCTTTGCCCGCGTACGCACATCATCTCGACCAAAAGAAGGGCCGTAATCAGTGCGTCTCGTTCCTTGAAGTGCGCTGGCATGCACACGCCGCCAAACTCGTCAGCACCTATCAGAACGTCATCCTCGATGAACTCACGATACACGCGCGAGAAGCCCATCGGCACTGCCGTGAACGGGCAACCGAGTCGCTCTGCCTGCCTGCGCACGTATGCCGAACTCGAGTACGTATCGACAACGCGGCCGACCTCGTTGCGGTCTTCTACCAGGTGTTGCATCACCAGCGGCACCATGCGGTGAGGCGTGACGAAGGTGCCCGTCTCGTCTACGAGGCCCAAGCGATCCGCGTCCCCATCAAGCGCAAATCCCGCATCGCACCCAAAGGAGCGCACTGCATGCTCGCAGACTTCCGTCCATGGTTCGACCGGTGTTGGTTGCAGACCACCAAAGTCGGCAAGTAGCTCCCCATGAATCTCGTGCACCCTGCAGCCAAGCCTTCTGAGCACACTGGCAAGGTAGCCTCTGCCCGAGCCGTGCATCGCGTCCACGACGATCTCGGGTGCCCTCTGTGCTATGGCACGCCCATCGACGAGCGTGGTGAGGTTCTCGAGGTAGGGACTGACGATGTCGGCCGTCGTGAACTCGCCGCGACAATCAACCGGTGCCGACGAAACAATGCGCGCCGCAGCGTCGTAGAACTCCTCAGAGACGGGACCGCCGTCTGCCCCGCGCGCAGATATGCCCCCGTATTCGCTTGGCGCACCAGAAGCAGTAATCATGATGGCGCCTACCGCGGATTCGTCACGCGAGACGGTCCACCCCAACGCCGGCGTTGGGCACGGAGCCTCAGAGACCACCGCTTTAAGCCCGCGTCCCGCTATAGCGCGCGCTGCGGTTCCTGCGAAACGCGGACCTGCCATGCGCGTGTCGTAGCCGATGTACACTGTTGCCCCAGGACGAGCTCGAGCCCATATGTAGGCGAATGCGTCGGCGATGCGCGCGACATTGACCTCGTCGAATCCGTCGTCAAATCGTGTGCGCCATCCCTTTGCGCTGAACCGTATGATCTGCATGCTTACCCCAGTTTAACGTCCTTGCCAAGGGCCTCGATGAACGCCGCCCTTTGTGCAGGATCGGCGAGCGCCATGCGTGCGTTCGTCGCTGCCCATGCGGCAGGCGTGCCCGTATCGCAGCCTTGGTCCGGATCGACCACGAGCGCGTACATCTCCTCCTCGTCGAGGAGCCGCAGCATGGCGTCGGTGAGTTGAATCTCGCCGCCTGCACCTTTGCCCTGAGTTGCGAGCAGGTCCATAATGCGCGGGGAAAGCAGGTAACGTCCCACGATGAAGAGATGTGACGGTGCCTCCTCAACCGAAGGCTTCTCCACCATGCCCGTCACCTTCCAGACGGCGCCTTCCTCCTCGTCTGCGGTGGCAGCGCCGTCAAGCGACCCAACGCACTCGCCGGCAATGATGCCATAGCGGTTCACCTGATCCGCAGGAACGGGAGCAACTGCAATGACGGAAGCACCGTTGTGCTCTCGCGAGACCTTCTGCATGTTGACGCACATCTGACGATCGGGCACAAAGTAGTCGCCCAGCAACACGAAGAACGGGTCACCGTCCATCTCGTCCTTCGCGCAGTACACCGCATGCCCCAAGCCCTTGGGGTCGTCTTGGTAGACAAACGAGACGGGAAGCGCACCAGCCTCGTGCACCGCATCCGCAAGCGCACCCTTGCCCCGTGAGCGGAGCATGTCCTCAAAGGCCTTGTCCTCAGCAAAGTAGCTCTCAATCTGAGGCTTCTCGTGGGAGTTGACAATGACGACTGCGTCGACGCCCTCAGGCTCGAGCGCTTCCTCTACCACGTATTGGATAACTGGCTTGTCGAGTACGGGCAAGAGCTCCTTAGGTGAGCACTTCGTTGCTGGAAGGAATCGAGTGCCAAGGCCTGCCGCCGGAATGATGGACTTCATGTTTAGGGTCCCTTCATGGTTCATAAAGTGGTAGTACATCGCTTCACGAGCTTTTTTATGCTACCCATGAACCATACGGACCAAACTCATTCGTCTGCAAATGGCCATTGACAGGCGGTATGCGGCCTTCCGGATACCACGCCTAGATGGAGTGACCCTCGTTCTCGAGATAATCGCACCATCGGTCGATGGTATCCTCCGAGAGGTAATGCTCCATGAGGCAGGCCTCTTCGTCTGCCACGTCCTCATCCACGCCCAAGTCTCCGATGAGGAACGCGCGAAGAGCACGGTGACTACGCCATACACGTCGAGCGTACTCACGACCCTCGGAGGTGAGCGTCACACGGCCATAGCGCGCCTGCTCGACCATTCCGGCATCCCGAAGCGACGACAATGCCTTGCTCACGCTGGCCTTCGACACGCCGAGCAGATCCGCAACGTCGACAGAGCGCACACCTCCCGCGCCCCCGTCGGGATCGTCATGCGCCAAGCGGTATATCGCCTCCAAGTAGTCCTCTCCCGCCATGGAGAGCTTGTGCCCGTGGGGCAGGTCGGTACGCGACATAGCAAGACCCCCTACACGTCAAGTGCTTCCATATCTGGCACCTCTTTGCGACTGACGTGCGCACCAAGCGCGGTGAGCTTCTCGACGAATCGCTCGTAGCCACGATCGATGTGATAGATGTCCAACACGGTCGTCATACCATCTGCGACGAGACCCGCCATGACCAGCGCTGCACCGCCACGCAAGTCGGGCGAGCGCACCTCGGCGCCCGAGAGTCCCGAGACGCCTCGCACGACGGCATGATGGCCTTGAATGGTGATGTCGGACCCCATGCGCTGCAGCTCGCTCGCAAACATGAAACGATTCTCAAACACGTTCTCGGTGACGATGGAGGTGCCCTGCGCGAGCGCGAGCAGGCACATGGTCTGAGCCTGCATGTCGGTAGGGAATCCAGGGAATGGAAGGGTCTGGATATCTACCGCAGAGATTGGCCGACTCCGGCTGACCGTAATGCAGCGATGGCCACGCTTGACTTCGATGCCCATCTGCTCGTACTTACGCAACACAAGGCCAAGATGATCCGGCTCGAAGCCACGCACGGTGATGGGTTCGCCCACGAGGGCGCCGATGGCCGCAAAGGTACCTGCCTCTATACGGTCGCCCGTGACGGAATGCGTTACGGGGTGCAGCTCCCCCACACCGTGTATCTCGATGACGGGCGTGCCCGCACCACGAATGTCGGCACCCATCTCGTTGAGCATGTCTACCAAGTCCTGAATCTCGGGCTCACGTGCGGCGTTGTCAATCGTGGTGATGCCTTTAGCGTGCACGGAAGCCATGATGAGGTTCTCCGTCGCTCCCACGCTCGCAAACTCGAGGTTCACCGTGGTCCCTGTCAAACCGTTGGGCGCGGTGGCGTAGATATCGCCATGATCGACGTCAAACTCAACGCCAAGCGCCTCAAGGCCCAGGATATGCATGTCGATGGACCGTGCACCAATGTTGCAGCCACCAGGC
The DNA here is from genome assembly GCA_017533825.1 of Atopobiaceae bacterium. Taxonomy (GTDB): domain Bacteria; phylum Actinomycetota; class Coriobacteriia; order Coriobacteriales; family Atopobiaceae; genus RUG440. The sequence goes on along the minus strand of JAFWIE010000001.1, from coordinate 40,262 downwards.
ATCGCAACGATCGCCTTGCCAAAGCGGGCAATGAGGGGCCCAAGGACCGCCGTTGAGGCACGCATGCGCGTCACGAGACTGTAAGGTGTCTCCCAGCTGTCCACCGTGGAGGTATCGATGCGCAACGTATGCTCATCAACCACTTGGACTATCGCCCCGAGCTCCTTCAGCACTTTGCCCATGACATGCACGTCGGCGATATTGGGCACGTTCTTGAGCGTGGTGACGCCGGGAGCCAGAATGGTAGCCGCCATCAGCTTGAGCGCGGAGTTCTTCGCACCTTCCACCGATACCTTGCCTGTAACGGGATATCCTCCCTCAACGCAGATGACTTCCATACTGGCCTCCATTTTGAGTACGATTGAGTATGTGGCTACAGCTTACCACAAGGAACAAAGGGTGCTAGCGACTGACGGGCATACGGCCATAACTCACCGTTCTCCACAGCGCGGGGCACTTGGCAGGCATGGCAGGGGGCCTTCCCGACAAGCGGATGCCGGAGAGGCCCCTCGTTCGATGCCGCGTGCTTCGTGGCACCACCTTTAGGTTGACCTACACATAGCTCAGGAGTAGGTCGCACCACTTGATCTTGTTGTCGTAGTACAAGCGTCGGTGATCGCCCTCCGGCAGCTTGTCGCGCTTGGCTTGCGCCGCAGCACGCGTCTCGTTCACCACGTCGGGCTCGATGTCGTCCGATCTCCGCGCGTGATCTGCCAAGACGATGACCTGGTCGTCCTTCACCTCGGCATAGCCACCCGAGACGATGATGTCAAGCTGACCACCACCGTCTGACTCGAGGCGATACAGCCGGACCACCCCATCGCCGAGCGCCACAATGATTGGTGCATGCGATGGCCACACGCCGAGTTCGCCCGATTCTGCGACCAAGACGAGGTGATCTACCTCACCTTGGAAGAGGAGCCGGTCGGGGCGAACAAATTGGCATTGAATCGTGCCCATGCGCTACTTCCCCTCGCCGGCCATTGCTGCCGCACGCGCGCGAACGTCGTCGATGTTGCCCGCATAGCGGAACGCCTGCTCGGGGATATCGTCGCACTCGCCATCGACGATGGCGGCGAACGAGCGCACGGTATCCTCCACGCGCACGTACGAACCCGGGTTGCCCGTGAACTTCTCGGCGACGTGGAACGACTGGCTGAGGAACTGCTGCACCTTGCGAGCACGCGCTACGGTGAGCTGCTGCTCCTCAGAGAGCTCGTCCATGCCCAGAATCGCGATGATGTCCTGCAGGTCTGAGTACTCCTGGAGGATCTCCTGCGTCTTCTCGGCCACGCGATAGTGCTCCTCACCCACAATCTCGGGGTCGAGAGCGCCCGACGAACTTGCCAAGGGGTCAACCGCCGGGTAAATACCCAGCTCCGTGATGGAGCGCGAGAGAACCGTCGTCGCGTCGAGGTGCGTGAAGGTCGTGGCGGGTGCGGGGTCGGTGAGGTCGTCAGCAGGGACGTAGACGGCCTGCACCGAGGTGATGGACCCCTCACGCGTAGACGTGATGCGCTCCTGCAGCTCGCCCATCTCGGTTGCGAGCGTAGGCTGGTAGCCGACTGCAGACGGCATGCGCCCGAGAAGGGCCGAAACCTCAGAGCCCGCCTGAGAGAAGCGGAAGATGTTGTCGATGAAGAGCAGAACGTCCTGGCCCTGATCGCGGAAGTACTCCGCAGTGGTGAGGCCCGCCAGACCGACGCGCAGACGTGCTCCAGGCGGCTCGTTCATCTGACCATATACGAGACACGTCTTCTCGATAACGCCCGACTCCGTCATCTCGAGGTACAGGTCGGTGCCTTCGCGCGTACGCTCACCGACGCCCGTGAAGACGGACGTGCCGCCGTGCTCCTGCGCGAGGTTGTTGATGAGCTCCTGGATGAGAACCGTCTTGCCGACACCCGCACCGCCAAAGAGGCCCGTCTTGCCACCGCGCACATACGGCTCGAGCAGGTCGATGGCCTTGATGCCGGTTTCGAAGATCTCGGTGTTCGTCGTCAGCTCGCGGAATGCCGGAGCCGGATGATGGATGGGGTAACGCTGGACGTTCTCGGGCATACCCTTGCCGTCTACTGGCTCACCCATGACGTTCCACACGCGACCAAGGGTCTCGGGGCCCACTGGCATGGTCATGGGCTCGCCCGTGTCTGTGGCCTTGAGGCCACGCGTAAGGCCATCGGTAGAGCTCATGGCTACCGTACGCACCACGCGACCCGGCAGCTGCGACTCGACCTCGAGCACCGTTTTTACATGGCCAACCGGCGTGTGTGCATCGACCAGAAGTGCCGAGTAGATGGCGGGCACCTCGTCTTCGAAGCGCACGTCCACAACCGGGCCGACGATGCGGACGATGGTGCCCACACCTGCGCTCTTGCGCATGAGGCTGAGCGCTGCTCGCTCGAAGACCTGCTCGTTGTTCGCTCCCATTACTTGTCCTCCAATGCGGACGCTCCCGCGATAATTTCTGTGAGTTCGGTGGTAATCGATCCCTGACGCTCACGGTTATACGTACGGCTGAGTGCCGTGATGACCTCCTTGGCGTTGTCGGTAGCCGACTGCATGGCGCGTCGACGCGCGCCGTGCTCGGCCGCCGCCGAGTCAAGAAGGGCGTGGTAGATGATGGTACGGATGTAGGCAGGCATGAGGAAGCCAAGCACCTGCGAGGCAGACGGTTCGAACTCGTACTCCGAGTTGCGCTGACCCTCGATGGGCGTAATGGCCTCGGGTTCGCGCGGCGCGTTGACCATGACGAGATCGTGCGCCGTCACGGGCAGAACCTGCTCGGTAACGAACTCTTGGTCGACACGGTTACGCGCATGGCTGTAGTACAGCACCACACGGTCGATGACGTTGCGCACGTAGCCATCCATGAGGTAGGAGGCAATGCGGTCTGCGTCATCCATCGTCGGCTCCGACGAGTTGCCTTGGAACGAGAGCACCGGCTGGCGGCCTCGCGCCGTGAAGTACTCGGTCGGACGACGCCCGCAGGTAATGAGCTCGCAGCTGACGCCACGCTTCTCCAGATTCTCCATCTCGCGTTGAACCGTGCGCTGCGGCTGGATGTTGAACCCTCCTGCCATGCCTCGGTCGGAGGCAATAAGGATAAACAGCACGCAGCGTTCCGCTTCGTGTCTTTGCAAGAGAGGCTCGTCCGAACGCGCACTTGCACCCGCCACGTGGGACAGCATGTGCGTGATGGCCTCCTTGTACGGCTCCGCCTCCTGCGCACGCTCGAGCGCACGCCGAATCTTCGCCGTGGAGATCATCTCCATCGTGCGCGTAACCTGCATCGTGCTCTTGACGGAATCGATGCGCGCCTTTATCTCGCGGAGGTTTGCCATACCCTAGCGCCCCTAGTCCGCGAACCCTGGCACAGGCTCTTCTGCTTGCGCCTCTTCCATAACGATGCCGTGGTCGGCCATGAACTGCGCCTTGAATGCCTCGATGGCAGATCGAAGCGCATCTTCGGTCTCGCTCGAGAGACGACCTTGGCGGACGATCTCGCGCAACTTCGCGTAACGGTCCTGCATGTAGCCAGCAAGCTCATCACGGAACGGCACGACCATCGACAAATCGAGATCGTCTACGAAGTTCTCCTTTGCCGCGAAGATCGCGATAACCTGATCCGCCACGTCAAGTGCCGCATAGCGCTTCTGCTTGAGAAGCTCCATCATGTGGGCACCGTGATTGAGCTGATACTGCGTCGCTTCGTCCAGGTCGGAGCCGAACTGACTGAACGCCTGCTTCTCTCGATAGCTTGCCAGGTCGAGGCGAAGCGTTCCTGCCACCTGCTTCATGGCTGCAAGCTGCGCCGCACCACCGACACGACTCACCGAGATGCCCACGTCCACTGCCGGGCGCTGACCCTGGAAGAACAAGCTCGACTGCAGGTAGATCTGCCCGTCGGTAATGGAGATGACGTTCGTCGGAATGTATGCCGAGACGTCGCCTTCCTGCGTCTCGATGATTGGCAAGGCCGTCATGGAGCCGCCGCCATTCTCGTCACTCATCTTGACCGCACGCTCGAGCAAACGGGAGTGGAGGTAGAAGATGTCACCAGGGTATGCCTCGCGTCCGGGCGGACGATGAAGCGTGAGCGACATCTGACGATAGGCAACAGCCTGCTTGGAGAGGTCATCGTAGACCACCAGAACATGCCCACCGGGATGCTCGGCATCTGCCGGGTTGCCCTGCTCGTCGTTGTACATGAAGAACTCACCGATAGCTGCACCGGCCATGGGCGCAATGTATTGCAGCGGGGCGGAGTCTGCCGCCGTCGCCGAGACGATGACGGTTTTGTCGAGAACGTCGTGGCGCGATAAGGTCTCGCGAATTGCTGCAACGGTCGATGCCTTCTGACCAATGGCCACGTAGATGCAAATCACGTCGGTATCGCGCTGATTGATGATTGCGTCGATGGCAATGGCCGTCTTTCCCGTCTTGCGGTCGCCGATGATCAGCTCGCGCTGACCACGTCCGATGGGCACCATGGCGTCAATCGCCATAAGGCCCGTCTGCACGGGCTCACACACCGGCTGTCGTTCCATGATGCCGGGAGCCTTGAACTCGATGGGCCGATGGTGCGTAGCGTCGATGGGGCCGAGGCCGTCTAGCGGTTGGCCCAAGGGGTTGACGACGCGACCGAGCATCGCGCGACCGACGGGGATGTCCATGACGCGACCCGTCGTGGTGCACTCGTCGCCTTCCTTGATGGTATCGACCTCGCCAAAGAGTACGGCACCGACCTCGTCTTCCTCGAGGTTCTGTGCGAGACCGTAGACGTTACGGCCCGTCGCAGAACTCGTGAAGCGAAGCAGCTCGCCCGACATAGCCGATCGCAGACCCAGCACGCGCGCAATACCGTCGCCGACTTCGGCGACGGTCGACGCCTCTTGTCGGTCCACAAAGAACGAAATCTCGCCAAGCTCCTTGCGGAGCCCATTCATGATGACAGAAGCGTCGATGACGGTCTTTGGCTGATTTGTGGTCTGGTCGCTCACTACACGTCACCTCCTCTGAAGGACGCCGAGAGCGTCTTGCGGATGTTCATGAGCTGGGCCCGAACGGAAGCATCACGGCGCTGGCCGCGCGCCTCTAGAATAATGCCGCCCAGAATCTTCGGTTCGACGTGCTCGACCAAGAAGATCGGCGCGCCATCAAAGTCCTTGGCGCACTTCTTGCGAACCTCAGCACGCAACGAGGCATCCATTGGCACGGCGGTCGTCACGTCCACCGTTACCGTCTCGTCCTCATTGTCGAGCATGTTCCTCAGGTCCTCATAGACCTGCTCGAGCAGCGTGAGGTCGCTCTCGTCCGTCATGCGCTTGAGGGTCTCGAGCACCTCGGGCGAGAATTTGATGGCATGACGAAGCTGCTGCACGTCACGCGGCGCGCGCCCCTCGCCTCGGGCCGCGTCAAGCAGCGAGCGAGCGTACTTCTCGATTCTCTGCTTTTCGATGGCCTTGCTAGTCATTGAGGCTCCCCACTTCCAAGAGATATTTCTCGGCCAAGTGGCGCTGCTCGGTCTCGTCGAGGGCGTCGCCGATGATCTTGGACGCGATCTCTACCGAAAGGTCCACGACTTGGCCGGAGAGCTGGATCATGGCCTTCTCGCGCTCGTTCTCCACAGCCTCGTGAGCCTTGGCGATAATGCCATTGGCGCTTGTCTGCGCCTCGGCAATGATCTTTGCACGCTCGTCCTCACCTTCGCGCTTGGCAGCAGCGATGATGTCGAGTGCCTCACGATGAGCGGCAGCAAGCGAATCCTGTGCCTCCTTGGCAGTGGTCTCTGCGTCTGCACGCGTCTGCTCGGCTGCATTAATGTCGCCCGCAATCTTCTCCTCGCGAGCGTCAAGCGTCTTGATAATCATCGGCCATGCAAGCTTGGCGAGAATAAGCCAAATCGCCAAGAATGCGATGAGCGCCGGTATGAACTCCGCCGGCTTGGGAATGAGGATGTCTGCTCCTGCCGCATAAGCCGTTGTCGGTGCCGTTGCGAGGGCGGCGAGCACAGCACCGCTTAGACCGGCTACGGTACGCGCAGGGGCCAGATTCTTCGCGTTCATTCGAACCTCCATATTCGGAATCGTCGTATGTGAGCGCTCTTAGGCACCAGCGATAAGCGTAACGACGAAGCCGATCAGTGCGAGTGCCTCGACGAATGCCGAAGCCAAGATGAAGACCGTGAACAGACGACCCTGAACCTCAGGCTGACGTGCCATGGAGGTCGTCGCACCGTAAGCAGCGAGACCAATGCCGAGTGCCGCACCAATTACACCAAGGCCGTATCCAATGACTCCCACAATTCCTCCTTTGTCAATCGCCGGACCACCCGACGAATTCCAAAAAACCACCTTATGACCGCGGGCGAACCCGCAGACAACCAAACTTAGTGCTCCTCCGCCTCGGCAAGCTGGATGTACACAGCCGAGAGCAGCGTAAAGACGTATGCCTGAATGGCCGCGACCAAGAGCTCGACGGCGTAGATGATGAGCAGAATCGCAATCCAGAAGATAGAGGCCCCAGCCAAGCCCAAGGTCTCGGGCGTGATCTGTTGCATGACAGGGATGAAGAAGAGCGACGCCAGAATCGCAAAGGTCCCCATGACCACATGGCCGGCAAACAGGTTGCAGAAGAGACGAACGGCAAGCGTCACGAGGCGAAGGAAGGTCGAGAAGAGCTCGATGACCCACACCAAGGCATTCATGGGGAAGGCCACGCCAGCCGGGGCGAGACTCTTGATGTATCCAATCACGCCCTTGCTCTTCATGCCCACGACGATGAAGTACACGAATGACACCAGCGCCAACGCAGCCGTAGTGCCGATGCAACCAGTGCCCGGCTTGCAGCCCGGAATGACACCGATGATGTTGTTCACGAGGATGAAGAAAAAGACCGACGCGATGAACGGGAAGTGCTTGCGCCATGTATCGCCCAGCAACCCCTTGCAGAGGTCGTCACGACAATACTCGACCAAGAACTCAACGCCGTTGACGAACCGGCCCTTGGGTACGAGCCCACATGCCTCCTGCTTCTTCTTGAATACGAAGACGAGCACCAGTAGCACGATGCTTGCCACTAGCATCCAGAATGTGTACTGCGTGACACCCCTGTTGAGATCGCCGTGGATGGCCGTAGAGGTAAATCCCTCCAGAAGCTCATCCATCTCCTCGCCAAGTTTATCGAGAGGATTCACCGCTCTTCCTTTCTCCTGGACCGGCGCCACGCTGGGCGTCACGCCATGCCCTCACCGCCTCGACTACCCACACGAGCAGGAACGAGATTGCCTCTGCCGCGCCAAAGAACAGAACGTCCTCGCGGGATACTATCCAGACCGCAAAAACGGAGCACACGTGCACGGTAAATGCCAGCATGATGCTCGCAAGGCCAAATGTCACACCCACGGGACGACTTCCCCTAAGCGCACGCTCGAACAACAGCGCAGGCGGAAGTGCTCCCAAGACGCCAAAGACGGAACCCGCCACAATGGCGCAGACCCCGCCCACAGAGCACCTCCACGTAACGACATCATTCGAACGCGTTGCATTATAGCCCTTTTTATCAAATGGTAAAGCCTCGGACGTCCAAGCAGTTTGCCGACATAAGGACGGCAAAAAGAGACGCCCCTTGGGGCGTCTCATAATGGAAATGCATTGAAAGGATGGGTCCCGCTGGGGAGTCCCCAAGAGACCATCCAATGTCCGTTGGGGCTACCCTAGCTCGGGGTAGAGGGGATGTGCGGCAAGGAGCTCGGCGACCTCGGCCTTGACAGCCGCAAGCGCGGCCTCGTCATCGAGGTGCGTGACGGTCTGTCCGATGAGCTCACCGATGCGCTCGGCCTCGGCCTCGCCAAAGCCACGCGTCGTCATGGCTGCGGAACCCACGCGGATGCCGCTCGTCACGAACGGGCTGCGCTTCTCGCCGGGGATGGTGTTCTTGTTTACCGTGATGCCGACCTCGTCGAGCATGTGCTCGGCGACCTTACCCGTGACCTCGTCACCTGCCGTGGTGAGGTCCACGAGCAGCAGGTGGTTGTCGGTGCCGCCCGTCACGAGACGCAGGCCCTTACTCTCCATGCCACGACCGAGCGCCTTCGCGTTGGCGCATACGGCATCGATGTAGGTGGCGAAGCTCGGCTGCAACGCCTCGCCGAAGGCAACTGCCTTTGCCGCGACGATGTGCTCGAGCGGGCCGCCCTGGCTGCCCGGGAACACGGCGGAGTTCATGCGGCGAGTAAGCTCCTCGTTATTCCACAGGATGAGACCGCCACGCGTGCCGCGCAGCGTCTTGTGAGTGGTAGTGGTCACCACATCGGCATGCGGGATGGGGCTGGGGTGGGCACCCGTGGCCACGAGGCCGGCGATGTGGGCCATGTCCACCATGAGCGCGGCACCGTTCTCGTGGGCGATCTGGGCAAAGCGCTCGAAGTCGATGACGCGCGGGTAGGCGGAAGCGCCCGCAATGATGAGCTTGGGCTTGAACTCCTCGGCCTTGGCCGCCACATCGTCGAAGTCGATGCGCTCGGTCTCGGGATTGAGGCCGTAGCTCACCACGTTGTAGAGCTTGCCGGAGTAGTTGGCCGAGCTGCCATGGGTGAGATGGCCACCGTTGGAGAGATCCATGCCCATGACGGTATCGCCGGGCTGAGCAAACACGCTGGTTGCGGCATAGTTGGCCTGTGCGCCGGAGTGAGGCTGGACGTTAACGAACGCTGCCCCAAAGAGCTTCTTTGCACGCTCGCGCGCAAGATTCTCAACCACGTCCACGGCCCAGCAGCCACCGTAGTAGCGCCGTCCGGGAAGGCCCTCGGCGTACTTGTTGGTAAGCGGGCTGCCTGCGGCTTCCATAACGGCCAGGCTCACGAAGTTCTCGGACGCGATGAGCTCGATGGAGTTGCGCTGACGCGTGAGCTCGTCGTTGATCGCCGAAGCGAGCTCGGGATCAGAGGCAGAGATGTACTTGAGTTCCATGGTTCACCTTTCCAAAGGTTTTGCTGCAAACGGTAGTATATACGCGATGAACGGTTTGCACACCCTCCGCATGGAAATTACCCACGTGCATGTTCGTCTCGCCAGAGGCACATCATCTCGTTGGTGAGCGAGAGGTCGTCCGGTTGGCCGGGAATCTGGTCAGGGCCGGCCCACACGGCACGCCCCAGTTCCCCGGAATCGCGGTGGATGGTGGGGTCGCCGATGACGTCGCACCAATAACCGCTCAGGATATCGCCCGCGACACCCCAGGGCTGCGACTTGTAGTAGCGGATGTTGGTAACCTCGAGTCCCAGCTCCTCGCGCACCTCGCGGCGCACGCAGTCCTCCATAGTCTCGCCAATCTCCACGAAGCCCGCGACAAGCGCATCGATGGGAGCATACCGTCCCGCAGCATAGCGCGTGAGGACGATGCGCTCGCGCTCCGGATCGCACACGCACACGATGACGGCCGGATTCAGGCGTGGGAACACCACGTTACCGCACGCGGAGCACCGCATGGCGCGAAGCGCCGCATGCGGTTCCATGGGCCCACCGCACGTACCGCAAAAGAGCGACTTCGCGTACCAATCTGCCAGATGGACCGCCGTGTAGACGGCAAGCATCTGCTCGTGCGTGCCACGCCGCTCCATGCGCAGGACCCGATTGTGCACGAACTCGAACCCCTCGGGAGGCTCTGCGCCACCGTCGCGCGATGCCAGCCAGCACGACTCGTCATCCAGCGCAAAGAGGTACGTCAGATCGCCCGTCGTCACATCTCCCTCGCCCACGCGCGGAACCTCAAAGCTCTCCTCGCCCACGCGTCGAACGGCGCACTCCTGTCCGCGCACGTAGAAGACGAGATCCCCGATAGCAGGCACAGCGTCGGACCGGTACTCGTTGTGCAGCTTATGTGGTGCAATGTCCTGAATCATGAAGCCTCCCAAACGTTAGCTTCGAGCATGTTACTCGACTCTGCGCGTTCGAGCCATGCGCTCATAAAAGTGAGACGGAATCCAGCGATGTCCAAAACCCCGCACGCGGATGCCACCCTCCCTTGGTTGCCACTCTATGCGCATGTCCGCGCGCTGCCCTTGGGAGACGCTGTGCTGGTAGTGGTACGAAAACCACGTCAAGTGATTGTGCAGCAGACTGCTGCTCGATACACGGCGATCGCGAATCTGAGTGAGCGCCTTCTGTGTGTTCAGGACGGCCGCACCAAAGTCCTTTTCATCAGGAAACGCATGTGCCAACAGCACGACATCCTCAACCAGAGCGTCGGGATCCATGTCTACCCCCTCGACCCCCGCCAGAATCACAATGCTCCGGCGAAGCAGGCTGTCGCTAATCGCCACTCAGAACCTCCTTGAGGGCCACCACGCGCATGTCGAAGCTTTCGAGAGCTGAATTCGCAAGCTCATCCCCCTGCAACCACGTGTCGCAATCTCCCCGCGCATCGAGCATTGCCGCAACGCTCAGCTGCTCGACCTGCGCCTCTAGCTCACTCAAGGCGTCAACGAGTGCCCGCATCGCCTTGGGCGACACTAGGTAGCCCGCGGTCTCCGTCCTATCGACCACTTCCATTACGTCGCACTGAGGCAGTTCTTCGCGCCACCGCCTGCCTCGAGCAAAGTCAGTGACGCTCACGCGTGGTTGGGATGCAACCCGCTCACAAATGTCCCCCGCATATTCAATAGTCGTTTGTGACATATGGAATGACCTCCTCTTTGTGAGAGTTTATCACATCTTATTGTGATTTTCAATATCGACAACGCTCTGGCCTTGCGTTGACTCCACTGGAGCCGCAGCTCAGAAGAACTGACGAGCAATCATGATGGCACCCTGGCGCAGGATGCGAGGGAGCGATCCGGTGGCATCTACTATGGTACTAGCGACGCCGACGGGAGCAGGTCCCGCATCGAGCGTAAGGTCAGCCTCTGCCACGATGCGCTTCTCGACGCCCGCGCCACTCGTAGCCGCATCTGCGCCATGCGTGTTTGCACTGGTAGTCGCCAAGGGACCCACCCGACGCACGAGCTCGCGCACGAGATTTGAGTCGGGCACGCGCAGGGCGATAGTGCCGTTCTGCGCGCGATACTCCGGGGGCACCTCGGAACTCGCCCACACGACCAGCGTGAGTGCCCCCGGCCAATAATCGCGCGCAAGGTCCTTCGCCCACGACGGGACATCTCGACCATAGCGCAACAAGTCTGCCACGTCGGCAACCAGCCACGGCAACGTCTGTCCACGATCGCGATGCTTGATGGAGAAGATGCGCTCATGGGCGGGATTCTCCGGCGTCGCAGCGCAACCGATGCCGTACACCGAGTCCGTAGGCATCACGAGGACGCCGTATGAGCCAAGTACGCGTTCCGCCTCGCAAAGCACGTCTTCCTGAGGGTTGTCTTGATTCACGCACAAAACCGCACCCATATGCTGCCTCCTACCAGTGTTGCTAGCTCCCCTATTCTAGGCCATGCACTCCGTTTGTTATGATTGGCGTGCACTTTCAATCGAGGGCATGTGGCCGAGGAAGCCTCGGCGCTATGGAGGAGCGCAGCATGCAGAAGAAATCACAGCCGAAGCACATGAAGTCTGAGGATTTCTCTTCCGACAAGTACCCGTGGTTCATACGGCTCTATGGCATCCTGAGTATCATCGGCGGTGGCGTGCAGATCGTCGCGACCGTACTTGCAACGTTGAGAATCATCAAACTCGTGCAAGGCGGGTTTGACTTCTCGCAACTCGAGGCCAGAGGCCATGCCTCAATCACGACCCTTGTGATTGCCATCGTGCTCGTGATCGTCTCCGTCATTCTTGCCGCAATGTTCTTTGTCCTCGGCATACGCCTGCTCAAGAACAAGTTCCACAAGACGGCAACGCTCTGCCACGTCATGATTGCCGTCGAGGCAATCGACCTCGTATGTCGCTTCATGCTCGCGGGCATAGAGGCCGACCTCATCGCCCCAACCGTAAACATGCTCATCCTCTTCGCACTCGAGGCATACTCCGACCCCGCCCTTCGGGCAGAGCGTCAGAAGAGGTTTCGCGAGCAGAAGTTAGCCGACAAAGAGGCTCAGGAGGCCGGCACGCTTGGACGCGACACTACCGGCAAGGGCTACATAACGCTCAACTTCTTCAATGTGTTCTGGGTGTTTGTGATCTGCTGCGTGCTCGGACTCATCTTGGAGATCATCTGGCATATGGTCGTCGTGGAGCCCGGCGTCTACCAGGACCGTGCTGGTCTCCTTTACGGTCCGTTCAGCCCGATATATGGCTTTGGTGCCGTATTCATGACCGTTGCCCTCAACCGCTATTACAAGAGCAACCCCCTCATCGTATTCCTCGTTGCCGCCACCATCGGCTCTGCATTCGAATACTTTGTGAGCTGGTTCTTCGAGACCGCATTCGGCATCGTGGCGTGGGACTACTCCGGCACGTTCCTCAACATCAACGGACGCGTCAACTTCATGTTCTTCTGCATCTGGGGTGTGCTCGGCCTGGCGTGGGTGCGCTACCTGCTGCCCATCATGCTCAAGGCGGTCAACATCATCCCTTGGAACTGGCGTTACGGCGTGACCACCGTATGCGCGGTGCTCCTGCTCATAGATGGAGGGCTGACCCTTGCCTCCTTCGACTGCTGGTATGAGCGCATGGCTGGCACCATGGACTACGAGCATTGCTCGGCCATCGTTGCCTTCTGCAACGAGAACTACGACAACGAATTCATGCAGAATCGCTTCCAGTCCATGACCATGAACACCGACAACGCATCGCGCGTATAGGCGCGCAGCACAGAGCCGCTTCCCCCTAAGCTCCTTCCCTACGGCAACTTGAACAGTTCGCTCATCTGCCGAGGCGTCTTGGCCAACACATCCGCATGCGCAATGAGGCTTTTGTCGTTCGTGACGAGGTAATTCGCATTTGCACGCTTACATGCAGCGAGCACGAGATTGTCCTCAAAGTCTGAGTGGATGCGCCGGTACTTCTCGGCCAACCAAACGTCGGACCCATCCGCACCAACCGCCGTCGCCAGCTCGCACATGTTGCGCATACAGGCCCATGCGGCAGAACGGGCCGCTCTTGCCTGGGACTCATCAATGCTGCCCAGTTCACGTTTGGCAGCTCGCTTGAACTCATGTTCCAAGACGTAAAGAACGTCCTTGCAGGCATGCACTGCATACAGCAGCTCTGCCTCAAGTGAAAGCGCTTGATCAAAGAAGCTCCGTGCCGCCTTGCAGCCGACGTGGTCGGGACAATAGTTATCCACCCACACGCATGTATCCACCATAATGCGCATGCCGCCACTCACAACATGACTCCCTTCTCCTTGAAGTGCGCCACCAGTGCTTCTTCGTAGCATTCCTTCCAGCTGGCATCCTCTGCCAACGCAACATCCTGCTCGCATGTCGTGAATGGGTCGTAGCCCAACCCACGATAGTAATCGTCCACATAGGACCAGCCCGCAGACAAGAGGGCACCTGGCGCAGACTCGTCGTCCACCACCCTTTCTTCGAGCACCTCAGCCACCTGTCGGTAACTCTCGGCCCCTTGCGCGACCTTCTCGAACACCTTCCTCACAAACGCAGTAAGCGAGTACCCCATGAGGTCGAGCACCTGCTCCGCACCCCGCTTCACATCTGCGTCGATGCGAACGTTCAGCTGCATTGTTTGGCCCATGGTTTACGCTTCCTTCTCTAGCCCATCTTTGCTAGCATATACTAGCACATGCGGCACAAAAAAAGAGCCCGCCTGCCGGCAAGGCCCTTTCGAGAAAATCACATAGTGTTACCCGCGCTGTGCCACGAGGACACGCGGTCGCCGCGTGAGGTCCTCGCGCACCTCGACGTGCGTCCATCCATCCTGCTCGCGCACAAGGTCGGCGGCGTCGTGGACGTTCTCCTCAAACAGCTCGACGCACAGCATGCCGCCTGCCGCCAATACGTCTGGCGCCACCTCCAAGATGCGTCGGAACACATCAAGACCGTCATTTCCCCCGTCGAGCGCAAGTCCCGGCTCGAAGCCGCGCACCTCATAGGGAAGCAGCGGCACCACATCGCTGGGAATGTAGGGTGGGTTCGACACCAGCACGGCAAAGCTGCCCATCAACTCCTCGGGCACGCCCGCGATGAGGTCACATTCCACCACATCCACGCGACCGCCGACGTTCAGTGCGTCCGCATTGCGTTGCGCAAGCCGCGCAGCCCGCGGCGAGAGGTCCGTGGCAATCACGATGGCGTTCTTTCGCTCCACGGCAAGGGAACAGGCGATGCAGCCCGTGCCCGTACCAACCTCAAGCACGCGCGGCATCGATGCATCGCTCGCATCCACGCCCTCGAGCGCGGCGTCGACGAGAATCTCCGTCTCGGGACGGGGGATAAGCACCTCGGGCTCGCAGCGCAGAACGATGTGGCGGAAGGGCATCTCACCAGTCACGTATTGCAACGGCTCACCCGCACCGCGGTGCCGCACCCCTTCGCGCATGAGGTCAAGCTCCTCGCCCATGAGCGGGCGGTCGAAGCTCATGTACAGTTCGACGCGCGAAAGGCCCGTCGCGTTGCTCAGCAGCCACTCAGCCGAGAGACGCGGGTGCTCGTCGCCCTTGCGCTCAAGAAAGCCGATGGTCCAGTCGAGGATGCGTCGAACGGTCCAGAGTTCCTCAGACGCCATTACACCGCCTCGGCGAGCTTCTGCGCGCGATCAGCGGCCGCGAGGGCATCGATAACGCCTTGGAGCGTATCGCCGAGCAGCACGCCGTTGTACGTGCCGTTAAAGCCAATGCGATGGTCGGTGACGCGGTCCTGTGGCTGGTTGTACGTGCGAATCTTCTCGCTACGGTTGCCGTGGCCAATCTGTGCCAGACGCTCGGCGCCCTGTTCTGCCTGCTGCCGCTCGAGCTCCATCTCGTACAGGCGAGCGCGCAACATCTGCATGCACACCTCACGGTTCTGGATCTGACTACGCTGGTCTTGCGACTGAACGACGGTATTGGTAGGCAGGTGCGTGATACGCACGGCAGAATACGTGGTGTTGACGCCCTGTCCGCCGGGGCCACTCGCGCAGTATGTGTCGATGCGGAGGTCCTCCTCGGCAATCTGGATGTCGATCTCGTCGGCCTCGGGCAGCACGGCGACGGTTGCCGTGGATGTGTGGATGCGCCCTTGGCTCTCGGTCTTGGGCACACGCTGCACGCGATGCACGCCACTCTCGTACTTCATCACGGAGTAGACCTTGTCGCCCGTCACCTTGAACTCGATCGTCTTGAAGCCACCGGCCTCGCTCGGGCTCGAAGAAAGCACCTCGATCTTCCAACGATGCGCTGTGGCGAAGCGATGGTACATGTCATACAGGTCACCCGCAAAGAGTGCCGCCTCGTCGCCACCCACGCCCGCACGAATCTCGACGATGGTGTCCTTCTCGTCATTGGGGTCACCGGGGATGAGCATGATCTTGATCTCCTGCTCAAGCTCCGGGAGCTTGTCCTCGTTGGCGGCGATGTCCTCCTGGAGCATGGCCTTCTCGTCCGGGTCGGACTCCTCGTGCAGCATCTCCTTGGCAACTTCGATATCCTCGAGCGCCGTGAGATACTCGCGCGCCTTGGCGACCAGAGCCGCCTGGTTCGCATGCTCCTTGGCGATGCGTGCGTATTCCTTCGGGTCGCTCACCACGGCGGGATCGACCATCTTCTTCTCGAGCTCTTCGTACGCGGCGATGAGCCTCTCCAACTTGTCTCCCATGATTGCTCCCTTGTGTTCGATGTGTAACCCCGCTAGGATACACCACCGCACGCTCCATTGCATCGTGGCTGGCGTTTGTGCTGCGGTTTTCATCTGGGGGACACCCAACACCGCCCGCTTCAGGACCGACAAGACTTGAGGACACGGAATCGAATCACGTTTGCTCGCTTTGCCGTTGGTGCGGAATGCGTTGGCGGGCATCGACGTTGGTGTGGGGCACCTGGATGGGTTTGGCGTTGATGTGGCTCCATCCGCCGCACAAACGAAGAAGCCGTCCGAAACCGCCCGCATCAACGGCAAAGCCAGCACATCAGACCCCACGAACACTAAAGCCATCCAAAGAAACCCGCGCGAACAAATGCAACGATTGGGGAAACGCCGACGCGCGGGAAGGCGCGCTCGGCTACCATGGGGCTATAACACTAACGAATCAGGGAGGATTCATGCGCATCGCAAACATCCTTGCACAGCGGCAGACGTTTTCGTTCGAGATATTCCCGCCACGCGGAGACCTGCCCGTAGAGCAGGCAATGAGCATCGCCGCCCAAATGGCAGCGCAGCATCCCGATTGGATCAGCGTCACATTCTCGGCCGGTGGGTCGGGCAACTCAGGGGCCACGGGTGCCATCGCGGCACAAATCCAAGCCGAGGCACGCACCAATGCACTCGCTCACCTCACTTGCCTGGGTTCGAGCCGCGCTGACGTGGACACATTCGTCGAGGAACTCGCCGCTCATGGCGTCGAGAACGTCCTCGCCTTGCGCGGCGACCGTGCGCCAGGACGCGAGGCCATCGACTTCGAGCATGCCAGCGACCTCATCGCACACCTAAAGGCCTCCGCGCCTCAGCTGTGCATCGGAGCGGCCTGCTACCCCGAGGGACACGTGGAGGCCTCAAGTCTCGCCGCCGACATCGAGCAGATCAAGGCAAAGCAAGACGCCGGCGCCGACTTCCTCGTGACGCAGCTGTTCTTCGACAACGAGCTCTTCTATCGATTCCGCGAGGCATGCGTGCGTGCCCGCATCAAGATTCCCATCGTGGTGGGCATCATGCCCTTCACGAGCACCAAACAGATACAGCGTATGGCCTTCACCTGCGGCGCGAGCATCCCCGCCGCCGTGATCAAGCGCCTCATCGCCGCCGGCGAGGATCCCCAGAGCCAGGCGAACGCAGGCATCGAGTACGCGTGCGAGCAGCTTCGCGACCTCGCGGCCAACGGCGTAGACGGCCTACACATCTACAGCATGAACAAGCCCTCGGTGGCACGCGCCACGCATGACGCACTCGTGGAATGCGGCTATCTTGCCTGAGCGACCTTCGCACGCCGAAGTCCTTCGCTACCTCGGATACCGAGGTCAGGAGCTAACGCCGGCCATTCTTGCCTGCGTTGACGAGATGACCGCACGATGTGCGGAGGTCAGTCGTCCGGGTGCCATCTGGGAGGCATTTACGCCCGCGGACTTGAGGCTTCCCGGCGCGGACATCGCGCATCACCTCGCCGACGCCGTCGAAGTGGTCTTGGTGGCAGTCACGATTGGCCACGGCGTCGACCGCGAGCTGCGCAAGCTCTCACTCGTGGACCCGCTGGGACAGTTGGTCTTTGATGCAGCGGCAACCGCAGCCGTGGAGCGCCTGGCCGACGAGACCGAGGCCACCATTCGCGCCGTTGCTCGGGAGCGCGGCATGTATTGCAGCTGGCGTTTCTCGCCTGGCTACGGCGACCTACCACTCGATGTGCAGCCCAACCTGCTCGCACGGCTTAACGCAACGCGGCGTCTTGGCATCACGCTGACCGAAAGCAACCTCATGATTCCCACCAAGAGCGTCACGGCCATCGTAGGCATTCATCCCACGCCGCAGCCCGGGCTCGCCTCGTCATGCGACGTCTGCACGCTGAGTCCCCACTGCACGCTACGCGAGCGGGGCATGTCGTGCCAGTCCCCTACTGGCCACGGGCGGTAATCACTGGCGGTAACCACTGGTCCATTTGCAGATCACCGTGATGGTTCCCACCCCTCTGGGGTCGATCTCCTACGGACCACGAGCCTTAGTAGGGTTCCACGAGAGGCGGAATCAGCTTAAGTCGTGCCCACATCTGCTGCTTGCTACGCATGTCGCCGAGCGCCGCCTCGAAGCCGCCCAGCCTCAAGACGCGCATTCCCACGACCATACTCACGCGTCCCAAATCCAGCCTTGGCTGCTCTCCCACATACGCGTCGCTTATCAGTGCGGCAGCCACCTCGTCAGCCGCTATCAGCGTGGAGGGGCTGAGCGTAGCGATCGCCAGTCTCGCTAGCGCAGGCGTGAGGAACCCACCGTCCTGTCGCCAGCATGCCAAAGCACACCACTCCTCCGGCGCGTACCCAAGCTTTGTGAGCGCGGCGCGCAACGCCTTGCCGTCCGCTCCGCTCAGGAGCGCCCCACCAGATGTCTCGGCCGGCCCCTGCTCTCCCTTCACCACGAGTACAGGCGAGAACGCATTGCCTGCGAGAATCACGCCCTGCAGCTCGAGCTCATGCAGCTCGGCACGCATCTTCTCGACGTACACGTGCGCGTCTTGCCCGAAACCCATAGTGATTCACCGTCCCGCGAAATCATGCTACCAAAGTGGGTACAACTGCTTCATATTGATACTATAGCGAGGGTCCACCATCTAGGGGAAGGAAGCGCCATGGCAAAGGAATTGACCGAAGCGATGTTCGACGTCGCTGTTAAGCAAGCAGACAAGCCCGTTCTCGTCGATTTTTGGGCAACGTGGTGTGGCCCGTGCCGCGCACTGGGTCCCATCGTCGAGGAAGTTGCCGACTCAATGGCCGATCGTCTCGATGTCTACAAGTGCAACGTCGACGACGAACCCGGTCTCGCACGGCGCTTTGGAATCATGTCGATCCCCACGCTCATCCTCTTCAAGGGCGGTGAGGCGGTCCACACCATGGTAGGAAGCATGCCCAAGGCGTCCTTGGTCGCAGAGCTCAACGCCAACCTGTAACGCACGCACGCACGGAAGAGCGCCCACGGCCCCTCACGAGCGGCCGTGGGCGCTCTTCCACTTTTGACCTTCTCTTCGGTGAGTTATGCTGTTGCCCCGGGAGGTGAGCATAATGTCCATCTGGAAGCGTATTTGGTCGGGATGGCGCGTCATCGTCGTCGCCATCGCGCTCGTTCTCTTTGTCGCGATCATGCAGGAGGTTCGGTCGTCCGAACTTCTTCAGCTCGATATCGACGCCTACAATTTCTTTGTTGTGAGGCTACGTCGCCCGTGGATGACCTCGATTATGGAGGGATTCTCAAGTCTCTCGTCACCCATCGTGATAGGTGCCATGTTCCTCATGGTTGCCGCATTCGCGCCGGGCAGGCGTCCCGGTCTGTGCGCCGCAGTCAACCTCGTGTGCGTCGTCGGCATCAACCAAGTACTCAAGTACATCGTGCACCGTCCCCGCCCCGACGGATTTCGACTCGTCTCGGAGGTCGGCTACAGCTTCCCCTCCGGGCATTCGATGGTCTCGATGGCATTCTACGGCCTCTGCGCCTGGATGGTGTGGCATTACGAGCGTGACCGCATCATGCGTTGGACCTGCTGTCTCGCATTTGCCATCACGATCGTGGTGGTTGGTATGAGCCGCGTGTACCTCGGCGTTCACTATGCCTCCGACGTACTTGCGGGCTTCTGCGTTTCGCTCGCGTGGGTGGCCGTCTACACGAAGGTGTTTTGCCCCCTGTTCATGCCTGACGAGCAGGAGCAACACCGCGAAGTGGTACAGAGTCCCGCCTATGTGGAACCCGAGCATCTGTACGTGGCCGACAACACCACCACCATGAAGGCACGGCATATGCGCTGGGAGCAGCAGAAGCTACCTCGCGAGAACAACTGAAAACCGCGCGACGGCAGTTGATTCGGGCTGCACAGACCGAACCCGTCGGCCATGCAACCCGCAAGCCACATCAGGCGACTATGAAAAACGGCTACGACCTACGCCGGTGGAAGAAGCGCGCAATGCTCCAGACGTCATCATCTGAGCTGTCATTCTGCTGAAGCTGCACAATCTCGGCGCTTTGCACCTCACCATTCTCGGCCATGACACGCGCAATCGTTGGTCCTTCGGCCGTGCGGGGGAACGTGGGACTACCCGGATTGACCACCAAGACGCGACCGGTTCCACCCGGGCTGCTCTCCCAACGTACGAAGGGCCGATGCGTGTGGCCGCACACTGCGACGTCGCAGGTCATGAGATCCAGTCGTTCCTCATAATGGCACAGTTGCCAACGTAGCCCAGCTCTGAAGACCCGCGTGACGCGCTCGATGCCGGGACCATAGTCCAAGCCCCAATCGTTGTTGCCCAAGCACATTTCCACGGGCGCGATGTCACAAAGCAGCTGGTAGTCGCCGTAGGAGCAACAGTCCCCGGCATGCATAATCATGTCTGCGCCTCGCAACGCCTTAAGCAACTTGTCCGAGACGTGGCCATGCGTGTCAGAGACAATATCGAATCGCATGCGACCTCCTCACGTGGCCCATCCCCACCTAGAGACCAAGGGCGCGTTTGAGCGCGACGACCCGGCGCCGCGAGACGGAGATCTTCTTGCCCTCCACGCCATTGATGCCTAGTTGCAGTATGCCACTCGCGATGGTCTCGACGTCCTCGACGTAGGCAAGGTTCACGATATAGCCGCGATGCACGCGGAAGAAGCCGTGCTCGCCGAGCTTCGCCTCGAGCTTTGCGAGCGAAATCGTCGAGAGGTACCGATCGGAGTCGGTGTAGATGCAGGAGTAGTCGTCCTTGGCTTCGATGTAGCGAATCTTGTCCACTGGCACGAGCACCTTGCGACCGCTCTTCTCCACCGGGATGCGTTCGACCGACGAAGTGGGCTGGCGAGGCGGCTTCATGCGCGCCTGGACCTTGTCGAGCGCCTGCACGAGCCGCGCCGTCTCGACCGGCTTCATGAGGTAGTCGACCGCATCCACACCAAAGGCTTCCAACGCATACTCGCTATATGCCGTGACAAACACCACCGCAGGAGGATTCTTGAGCTTGTGCAACGCCTCTGCCAGCTGCATACCGCTCGTCTTGGGCATGGCTATGTCCAGAAACATCACGTCGGCACGGTTCTCCATGAGCCGCTCAACGGCCTCACGCGCACTCGCGGCCTCCACGATGCTTCCCGCACGGCCTGTCTCCTCAAGCAGATACCTCAGCTCAGAGCGTGCCGGAGCCTCGTCATCCACGATCATCACACTAAGCATTTGCACCATCCTCCACTGGACCAACGTACGGAGACGTCCTCACATAGGAAGACGGCACCGCATCGGCAAGGCGAAGCGTTACTACCGTACCTTCGCCCACTTTTGACATGACCTCAATACCAGAACCTACACCATAAAAGCGTTCGATACGCTCGGCAACATTGCGCAGGGCGATTCCCGTCCCCCCGTCGCCACCGCGCTCGACCTGAGCCTCTCCCTGCAATCGCTGCGCCGCGTCTTCGTCCATCCCCAATCCGTCATCGGCGACGGCAACCAACACGTCACTACCATCGGTAGCCACATGCACATCGATGTGCAACGGACCCTCGTCCCGCATGGCATGGCGGACGGAGTTCTCCACAATCGGTTGAACGAGGAAGCCAGGCACCAAGACCTCGCCAAGCCCCGGCTCAACATGCTCGGACTCAATGATGCGGTCTTCTCCGAAGCGCGCCTTCTCGATGGTGAGATACCTGCGCGTCTGCTCCAGCTCCTGCGAGAGCGGAATCTGTGCCTCGGAGCTCTCGAGCGTACGTCGATAAAACACCGAGAACTCGCGCAACAAGTCGCGCGCCTTGGTGGGATCGGTCCGCGTGAAGGCCGCGATGGTGTTGAGTGTGTTGAAGAGGAAATGCGGATTGATCTGTGCCTGCAAGGCCTTGACCTCTGCACGGGCCGTCAACTCAGCCTGACGGTCGAGCTCGTACGAGGAGAGTTGCGCGGAAAGCAGGTTGGCGAGTCCGCGTGCAATGACGAGCTGCGTGCGGTCAATCTGACGGCCAGAATGGTAATACAGCTTGAGGGCCCCCACCGGCTTGTCGGCAACCGTGAGCGGTACGATGACCCCCACCGGATACCCTTCCGGCGCCTTCGTGGACGAAGGTATCATGAACCCCTCCTCGGCGAGGCTCGCCGTATCGCGCGCCGTGAACGTCTCCATGCGTCCGGATTGGATGACCTCCATGGTGGGACGCGTGTTGGGCGATCCGGGCGGATATGCTGGCGCCTGCTCGCCCACGTAGGCAAGCACACATCTGGTGTCCGTTATGGCCACCGCCTGAGCCTGGGTCTCGGGAAGGATGAGTTGGCACACCGCGTTGCAACCATCGGGCGTAAGGCCTTCTCGCATATGGTCGAACGTACCCGAGGCGATGCGAAGCGTGCGCTCGGTGGCTTGGGAACGCTGATTGTCGGGTACGAGCAGCACGGAGGCACCAAGTACGATGAGTATGGCAAGTATGGCACCAGCGATCATGGTAGCCAGAAGGCTGCTCTCTGCAATGCCCCACGAGAGCAGGGCGAGCATCGCCACAATCGCGAATGCGACCAAGAGATGAAAGGAGTTTCCAATGCGCTCGTTCCAAGCACCGCTCATGACGCGTCGTCCCACCCGTCCCACGAGGAGGTGTCCTGCTTGTGGTTGCGATGCCGGCGCGGGTAGCGCGGCGTTCCAGAGTCCACGATTGCTGCGGCAATCTGTTCGTTGCCCCACAGCGACGACATCATACCCGGCCAGTACGTCTGGAACGAGATGTAACTCTCACTCACGCGTGCCGCCCACGCCTTTGCGTCGCTGCGCGCATGCAGCCACACGTGAAAGTACTCTGCGCGCTCGGGCCCCGCAATCGCGCGCAGCAGCGACGTGAGGAAGATGCGCTTGTGAACCCCGTCCGTGATCCAAGGTGCCGGATACGGCTGCAGCGAGTCGGGCGTAATGGGCCGGTACCCGATGCGATGGTTCACCACATCGAGCTTCGCCACCTCATAGGTCCAACGGTACACGTCCTGCATGAAGCGACTGGCATACGAGGGGGTCTTAGGAGGCAGGTGCCGCACAGCCCACTGATTGTCGAACCACACATCGAGCCCGTTCATGCGCAGGTTGAAGAGGTAGTCCAAGTCCTCGCCGCGCGTTATGTAAGGGTCGAAGGCCACGTGACAGAACGCATCGGCATACAGTGCGAAGCATCCGCCACAAACGTAGTTCGAACGCGAGATACGCGTGGCACTCTGGGCATGGCGCATCCACTCGTTGAACTCAGACTTCTTCGTCCAGTGTCGATCGCACCAACGCGTGGTGCTCTCGTCAGCATAACAAGAACCGTTTCGGTCAAAGAAGTACCCCGTCTTTGCCGAGACGGGCAGGTCCTGACGGGTGAGGAGGCCAAGCCCATAGACGGCATCGATGAGAAAGTTCTCGTCAAGCGCCACTTCGTCGTCGTCCATGAACACTACGACATCGTGACCGAGAACGGCAGCCACCACCAAACCCATATTGCGAATTGCACCGTATCCGCGTAAGGAAACCGGCTCGCCCTCCATCTTGGGTGCCACCACGTGGATGGCATTCTGAATCACCTTTGCCTCGGTATTGCCGATGATGAGCGGATTGAGGTTGGGATGGGTGGAGCAGATGCCGTTCACTCGAGCACGAGCTGCATCGGCGCAGCTTGGAGGAGCAACAAGCAGCACAACTACCCGGAGTATACCGCGCACCTGCTCGAGAGAATCGAGGCAGGTCTCGAGCTCTGGCACGGGTTTCGCTATGGGCGTGGCGTGGTCGTAAGTACCGACCTCGCCCATGCCGGCAGGATCGTCGTTCTCGGCCCAATACGTGGGAATGACGATGACGGGGTTCACCTAGCTATGCGCCTCCTCGTAATCCATAGGGCCTGCGTCGTCAGAAGAGAGCTGCTGCGCCAAGGGCGTACGTGCAAGCGCATGATACAGCGGCAGCCCCAACAAGTACATTACCGCAGCCTCACCGATTCCGGTTGCCACAAATCCAAACAGATACATGAGAGGATACGCACCCTCGAGGTTGATTGACGTGAAGGGAATCGTATAGAAGCCCAGCCCCTGCAACATGAAGGGCAAGTACGCAGGCACGATGAGAGCATTGGCAAGCACGGGACCCGCCACCGCAAGGGCAGGACGGTCCCGGAAGTGCCACGAGAAGAGCGCACCCAAGGCAGTGGCCAGAGAACCGAAGACCACGTCGAGCAGACCCAACGTACCAACGCCCGAGAGCGCGATGTTTGCGACGTTCGCAATGACGCAGCCAAGGGTAAGACCAGGTATCGCATCTGCCGTAAAGAGCGCGAGCACCGTGAGCGCCTCCGAAATGCGAAACTGGATTGGCCCCCAAGCCATCCAACCCAAGAACAGGATGACCACGAGCGTGGTTCCCGCATAGACTGCGGCTATCATGGCGATATGCGCGATGCGACGTGTGTCCAATGAAACTCTCCTTGGGTTTGTAAAAAGGGGATTTGATTCTACATCACAGCGCAACAAAAGTCTGCGTGGATTGGCCCCTACTATCCGCGCCGTCCCTTGCGGACGAGCAGCTTGCGGTACCCCTTGGCGAACTTGGCCGCACGCTCCCCACCGCGGTCACTCGCCGGCACCACTCCGTGCTCGTCAGAGACAAGAAACACCTCGTCGCCCACGAAGCCACGTCGCTCCGCCTCGCGAAGCAGTGCCTCATCCCGATGAACGGGCATGCCCAATGTGCGTGCAAGATCCGATATGAGCGTGGAAGCACCCGACGCCGCAAACTCGCTGGAGCTCCCCCACACGAGCGCGTCGCGTTGCACAACCCACAGTTCCTCGGGAGCGACCTTCGTGCTCTGCGCCTCGCGATACGAACTTTGCGCGCGCAGCAGAAGGTCATTTGCCGAGGTCTTGCTCAGAGAGCGGTAAGGACCGACCGAGAGTGCGGAAGCTCCCGCTTCGTCAACGACGAGCATGAGCACACCGTCGGGGCACTCGCGCGTTGCCTCGTCGAGTCCCCACTCGATGCGCTGCTTTACCCACGCCACCAGCGCGTTCGAAACCTGCTTTCCCCCGATTTCACGCGCCGCCAAGGCACGAAGATGTCGATTCTCGAGCGGTAGCATGCCGTTGGCAAGCCGCCATCTGCACACGAGCGCGGGCCTTCCCAACTTGAATTCGTTCATGGGGCCTCCTTTGTCCTTGGGCATTGTAGCAAACGAAGCGTGCCCCGAAGAGCACGCCTCTCTCTCACACTGTGTCCCACGGAGGACAGTCCCCTTTGCGCTACTTTGCGTCAAAAAAGGGAGCACGTCCGAAGACGTGCTCCCTGACCGTACGCCAAAGGGGATGTCCCCTCATGCACGTTTGGAACGATTACACCTCAGCGTAGAGGTCCTTGAGCTTGAGCAGGTGCTCGTAGCGCTCGATGGCGGCCTGCTCGTTGCGCGCGAAGAGCTCGGTCGCGCGCTCGGGGAACTCGCGGGTAAGGCGGTTGTAGCGAGCCTCGTTGAGGAGGAACTCCTGGTAGCCGCCCGCCGGCGCCTTGGAGGTAAGGGTGAACTTCTTGCCCTTGGGGGCAGCCGGGTTGAAGGTGAAGAGGTTCCAGTAACCGCACTCGACGGCCTTCTTCATCTCGTCCTGGCAGTGGGTCATGCCACCCTTGATGGAGTGCATCTCGCAGGGGCTGTAGCCGATGATGAGGGACGGACCATCGTAGGCCTCGGCCTCCTGGATGGCCTTGAGGGTCTGAGCGGGGTTAGCGCCCATGGCGACCTGCGCCACGTACACGTAGCCGTAGCTCATCGCGATCTCGGCGAGAGACTTCTTCTTGATCTCCTTGCCTGCTGCCGCAAACTGAGCAACCTGGCCGATGTTGGAAGCCTTGGAAGCCTGGCCACCGGTGTTGGAGTAGACCTCGGTGTCGAAGACGAAGACGTTCACGTTGTTGCCGGAAGCAAGCACGTGGTCGAGTCCGCCAAAGCCGATGTCATACGCCCAGCCGTCGCCGCCGAAGATCCAGAAGGACTTCTTGGTGAGGTAGGCCTTGTCGGCGAGAATTGCCTTGGCAGCGTCGGAGCCATCGGCCTCGAGCAGCTCGATGAGGGCTGCAGCGGTCTTCTTGGACTCCTCGGCGTCGTTGAGCGAAGCCTTCCAAGCCTCGACGGCAGCCTTGGCCTCGTCGGTTGCGGCCCAAGCCTCGAGCTGCGTAGCGACCTTGTTCTGGACGGCCTTGTAGCCGAGCTCCATGCCCAGACCGTGCTCTGCGTTGTCCTCGAAGAGGGAGTTGTTCCACGCGGGACCGTGGCCCTCGGCGTTGGTGGTGTAGGGGCTGGTTGCCGCGGGGTTACCCCAGATGGAGGAGCAGCCGGTGGCATTGGAGATGAACATGCGGTCGCCGGCGACCTGGGTCACGAGGCGAGCATAGGCGGTCTCGGCGCAGCCTGCGCAGGAACCGGAGAACTCAAGCAGCGGCTTCTTGAACTGGATGCCCTTGAGGTTGTTGGCAACGGCGCCTTCCTTCTCGGTGACGTTGGCAACGCAGTAATCGAACACGGCCTGCTGGTCGAGCTCTTCCTCCTGGCCAACCATGGTGAGGGCGCCCTTGGGGCACACGCCGGCGCAGACGCCGCAGCCCATGCAGTCGAGCGGCGAGATGGCCATGGTGAACTTCATGCCCGGGAACTTCTTGGGCGGCATCATGGGCTTGGTGCGCATCTGCTCGGGAGCAGCGGCGGCCTCGGCCTCGTCGAGTGCCATCGGACGGATGGTGGCATGCGGGCACACGTTGGCGCAGGTGTTGCACTCGATGCACTTGGACTCATCCCAGTGCGGAACGAAGACGGCTACGCCGCGCTTCTCGTACGCAGAGGCGCCGAGCTCGAACTGGCCGTCGGCGATGTCCTTGAATGCAGAGACGGGCAGGCTGTCGCCGTCCATCATGTCGATGGGGTTGAGCAGCTCGCGCACCTGCTTGACGATGGCCTCGCGACCCTCGAGCGGGATAATCACGTCCTCGTCGGTGGCAGTCTTCCAGCTCTCGGGGATCTCGATCTCCTTGAAGGCGGTGGCACCAGCGTCGATGGCGCGCCAGTTGGCCTCGACGATGTTCATGCCCTTCTTGGCATAGGAGTACTCAGCGGCATCCTTCATGTACTGGATGGCCTCCTCGGCGGGCAGCACCTTGGCCAGCGCGAAGAACGCGGACTGGAGGATGGTGTTGGTGCGCTTGCCCATGCCGACCTCGAGGGCAAGGTCGATGGCGTTGATGAGCACGACGTGAATGTCGTTGTTGGCGATGTAGCGCTTGGCCTCGGCGTTGAGGTGCTTGTCAAGATCCTCCACGTCCCACTGGCAGTTGATGAGGAAGGTGCCGCCAGGCTTGACGTCGCGAACCATCTTGAAGCCCTTGACGATGTAGCTGGGGTTGTGGCAAGCCACGAAGTCGGCCTTGTTCACATAGTACGGCGAACGAATGGGGCTATCGCCGAAGCGCAGGTGCGAGACGGTGACGCCGCCGGTCTTCTTGGAGTCGTACTGGAAGTAGGCCTGGACGTACTTGTCGGTGTGGTCGCCGATAATCTTGATGGAGTTCTTGTTTGCGCCAACGGTGCCGTCGCCGCCGATGCCCCAGAACTTGCACTCGATGGTGGAAGGATCTGCGGTGTTGGGGGCGTCCGTCGGCTCGTCGAGCGAGAGGTTGGTGACGTCGTCCACGATGCCGAGCACGAACTCGCGCTTGGGCTCGTCCTTCTTGAGCTCATCGTATACGGCGAAGGCGCTCGCAGGAGGCGTGTCCTTGGAGCCGAGGCCGTAACGGCCGCCGATGACCTTGATGCCAGAGACGTTGCCCTCAAACAGCGAGGTCACGACGTCTTGGTACAGAGGCTCACCAATGGAGCCGGGCTCCTTGGTGCGGTCCACCACTGCGATGGCCTTGACGGTCTTGGGCAGTGCGGCAATGAAGTGCTCGACGGACCAAGGGCGATACAGGCGAACCTTGACCAGACCGACCTTCTCGCCGTGAGCGTTGAGGTAGTCCACGACCTCTTCGAGGACGTCGCAGAACGAGCCCATGCACACGACCACGCGATCGGCGTCTTCGGCGCCATAGTAATCGAACAGGTGATAGTTGGTGCCAAGCTTCTCGTTGACCTGGTTCATGTAGTCCTCAACGATCGCGGGAAGCGCGTTGTAGGTGCTGTTGCAGGCCTCACGATGCTGGAAGAAGATGTCGCCGTTCTCGTGGCTGCCGCGTGCCGCAGGATGCTCGGGGTTGAGCGCGTGATCGCGGAACGCCTGCACGGCGTCCATATCCACCATGTCCTTGAGGTCCTCGTAGTCCCACATGGCGACCTTCTGGATCTCGTGGGAGGTACGGAAGCCGTCGAAGAAGTTCAGGAACGGGGTGTGGCCCTTGATGGCAGAAAGGTGAGCGACGGCAGAGAGGTCCATGACCTCCTGGACGTTACCCTCGGCGAGCATGGCAAAGCCGGTCTGACGACAAGCCATGACGTCGGAGTGGTCGCCGAAGATGTTCAGCGCGTGGCTGGAAACGGTACGGGCGCTGACGTGGAACACGGAAGGCAGCTGCTCGCCGGCGATTTTGTACATGTTGGGAATCATGAGCAGCAGGCCCTGCGACGCCGTATAGGTAGTCGTAAGAGCACCGGTGCCCAACGAGCCGTGCACGGCACCAGCGGCGCCAGCCTCAGACTCCATCTCGATAACCTTAACAGGCGTACCGAAGATGTTCTTCTGGCCCTTGGCTGCCCACTGGTCGACGTAGTCGGCCATGGGGCTGGACGGCGTGATCGGGTAAATGCCCGCCACCTCGGTAAACGCGTACGACACCCACGCCGCTGCGTTGTTACCGTCCATGGACTTGAATTTTCTCGCCATGTCCTCTCCTTCTCGAACTTTTGAGACCCGCGCTCCCTCGCGTAGGCCATACTCACACGCCTATAATCATAACACCATCGACGCGTTCCTGAGGGTATTGCGCGTTTGTGGAGGAAAATGCGAGGAACTCACAGCAGCCCATGGGGGTTGCCCGCGGGGAATCATCCCTTGCAACGAATGCGGTCATCCACCGAGGGCAACCCCAGTGGACCACCCCAGATGGGCGAAGTCGGGAGGTCACGTGAGCACAGAGGTTATCGGTCGGTTCGCCCCCACGCCTTCGGGGCGCATGCATGCGGGCAACGTGTTTGCCGCCCTGATGGCGTGGCTGGCGGTGCGCTCGGAGGGTGGTCGCATGGTGCTGCGCATCGAGGACCTGGACCCACGGGCGCATCGACCCGAGGCAGCCCATCTGCTGATGGATGACCTGCGTTGGCTCGGCCTTGACTGGGATGAGGGCCCATACTGGCAGAGCGAACGGGGCGAGGTGTACGCTGAGGCCATCGAGCGACTTGAGGCAAAGGGACTTCTCTACCCATGCTTCTGCACACGTGCAGAGCTACACGCTGCGTCTGCCCCACACGCCTCCGACGGTACGTACGTGTATGCGGGCACGTGTCGGGGCCTTTCCCCCGCCGAAGTTGCCGAGCGCTCAACACGCCGTGCCCCTGCGACGCGCCTGCGCGTGCCCGACGCGAGCGACCCCGTTGGCACCATCCAGTTCTGCGACCTCATATGCGGCGAACACGCAGAGAATCTCGCGCGTGAGTGCGGCGACTTTCTCGTTCGTCGAAGCGACGGAGTGATTGCGTATCAGCTTGCCGTGGTGGTTGACGACGCCCTTATGGGCATCAACCAAGTCGTGCGCGGCAATGACCTCCTGGGGTCGGTAGCGCGACAGATATACCTCCAGCGATTGCTGGGCTTTGCGCAACCCACGTATGCCCACGTGCCCCTCTTGGTCGCGCCTGACGGCAGACGGCTCTCCAAGCGCGATCGTGACCTTGACCTCGGCGAGATTCGCGCGCACGATGCGGGGCCAGAACGATTGCTCGGCAGGCTTGCCACAGCGGTAGGCTTGGCCGAAGAGGGCGAACGGATATGCGCCGACCAGCTCGTGGATCGTTTCTCGTGGGACGTCGTGCGAGAGCATGCGGAGAGGCAAGTGGTATTTGCTGCCCCCTCACGACGGTCCACGCAGCCGAGCTGCTTGCTCGCAGTGGGAAAGCAACCGAAAAATTCTCGTTGAGAGTTGCGCCGACTTGCGCTAAGATAATGCATTGCTACGGAGAGCTGACCGAGAGGCCGAAGGTGCTCGCCTGCTAAGCGAGTATGGCAGTGATGCCATCTGGGGTTCGAATCCCCAGCTCTCCGCCAGACTATTACGGGTCCCAACTGGGACCCTTTTTTGTCGTCTTTCCGTCAAATCGCGCTACAGTATCAAGCGGAGAGCTTAAGACAAATGGATTATCATGGCGAAGCGCACCGACAACCTTGGCACCAAGTCCATCATCCTCATCACGGTTCTGCTGCTCGTGGTGATCACCGCCCTCGCGCTTGTTCTCTCGCACCGGTCGGAATCAGCCCTTGCAGAGCAGATTCAGGACCGCATGCTCGACGTGGCCAATACGTCCGCAGCCTTGCTCGACGGCGATGCCCTCGCACGGTTTACGCCCCAAGACCAAGAGACGCCCGAATATCAGCGGGAATTGAGCCTGCTGCGTTCCTTCCAAGACAGCGTGGAACTCAGTTACATATACTGTGTACGCGAACGGCCTGACGGGACCTTCGAGTTCACCCTCGATCCCACCGTCGCCGATCCGGCCGACTTTGGCGAGCAAGTTCACTACACCGATGCCCTCGGCCGTGCTGCCAACGGCGAGCCAGCGGTCGACCTCATCGCCTATACTGACGGCTGGGGAACGTTTTACAGCGCATACAGTCCCGTCTTCGGTTCGGACGGCAAGGTCGCAAGTATCGTATGCGTGGACTACTCTGCCAATTGGTACGAGAAGCACACCATGCAGGCCAACGTCATGATCTTCTTCACCTGCACCGCAGCGCTCACCCTAGCGCTGCTTGCCATGGTGGCAGTACGGAAGGTCTCGGCGCGTGAGGCGCAGCACATTAAGAGCCTGCGAAAGGCATACCTATATGATTCGCTTACCGGGCTGCCTACGATGAGTCACTTCTTCGACCTGTCTAAGCCCGCACGCAAATCAATCCTCTCAAAGGGCGGTGACCCCACCATCCTGTACCTCGACCTGGTAGGCATGAAGTTCTTCAACCAAAGGCATGGATTCTCTGGCGGCGACGATCTGCTAAAGGCCTTTGCAAACCAGCTGGCAAAGCACTTCGGCACCAATTGTTGTAGCCGATTCGGGCAGGATTACTTTGTCGCGCTAACCAACTCCGATGACCTGAACGAGCGTCTGGACGCCTTCATTGCTGAATGCGCGCAGCTCAACGGCGGGAACAACCTGCCCGTACGCATTGGCATCTACCAAAACTCGATGGGCGATGTGGGCATCGGAGCGGCCTGCGATAACGCCAAGGTTGCAAACGCAGCGTGCGGTTTCGCGTACCACTCTACATATAGGTACTTCAGCGAGGAGATGCTCGCGCAGGTACAGCAACGCCGTTACGTCATCGACAACATCGATCATGCAATTGCCGAAAACTGGATAACGGTCTATTACCAACCTATCATCCGCGCCTCCAACGGACGAGTCTGCGACGAGGAAGCACTCGCGCGTTGGGTCGATCCTGAGCGCGGGTTCCTCTCGCCCGCAGAGTTTATCCCGGCACTCGAGGACGCAAAGCTCATCTACAAACTCGACCTCCACGTACTCGATCAGGTCTTGCTCAAGATGCGAAGCCTTGCCGACGCGGGGCTCTTCGTCGTACCGTCCTCGATCAACCTGTCACGCTCCGACTTCGACGCATGCGACATCGTCGAGGAGGTGCGCCGACGCGTGGACGCCTCCGGTTTCGACCGATCGATGATCAACGTCGAGATTACCGAGACGGACATCGGCAGGGACTTCGACTTTATGAAGCAGCAGCTCGAGAAGTTCCACGCCCTTGGATTCCAAGTGTGGATGGATGACTTCGGTAGCGAATACTCGTCGCTCGACTACCTGCAGAGTCTCAGCTTTGGCCTGCTCAAACTCGACATGCGCTTTATGCAGCAGTTCGACAACGGCGACAGGAGCAAGATCATTCTCACGGAGCTCATGAAGATGGCAATCGGTCTGGGCATCGACACCATCACCGAGGGTGTAGAACGACAAGACCAGGTCGATTTCCTGCGCGAGATAGGATGCAACAAGCTACAGGGATACTTCTTCGATCGCCCCATTCCCGTCGAGACAATCCTTGAGCGCCATGAGAGCGGCACGGCAATCGGCTTTGAGAACCCCGCCGAATCTGAGTATTACTCGACGATTGGACGCGTGAACCTCTATGACCTCTCGTCCATCACGCGGGAGAGCGAAGAGGATTTCCAACACTACTTCGACACGATTCCCATGGCGATAATCGAGGCAACCGACTCGTCATTCACGCTCCTGCGCTGCAACAAGTCGTATCGGGCCTTTATCGACCGCACGTTTGGTGGGCTGTTCGTCGGAGACAGCCTCGACTACGCCCAAGCAGAGCGAAATGGGGGAACACGCTTCTTGGAAGTCATCCAGACATGCGGCAAAGACAGTGCTTGGTCCACCGTCGAGGAAATCACACCCGATGGCCAGCACGTTCGCTCCCTCATCCATCAGGTTGCCACGAACCCCGTCACCGGCACCAGGGCGCTCGCCGTCGCCGTGCTCTCATTCGTCATTCGTCGAGTAGAGTGAGTAGAGCACAGAATCTCAAAATTCTGCTTGACATGGGGTGGGTGGTATGGCATTCTATCTGTTGCACGCGCTGTTAGCTCAGCTGGATAGAGCGCATGACTACGAATCATGAGGTCGGGGGTTCGAATCCCTCACGGCGCACCAGAATTTCCGCAGGTCAGACACCGAGTTGGGTCTGGCCTGTTTTTGTTGTCCCAACCTATATCCCAACGTTGTCCCAACGTTATTAGCATGCCACATCTGTTTCCCCCGATGCCTATGCGAATCACGGTCCGCATGCGTCTGCGTGGAGTTGGAGTCGCGTCAGGTAATCTATACCTCCTAATGAATAATCAGATACAGAAATGGGTATCTATTAACACAGACAAACAATTCGCGCACCGAAGGATCTGGCCCTGCCGTCGGAATAATAAGCTCCTGAAAACATTGGGCCACGAGATGGCGAAGTATCGTCGCAGAGGCCGCCGGGCACCTAGCCAAGAAGCCTGGCCACAAGGTTGCGGGTCCACACGTGAAAACCCGCACGGGGCAGGCCAGGGTCGCTCACTGGTGAGAAGCGAGCGCTAGGAGACAACCGGGCGACGCCACCGGCGTCACCCCATGTCCGATAGGTGTTCGCAATGAATAGAGTCTCGAAACGCTTCTACACAATCAACGACCTCGTCGAGATGGGCTTCGCCTCCCGCGTCAAGATATGGCAGCTGATCAAATCCGGAGACCTGCCCGCAATTAAGGTCGGCAGGAGCGTGCGCATTCCCGTCGATAGGTTCAACAGGTACTGCGACACGCTGCTTGTCGTTAAGAACGACGATCGCTCGCGATGCTGAGCGACCGGCCTCCTTGCATGCGACTTTACAGGTCTGGTTCGCAAGGGAATACGCTGACGCGAAGCCGCCCCATGCGGAGTCCCCGCCCTCTATGATTGCGAGGGACCCGCCTTCCCCGACACCCCACCCGAAAACAAGACCCAAGATCCACGTCCGACCCCTCGGCGGCACCACCCTGGCACAGGCTCCGGGCGGGAGCAGGCACCCCTAACGCTCCCGCCCTCCACCAGACGCGAATCCGCCACGTGCCGCCGCGCCATGCCCACACCATGGCGTCACATATCGGATTCGCTTGCCCTCAGGGCGCCACCGAGGGGGTGAAGGGCATCCCCTCACGAGTCCGAGAGGGGACGAAGATGAACGATACGACCACCATCGCGCGCGAGGGCATCCAGACGCTGGGCACCGTGGGAGCCGAGCCCATGGGCTGGGACGCCGCCGAGGACATGCCCGAGGCGTACGGGCAGGCGTGCGCGGAGCTGACCGCCGAGACGCTCACGCGGGCGGGCATGCTCGTGCTGGGCGTGCTGGGAGACACCGACCTCGTGTTCGTGGAAGGCGACGAGGTCTGCGTGGGGCTCGTGACCCCGCTGCCCTCGCAGCTCATCGACGTGACCAAGGAGGACGTCGAGGAGTCGCTGCCCTCCGACGCAGAGGGGCTGCCCCTGTCGTTCCTCACCGCCGCCATGGCCGCCCACGCCGTCACGGGAGCCGAGAGCGTGCGCTGCGACGCCCTCACCTTCTGCATGGACCCATCGCAGGCCCGCATGCGGGTCTGCCACGTGCGCGGTGTCTTCCGCATGTAGCCATGCGACCGCACGCGCCGAAGCGCCAGCGCCCGCCACCATGGCGGGCGCTTTTCTTTTGTGTGGAGTTTGTGCAGGTAGATGCGCCGGACAGGGGCCGCCGCCACGGCGCGTGCCAAGCCCACGCGTCCGCCCTTCCCGCACTCGCAGGCACCCCTAGCGACTCGTGGGGAAGGGTTTTGGCTTACGACATGATTGTCGTCCGCGGGGCCGTTCGCACGAGACCGCGCAAGGGGCCACACGAAACCCGACACAAATCCCTGCGGCATTGGTGCAGGTTGTCGTGAGGCCTCCTGTGTGCGTCCCTACCACGAAGGCGAAACCCTTGGCATCCAAGGGTTGTAGACGAGCACGCACGCAGCGTGTGCAGCCACAACCCGAGAGGAGACAAGGACATGAAGAGCAACAAGGCATACAAGGACATGACGCGCGAGGAGCGCAGGGCGGCCGCGCAGGCAAAGGCGCAGGCTGCGCTAGACCGCATCGGCGACGGTGTGCGCTCCGTATGGAGCTCAGAGGCTTGGGCGCAGTGGCTCCAGACCCTCGCCAAGTTCCACGACTACAGCCTCAACAACACCATGCTCATCGCGATGCAGATGCCCGAGGCCACGCGCGTGGCGAGCTACCGCAGCTGGCGGCGCGACTTCAACCGCCACGTCAGGAAGGGCGAGCACGGCATCGAGGTGCTCGTGCCCATGGTCGTCAAGTCCAAGCTGGGCAACGAGGAGACCCCACGGGACGACGCCGAGGAGGAGTCCACCGAGCGCAAGCGCCTCGTGGGCTTCAAGGTCGGCCACGTGTTCGACGTGAGCCAGACCGAGGGCGAGCCTCTGCCCACCATCGCCGAGCACGTCACGGGCAACGTGGAGCGCTACGACGAGGTGATGGGCGCCATATGCGCAGTGTCGGCCTACCCCGTGAGCATCGTGGACGGCCTGCCGCCCGAGACCAACGGCCTGTTCTCCCGCATGGGCTACATCGCCATCCGCTCCGGCATGCCGCAGGGCCAGACCGTCAAGACGGCGCTGCACGAGCTGGCGCACAGCGTGCTCCACGACGGCGACGCCGAGCAGATGCCCGACCGCGCCATGCGCGAGGTGCAGGCGGAGAGCGTCGCCTACGCCGTGAGCGCCGCGCTGGGACTCGACACGAGCGGCTACAGCTTCGGCTACGTGGCCTCGTGGGCAGTGGGCAAGACCGACGAGGAGATGCGCCGGTGCACGCAGGTCGTGCGCGACGCCGCGAAGGACATCATCGACAAGATGGATATCGTCCTCGCGGCATAGGGACGCAC
Source organism: Atopobiaceae bacterium (assembly GCA_017533825.1). GTDB lineage: Bacteria > Actinomycetota > Coriobacteriia > Coriobacteriales > Atopobiaceae > RUG440. Next base: position 4,856 of record JAFWIE010000001.1, on the reverse strand, counting down.
ATAGAAAACAATACCACCACTTCGGGACGTTGGGGACGGCGAGTCAACCCTGGATGCCACAGGAGTAGCCGGTGACAGTAACTTTGGCGGTGTCGCTAATCGTCACGTTCCTGCCGACAAACGAAAAACGATGTTCGCCGACAAGGAGATGCCGCGCGTCCCCTGTGGGCAGGCGATCACCTATGGCGGCGTATAATGCAATATAGTTATATACAATCAATCAGACCGCCTTTGCGAAACAGGGAGGAACACCATGAAGCACACGATCGAACTCAGGAGGGTCCCAACTCCCAAGCGCGACCACGCCATTCCCGTTGCCCTTACCGACGCCACGATAGCCGAGCGCAGGACCAAGGTGCTCGAGCGCATGGCTGCCGCGGGTTTGGACAAGCTCATCGTGTATTGCGACGTGGAGCACGCCTGGAACTTCGCCTACCTCGTGGGCTACTATACCCGCTTTGAGGAGGGCCTCATGGTACTCGACGCCTCTGGTGGCATGCGCCTGGTGCTGGGCAACGAGAACCTCAACAAAGCCGGCAAGGCGCGCTTTGCCGTCGAGGGCATCCTCGCTTCCAAGCTGAGCCTTCCCAACCAGCCGCAGAAGGACGACCGCACCATGGCAGAGTATCTGGCCGAGGCCGGCATCACCGCAGGTCAGAGGGTAGGCCTTGCGGGTTGGAAGCTCTTTACCGGCGAGGCCGACAAGGGTCTGGCGCTCTTTGATGCCCCGGCCTTCATCGTGGATGCCCTGTGCGAGCTGGTGGGACAGAGCGGCTCGCTCGTTAACGCCACCGCCCTTTTCGTCGGCGAGGATGGCGTTCGCCTTACCAACAACGCCAACGAAATCGCCCACTACGAGTATGGCGCGGCGCTCGCCGGCGACTGCATGCTCGATGCCATGGACGCCGTCGTGGAAGGGGCTACCGAGCTGGAGCTGGGAGACAAGCTCGTGCGCTATGGCCAGCACACCACCGTTACCACCATCGCTGCCGCGGGCGAGCGCTTCGTTAAGGCCAACATGTTCCCGGCAGGCGGCGTCGTTAAGGTGGGCGATCCCATCAGCCTCACCGTGGGCTATCAGGGAGGTTCCTCCAGCCGCAGCTCCTACGCCGTGCACGACACGAGCGAGCTGCCCGAGAGCGCCCGCGACTGGATGGACGAGATGGCCAAACCCTACTTTAACGCCTACGTCACCTGGCTCGAGAGCATCCGCATCGGCATGGCCGGTGGTGAGCTCTTCGACGTTATCGAGCGCGTGCTGCCGCGCGCGGAGTACGGCTGGAGCCTGTGTCCGGGACACCTCGTGGCCGAGGAAGAGTGGCTCTGCTCGCCCGTGTACGAGGGCTCGGCACAGAGGCTCCAAAGTGGCATGATGTTCCAGATCGACATCATCCCCGGCAAGCCCGGCATGGGCGGCTGCTGCGCCGAGAGTACCGTAGTGCTCGCAAACGCCCAGCTCAAAGCCGATATTGCGCAGCAGTACCCCGAGCTCTGGGCACGCATGCATAAGCGTATAGCCTACATGCGCGACGTCCTGGGCATCCAGCTCTCCAACGACGTGCTGCCCATGTGCTCGAGCGTCGCCTACCTGCGCCCGTATCTTCTAAAACACGACGAGGCCTTCGTCGTGGTCAGGTAGGGTATCCTCCTTTGCAAACCCTTACCCGCTAACGCACGCCGCCTTGCCGACGTCGTAGCCGCGGGGCACCTGGCCTTGCGGTAGCACCTGCACCTCGATGGCCTCGGCGCGCCTGGCGAGGCCCGTGGTGCCGGCGGGCTCGCCTCATGTCCGCTATCGCCCGCAGGCCGTCCTCGATGTCGAGGAGCACGTCCCCGTACTCGCGACCGTCGAAGTCCATCCCGCGACCTTCGTCCCTCGGGGTTCCGCCCTTCGTTGACCTGCGGTAGATTCTTCCTTGCGTCAGTTTCGAGATCAAGATCCGTCACCGTGATCGGTCACTCAAGTCGGCGAGGGGCGGCACTCGTCATGGCGCCTCGCCACGGTCGGCCACGGCGCTCGTGCCACGCATGCGCGCGTGCGCCGACGTGCGATTGACGCACCTCCGACACCTAGTCGAAAATGGGCGTGTCACCCGTCGCGGCTAGCGGCGCACACGAACACGAGCGGGAGGCGCGCCATGAAGGTCATCCAGTGCGAGAACCGCGACGCGCTCCTGAGGGCGTTCGACGAGGCGTGCGCCGAGACACGCTCAACGGCCGAGGACGCCTGGAAGAAGGTCGACATCGCCCGCGGCATGGCCGTATACGACCCGGGCGAGGACAATGCAGTGGACGACGTCGCACGGCGGGCCGACAAGCTGATGTACGAGAACAAGTGGTCCGTAAAGGGAATGAAAACGGAGCGATAGATTATGTGTACGAGAAGCCATATGTCCGAAGAGGGCGTGCACGACCTAGTGGGCGTGCACGAAGGCGAGAATGACATCGTGGTGGTTACCGATGCGCTAACGACGCTCTTCAACCGGCATTTCCTCGACAACTTCGTGAAGCGCCTCCTGGCGATTCTCGTTTGCACGTTGGCGGCCCTGCTCTGCGCCGCACCGGCTTCGCCTGCGCTGGGAGAGGACGGCGACGCCCTGACGGTCGGCGTGCCAGTGGATCGCTGCCCCATGTTCTACCAAGACGCGAGCACCGGCGAGCTCGTCGGCATCGGCGTGGACCTTATGCGAGCCGCGGCGGACGAGGCCGGGTTCTCCCCGACGTTCAAGGTCATAAGCGAGCCCACGTTGAAGGAGGCCCTCGACAACGAGGGCTATGACGTCGTCATGCCCTTCGGCAGTGCCATTTCCAGCACTTCTGGGAAAGCGACCATAGTCTCGGAGAACCTCATCCAGACGCCGTTCACGCTCGTCACCGTGGGCGACCGCGACCTACCGCCTTTGGCTAGCCTGGAAGTGGGCATGCTCCGCTCGCTCAGCGGAGCAGCGGAGACCGTGAAGCAGCTTTACCCCGGTGTCGAGATAGAGATGTATGACACCATGGACGACAGCGTGAAGGCGCTGCGCGCAGGCGAGGTGGACGCGCTGTTGAACAACTCGTACATATGGAGCTACGTGCTGCAAAAGCCCGCCTACGAAGGCCTGAAAGTTCAGCCCTTCACTGTGTTCTCGATGGACTTCCGAGCGGGCGCGATCGACGACGCCGAGGGCAGGGCAATCATAGACCGCCTTAACCAGGCCATCGCCAAGCTGGATGACACGGGCAGGCAGGCTGTCGTCCTGGACTACACCTCGCGCAAGCTCTACCGCTACGATATCTCAGACTACGTCCACGAGTACGGGCTGATCGTACTGCTGGTCGCGCTCCTCATCGTGGCCATCGCCGTGATTGCCGTACAGAGGGTACACGTCATCCGCGCCGAGCAGGAGGAGAAGATGCGCAAGCTGGTCGACCACGACCCGCTGACCGGCGCGTACAGCATGAGCGGGTTCAGAAAGAAGGCGGAAGAGCTCCTGAGGCTCCACCCCGACAAGCCCTACCTGATAACCTACGTCAACATAAAGAACTTCAAGTACATCAACGACAGCTTCGGCAGGAAAGCCGGGGATGATCTGCTGTGCTTCTTCGTGGAGAAGTCCCTGGAGTCGCTGACCAGCGAGGAGGCTATCGGCCGAATCGAGGCCGACCACTTCGCCGTCCTGCATACTTGCGGCGGGGACGAGCTGATGACGCAGAACGAGAGGGATGTGTTCGAGCCCGTAAGAAACTACTTCGTCAATCGCGGCAAAGAGACCCGTATCCAAATTTGCGGCGGCGTGTACGTGCTTGAACCGAAAGACTACCGCAACATCGACATCGACCACATGCTCGACCTCGCCCGCGTGGCAGAGAAGCGCGTACGCGACACCCGCAAGGACGGATACGAGTTCTACAACCCCGAGCAGTGGGAGAAGGGCAAGCGGGGTGCCGACGTCGTGAGCCACCTGCCCCTGGCGATAGAGAACGGCGAGCTGCGGGTTTGGTACCAACCCCAGGTGAACTACGAGTCTGGAACAATCACAGGCGTCGAGGCGCTCTGCCGTTGGGAGCACGGCAAGCTCGGGTGGATACGGCCCTCGGAGTTCATCCCCGTGCTGGAAGAGACGGGGCTCATCTACAATCTGGACAGCTTCATCTGGGAGGAGGTCTGCAAGGACCTCGCGCGGTGGAACGGACAGGGAAGGCGCCTGTCCGTTTCGGTGAACCTTTCGAGATGCGACATCCGCGAGGACGATGACATACCTGGGCACTTCGTCAGGCTCATCCAAAAGTACGGCCTAACACCCGACCAGCTGAGGGTCGAAATCACCGAGACCGCTTTCGTCGACGATCCAGACCTGCTGATAAGCACCACACAGAAGCTCCGCGAGCTCGGCTTCGCGGTTGAGATGGACGACTTCGGCAGCGGCTACTCGTCTCTGAACATGTTGAAGGAGGTTCCGGTCGACCGTATAAAACTAGACCTCCATTTCCTCACCAGATCGGGCGACATGGAGAAGAGCCGCATCATCGTGAGCGAGATGATCAGGCTCGTGGGCCTGCTGGGGATGGAGATGATCGCGGAAGGTGTGGAGACCAAGGGGCAGGCCGACTTCCTCCGGGAACACGGCTGCTCCGAGATGCAGGGCTACTACTTCTTCAAGCCCATGCCAGTCGAGAGCTTCGAGAAACTGGGCAAAACAATTGAATGCGCGTAGCGGTGGTAACACAATGAACTAGTACAACATCTGCTAATTAACTGGACTGTTTCAGCGGGAGGGTGTCGACCACGACATCCTCCGAGACGTCCACCTCGTCGAGCCTGTACTTCCAGCGGTAGACCACCGGCTCCCTGTTGACCTCCTCGAAGTACCTGT
>JAFWIE010000089.1 GCA_017533825.1 Atopobiaceae bacterium | reverse complement strand
CTCGGTCAGCTCGAAGTCGAAGACGTCGAAGTTCTCGGCCATGCGGGCGGGCTTGCTGGACTTGGGGATGACGACGACGCCCTCGTCCATGAGGAAGCGCAGGGCGACCTGGCCGACGCCCTTGCCGTGCCTCTCGCCGATCCTGGCCAGCAGCGGGTTGGTGAAGAAGCCGTTGGCGCCCTCGGCGAAGGGGCCCCAGGCCATGTGCTGAACGCCGAGCTTCTGCATCACGGCGTGCTCGGGCCTCTCCTGCCAGAAGACGTGGGTCTCAACCTGGTTGAGCATGGGCTTGACGTCGGCGAAGGCGCAGAGGTCCATGAGCTGCTTTGAGTCGAAGTTGGAGACGCCGATGGCGCGGACCTTGCCCTCCGCGTACGCCTCCTCCAGCGCGCGCCAGGCGCCGTAGACGTCGTAGTAGCACTGGTGCAGCAGCATCAGGTCGAGGTACTCCAGCCCCAGGCGCTCGAGCGACTCGTCGATGGAGCGCTTTGCGTCCTCGTGGCGGTAGTTGGACACCCAGATCTTGCTCACGACGAAGAGCTCCTCGCGCGGCACGCCGCTCTTGGCGATGGCGGCGCCGACACCCTCCTCGTTGCCGTAGGACTGGGCGGTGTCGATCAGGCGGTAGCCAGCCTTGATCGCCTCGGAGACGCACTCCTCGGTCTCCGCGTTGCCGATCTGGAAGACGCCGTAGCCGAGCATGGGCATCCTGACGCCGTTCGAGAGGGTGGTGTACTCCATGGTGCGCTCCTTCTGTGCGGGGCTGTTCGTTGCTATCATCATCCGGCACCAACAAGCCCGCGTCCAATGCCCGATTGTCAGGCAGCTATGCACCAGACGCATGCAAGGACATCTGGGGAAGATAGCGCCGGCACCGCTAAGTGAGGAGTTTGACTACCTGTTCTCGTCTCTCTTCCGATATCCTGCGGACTATCTACACCAGGCGGATGGCAGAAAGCATTACAGGCAGAACGGTTGCCCATTCCCCCATTCTCCACGCATCGCCTATTCGACGGTTGACCCGAACGGTGAGAGCGAAAGCTTGGCAATCTTGAAGAACTGCTTCCCAAATGGAATCCCGACAATCGTGATGCACCACAAGCATCCGATCAGGAAGTTGCCCAGCGCCATCCACCAGCCATTGAGGACGAGCCAGATGACGTTGACTAGGAACGACACCGCTCCCCCGCCATACTCGACCCGTTTGCCAAACGGGACAAAGGACACCTTCGCGAACTTGAAGCACTGTAAGCCGTACGGGATCCCGATGATCGTTATGCACCACATGACGCCCGAAATCAGCCAACCCAAACCACTGAGAAAACCGCCAAACACCAGCCAGAGCACGTTTCCCACAAAGCTCATGAGACCTACTCCCTTCCGCAAATCACATAGGTCGATTGCCGTGCATGAAAGTATACGGCTCCGCAAAAACATAGCTGAAGAGCGCACACGTCTCCATACTCAACCTCACGCGTTGTGGGCGGTAAGACTCACTCGTCGGTCTCCTCGTTGTCAATCTTGCAGGAATCGCCACCAAGATACCGATGCCTCCGAGATCTGCCTCGCCACTCTGCAACGACGCGTCCGTCGTCCACGTGACGATGCAGAATCTTCATCGTCTCTCTCCTGCTGTAGATTCGACTAGAGCACGCCCTCCGCCTCAAGCGCCTGGCACAGGCGCTCGTAGTGCAAGAAGATGCCTTGGTCGGCGAGTCCGGCGATCTCATCCCAGCTCGCCAGGCGGAAGGCCACGGCCTCGCCGTCCACGAGGCGCACGTCGGACTCGTCGAAGTCCAGGCGCAGGTGGTAGATGTCGACGAAGTAGT
>JAFWIE010000147.1 GCA_017533825.1 Atopobiaceae bacterium | reverse complement strand
GGCTGCATGGAGCTGAGCAGCTCGAGCGTCACATCCGCATCGGACGAGACGGCCGCCACGCAGTCGAGCACGAAGTGGAAGTTCAGCGCTATGGACATCGACTCGCCCTCGATCTCCACGCCCATCATCTCGCTCGCCTCGCCCTGATCGGGTGACGAGGCGGAGAGGCGCAGCACCCCTCCGTCGGCGTCCGCGTCGAAGCGCACGGAGGGGTTCGACTGCGCGATGACCGAGACGCGGCGGAGCGCCTGCGCCAGCTGCTGGGCGTCAATGCGCACGACGGCATTCTGGGAGGTGGGGAGGAGTTGGCGGAAGTTGGGGAAGTTGCCCTCGATGCGCCGCGAGACGTAGGTGGTGCTTCCGAACGAGAAGACGACCTGGCTCGCGGTGATGCCAATGGTGATGCGCTCCGTCATGGACGGCAGCGACAGCACGTCGTGGAACGTGACGCCCGGTACAATGGCCTCAAACGCCTCGTCGGACTGAGACGTCTCGGTATTGGAGTCGCACACCGCCAGACGGTACGAGTCCGTGGCCACCAAGCGAATGGTGTTGTTCTCCACCGTGAGCAGCACGCCAGAGAGGATGGGGCGGGAGGTGTCCTTGCTCGTCACCTTGTACACCTTGTCCACCATGCTGGAGAGGAGCTCGCTCGGCAGCTCGATGGAGCGATCCGGCTCGATGGATGGGAACTCGGGGAAGTCGGCGGGGGAGAGTGTGTTGAGCCTGAAGTGCGACCGCTCGCACGACAGCCGCATCTGGGTGCCGTCGTCCTCGAAGGAGACCGCTGAATCCGGAAGGTTTTTCACCACGTTGGAAAGTGTCTTGCCCGAGACGACCGTCTCGCCCGGCTCCTCCACGTTTGCCGCGATGGCATGACGGATTGAAATGTTGCCGTTGGTGCTCTGGAACTCGATGCAGCCGTCCTCGGCTGTGATTTTGACCCCTGCCAGAATCGGCTGGCCTGATGTGGACGCGATGCCCTTGGAGACGACGCTGAGCGCGCGCATGAGCGCGGACTGGCTTACGATGAACTTCATCTCTCCCCCTGTTCTTATTAATTAGTTCTTAGAGAATACAGTAGTAGTAACAAGGTATGTTCAAATGTGGACAACATTGTATTCACGCAGGTAGATGCCGGTATTATGCGGTCGCTTCCCTCAACGTGTTCTCGCGGTGTTCGACTTTCTTCACACAATCGAAAGACGCTTTGAACACTTGTTGTGGGTTTGTATGCTCCTCTCTACACGGCGTCTACGGGTTTTGAACACGTCGTATTACGGATGTGGTCGCTGGTTTGGGGCTACTCGAGGATCTGGTCGCGGATGCGCGCGACGCGGTCCTGGAGCACGCGATCCTCGCGCATGCCCTCCTCGATGACGCCGATGCTGTGCTTGACGGTGGCGTGGGTGCGGCCGCCGAAGTGCTTGCCGATGTCGGCGAGGGTGTTGTCGGTGAGCTCGCGGGTGAGCCAGATGGCAATGTGGCGGGGCTCCATGAGCTCCTTGTTGCGCTTCGCGCCCACGAGTTGCGCGTGGTCGATCCCGTAGCTTCGCTCGACGGCCTCTTGGATCTTGTCCACCGTGACGCGCCGCTGCCCGGACGGCCACTTCTGCTCGGCCGCGCTGACCACGTCTTCCTCGGTCAGGTGCTCTCCGGCCGCTTCGCGCTGGTAGGCAAGCATGAGGCACGACTGCACGTAGCCCTCGATGACGCGGATGTTGGTGCCCGCGAGTTCCGCCATGCGTCGCCTGAGACTCTCGTCGATGTGCGCGTCGATGCCGGGGACGCGCTGCTCACGGGCGTCCGCCCGCATACGCTCGTAGAAGGCGTCGATGAGCTGCAGCTTGAGCTCGTAGTCGGGCACCTGGATGGAGACCGTCATGCCGGAGTCGAGCCTGCTCGTCACGCGCTCGTCGAAGCGCGACTGGCCCATACCCAGCTCCGAGGGAGTGCGGTCGGCAGCTAGAACGATCTGCTTGCCGTGGTTAATGAGGTAGTTGAAGGTGTCGTAGAAGAACCCGATGGTGCCCGCCGCCGTGCTCATGAGCTGTATGTCGTCGATGATGAGCACGTCGATGGCGTGGTAGTTCGCGGCGAGGGCCTCGGCTGCGCCGGTGCGCGCGTTCTTCATGGCCTTGGTGTAGTCATCGATGAAGTCCGTCGCAACGCGATAGGCGCAGAGCCGCTCGGGATCGTTCTGGGCGATGTAATTCTGTATGGCGCGGAGCAGGTGCGTCTTTCCGAGCCCGCTTTTGCCATATATGAAGAGTGGGTTATAGTTACGGCTTCCGTTGGCGACCTGCTTCGCGGCGTCGAGGGCGAACTTGTTCTGTGGGCCTTCCACGAAGCGGTCGAACGTGAGCGTCGAACCCACGTCGCTGAGGTCTTCCACGAGCGGATTTGGCTCCGGCGCAGCGCGTTTCTCGACCGTGGCCTCTGGAGGTGGCACGGGTGCAGGGGCTGGTCGCATCGGAGCGCGCTCGGGACGTTGCCTCTTGGGCTCCGCGCGACCGAGCTCAACCACCACACTCATCTGGGTGAATGCGGCGTCGGTCGCCGCGTCGTCAAGGTCCTGCGCGATGCGAGCGAGCGTACGCTGCACGAATCGCGAGGTAGTGAGCACGTGC
>JAFWIE010000146.1 GCA_017533825.1 Atopobiaceae bacterium | reverse complement strand
GTTGAGCGAAGCCTTCCAAGCCTCGACGGCAGCCTTGGCCTCGTCGGTTGCGGCCCAAGCCTCGAGCTGCGTAGCGACCTTGTTCTGGACGGCCTTGTAGCCGAGCTCCATGCCCAGACCGTGCTCTGCGTTGTCCTCGAAGAGGGAGTTGTTCCACGCGGGACCGTGGCCCTCGGCGTTGGTGGTGTAGGGGCTGGTTGCCGCGGGGTTACCCCAGATGGAGGAGCAGCCGGTGGCATTGGAGATGAACATGCGGTCGCCGGCGACCTGGGTCACGAGGCGAGCATAGGCGGTCTCGGCGCAGCCTGCGCAGGAACCGGAGAACTCAAGCAGCGGCTTCTTGAACTGGATGCCCTTGAGGTTGTTGGCAACGGCGCCTTCCTTCTCGGTGACGTTGGCAACGCAGTAATCGAACACGGCCTGCTGGTCGAGCTCTTCCTCCTGGCCAACCATGGTGAGGGCGCCCTTGGGGCACACGCCGGCGCAGACGCCGCAGCCCATGCAGTCGAGCGGCGAGATGGCCATGGTGAACTTCATGCCCGGGAACTTCTTGGGCGGCATCATGGGCTTGGTGCGCATCTGCTCGGGAGCAGCGGCGGCCTCGGCCTCGTCGAGTGCCATCGGACGGATGGTGGCATGCGGGCACACGTTGGCGCAGGTGTTGCACTCGATGCACTTGGACTCATCCCAGTGCGGAACGAAGACGGCTACGCCGCGCTTCTCGTACGCAGAGGCGCCGAGCTCGAACTGGCCGTCGGCGATGTCCTTGAATGCAGAGACGGGCAGGCTGTCGCCGTCCATCATGTCGATGGGGTTGAGCAGCTCGCGCACCTGCTTGACGATGGCCTCGCGACCCTCGAGCGGGATAATCACGTCCTCGTCGGTGGCAGTCTTCCAGCTCTCGGGGATCTCGATCTCCTTGAAGGCGGTGGCACCAGCGTCGATGGCGCGCCAGTTGGCCTCGACGATGTTCATGCCCTTCTTGGCATAGGAGTACTCAGCGGCATCCTTCATGTACTGGATGGCCTCCTCGGCGGGCAGCACCTTGGCCAGCGCGAAGAACGCGGACTGGAGGATGGTGTTGGTGCGCTTGCCCATGCCGACCTCGAGGGCAAGGTCGATGGCGTTGATGAGCACGACGTGAATGTCGTTGTTGGCGATGTAGCGCTTGGCCTCGGCGTTGAGGTGCTTGTCAAGATCCTCCACGTCCCACTGGCAGTTGATGAGGAAGGTGCCGCCAGGCTTGACGTCGCGAACCATCTTGAAGCCCTTGACGATGTAGCTGGGGTTGTGGCAAGCCACGAAGTCGGCCTTGTTCACATAGTACGGCGAACGAATGGGGCTATCGCCGAAGCGCAGGTGCGAGACGGTGACGCCGCCGGTCTTCTTGGAGTCGTACTGGAAGTAGGCCTGGACGTACTTGTCGGTGTGGTCGCCGATAATCTTGATGGAGTTCTTGTTTGCGCCAACGGTGCCGTCGCCGCCGATGCCCCAGAACTTGCACTCGATGGTGGAAGGATCTGCGGTGTTGGGGGCGTCCGTCGGCTCGTCGAGCGAGAGGTTGGTGACGTCGTCCACGATGCCGAGCACGAACTCGCGCTTGGGCTCGTCCTTCTTGAGCTCATCGTATACGGCGAAGGCGCTCGCAGGAGGCGTGTCCTTGGAGCCGAGGCCGTAACGGCCGCCGATGACCTTGATGCCAGAGACGTTGCCCTCAAACAGCGAGGTCACGACGTCTTGGTACAGAGGCTCACCAATGGAGCCGGGCTCCTTGGTGCGGTCCACCACTGCGATGGCCTTGACGGTCTTGGGCAGTGCGGCAATGAAGTGCTCGACGGACCAAGGGCGATACAGGCGAACCTTGACCAGACCGACCTTCTCGCCGTGAGCGTTGAGGTAGTCCACGACCTCTTCGAGGACGTCGCAGAACGAGCCCATGCACACGACCACGCGATCGGCGTCTTCGGCGCCATAGTAATCGAACAGGTGATAGTTGGTGCCAAGCTTCTCGTTGACCTGGTTCATGTAGTCCTCAACGATCGCGGGAAGCGCGTTGTAGGTGCTGTTGCAGGCCTCACGATGCTGGAAGAAGATGTCGCCGTTCTCGTGGCTGCCGCGTGCCGCAGGATGCTCGGGGTTGAGCGCGTGATCGCGGAACGCCTGCACGGCGTCCATATCCACCATGTCCTTGAGGTCCTCGTAGTCCCACATGGCGACCTTCTGGATCTCGTGGGAGGTACGGAAGCCGTCGAAGAAGTTCAGGAACGGGGTGTGGCCCTTGATGGCAGAAAGGTGAGCGACGGCAGAGAGGTCCATGACCTCCTGGACGTTACCCTCGGCGAGCATGGCAAAGCCGGTCTGACGACAAGCCATGACGTCGGAGTGGTCGCCGAAGATGTTCAGCGCGTGGCTGGAAACGGTACGGGCGCTGACGTGGAACACGGAAGGCAGCTGCTCGCCGGCGATTTTGTACATGTTGGGAATCATGAGCAGCAGGCCCTGCGACGCCGTATAGGTAGTCGTAAGAGCACCGGTGCCCAACGAGCCGTGCACGGCACCAGCGGCGCCAGCCTCAGACTCCATCTCGATAACCTTAACAGGCGTACCGAAGATGTTCTTCTGGCCCTTGGCTGCCCACTGGTCGACGTAGTCGGCCATGGGGCTGGACGGCGTGATCGGGTAAATGCCCGCCACCTCGGTAAACGCGTACGACACCCACGCCGCTGCGTTGTTACCGTCCATGGACTTGAATTTTCTCGCCATGTCCTCTCCTTCTCGAACTTTTGAGACCCGCGCTCCCTCGCGTAGGCCATACTCACACGCCTATAATCATAACACCATCGACGCGTTCCTGAGGGTATTGCGCGTTTGTGGAGGAAAATGCGAGGAACTCACAGCAGCCCATGGGGGTTGCCCGCGGGGAATCATCCCTTGCAACGAATGCGGTCATCCACCGAGGGCAACCCCAGTGGACCACCCCAGATGGGCGAAGTCGGGAGGTCACGTGAGCACAGAGGTTATCGGTCGGTTCGCCCCCACGCCTTCGGGGCGCATGCATGCGGGCAACGTGTTTGCCGCCCTGATGGCGTGGCTGGCGGTGCGCTCGGAGGGTGGTCGCATGGTGCTGCGCATCGAGGACCTGGACCCACGGGCGCATCGACCCGAGGCAGCCCATCTGCTGATGGATGACCTGCGTTGGCTCGGCCTTGACTGGGATGAGGGCCCATACTGGCAGAGCGAACGGGGCGAGGTGTACGCTGAGGCCATCGAGCGACTTGAGGCAAAGGGACTTCTCTACCCATGCTTCT
>JAFWIE010000145.1 GCA_017533825.1 Atopobiaceae bacterium | reverse complement strand
GTTCTCGATTTTTTCTTTGCAGTTTTCTGAACGCGAGTGCTGAAAAGCACTTCTGTTCTCTGTAGTGGTATTGATAAGTATGTTCTTTTCAGGTGGGAGTCCATGCGAGTCGTTCTTGGTGGGAGCTTCTTGATGGGTACTTGTTGGTGTGTGTTCCACTGACGTAACACAAGGTGTTCCACTGACGTAACACGTAGGCGTTGCGTCTTCGTGACGGGTGCCTTCCGCATGCTCTTCTTCACACATGGAATCGTCTTCGTCCGCGTCGTGGTTGACGCACATCTCATAGGCATGCTCGGTGAGTCTGTACACGGTGAGCTTCATCTTGCTCTTCACGACCACGCGAGACACCTCGATCACGCCTTTCTTCTTGAGTCCCATCACGGCCTGTCTCGCGACGCATGGGCTTGCGAGCCACGCGTACTTTGCGGTGTCGGTCGAGGTCATTATGTACCCGCCCTTCGACACCCCGACCTCTCGGTTCTCGCATACGTTGTGGTGCATCAGCGCAATGAGCGCCTTGAACTCTCGATACGTGATGCCGACTTCCTCGGCAAGCTCCAACATTCCCTCTTCGACGATTGTGAATCGACGCATCTCTAGTTCCTCTCGCTCATTGCGTCCTGCATGACCTCTTCAAAGCACTCTGACACCGCTGTTGTGATGGAGCTGTCCACGAACCTATACACCGCCTTGCGAACGTCGTCCTCGACCACGTATCGGGAGAGCTCTATGACGCCCTTCTTCTTCAAGCCTGTGATTGCACGCCGTACATCACCTCTCGGACATTGTATGTACTTGGCAATGTCGGTCGATGTTATGAACGTGCCGTTGCTACGCATGCCCAACTCGCCGTCGGGGGAGATGCTGTAGTGAAGCAATGCCACCAGTGTCGACCATTCGAGCCCGCTTGCACGGACGTCAATCATGGCCTTCTCCACGCTTTCCGGTATTATCGAGATTGGTTCTGTGATAGAATAGTCATTGCTCATGTTTCATTACCTTTCCATGAGTCGTGGCGAGGATGTTCCAGCATCGCTCGCCTTTTTTGTTTGCGAGTGTTATTATACCACACGTCGTAATCCTTTTGAGTGGTATTGCCGTTGCGACGCATATGGGTATAAGCATCCCTGCACGCCACGGCGCATGGCGCTCTAGCGCGATTTCATTGTGTCGACCAACTCCTGCAACTGGACGTCGAGCGCGTTCGCGACGGCGATTGCGGTCTCGAGGATCGGGCTGCGGCCATCCTCTTTGAGAAGGCTGTTGACGGTCTGTCTCCCGACCCCCATCCTTCGGGCGAGCTCGCTCTGCGTCATCCCACGGTCACGGAGGTAGAGCCGCACTACTTCGCCGAACGTCATGTCAATCACCCCAAACAAATGTCCGTCCTCAAATGTGGACAAATTAATTGTAATTCACTATTGCAAAGTCCGCAAGAATGGACAATAATACTTGTTGTCCGCAGTTGCGGACAGAAAGGAATGGTTATGCAGGCGATTACCGAACACATCAACAACTTCGTCGAGGCCAGCGGGACGACCAAGGACGCGATAGCGGCACGCATCGGCCTGAGCAGGAGCGCGTTCTACACGAGGACGAACGGGACGCGTCCGTGGATTCTCGACGAGGTGATAGCGCTTGCCGACGTACTTGGGATAACCGTACAAGAGCTCATAACCCCGATCGAGGACGAACAGCGATGAACGACATCACGCTGAGGGAGCAGTCACTTCTGCTGCTTGTCGAACGATACAGGCAGTGGCTACGCGAGCGAGAGAACACGACGGCCAAGTAGGCTCAATGCACGTCACCGTGGCGTGCGTCCGATGCGGGGCTTTGGGGGACTCACACACTTTCTCTTCGCGTGTTGCAACTCCTTTCCCACTTGCATTCCCAAAGTCTCGCATCGGGTGCTCGACACCCGCAGCACCTTGAAAACCAATCTCGTGCAATAGTTCCGTGAGATGCCACGGAGACCGTCTCGTAGCGAGAGCGCGACCATGACCGCGCGATGACCGGGGGACGGAGTGGCGGTGGGAGACCACGGCATGGATGAGCACGCAGTAGGTGAGCGTAAGCCTCGCACCCACCCCGACCGAAGTGGTTGGGCAACGTGGCGGATGGTGCCGCGACGGGTGACGCAAGGCTACCATCAGCAGAGATGCTGACGCCATGTGAACAAAATGAAATCCCCTCGGCATGCGTGCCAAGGGGCTACGGGTTGAGGCACCTGTAGGCAAGAAGCTAACGGGGCCGCGTCCTGACGCCAATCGGGACGCGGCTTTCGTACTGGTACATCTGGCAGGACATACCGGTACATATAGTAATGCTTTGCAAGACATTCAACATGCGCCTGTCGCCTAGCGGTCGATGGCATCCGGCTCATAACCGGACGGAGAAATCCCATCGCAGGTTCGAATCCTGCCGGGCGCACCTTTTACACCAATGGAAAGGTTAAGTCATGAAGCGTAAAATGCTTAATGGCTAATGGAGGTCGTAATGGGATATCACGCAAACGTCGAGGACATAACGCCCGAGAGGGCTGAGCTGCTCCTCGCCCACAACTACGAAGAGAACCGCAGGGTCAGGGAGGCGTACGTCGAACAGCTCGCCGAGGTCATGCGTCAGGACAGGTTCGTGTCCGAGAACGGGCAGACCATCGTCGTAGGTGATGACGATGGAATTCTGTATGACGCCCAGCACAGGCTGATGGCGATGGTGCGAGCGCAGAAGACCTACCGTTTCATCGTCGCGTACATCGTGGACGGCAAGGAGAAGTTCAAGACGATCGACGCGAACACGCCCCGAAAGGTCGCCGACTTCATCAGCCTGCCGTACAAGAACCAATGCGCGGCACTCGCCGGTCCAGCGGCGGCGATCGAATGGGGGCACGCTCCGCTCATCTCCGCCATGCAAGGAAAGTGGGACACGAGATCCAACATCGACAGAGGTCTCGCCGTTCTGTTTTGCGAGCAGAACCCGGAGAGGGTGCTCGAGTACGTCAAGACTGGACTCAGGATGCGCGACGCGGTCTCGTGCGGAACGGTGAAGGCATACTCCATGTTCATAGAGATCGTGAAGTACGTCGACGATTTCAACGTGGTCGACGAGTTCATTGAGGAGTTTTGCAGACTTACACCAACGAGCGAGACCATTGCGGCGTGCAAGAAAACGCTCGTAAATGCGTACATGGGCAAAAAAGTCAACCCGACCGTCAGATGGATTGTCGGAACTCTTCTCGACGCGTATTTCCATTATCTGAACGGTGACGGGAGCGTGATGCTGAACAAGCAAGACCGGAGGTTTCGGTACTACTCGGACAAACTTGAGGCAAAGCGCCAAAGAACGCCTGCCTGATAGCAGTGACTCGGCGTGGCTAGGTCTGGTCCGGTAAGGCATGGCTTGGCAGGCAGGGCATGGCCTGGCACGTCAGGGCCGGGCTAGGCAGGGCTTGGTTTGGCAGGCGAGGCTAGGCTTGGTTAGGCACGGCCAGGTGAGGCAATGTGCGGCATGGTTTGGCAGGCTAGGC
>JAFWIE010000144.1 GCA_017533825.1 Atopobiaceae bacterium | reverse complement strand
CGGCGTCTCGCTCAACGTGAGTCGCTCGACCGAGAGCATCAAGGACTGGTCGCTCGCGACCGTCCGCAAGGCCATCACCGACTTCGACGGCACCCTGTCGTTCGAGTTCCTGCAGATCGACCAGTTCGCCGCCACCGAGATCCTCGGCGCCGCGAACATTGCCACGGCCGCCGCGACCCAGACCAGCGGCAGCGCCCTCACCATGAAGATCGGCCCGCAGCTGCCGACCGCCAAGGCGTGGGCCTTCAACATGAAGGACGGCGAGCGCCGCATCCGCATCTACGTGCCGAACGGCCAGATCACCGAGATCCCGTCCGACGTCACGTTCGTTCCGAATGCGGCGAACATCTGGCCCGTCACGCTCAGCTGCTACGACGACGGCACCGGCCACAGCATCTACGTCTTCTACGACGACGGCCAGAAGGTCTCCGGTTAGCGGCGAGCGGATCGGGGAGCTGCGATGACAGTGAGGATCAACACCAAGGAGGCGCCGCGGTACGCCTTCTGGGTGGACGACAAGGAATACCGCATCCCGGCCATGGGGTCGCTCCCGCTGCCGTTCCTGCGCAAGTACGCGAAGGGCGACCCGAGCGACATGAACCTCGCCATCGACTTCCTGCTCGACATCCTCGCCATGCAGGCGGAGGACGCCGACGGCAACAAGGTCGAGGGGCTCGCCGACACGCTCGGCTCCGAGGCGGTCATGGCCATCTTCGCCGACTACACTGCCGGCAGCACGGAAGACCTGGGGGAATCCTCGGCCTCATCCGAATAGACGAGGAGACGGATGGGGCGCTGGAAGCCGACATGATGGAGCGCCTCGGCATCACCATGGCCGAGGCGCACCTCTTCGGCTGGCACGCCATCGCGCGCTGGGCGCAGCACCTGCCGCAGGACAGCGCCCTATGGCGTGCCAGGCATCCGGAGCACGCCGCTTGGTCGAACGACCTGGGAAGGGCGGTCATCCTCGCCGACCTGTACGACGCGGTGCTCCACGTCATCGGGATCATAGCCGCCGCGCACGGCGCGCGCCCGCGCGACCCGAAGCCCTATCCGCGCCCCGGCGCGAAGGGCGAGACCGAGCACTTCGGAAGCGGCGGGATCCCCGTCCGCGACTTCGACGAGTGGTACAACGCAGAAGACTAAGGAGGTAGCATGGCTGACGCAGCGACCGTTGCCAATGCCTACGTCCAGATCATCCCATCCGCGCAGGGCGTTGAGAAGAAGCTGACCGAAGCCCTCTCCTCCGAGGGCGGCAAGGCGGGCGAGGGCTTCGCTTCCAAGTTCGGGAAGGCGCTCAAGGGCCTCGGCGCAACGATTGCCAAGGCCGCCGCTGCCGCTGGCGCGGGTGCCTTCGCCAAGATGGCGGTCGACTCCTACGCGGAGTACGAGCAGCTCACGGGCGGCATCGAGACGCTCTACGGCGATACTGCCGACGTGGTGCTGGCCAACGCCCAGAAGGCCTTCGAGACCGCGGGCATGAGCGCGAACGACTACATGAACACCGCCATGCAGTTCTCGGGCGCCCTCCTGCAGTCCGTCGGCAACGACACCGTCAAGGCGGCGCAGATAGCCGACATGGCTATCACCGACATGAGCGACAACGCAAACAAGATGGGCTCCGACATCGAGAACCTGCAGAACGCCTACAGGGGGTTCTCGCGCGGCAACTTCACCATGTTGGACAATCTGGCGCTCGGCTACGGCGGCACCCGCGAGGAGATGCAGCGCCTGCTCGACGACGCCATGGCCATCAAGGCCGCGCA
Organism: Atopobiaceae bacterium; assembly: GCA_017533825.1. Classification (GTDB taxonomy): domain Bacteria; phylum Actinomycetota; class Coriobacteriia; order Coriobacteriales; family Atopobiaceae; genus RUG440. The sequence goes on along the minus strand of JAFWIE010000144.1, from coordinate 3,037 downwards.
GGGCGAGGTCGCAGAGTACTCCATCGACTCCTACGCCGACATCTGCGACGCCATCCACGTCGTGCAGACCGAGATGGGCATCACCGGCACGACGGCGAAGGAGGCCGCTTCCACCATCAGCGGGTCGTGGGGCATGCTCAGGGCATCGTGGTCGAACCTGCTCACTTCGCTCGCGGGCGGCGGCGACGACATCGAGACCTCAGTCAAGAACGTGTTCGACTCGCTCGGCGCGTGGCTCGGCAACCTCCTGCCGCGCATCGTCGAGACGGTGAGGGGCATCTTGGCGGCCATCCCTGTGGTTGCCCAGGAGGCGATGGCAGCACTTCCGGGCCTCATCCTCGACATCGTTGAGCAGTCGTTCGGCACCGACGCGCGCGAGCGCGTTCTCGACTTCATCAACACCATCCACGGCATCGTGACCAGGGTGCAGGAGTTCGGGGCCGGCCTCATGGAGGCGCTCACGCCGCTGACCGACTTCCTCACCGGCAACGGTCCCGCATTCGAGGGCATGATGGAGCGCATCCGCGGCCATCTCGCCGACCTGCAGCCGCACCTCCTCAAACTCAAGGAGCTCTGGGACAACTTCAAGCAGGCGTTCACGGGGCTTGTCGAGGCGGTCGCCCCGATCGCGGCCGAGTTCTTCGGGAATCTGGCAAGCGCAATCGTGGGGCTCCTCCCCATTGTCGCGAGCATCGCAGAGAAGTTCGTGGCGTTCGCGACCACGGTCATCAACGCGGTGACGGGGATTCTGAAGAAAGCTGAGCCGACGCTCAACAAGATAAAGGAGGCCGCCACCAAGGCGTTCAAGACCATCTACGACACGGTGTCGAAGATCGTCGGCAACGTCAAGAGCGTGGTCGAGAAGGTCTGGAACGGCATCAAGAGCATCATCGAGACCGTCGGAAAATTCATCAGCTCCATCGTCAGCGGGGACTGGAACGGCGTTAAGAGCGTCATCTCCGGCGTTGCCGGCTCGCTGGGCGGCATCGTGAGGGCCGCATGGGACGGCATCAAGAGCGCCGTCTCCACCGTGGGCGAGGGGATCAAGACCGTCGCATCCAACGCTTGGAACTCCATGAAGAGCACGGCCGAGACCACGTGGAACACCATGAAGAGCACGGCCTCGACCGTCTGGAACGGGATCAAGACCACCGCTGGCACCGTCTGGGAGGGCATCAAGAAGGCCGCATCCGACCCGATTGGCGCGCTCAAGAAAGCTGCATCCGACGCGTGGGAATCCATGAGAACGACTGCGCAGCAAAAGTGGGAAGCAATCAAGGGATTCATCGCCAATCCGCTCGAATCTGCACGCAGCACAGCTCAGACAGCCATCAGCAAGATGCAAGGCTATATCGACGGCTTGACTGGCAAGACGGTTGATGTCGGCGTCAAGGACACCAACTCGCAGACCGTCATCAGCACCCTGCAGGGCAGGATCAACGGGCTGTACGGCAAGACCGTCGACGTGAACGTGCGGAAGACGGGCATCAGCGGCATCGACATCAACGCGAAGGCCGCCGGCGGAGGCTGGTACATGACCACCTACGCCGCAGGCGGCATCGCCACCAAGCCCACTGCGGGCATCTTCGGCGAGGCCGGCGATGAGGCCCTCATTCCGCTCTCCAACCGCGACAAGGTGAGGCCGTTCGCGCAGGCGGTCGCACGCGAGATGGGCGCCATGCGCAGCACCGGCGTGACCGTCACCGGCAACACGTTCGTCGTGCGCAGCGACGCCGACATCCCGCGCATCGCCCGCGAGATCGGAAGCTACACCAGCAGGCAGATGGCAGGGAGGCTCTAGATGGCTGCGACCGTCATCTTCAACGGATACGACCTCACGCAGAACTTCATCGTCGGCGGCTGCGTGCGCGAGCTCGCGGTGCGAAACATCGAGCAGCTGGACGTCCCCGGCATGGACGGCGCGCTGCTCTCGACCGCCAACTACGCGCCGATCACCATCTCGATGGCGATCACCTACGCGGGCGACGCGGCCTCGCGCTCCGATGCGTTCCGCGAGCTCGCACGCGAGCTCGACACCTATGCTCCCGCCGCCCTCTCGATCTCTGATGACGGCGGGAAGTACTACCTCGCCGTCCCGTGCGGGGGAGAGATCCTGCGCTTCGTCGATGCTGAGCAGGTCACTGTCTCGTTCACCTGCCTCGACCCCGTCATGTACGGTGAGCCCGATTCGGTGGAGATTGCCGCGGGGGAGGCCACGGAATTCGAGGTCGGAGGAACCTACAGGGTGTTCCCGGAGATCTCCGTCGAATCCGCCTCCGCCGACCAGGGGACGGGCTTCTACTCCATCTCCATCGACGGCGGGACGTTCGACATCCCCGTGGCGCACGCCGGCTCCGCGATCGACGGCGACTGCGCGACGCGCACGCTCTCCGTGGACGGCGAGGCCGCGCTCCCGACGCTCGCTAGCGACTGGCCGGAGCTCGAACCGGGCAGCCACACCGCCACGGTGGCGGGCACGGGGGCTTGCACGCTCTCATGGGTCGAGAGGTGGCTGTGATGGCGCCGCGCATCCTGGTCTACTCGCACCTCGACGAGCCGCTGTTCGAGCTGGACCCGTCAAGGCTGTCCGGGCTCAAGATGGTCGAGGAGGTCAACGGCGAGCACTCGCTGACCGTCGCGACCTCGCAGGCGCTCGAGAAGGGCCAGCGGCTGATCTACGCGGACGGGCGCGGCAAGGTGCGCGAGTTCGTCGTGGTCGGCGGGACATCCACCGACGCAGCCGGCGAGTCGCCGCACACGTACTACGGCGTATGGTCGCTGCAATACGACCTGTCCGGCGCCTACATAACCGACAGGCACGTGGGGAGCGGGGACGACCTGCGCGGCGTGGAGGACGCCCTTGTGGCCGTCACGTCCGCGTGCAGGTGGGACGTCGGCACGGTCGACTCCGCCTCGCTCTCCAGCGCCCGCTTCTACTACGAGTCGGCTTGGGACGCGCTCTCGAAGACCGTGGAGGCGTGGGGCGTCGAGGTCGATGCCACCATCGTCGTGGGGGAGACCGTCGCTCGCAGGCTCG
>JAFWIE010000143.1 GCA_017533825.1 Atopobiaceae bacterium | reverse complement strand
GTCACGTCCCTGCGCATCTGGTCGGTGACGGGGCCATTGGCTGCCATTTTGGAGAGAATGACTGCCTGAAGCTGCTCCACCGTCATCTGTTCGAGCGGGATGCTGGGAACCTCGACGGGCAGATCTTCGGCGGGTGAGCCCGACGTCTCCACTCCCGACTCGGAATCGAGCTCTGGCTTCTCTGCTGGTACGAACGCCTCCAGAAGCTCGGCATCGCCCAGTTGCTCCACGCGCTCGTCCTCGTCGCAGACGGGTGCGTATATCTCGCCGCCGCAGGGGGGTAGCACGATGTGCAGCAATCCGTCCTCGACGTCTATCTGCGTACCCCCAAGCAGCCCCACGTAGGAAGTCGCGTCGGCACGCACCTCGATGGTAGCCTCGTGCTCGGCGTTGTTGACGGCGACGATGAGGCGTCCGCGGGCATAGGCGAACTGCTCGGTCGTGAGACACAGCTCACGATACAATCCGTACACGAGGTCGGTCCGCCAAGTGGCGTGAAGTGCTCCCAAGGCGGCGATGAGTTTGGTGCAGGGGTTGGACTCGTAGTCGTCCGCATGGCTCTTAAGGTCGATGGCCGGACGGAGCGAGTCGTCGGAGAAGCGCTCCTTGCGCCCCTCGATGCCGAACTCGCTGCCGTAGTAGACCGAAGGGATGCCGGGCAGCGTGTAGAGAAGGATGTGTACCGGCAGGTAGTGGGCCTTGTTGAGAAGCTTCGTGCTTATGCGTTCAACATCGTGATTGTCCACGAAGTTGTAAAGCCGGACATCTGGGGGCATCATGCCATTGCTGCGCGTGACGGTGTGGGCGATCTCGAAGTAGTTGTGGTCGTTGTGACCGCTGTAGAGGGCCTTGTGCAGTGTGTAGTGGGTGACGCTGTGCAGCGTGTGCTCGTTTGCCCAGCGGGAGTAGTCGCCGTGGATGACCTCGCCCATGAGCCAGAAGTCGGGCTTGACGGAGTCGGCGGTGTGGCGGAGTGCCCTCATGAAGTCGAAGTCCAGAACGTCGGCGGTATCGAGGCGAATGCCATCGACGTCGAACTCGTTTACCCAGTAGCGCACCACGTCACAGAGGTAGTCGCGTACGGCGGGGTTGCGCTGGTTGAGCTTGGCCAAAAGATCGTATCCGCCCCAGTTGTCGTAGGAGAATCCGTCGTTGTACTCGTTGTTGCCCCAGAAGTTCACGTTGCAGTACCAGTCACGGTACGGGGAACCCTCGCGGTTGGTGCGCAGGTCTTGGAACGCAAAGAAGTCGCGACCGGTGTGATTGAAGACCCCGTCAAACACGACCTTGATGCCAGCCTCGTGGCACGAGCGGACGAAGGAAGCGAGGTCCTCGTTCGTGCCGAGGCGGCTGTCCAAGGTTCGATAGTCGGTGGTCTCGTAGCCATGACCTACCGATTGGAAGAGGGGACCGATGTAGAGGGCGGTGAATCCCAGACGTTTGATGTGGTCAATCCACGGTACGAGTGTAAGGAGCCGGTGAACGGGCGTCCCATAGTCGTTCTGCTTCGGAGCGCCGGTGAGGCCTAGAGGGTAGATGTGATAAAAAACGGCTTCGTCGTACCAAGCCATGTGGCACTCCTTCCATCGTGGTCTATGGTTCTTGGCATGGTAACAAATAAAACTGACTTTTGGACGAAGAATCGCCTATTGCGGACGTCCTGCCGGAAGGGGGCCGATCGCATGCTCGCATGTCTGCAGGAACGTCTGCGCGTCACGCGTGGCAATGAGTTCCAATGGGAAGTGAATCTCCTCAAGGAGCGCGGCAGTCTTGTCGAATCTGCCGACGTCGCATGCGATGTGTGCGTCTGTACCGGTGGCGATCATGACGCCGAGCTCGGCACACCGCTCGGCGATGTGGCGGCATGTGTCGTGGGTGGTCGAGCCGTAGTGTTGTGCGAAGCTATGCTCGTTGATTTCGATGAGCTTGCCACGCTCCTTGGCCGCGCGTAGCACGACGTCAACGTCGAAGGGGACACCGGAACGTCCGGAGTGACCCAAGATGAGCACCTTGGGGTCATCAAGTGCCCGCACGTACATATCGGTGGTCTGTGTGCAGGTCGCAGACTCGGTAAACGTCTTGTCATGTATGCTTGCAATCGCATAGTCGAGATTGCGCCATACGTATTCCTGCAGGGTCAGTTGATGACTGAACGCCCTGCCCGTGATTCCCTCACTCAGGCGGATGTCCCATCCGAAGAGATGCCCCTCGAGGTCTACGATGTCTGCCTCCGCACCACGGAGCACGAGAACGCCGCTCCACATCCGTGGCCAAACGTCGAAGTTGATGAAGTACTGATAGTCGCGCACGTGCAGGGTTGTGCTGGTCATGCACGAGTAGTGGTCGGTGGAGCCCAAGAGTTGGAGTCCCGCGCTGCGTGCCGCGCTCACACATTCTCCGACGGTGGAGTACGCATGGCGCGAGAACAGCGTGTGGGTGTGCACGTCACACCCGTAGGGCGACTGCGGAACATGGGTTTGATCGTAGGTGTGCTCGTGCATGCGGGTCTCCTTCGTGTCGCTACGTTTGGCATTGTAGGTCTTTGTGCTACAGTTCACGCGTCTCGCAAAAGGAAGGAGATACCATGGCATACACAATTACCGACGAGCGAGAGGCGGCACAGGAGCTGAAGAGTCGCGTGGAACGCGCGGGCAAGGTGGTGTTCTTTGGCGGGGCCGGAGTGAGCACAGCGAGCGGCATTCCCGACTTCAGGTCTCCTGATGGTTTGTATCACCAGCGGTTTGCCTATCCGCCCGAGACGATGCTCTCGCATAGCTTCTACGAGACGCATACGAAGGAATTCTTCGACTTCTACAGGACGCGCATGATCGCGCTCGACGCCCAGCCGTGTCAGGCGCATCGCAAGCTTGCCGAGCTGGAGGCGCAGGGCAAGGTGAGTGCCGTGGTGACGCAGAACATAGATGGCCTGCATCAGCTGGCCGGTTCTCGGCGCGTGTGGGAACTGCACGGATCCGTCCACAGGAACATCTGCCGACGCTGCGGGGCGGTGTATTCCGCGGAGTGGGTGCTCGACACCACGGGTGTGCCCCACTGCGAGCGTTGTGGGGGCGAGGTGAAGCCCGATGTTGTTCTGTACGAGGAGGGGCTCGACGAGCGCGTGATCGAGGGCGCGGTGCGCGCCATCGCCACGGCTGACATGCTCATCATCGGTGGTACCTCGCTGGTGGTGTATCCGGCGGCGGGACTTGTGCGCTACTTCCGGGGGAATCAGCTCGTGATCTGTAACCTGCAGCCCACCCCACAGGACTCATCTGCCGACTTGGTGCTCGCATGCGACATTGCGAAGACGTTTGACTGGTAAAGAGTGGCCCTCATACCGGAGTCAGGTGCCGTTCGCCCTCATGTTTGTCACCGCGCACAAAAAACAGTTAGAATCATACGAATTGATGCATACTCAAAGGATATGGGATGCTACGCGACAACTACAACAGCTGGAGATGTGGGAGTAACGACATCTCTCTGGTGCGTCCGCGCATCATGGGTGTACTCAACGTGACGCCGGATTCGTTCTCTGATGGCGGGGAGCACTTGGATGCCGAGGCTGCCATAGCCTACGGTCTCTCCATGCTCGACGATGGTGCCGACATCATCGACGTCGGGGGAGAGTCCACGCGTCCGGGTCATGAGCCGATCGATCCCGAGGAGGAGCTTGATCGAATCGCTCCGGTTGTCGAGGCCTTGTGCGAGCACGGGGCTATCGTCTCGGTCGATACGCGTCACGCACAAGTTGCGCAGACTTGCTTGGAGCTCGGTGCCTCCATCATCAATGACGTCTCGGGCTTTACCGAGCAGGACATGGTGGACGTCGTCGCGGAATGGGACTGCGGCGTCGTGGTCATGCACTGGAATCAGAAGTCGGGCAAGAACTCACGGCGTTCGGTACGTCTGGACACGAGCTTGCCGGCGCGTCGTACGATGCCTAGTGCTCGACGCTTTACGTTGCCGGACGAGATGCCCGTCATGCGTGAGGTCATGGGGTTCCTCGGTGATCAGGCCCGTACGCTCATGCGCGCGGGCGTTTCCCATGACCGCATTTGCGTTGATCCAGGTGCGGGATTCCAGAAGGGGACGGACGAGGACGTCATCATCCAGCGCAATACGAGGAAGCTCGTCTCGATGGGCTACCACGTGATGACTGCCGTATCGCGCAAGCGCTTCGTTGGTGCCGTGACGGGAACGTGCGAGCCGATTGAGCGAGATGCAGCGACCATGGGCATGTGCCTTTCGGCCGTAGAATGCGGGGCACGCGTGCTGCGCGTGCATGACGTGAAGGCGGCCTTCAGGGCACTTACCGCATACTGGGCGGTTTCGCGTGCCGATCAACGTCAGGGATTCGTTGCGCTTGGCTCAAACGTGGGCGACCGCATGGGCAACTTGGTTGAGGCGGCACGACGCATCGACAAGATACCCCTCACCTGCGTTACGAATGTGAGCAATGCGTACGAGACGGAGCCCGCCTACGGCATCGCTACGCCGGTTGCGAATGCCGTAGCAGAGATTCGTACCGAGCTTCACCCGCTGGTCCTGCTCGACTACCTTCTCAAGATTGAGGACGAGTTGGGACGAACGCGCAGTAAGGAGACCGCAGGTCACGGTCCACGTACGCTCGACTGCGATCTGTGTTGGGTACAGGGAGAGAGGCACGCCGGCGCACGTCTGACGTTGCCCCATCCCAGGATGGGCGAGCGCGAGTTCGTGCTCGTGCCCATGGAGGATCTCATGCCCGATCCAAAGCGGTTCTTCTCTCACACAGGCGTGGTCGTCCGTCCGGTTGAGGAGCGAGTGGGGCAGGTCATTGCGGACCTCGGCCCGGTTGAGTGGCAATAGGTGTCGCAGCTCGCGTCGAGGGTTCTCGACGCGAGTGACTACGCTTCGTGCTCCCTCGTCCAGCGCCAAATGTCGCGGATGCCGCGCAGGGTGAGGTCGGGGTCTATCGCGTCAAAGAGGTCCGTAGCCACGCTGACGGTGCGGGCAAGGCCTCCGGTGCCGACGACGGTAGCATCATCGATGGCAAGTTCAGCCTTGATGCGGGCGACAAGGCCTTCGGCTTGTGCCGCGGCGCCGATCACGAGACCGGACTGTACCGCCGTCTCCGTTGAGTCGCCGAGTGCATGGGCTGGCGCCTCGACGGGCACACTGGAAAGCTTCGCTGCGCGCGAGAAAAGCGCATCGGCAGAAAGCATGATACCGGGGGCAATGGTGCCGCCACGGTAGGCTCCGTCGCGATCCACTACGTCAATGTTGGTCGCGGTGCCGAAGTCGACCACGATGACGGGTGCGCCATACGTACGGACGGCGGCAATGGCATTGGCGACGCGATCGGCACCAACGCGTGCGGGATTCTTGAGCAGCATTGGCATGCCGCAGGAGGTACCCGAGCCTATGAGGAGGGGATCATGCCCTAGCATGCGCTGGAAGCAGCGCATCCAAGCACGGGAGAGCACCGGTACCACACTTGCTATTGCGGCATCGGTCACGTCGGTCATGCTGAATCCGTCCATCGATAGATAGCCGTACAGACGCGATCGAAGGCTATCTGAGGTGTCGGTGCGTAGCGTGGGCATGCGCCAGCCCATGAGGTTCGTTCCGTCGTCGGCAAAGAGACCTATGGTTGTTTGGGTGTTCCCTACGTCGATGGATAAGAACATGAATCCCTCCCAAGTCCGAAAAAAAGCTTGATAGCATAAGTAATTGTAAAATGCAAGTAACATCCATTCGCGAGAAAGTGACCAATAATCGTAGATTTTGGGGAGATTCGTTGGAATGAACCGCTATACTGTTCAAACGTCACTTCAATGCAAAAAAAGAACAGAATTTTCTTTTCAAGTGCGGCGAAGTGATGTAGCTTGGTAATAAAGCATGCAGTGTTGAAGGCGTGCATGCTTTAAGTAGGCACGCTCGGAGAGGTCCGAGCAAAAGAAGCAAGGGAAAGGAAGTACCATCATGCTCACCATTCGTCTGTTCTGCGCTGCTGGCATGTCCACCAGTCTTCTCGTCCGCAAGATGGAGGAGGCCGCTGCTGCCGAGGGCACCGAGGTCGACATCATCGCCTTCCCCGTGGGCGAGATGGATCAGCACCTTGACGGCGTCGACGTCGCTCTGCTCGGACCCCAGGTTGGCTACATGAAGGCTCAGATGCAGAAGACCGCCGCTGCCAAGGGCGTTCCCTGCGACGTCATCCCCATGGCTGACTACGGCATGGTCAACGGCAAGAACGTCCTGGCCTTCGCCAAGAAGCTCGCCAACAAGTAAGGTTTCCCTGGTCATCTGGCCGACCATCGAAGCATAAGCATGCAACTGTAAGGAAAGGAAGGAGTCAAAGTGGGCGATTTCATTCAGAATACAATCCTACCGGCGTTTATGAAGTTCGTTAACACCCGTGGTGTGCGCGCCATCAAGGACGGCATGATGTTCACCATGCCGCTCATCATTGTCGGTGCTGTTTACCTCCTGCTGTTCCAGCTGCCTATCGAGGCCGCAGCTAACTTCATCACGAGCCTTGGCATCGTGCCGTTCCTGAGCCATGGCTACACCTCCACGTTCCAGATCATCGCTATGGTCTGCGCCGTGGGCGTCGGCTACACGTGGGCAAAGAACGAGGGCTGGGAGCCGCTGTCCGCTGGCGTCATCTCCCTCGCTGTTTTCCTCATCCTCATCCCCGACTACATTGGTGCTGTTGTCACCACTGCTGATGGCGCTGCTACCATCTCCGCGGTCGACACTGCAACCGCAGCAGAGGCTGCTGCCGTTGACGGTGCCATGGCCACCACGGTGTCTGGTCTTAACAAGACGTGGCTTGCTGGCCAGGGCATGATTGGCGCAATCCTCGCTGGCCTGGCTTCCGGCTGCGTATACAGCATGTTCATGGCCAAGGACATCCGCATCAAGATGCCCGAGGGCGTGCCTGATGGCGTTGCCGCTGCATTCACCGGCCTCATTCCCGCTGCTGTCATCTGCACCGGCGCTGTTGTCGTCTTTGGTATCTGCGAGGCTATCGGCGGCGTCACCCCCATCGAGGTTATCTACCGCTTCGTGCAGACCCCGCTCCAGGGCCTTGGCGACTCGCTGGTCGGCGTCACCATCTTTGAGGCGCTCATCCCCATCCTGTGGTTCTTTGGCGTCCATGGCGCGACCGTCGTCGGCTCCGTTACCCAGCCCATCGGCCTTGCCAACCAGGCTGAGAATGCCGAGATCTTCAACAAGCTCATCTCTCAGGGCGTGCCCCGCGACCAGGCTGTCTTCCAGATTGGTGCTGAGGGTGGCCACATCTTCACCGAGGCGTTCTGCAACTGCTTCCAGGCCATCTCCGGTTCCGGCATCACGCTGGGTCTGGTTATCTTCATGACCTTCTTTGCGAAGTCTGCTCAGCTCAAGCAGGTCGGTAAGCTTGGCCTTGGCTGCGGCATCTTCAACATCAACGAGCCCGTGCTCTTCGGTACCCCGATCGTTCTTAACCCCAAGCTGATCGTTCCGTTCGTGGCGGCACCGCTTGTGTCCAACATTGGCGCGTACATCCTCACCGACATCGGCTTCATGCCCTACACGATGGGCGTTACGGTTCCTTGGACCACGCCTCCCGTACTTTCCGGCCTCCTCTGCATTGGTTGGCAGGCCGCTGCATGGCAGCTGCTTACCCTTGTTGCCTCGTTCTTCATCTATCTGCCGTTCGCCCGCTCGGTCGACGCAGAGTACCTGGCGCTCGAAGGGGACAGCGCGGCTGCGTAAGCATGCCCTCTGTGCCGATGGTACCGACACCGGTACCATCGGCACTTTTCTAAAGTAGTCATTGTGTTATTGATATGTTATTGCACATTTGAGGAGGCAAAGCATGACTGAAGAGCTCGAGCTCACACTGTTCCAGATTATCACCGCTGCCGGTGGCTGCAAGTCCAACTACATTGGCGCTATCCAGCTCGCCAAGGAGGGCAAGTTCGAGGAGGCCAAGGATCTCGTCAAGGAAGGCGACCAGTTCCTGGCTCAGGCTCACGATCCTCATGCAAAGCTGCTGGCTCAGGAAGCACAGCTTGCCGTGGAGGGCAAGAACTCCTCCGATCTCGTCTGCCTGCTGCTCATCCACGCCGAGGACCAGATGATGAGCTGCGAAGTCTTCAAGCAGATGGCCGTTGAGTTCATCGACCTGTACGAGAACAAGTTCTAAGTCTGCATTTGACGTAGCTTCAGTAGGCGGGGAGGGCAATGCTCTCCCCGCCTTTTGCTATTGAGGAAGGAAGCAAAATGGAGCGGAAAGATGAAGCAGTAACGCTCGGTGTATCGGTATATCCCGACCTGCGACCACTCGAGGAAATCGCTGCGTATGTGGTTTGTGCAGCGCAACATGGGTATACGCGGGTGTTCAGTAGCATGTTCTCGGTCGAAGGAACGCCTGAGGAGGTGCTTGATCTCTTTCGAAGGCTCAACGGGGTTGTGCACAAGAACGGCATGCGCATATCGCTAGACATAAACCCCGAATGCATGAAGCGGTTTGGAACAGCCCCTGATGACCTCTCGGTGTTCCATGCAATCGGAGCAGACATCCTACGCATGGATGGGGCATATGGCGAGGATGATAACCTGCGAATGCTCAACAACCCCTATGGGATGCAGATTGAGTACAATGCCAGCGCTCTTACTCCGGAAGCAATTGGGGCGTTGGTCGCTCGTGGAGTCAGTAGGGAACGCATACTTGCGTGTCACAACTTCTACCCGCAGCGATACACAGGCTTCCGGTGGGACAAATTCCAAGCAGTGAACAAGCAACTGCAGCGTGCTGGTTTGCGGATCGGAGCGTTTGTCTCGTCGCACGCGCCGCAGACCCATGGGGTATGGGATGCGATGGACGGACTTCCCACGGTCGAGCGATTGCGAGACTATCCTGCAGATTTGCAAGCGCGCATACTTGCAGCCGCGGGAACCACGGACGTCTTCTTTGGCAACGCGTATGC
>JAFWIE010000142.1 GCA_017533825.1 Atopobiaceae bacterium | reverse complement strand
CTGAAAAGAACATACTTATCAATACCACTACAGAGAACAGAAGTGCTTTTCAGCACTCGCGTTCAGAAAACTGCAAAGAAAAAATCGAGAACGACAGGTTCGTGACGCCCCGCTACCCGTACCCGCAGTCGGCAGAGGAGGTGGTAGAGTACGCTCAGGAGCACTGGGAGGAACCCGGCATGGAGGACCTCGCCACGCTGCTCGTGACGGAGCAGCCAGCGATCGACTTCTTCAACTCCAACTCGAGGAAGAACTGGACGCTCCCCGACGGGCAGAGGATATACGACTGGCACTCGATGCTGCTCGGCCTCGGCAAGAGGATAATGAGGGACTCAGAGCGCCAAGGAGAGCGCTTTCGCAGAAGAACGGCCACTTACTCGTAAAAGTACAAAAGTGCCCCGTAGAATCGATTCTGTGGCCTCTCAGGCACATCGGAGGTAGATAATGAGAAAGAGAAAGAAGAAAGACAACGCATCGCCACCGAAGAACACTGCGGTGATATACGCGAGGTTCTCGTCGTCGAAGCAGCGCGAGGCGTCGATCGAGGACCAGGTGAGGATATGCGGCCAATGGTGCGAGTCGAACGGGTACGCCGTCGTCAACACCTACTGCGACCGCGCCGCGTCCGGAAGGACCGACGACAGGCCGCAGTTCCAGCAGATGGTGTCGAGCGCAGGCGAGTCCGAGGTGGTCGTCGTCTACATGATGGACCGGTTCTCCCGCGACGTGTACGACGCGCCGATATACAAGAAGAGGCTCCGCGACAGGGGCGTCCGCGTCGTGTCGGCGACCGAGTCGATGCCGGACGGACCCGAGGCGATGCTCATGGAGTCGATATACGAGGCGATGGCCGCGATGGAGTCCGCGCACACGTCGATACGCACGAGGCGCGGCATGGACGGCAACGCGCTCAAGTGCATGCACAACGGCGTCGCGCTGTACGGGTACGACCTCGGAGAGGACGGGTACTACCACGTCAACGCGGCGAAGGCCCCGAACGTGCGCGAGGCGTTCGCGCTCAGGTCCGAGGGGAAGAGCTTCGGGTGGATAGCGAGGGCGCTCGCCGCCAAGGGCGTCACCACCATGAAGGGGTTGCCGTGCACCAGCCAGATGGTGCAGGCGATGATACGCAACGAGAAGTACAAGGGCGTCTACCGCTGGGGCGACGTGAGGGTCGAGCGCGGCATGCCGTCGATAGTGACCGAGGAGGAGTGGGACATGGCACAGGCGATAAGGTCTGCGAAGAGGAGGGCCGAGGAGGACTGGACGGACTTCGCATTCAGCGGCAAGGGAGTGTGCGGGAGGTGCGGGATGAACCTCGTCGGCGTGTCGGGAAGGGGAAGGAACAACGTCAAGTACACGTACTACCGCTGCTCGGACAGGTGCGGCGCGAGGACCGTACGCGCCGACGTCCTCGAGGGTGCCGTCGCGGACGCGCTGAGGAGGCTCGTGTCGGAGCCCGACAGGGTCGCCGAGATAGCCGACGCGGTGAGGTCCGTCATGGAGGGAGAGTCGAACGACGCGAAGGCCGCTGCGCTCGAGTCCGAGAGGTCCGAGCTGCAGAGGAAGGTCGACAACCTCGCGGCTGCGATAGAGGGCGGCATGCCGTACAAGGTGGCCCAGACGCGCATGGAGGGTATGCTCGCGAGGATCGACGTCATAGACCGCGAGCTGAGGGTGATGACCGCCAAGGAGACCGGGTTCGACATCGACACGTTCGTCGAGTTCCTCACCTCCGACCACGGCATATCAGACCGCACGCTGCTCGACGTGTTCGCGTGGCAGGTGCAGCTCTTCGACGACAGAGCGGTTGTGGTACTGAGCTACGACGTGAAGGGCGAACCGGCGAGAATCGAGGTTCCCGTCGGTTCGCATGAAATAGTCTGGCTCCCCAAACGACCCACTGGTAGAAACGAGAGGGTCATGCTCAGCCCGACGTACGTGCGCGGAAACCTCTCGATATTCGTCGTGGAGAAATTCGTGATGATGGCGGTGGATTTCTCCTAGTTGCGCTATAATGTCCCTCGGTGTTGTCCATCACCTTCTTTCTCGGGGCGGCGGCGAAGTGCTTTCTGGTTGTCACTTCGCCGCCAATCTTATGCGCACGCGTTTTAAGCTCTCTTGACTCTTTCTTTTTCTTGTTTTTCTTTCTCTTGGTGTTAAGTACTTGGTTCTTAGTACTTGGTTTTTAGTACTTAGTCTTTAGTAATTAGTTGTACGTGGTTTTCCGCACTGGAAAAACCGCACTGGAAAAACCGGTGTGGAAAAACCGGTGTGGAAAATCACGTCCGGTTCTACCTGCGGAAACGTCGCTTTTCAGCAAATGCCTGATGAAATGTGGCTTGTTTGCGTAGCCTATGGGCCGCGTTGCAAAGCTAACAAAAAAAGACCCCGCCTCCTGTAGGAGACGGGGTTGCGCTCGTCAGAGCGATGGCAGTTTACTGTCACGCGCATCCAATAATCCATGACACGACGCATGCGATTGCCGCGAACGCGGCAATCATGGCGACGGTCGCGACGAAGCATCCGGTGGTGTCGTCTTGATTCGTCAATCGAACCACATCCTGAAAGCCTCAAGGCGCAAGCTCTGCCCGCGAGTGCCAGCCCACTGGTCCTCGCCCACGGGGTCTAGCCAGCCGATGCCTTGCACGTGAGCCTGTACGCGCAGCTTGCCGAGTCCCTCCGGTCGCTTCGTGACGCGAACTCGTATGGCCTCAAGCCGCCTTGACTCGCCAACCGTGCCGATGATTGGGTCGTTGTCACTCGTACCGAGTCCGCTGCCCTCGCCCTTGCGGATGCCCTCGAACCACAGGTTGCCGATGCCCTGTACGTGGGCGATTACCTCAAGCTCCACGCCCTCGGGCGGGGTAATCTTGATGGCCTCTACCCGCGCAGAGTAGCCGACGGTTCCAGCGCACTGGCCGTCATGGACAGGCTCCATCCACTCGGCGTTCTGCACGTGCGAACGATACCAGATACCATGGTCGTTGACGGGTTCGCCGGGCAGCTGCTCTGGCTTGACCTCGGGGACGGGAACGGAGCGCTCTGGCCCCATGTAGCGGAACGTCCACGTCCAGTACCATTGCAGGTCGCGCACCTCGATCTCGTGACCCGTCTGGTCTCCCTCGTTCGGGCCGTCTATGCCGCCGTACTCGTCGCCGCGTGCGTCTGCCTGTAGTCCGTTGCCGAGCGCGACGCCCGTGTGTCCGTCAACGAGAAGTATGTCGCCACGACGCGCGTCGTACCAGTCGAAGTCCATGCACACGAAGCCGTTCTCGGTGAGAATCTCGTACTCGTTGCCCGTCCACATCCAAGTTCCGGGCGGCACGAGTCCCGCCGCGATGGCACAGTCGCATGCGTCCGACGAGCAGTCCCTATCTCCTCCGGCGGTCTGCCACGGGGTTCCGTCAGAGAACGTGAGGTGCTCTGTCGTGCCGTTGCCGAACCGATTGACTTGCGAGTAGCCGTGCGCGTCGTGGTTCGCGAAGTGCTCTGCCGCCTCGGCTATCATGTCTGGATAGCTCAGAGTGCCGCCTACCTGCCTGTTGTCGCCACGACCTTCGCCGTCATACCCGTTGAGTCCTGCGGCCACAATCTTCGACGGGTAGTCGATGGCGCACCAGTCCATGTCGGTGCAACCGGAAACGTCATCGTAGTACACGGCACCGTCGGACAGGCGCATGGTGCCTTGCTGCCACATGCCTACGTCCCCAGCCTCGTGCGGCCACTCGCCGCGCCACCATGCAATCCAGTCGGCGTACTGCAACAGCTCCTCGTGATACATGTTGTTGAGCCACGCGTTGCCGCCAGTGTAGATGCCGGACTTGAAGCCAAGGCGCTGAAGCTCGTCGCAGAACGCCTTGATTACGTTCGTGAGCGCCCTTTGCGACAGCCTGAACTGCGCAGGGTCCTCCACGTCCATGTACACGGGGAGGTCGAACTGCCTGCCGCTCATCAGCGACGCGAAGTGCCGCGCGTCGGCAATCGCATCGTCAATCGTGGTCGATACCGTGTAGTAGTAGCTGCCGACGTGAAGTCCTGCCGCCTTCGCGTCGTTGTAGTGCGTCTCGAACATCGGGTCAACGTAGCGGCCAAGCCCGCTCTCGTTGCCGCCCGCCTTGACGATTACGCCCCAAAGGCCATGACGCTCGCGCCAAGCGGGATAGTCAACGGCGCCGTCCCAATGGCTTACATCGATCACACGTTCACGCATCATTTGCCCTTAAGCTCGTCAAGCAGCTCCTGCGCCTGAACGGCCTCGGGTGTGAGGTTCTGATTCTTCCACCAGCTATACAGAATCGTCGCTGCGCTCAAGACGCTTAGAGCGACGTTTATCCACGCATCGGCATCCATCGCGAAACCACACACGTTCGCAATGTTCACGACCGCTGTGACAATGATGGTGATTATGGCTTTTGCTTGCTCTGAGTTCATGTTCTTCCTCCTTAGTCGCTGTCTGTGCCGTGATGCCGCCATCTGTCGTTGCCGTCTGGCGGTTCTAGTGGCAACCTGCGGATGCGCGGGGCTATGTCATCGATGACCGAGTTCCCTCCGTCATCCTTGTATGCCTTGTAGAGCTTGTGGTAGACCTCGCGCTCCTCGACCGTGTAGCATCCCTTGTTTACGCACTTCTCGTAGTTGTCGAGCAGCATCGTTCGGCTCATTGCGAGGATGATCGTCCTCTCGGCCTCGCGCTGCTTGATTTTCACGCGCTCGGCCTCCTGCTGCTCGACGCGAGCCTCGTCGCGCTTGTTGTCGAACTGGTCAAGCCTCTTCTCGATTCCGCGCTTGATGAGTGCCGCGAGTATGGGCAACATCACGATGTTGACCAAGCCCACGGCGATGAGATTCGTTATCGTCTGGTCCATTGGGCCTCCATCAGGGGGCCGTCGCGCGACGGCCCGATAGTTTGCGTGCGGGGCTACGCCTCGACCTCGTTGTAGAACGTCTGCGAGAGCACGGTCTTCCCCTCGGAAGTCTCAAGCTTCACTGTGTAAATAGGCTTGTCGCTCACCGCAGCTGCGGCGCACACCGTGTAGTATCGTGCCTCGGCACCCTTGCGGTTGTCGTTGTCGAAGCTGTTGACCTCGTTGGAAAACGTGTTGTCTGCGTTCTGGCGGTACTGCACCACCAGATAGCGCGGAGCTGCCTTTGCCATCACTGGCCCCTTTCCTGCATCATGCGTGCAATCTCGTCAATGATTGTCGTTTCCTCGGCGTTGATTCCCGGTGACACGCGCTCCCCGCGTACTATCACCCGTGTCGTGCGGTAGAGTGTGCCGTCAATAATCAAGCACTCACCCGCGTCGTGGTTGTCCTGCGCCGTGGCTTCCTCGGCTGTGGCGATTGACGCGACAATCGCATCCGCCTCACATCTGAGGGTCACGACCTCGGCGTCTCGCGCCTCCTCGCGCTTGCGCCTTCTGTATGTCTCAAGCATAGTTCACTCCCGTAAGGTCTTCATAGAACGCAGTGAGCATGCCGCGTTCACGCCGTGCATCTCCCTTCGCAAGACACGCGAGGTAGCACTCATACACGCGTCTCGTGGTTCCGTTCGGCGATAGCCCTGATGTCTCACGGCTCCATATCGCAGCGAGACGCCTCTTCCACTTCGCAATCTTGCGCCTGTTGCAGAGCACCAGAACCCTTCCCGTACGCGTTATCACGAATCGCCATTGAAGGAACCATATGCCGTGTCTCAGCGGTTGCATCGTGGTCTTGCCGTTAAGCTCAAGCCCAATCTCGGAGAGGTGTCGCGATATCGCGTCAAGACATGACCTGAGATGCTCCTTGTCCTCATGCACGAGAATGAAATCGTCCATGTACCTCACGTAGCACCTCACGCCAAGGCGCTCGCGTACCATATGGTCCATGTCATCGAGCACCGCAAGCGCGGTGAGCTGGCTTATCTGGCTTCCGAGTCCGAGTCCCCTGTCTCCACCAAACGAGTCGATGACGTCGCAGACGGCCCTTGCGGCCATCGGGTCGGACACCCTTTTCGTGATGGCGCACTTCGCGACGTCGTGCGGTATCGACGCGAAGAAGTGCCTCACGTCGCACTTTAGGTACCAGCCCGCGTCACCGTGCCTCCGATGGTACGCGCCGAGCTGAGACTTGAGCCGCGCCATCGCGTAGTCAGTTCCCCTGCCCGACTGACATGCGCAGTTGTCGGCAGTGAAGTGCTCCGTAATGTCCTCGTACAGTCCCGCGTCGCACAACGCACGCTGGAACTGCCTGTCCACGAGCCTTGCCGCGACTATCTCCCTGCGCTTAGGCTCCATCACCTCGAACCGTTGGTACTTGCTTATCTTGTACGTGCCGTTCCTGAGCAACTCGGAAAGCTCGACCGAGTGCATGAGGCCGCGTTCCTCGTACCCAACGACCGAGTCCTTCCACCTGACACCCCTGCAACAGACTTTCAACGCGTCGTACAACGCACCAGGTTCCGTTGCGTCGTGCCAGTAAGACCTGTCCATGTGGGTACGCCCCTCGTGTGCCAGACGTCGGGGCGCACCGCGCCTGTGTCGGCGGACGCGTATAGCGCGACGTCCCGAAGGACACGCGCGTCATCCGCATGCTTCCCTCCCGTGGGAGGTGGGAGAGTCCATCCCTGCGCGGCGGCACCGCTTTCGGCTCGTGGCCTACTCGTTCTCGCCTCTCCGCAGTCCGGGACGGCGGCATAGCTGTTGTTCGCGTTGTTGTTGTTGACCCCACCCGACGTGTTGACGTTGCGAACGTTGTTCGCGTTGCCGGGATTCGGGGAGCGCAACCACCAGTTCTGCGCCGTACCATCATGGACACTCCGCTATGCGCCGTCTCGGCTGGCCCCGAGCGCGACGTACCTCTTTGAGTCTGACCGCATCCATGCCTTGAGCTTCTCGTTGGTCTCCTTGGCGAGGCCCATCCAGTGTGACGCCCTGCGGTCTCCGACGTTGCCCAATTCGAACGAGAGGTCGATGAGCGACATGAGCGCGTTGAGCCTTGCGTGTGCCTCCACCTGCTGTGACCTGCGGTAGGCATAGTCGGTGTCAAGCGTCGGACCTTCACGCATCAGCGTGGCATTTGCGCGTCTCACGCACGAGTAGCACTCGATCGCCTCATCAACTATGCGTTGGGTGAACACCCATCGTTGGCGTTTCGGAAACGCATCCTCGTTCTTGCACATCCGAATCGTATGGGCCGCAAGCCTCCTCGTGAGGTCGAGCACCTGCAGCTTGCCCTCATTTCGGTCGGATACCCTCACGCTCATGATGCGTCCAATCTGCCGCCGCTATCGCGGCGGATTAGCTAGATTTGCGGATTTTGCAGGCCGGGACGGCGGCAACGCTGCTGCTCGCGAAGTTGTGGTAGACCCCACCCGACGTGCTGACGTTGCGAACGTAGTACGCGAGGCCGGGATACGGGGAGCGCAACCACCAGTACTGCGCCGAGTTGCCGCGATACCTCTTGCGCTCGTCGTCCGTGGCACCGACGAAGAGGTCGAACTGCGAGTCGCCCGCGTCGACCCCTCCGTACGTGCCGAACAGCTCCTTCTCGGACGCGAGCGCGAACTTGGACGTGACCGTGTACGGATTGCCCTTCGTGGTCGTGCCGCCCATGGAAGAGGGACACTCGTAGGCCGACGTCGAAGAGCACTTCCACGCCGTGTCGGCGACGCATGCGACGAAGTCTGGGTCGAGGTTGCCGAGGAAGCCGGGGTAGCTGATTGCGTACGGTCGCGAGAACCTCGTCACCCTCGGCACCTGCTCGTTTGCCGCTCCCGAGAAGTTGAGCCACGCGTGGACGAACGACTCGCCGTAGTTGTTCGAGCCGCTGTTCACGCGGTCCATGTGGTTGAGCGGGTACGCGCCCGTCTCCGTGCCGCACTTGCCCAGCAGCGTCGCGCCGA
Organism: Atopobiaceae bacterium; assembly: GCA_017533825.1. Taxonomy (GTDB): domain Bacteria; phylum Actinomycetota; class Coriobacteriia; order Coriobacteriales; family Atopobiaceae; genus RUG440. Next base: position 42,263 of record JAFWIE010000142.1, on the reverse strand, counting down.
CAATCTCCGTCGTCGACACCGTGCCCGTCTCGAGGGTTGCCGTGGCGGAATAGCTCTCCCAAGTCTGGAACGTAGTTGTGGTGGCCCTGAGCTGGCCCCCTGCGGGGATGGACTTCGTGAGAGTGAAGTAGTACGTGGCGTTGCCGTTCTGGAAGCTGTAGTCGCCTGCGGGAAGGCCGTCCTCGAACCACGCGAGCGCCTGCTGAGGCTCGAACAGTATGTTCGCGGCCGTGGCCGCGCAGTCGGCTCCGAGAAGCGTCACCTCTCCCGCGTACGAGTCGTAGTCCACTACGTCCCACGCGTACGTGCTCGAGCCGTAGGAGCACGAAATCTGCTCCCCGACGAGGTCGGTGAGGTCGATGTCCGAGTCGAGCGCCGCTTTGATGTCGGCTGCGGTGCGGATGGTCGAGAAGTCCGAGTACGTGAGCGTGGCCGAGACGTCGGCGTCACGGATGACGCCTGACGCGGTCGTGGGGTTGAAGTGGTGGGCGAGGTCGCTCGTGACGCTCGCGTGCCACACGAAGCCCTCGGGAAGCGAGAGGCTCACCGGCTGTCCCTCGTACGCGATGGTCGCCCACACCGTGCCATCCGGCCCGTCTTGGCGCACGGTCACCGTCTGGCCCGTAACCGTGACGTTGTCCTGTGTGACGCAGGTGACGGTGAGCGTGTGCTTGAGCGCCTCGGTGGTCCACGCTGTCGGTGCGCCGTTGGCATCGACCGCCGCGACCTTCGCGAACTGCCCTGCCGTGGAGCCGGTGATGCCGAGGTCGATGGATGCGCCCTGCCCGCCGCCTATGGCCGCGTACGCGGAGCCGCCCCAACGGTACGTCGTGCCGCTGGGCACGTCGACGTATATCTTCCCCGACTCGCCGACCATCGCCGTCTCGTGCGTCGAGTCAGCGTAGAACGCGCCGTCGTGGTAGTATCCCTCGATTACGTCGTCGACGTACGACGGCAGGTTGCTCGCGTCTATCACGCCTTCCAGCATCGAGCTGAGCACCTTGCCCGTGCTCGCGTCGACGACGCCGGTGATCGACCCGATGCCGTCCGCGATCCTCTCGAGGTACTCGTTGTTCAGCATCTTGCCATCGGTCGTCCCGCTCGGGTCGACCGCGTCGGCAATGTCCCTGAGGTGCGCGTTGTTCAACTTTCGGGCCATTCGACCACCTCCTGTTCCTACATCTCGTATATGTGACACATGTCATATCCGCACGCGTCGAACTCCTGCATGAGTCTCTTTGCGCGTGCAAGCTCCTTCTCGGTGTCCGCCTGCAGTCCCCTCACGAGCTCCCACAGGCACGCGTTGCCCGCGACCTTGTCGCATGCGTCCGCGTATATGGCGATCGTGTCGGACTCCCACTTGACCCAGTCTGCCATCGAGGAGCGCACGAGCCTCTGCCTCTCGCTCGCGCCTATGTTGTCGTTGCTCCTCCCGGCCACCGAGTCGAGCGTCTTGGTTCTCTCCTGGTTTCCGTGCGGGGGCATCTTCCCCAACTGCGACATGCATGCGCGACGCACCTTGCGCATGTTGTGCGAGTCGTCCCTGAACCCTCGCTCGTGCATCTTTCTCAGGCCGTCGACCCCTATGAGTCCCATGAGGTCCGCATGGTCGCTGTGGAACATCATGCCGCCGACGAGCCTGTCGGACACCGTTCCGAGTGCGCCTACCATCACAGCTTCTCTATGACCATCGACGCGTTGGCGACCGTCGCCCCGGTCGTGATGCCCGTGGGCGTGACGAGGCGAAGGCTCACGCTCGTGGCACCGCAGCACCTCTGGCGCACGAGCGCCGTGACGCACAGGTTGAGCGGGTCTCCGGCGGTGCCGGTGCCCTGCGCGAACGCTCCGGGAATCGGGTTGCCGTCAGCGTAGAGCTGTATTCCGACGTCACCCGCAGCGACGGGAGCGAGCGTCACCGAGCAGTCGCAGTCGTAGTATCCGCGACCGCAGCAGACTATGTCGGAGCCCTGCAGGTCGACGTCCTGCCCGAACCTGCGCACTATCGAGCCGAACGGTATCTGGCCGTTGGCGGCGACGTCGGCGTTGGTGTTGACTGTGTGTATCGCTGACTTGCAGCTCATGGCATTCCTCCAAAAAAAGCGGGCGCACCTCGCGATGCGCCCTTCCTTGTCTCGTGTGACCGTGTGCGGCCTAGATGTTGCAGCCGCTTCCGCAGTTGCAGAACGGGGCCGGACCCGCGTTGTACGTCCATCCCTGCGGGTACGTGAGCATCTTCGAGCTTATCTCGTTGAGCTGCGACTGGATGCCCTGGTTGCCGATGACGCCGCGAAGCTGCGTGACCTCCTGCTGCAGCCCGGCGATCTTGTCCTCGTACCAAGTGTCCTTGAGTCCCTGTATCTGCGCCGTGAAGTTCGCGTTCGTGGCTGCGTCGCGCATGGCGTTGTTGTACTCGTTCTGCGCTATCTGCGCCGCGAGCGCCGCGTTGCCCTGCGCCATGCCGAGCTGCGTGCTCGCGCAGCACTGTCCCTGGTTGGCGATGGCCTGCTGCTGCATCATCGCCACGTTGGCGATGTCGCGCTGCATCTCGTTGTACTTGTCGTTGACCGCGCCCATCACGTACTGGGTGTTCTGGTTCGCGTTCTGCATTCCCTGCAACGCGTTCTGGTTGATCGACGCGAGTATCTCGCGCTCGTTCGCCATGCTGTTCTGGTTGTCGAAGCCGCGCTGCACCTCGGCGCTGGTGGCGAGGTTCTCGTACCCGATGGCGTTCGCGAGTGCGTTGTTGTTGCCGAACCCTCCGCCGTTCCATCCGAATATCATGGCGAAGAGGATTATCATGAGCCATTCGTTGCCGTTGCAGCCTCCGTCGCCCATGAGCGACTTGATGTCGGCAGGTGAGAGCATAGTGTTTTCCATAGTATTGTCCCGTCTCTTGAATGTGGGTCTGTCAGCTTGCCGGTGCCACCGACGGCTACGGTGGCCTCGGCATACATTGCACGCCGTTCAATTCGAGACACATCCTCGGGTACGACTACATTCCGAATATGGAGCCGAGCACTCCCCTCGCGACGCCTATGTCAACGCCGTTCTCTGCGGCCACCTGCTCGGGCGTCTTGTTCGCGTTGTCGCGCAGGAACTTCGCGAGTTCCGAGTTGCTGTTGACGATGTTGTCGTACGCGGCCCTCTGGTTGCCGCCAGAGCCGCTGATCGCCGACGCTATGACGCTGGTGATGCCGCTATACTGCTGGGAGCCGCTGTTGAGCATGCTGTTTGACATTCTCTTCCTCCGTCATGTTCGTCGCCGTGTTTGCCGCCATGCCCGAGATGTTCTCCGCTATCCGGGCGGACAGCGTCTCCGCCATCCTGCCGAGCACGTCGTCAAGCTCCTGTCTTGTCACGTACTGGCTCGTGCCGGTTCCGTTGAGCGGCCTCTCCTTGATGCTGAATGCCCGAAGCGTCGGGAACCCGCCGCCGTCCGTCGTCTTCAGGTAGACGACGTCCTCGTTGCCGTCGACGAGAATCGCACGCGAGTTCGGCCCTATCCGAAACGCGTTCGCGCCGTCGATGCCAGTCACGGTCACGACGTTGTCGAACTGCTGGGGCTGCGGAGTCTGCTGGTATTGGTATGGGTAGTAGTTCATACCGCTCCGTTCACGCTATTCGATTGGTTGTTTGCTAGTTGCTCTTGAGCAGATCGACGTCGATGGCAAGAGACTTGATGCTGTCGACTACGCTCTTCATTGCTCCGGTCGCCGACGTGACCCTGACGTTTTGCAACTCCATGCTGGACAACGTCACACCGTTCGCAATGAGGCCAATATCGGACTTGACACTGCCTCTGTCGTGCACGTAACCATTGCCATACGCAACGTCAGTCTGCTTTACGTTGCCGGACATGTCGATCGAAAGAATGTCTGCGGCGGAGCCGTCACCAGTCGCCTCGAGGTATGAGTTGCCGATGTTGACGGGTATGGTTAGCTGCGTGTTTTGATAGGGTAAGTCAATGCCGACATAGCCGTACGGCACGTATCCCGCGCCTTGGTGACTGCCTCGCATGACTTGGACGCACCACACGGAGAACGAGTCGTTGCACCCCAGCCTGAGCGTCAGGTACTTGGAGTCGCACGGAGCAGTCACTACCGCCGATACGTAGAATCCCTGTACGAAACCGGTGCTGCTGTCGGGGTCAGGCATCTCTGTCGTGAGGAATGGGAGGTACTCACCAATCGTTTCGTTGACGTCTATCGTTACATACTCGTCTTCGGTGTAGCTCACCCATGGATACATTGGAAAGTAGAGCGTCGCAAACGCCTTGACTCCACTGCCGCCCTCGCCGTTGTGGACCTTGTCCGGCATGAACAGGAACGACACCGTGAGCTGGTCGCCAGCCTTCACGTCGAGGTTGTCGCCGCTTATCTGACAAAGGTCAACGCCGTGGTTTTGGTTGGTCGGGTCGAAGTCGCCCGTATCCCACGTCGCATTGAAGTGTCTAGTGCTCGTCGGGGTGCTTGCCAAGTTCCTGCCGTAAGTCCGCAGGACCGTCTCGGTGACATAGGTGCCGTCCCTCTCGACCTCTTTCTCTTCTTCGAACGTGAAGTCGCTTGGCTCCGTGCCTGCGGTTGCGGTCATCTCCACGAAGCTGCCGAGAAGTGGCCCGTCAGTCGTTACGAACAGGCTGTTTTCGCCCCCCCCGCCAGAGCCGCCAGAGCCCCACCTCTCGTCTCCGCGCGTCACCATCTCGGCGAGCGCACTCTTGAGCGAGTCCTTGCTTATGAATCCTGCCATGGTTCCGTCTCTCCTAGTGATTGCATCGCGTATGTGAATCGCTAAAAGAAAAAGGCCCCGAAGGGCCTTTGACTCTTGCCGTCTCGGGACAACTGTCCCACATGTTTAACATAGCACAATTACGTGCGAATTGCAATACTGTGTAGCGCGTTGATGACGTGACTAGATGCAGAAGCCGAGGACGGGATAGGTGGTGCCGACGTAGTTCATGTCACTATTGGAGCCGCTACTGGATACTGTTTCTGCTTTGGTTGTGGAAAAGGACGATCTGAGCATCCAACCAACACTGTTTGCGCCTAGATAGTCATACAAGCATCGCCTGTTCTTGTCAATAAACCACGCGTAATGCGTGCTGCGTGACTCTTTATTATATGTGCCCCATACTTCGTTTCTACTTGGAATCCATAACGAGTCAATCGTCTCCATTTCAGAGCCATTGCCGTCGTCGTCAAATCCGTATGTGTACTTTACGACCGGCTTGATGTTGTTGGCTACGTCTGATTCAAGCAACGGGAGAACGTCTGACGCCAACTCAGACCTCAGATTGCTTTTCTCCCAGCTTCTCGATGCGACAAAGCTGCCGCTCGACTCATCGTACATTCCGACTTGGTGTAGCACGCGATACGGCGTTTTGAACATGACCCACGTCATATTAGCCGTCTTGCTACGGTCAGATGCGAGGACGTCAGTGTTCTTTGCACATAGGACGAACTTGTATGTTCCTCCCTCGTCAGACGGTTCGCCTGGGTCTGCGGCTATGACGACCGATTTGATGTCGCCGACCTTGTACTTCTCGTCATACGTTCCATCTGCCGAAGATGCGGCGATTTCTGCCCATGTGTCTGTCACCGTCTCAAACTTTGACGCTGGATAAGCGGACATCGGAAGAATGACATGGCATCCCCACACACTATCTGCCCTATATGAATCTACCTTGGATTCCGGAACGTATACTGCGCCGTTGCCCGCGATGATTGGAGTTCCTTTGAGAGAGTTGACTGTGCCTTGCGACAACACATTCGAATCAATGATGATATGTTGCAACTTTCCGCATCCCCAAAACGGCGTTGAGGTGCTATAGAAGCGAAAGCTCTTAGAGCCAATTGGCCCAACACGCACCATGCGTAAGTTTTCGCAATCGTAGAACGAGTATTCTCTGAAATCCGTACACGATGGAAGGATTACTGTTGTCAGTGATTTGCGATATGCGAGTGCGTAGCGACCGACGACTGTCACGTCTTCGTCCTCGAACGTCTCGAGAGTGTCCTCAAGCAGCCCGTTGATGGTCGCCTCGTCGCCTATCAGTTCTCTTGTGTTTGCCATAATGTGCTCCGCTATGAACGTTCGTGCTGTACTCTATATGCAGAAGCCAGCAATGATGGGCCATGTAGTTGTTGCAACGTCCGAAGAGTTGCCGCCTGCTTTTCTGACGTAGTTCCCGTTGTCCGCAGAGCGTGTCCAGCAATCACCAGTCGTTCCCGATCTAAATCCAAAACTACGCGACTGTGAGTCACTGAAGTATTCGTACGACGTTCCTACTTCTTCTTTTATCTGATGTTCGTAGTGTCTCCCGTTGGAGTACATCTCGCGCATCGAAGGCGCCCAAAACGCATCCTCCGTCTCCTCGTCCGTCCCGTCCGCATTGTGACTGTATTTCAGTACGGGACTTACGGCTTCCGAGAGGTCAGACGGAATCGTTGACTTAAAGTCTCCATTGAGATACGTCCTGATATCGGATTGCGACCACTGATTCGTGTCACCGAACCGCATCCTGTCCAGACAGTCAACAAATATCCAAGTCGACTTCGCGTGCGATGTCCTGTCTGAGGCAAGCATATCTGAATCAAGTGCGATAAGTTTTGCGTATGTCACACTTCCATCGCTACGAACGACTTTCTTTGTGTCACCTACCACATAGCCTGCTGTTCCGCCGTAAAGAGCCTGCTTTATCTCGGCCCAAGAGTCGTTGATTGTCGAGAAGTCGTCGGTTGGGTACTTGTCAATCGGGAATATGGTATACCTTTTCCAAGATGCATTATTTTTGTACTCAGATACCAACGCACTGGGAACAAATACGGCCCCGCCCCCACGTTTTAGGTTGCATGTATCAGAATCAAAGACACCTGATGACGTTACCATTGTGTTGCTATGTATCACAAGACTTTCAAGACTGTAAACATACCTCAGGTTGCCAATTGAAATAGGACTGGTGCTTGTGAGCTCTATGGATTTTAGGTTGTTGCAGCTATCGAATGCGCGATTTCCTATCTCCGTTGCCGACAACACGACCGACTCGAGGTCTTCCCTGTACGCGAAGCCGTAACCGACTACCTTGTCGATGGTGTCGCTCTCGTACGACCGCATCGATCCCTCGACGAACTGCACGACAGGGTTGCGCATGTCCACGAACCTCGCGTAGGCGTCGATGTCGGAAAGCACGTTCGTCGTGTCGACGGTCCAGCCGCCGAACCTGTATCCCTCCGGCGCGACGGGAACATCGCCCTCGTACGTCACGGAGCCGCCAGCCTCGACGGTGTGTGTCTCGAGGAGCGTCGTGCCGTTGTAGAACCTGACCGTATATGTCCTGGTCGCACGCGAGAACGCCGCATACACGTTTCTGTCGGCGGTCACGCCGCGAGTGGCATCCTCGTCCGCGACGTACTGGTCCTTCCTCCTTGACCATCCGACGAACGTGTACGTGTGGTACGTGTCGGGCTCCCTCGTGGACGTGCCGCCCCACGTGCCGTCACCCTCGTCAATGACGTCGTCGGTGTGTAGCAGCGTCGTGCCGTTCCAGTCGAAGTAGAAGAGCTGTGACTGGATGTGCTCGTACACGAAGGTCATGCCGGGGTACTGGGCGAGCATGCTGGCGAGCCATGCTCCGGTTATGCTCCCGAGTCCGGTGATGGTACCGACGAGCACCGCGTTGTCGAGGTTGTTGCCACTCTCGTCAAGCCCACGCATGCCGTCGAACGCGGAGAGGAAGTCCTCCGCCTCGGTGGTTGACGTGACTGTGACGGTGAATCCCATCAGTCGCACGCGGCTACCCTGCGCCATGTCAGCGAATATGTCGAACATCGGCACGGCTGCGTTGCAGTTCTCGATGCGCAGCGTCGTTATGCCCGAGTAGTCTCCGCCGTCCATCTGGAAGTTGGCGAGCTGCGACTGGTTTCGTATCGTGAGGTTGGTTATCGTCGAAGGAAGCACAAGCGTCTTCATGATTCCTCCCACGGGCAGCGACACCGAGTTCAGCGCCGTGCCGGAGAGGTAGACGTGCTCGACGTTCGCCGCGCCAAAGAGGTCGACGGTGCCTGCGAGCGCCGTGCAGTTCCTCGCGTCCACAATGCGCAACAGCGCGTTGGTTCCCACGAGGAGGGAAGTGAGGTTTTGGTTCTCGTATCCCTGTGCGTCGGAGCCGACGACGATGCTTTGCAGCCTTGTCGCTTGGGAGAAGTCGGCAAAGCCCACCTTCAGTCCTGAGAGGTCTCCCACCGACGCCACCTGCGGTGCGCTGTACACGTATATCTCGGTGTCGTTCACGCTGTCGAGCGGGCACGCGAGCGTCGTGGGTACTCCGTGCTCGCCCCTCTGCGACACGAGGTAGCTGCCGTACTTGACCGTGGGGTAGATGTCGGCATATGGCGTGACGGTGATGTCCGCCTTGGCATATCCCCTGAGCTGTATCACCTGTGACAGCGCGTCGCCAGCGTTCCAACGGGAGTCCATGTACTTGAACCTGTTGAAGAGCCACCATTTGCGCTGCTCGGCCTTGCTTCCCTGCATCATGGGCAGATACACCGCAGTGGGCTCCTTGCCAGCGTCGGGGCTCACGAGCGGGTCGATGTACTTGAACGTGGAGTCCTCGTTGAACAGCGCCTCGGGCCACTTGGCCTGATGGTCCTCGAACCTCTGCTCTATCACCTGATACGCAAGGATGCCCTGCGAGCGAAGTTGCTGGTACATCTGCACTATCTCGGTCGGGAACGCGTCGCGCACGTTGTTCCACAACACCGAGTTCTGTCCGTTGAACACGTTCGCCCCGCCTTGCAGGTGGTCGGTGTCCTCGAGGTTGTACGAGAACGCGAGCGTGCCCTCGTTGTTGTTGCCGATGGCCGTGTCCATGTCGTACGGCTCCGCGACGGCCTTGCGGTCTATCACCTCGAGTCCGGTCGCGTTGCCGCCGGAGAATCCTATGAACAGGTTCTTCGCGCGGCTGTCAACCATGAGGAACAGCTCGGTGAAGATGTAGTAGAAGATGAACGACTGGACCTCGGCGTATCGACCGAACTCGGTCCTGAACTTCGCGAGCCTGTAGGCCGCATCGTCAACCGTGTGCACGTTGCCGTCAACGTCGGTGTACGGTGACGCGAGCGTGTCGCCGGTTGCGTTGGCGCGGTACGTGGAGTACACGAACGACTGTAGCTCCTGAAGCTTCGAGTAGTCGGTCCACTCGTCAGACGGGAACCTCGCCTCGTAGTCGTAGCGCCAGAGCTCCTTGGTGTCGCCTGTCGACGGGTCGGTGTACATCGTCTCGTCGAAGTAGTCGGTGAGGAACAGCATGAGGTTCGACGTGTTGTTCTGGAACTCCCACGACTCCATGTCTCCCGAATACCCATACGGCCCTGGTGCCCTCTTGGGGAGGTTCATGTTCATCTTGCCGTAGAACTTGGTCTCGCTCGTGTTCGTGTCATACCAGAACAGCGCGATGGGGAACCCGTAGATGCCCTTCCTCACGCGCTCGTCGGCAAGCTCCTCGGGCCTCTTGTACGGAGACGCGTCGCAGAACAGCTTCACCAGCTCGACGTTGTTCGCACCCTCGCTCGACGCGACGTCGGCCTTGAGCACGAACCTGTTGAACGGCATGATGCCGCTCGCGAGCGTGAAGTTGTCGGCATGCTCGTTCGAGGACGTCATCTCGAACCCGTTCTTGAACTGCATGTCGAAGTTCTTGCGGACGTATGTGGCAGACGACGTGCCTTGCACGTTTATCTGGCACCCGGTGAACGTGAAGCTCCTCGATGGGTCCTCTTGGTCGACGAACCTTCCCGATACCGTCTTCTTGTCTCCCTTGTACTGCGGGAGCTCGGCGGCCTCTATCACCATGTACGGGAGGTCCGTCGGAAGGTTGCCTATCACGACGGTGCCGTACTCGTCGTAGATGTCGTTGTGCTCGTAACGGTACAGCATCTCGTCGACGTTCTGTGTGTCGGCCACCCAGTTGTCGACTATCTGGTAGCGGTTGAGGTTGTTGTCGTACATGCGGATGCAGTATATGTCCACCGCGCACTCGCTGCTGCCGATCGATATGCCCACGGGGCTCTGCTGGGCGAAGTCGTCGTCGAGCGGGTATTGCACCGCGCCGGACATGATGCCGTTGATGTACACGTACAGCAGCCTGTCCTCGTTGCGCTTGTCGCACACGAACGATATGCGCACGTGCTCGTCTTCCTTGTACTGCGTCGTGATGGTCGACTGCTCCGACGACAGCGTCGCCCTCTGTGCGGTGAGGGAGAATCCCCTGCCGCCGCTCATGCAGCTCATTATGACGGCGTCGTAGTTCAGCACGTCATGGGTGGTGAAGTCGACCTCTATGGTCTTGCCCGTCGTCCTTATGTCTGACGCGAACGGCATGTACGGTATCGTCACCCTTGCGTCGTTCGACACGCGAAGCATGGTGCCGCCGTCGCCGTCGTCGATCCATCCGTCGCTGACGAAGTTGAACCCGGTCATCTGGGACGCTACCTGGTTGTCCTCGTCAACCCACGTCGCGGGGTTGGCCTCGTCGTTGCTTCTGCCCTCGCTGGTGAGATGCAACGTGAGGAACTCGGTCTCCGCCTCCACGTCGATGCTTGACTCTGCCACCTCGAGTGTGATGTCCTTGGACTCGCCGCCACTCGCTATAGTGAGGGTGAGACTGCCGACCGAGTCGCATCTGTACGTCCACACGTGCTCGGACCTGTCGACCGTGAGCGTCGTCACCTGCCTGCCGTTCGCGGACAGAACGACCTGCGACGAGAACGACTGGGGCGTGTACACCGTGTACGGTATGCTCAGCGCCTCGTACTTCGTCGCGCTCGTGCGCCTGAACGACGTGGCGATGATCGGGTCGTCGGCATTCGCATCGACGACCACCAGCGAGTGGTACAGCTCGTTCGAGCGTATCGTCTGCCCGTTTATCTCGCACGTGAAGTACACGAGCAGCGTGTGAGCGCCGTGCGACATCGGCCTGAGGCTCTGCATCTGCTGCCTGCCCGACGTCGACACGGTCGCGATGTTGTCGATCTCCCCGTCGACCACGAAGTACACCGTCTTCTCGTACGCACCGACGGGAGTGTACGTGTACGCTATCCTCTGTCCGGCGACGAACGGAGACGACGTGTCGAACGAGCTTGCGACGTAGATGCTCGTCACGACGGCGGTGAGGATGAACACCTTCACCTGTCCGTATGCGTCCGCGACCCTCACGCGAATGGAGTTCGACCCGGTCGTGAGGTACTCGGACACGTCGAACGACAACGCGCCCTGATGCACGGTGCGGTTCACCTTCACGACCCCGTTGACGGAGAGCGTGATCGAGCCGTCACCGGTCGGGGTGCCGTTCTCGAGAGACGACCACGTGAGCGACACGACGCACTCGGCACCCTCTGGGAGCGTGGTCGATATCCATCCGGTCGTGTTCGTGGCCGTCATGACGGCGTCGGTCGCGGGGCCACCACCGCCGCCGCTCGATGCGAGGGGTATGCCGTTCTCCGACCTGATGCCCTTGTACGTCGGATACACGTAGAACGTGTCGGGGTCCTGCTCGAGCCCGAGGTCGTCCGGGTCGATCTCCGCCTGTATCCCATCGACCTTTATGCTCAGCCTGTTGACCCTCGCCATCAGCCCCTCGGGGTCAAGCTTGTCGTCGGTGACGACGCCATTGGCGATCTTGCGATTCGTCACTGCTGCGTCGGCGATCTTCGGCGTCGTCACGGCACCATCGGCGATCTTCGACGTCGTCACCGCTCCTTCTGCTATCTTCTCGGGAGTGACCGACCCGTCTGCCGCGACGAACCCGTCATCGACTGACAACGACACGTTCTCGTCGCCCTCGACGGAGAGGGTGACTGCGTCGTTCGAGTCAATGAACAGCTCGACGTCGTTAGGCATAGCTCAGCACCTCCTCGATGAAGTTCCCCGTCACCTTGAACGGCGTGCGCTTCGTGGCACCGCGCTCGCCGCTCGACGTCATCCAGTTCACCTGTATCATCGCGTCGCCTTCCTCAAGCGACGCCGTCTGCTGCTGCGTGAGCCTGAACGACACGGTGGTGGTGTCGGTCGTGGCGGTCATCGTCGCGTTGCTTATCTCGATGTCTGGCCCCACGTAGTCGTACTTCCTCTTCTGCCGTATTGACACCCATATGCGGTCGCTCTGGCTGAGCCTTATGCCGTGTATCCTGAGCGTCAGGGCAGGGGTCGTGTATCGTCTCATTGCCTGAGACTCCCTTCGTGTCGTGATGGTGTCGCGCGATTGCCTATACGTTCTTGCGTAGTATGTACGTCACGGCGATGTATACCGTGCTCGAGGTACCTATCGTGTGCGCGGGCGTGAAGCTCACAAACCCGCCTGAAGCAATTTCCCCGAAGCCATGCTTGTTTGCGAACCCTTGGATGTCGGAAGGGACGTATTCTGACTGGATGGTGCAAACATGATAGGAGTTGTTCAGAGCCGTGCTTGTCATGTCTATTGCGATGGTGTTAGTCGGTTTCGCCGCTATCATTATGGATATGATTCTTCCGTATATCGTGGCGGTCTGCGATGATATGGTCCACCCGTCGTAAGCGGTCGCCAAATCCGATGTCACGGTCCTGACTGTGAACTGCGGTGCTGTGATGGTGCCAGTGACCGTCAGGTTCTTGGGGTCTTGCGACGTGCCTATCGTGACGCCATCCAATGTCGTAACCGGCTTGTCGAACTGTGTCGGCCAACCGATCTCAAGCCCGCTTGACGGCGCGGCGGAGCCTATGCCGATGGCCTTGCCGCCAGCCTTGAAGTCGAGCACGAAGCTGGCCCTTGTCAATATGTCGGACTTTGACGTGGAGTAGTAGACGTTGTTGCTATTCTTCTGGTTGTCCGTAACCGTGGCCGTTATCAGGTATTGGGTATCCGTGTCACATCCCGAAATGGTTGCGGTCGCGGTTCCCGCACTGCTTGATGTCTGAGTCACATTGAACGAGAACGTCGATGACCCATTGACGCTCGGTGATATGGTTCCCGTTATCGATCGAAGCTGTGCCGACGACACGACAGACGTGTCAATTGACCATCGTATGTCGACCTTGCACTGAGTGCCGCTGTCATCAGCCTTGTTGTTCTGCCACCTCACGCATGTCATGCTTGGAATGGTGGGTGCGGAATGGACTTTCTTCCATTCCGCATACAGTGTCGTGGCTATGTTGAAGTTATAGTTACTGCCCGCCAAGTACGCCATTCCGGTTCCGTCCTTCTTGGTATTCCACCTCAAGAACGTATATCCAGACCTCGTCGGCTTCTGGCTCTGCAATGTTAGAGTCTTGTCATACTGCTTTATTTGTGTTGGGGGTGCGCCGGTGCCGCCATTTGCGTCATATGTGATATATGCGTTCCATATGGCATATAGCCCCAAAGCAGCATTGTTGCTGTATGTGGCACCCGGGTTATACGCAGTGCCATCGTTGAGTACGCTTGTGTTCCAACGCACGAACACGTAGTTCTTGCGAGTCGGCTTCGATGAGCTTAGGGTTAAGGACTCTCCGTACCACTTCGTCTGCGCCGACGGAATGCCTGTGCAGCTGTCTGACCCTGCATGCTTGTCATATGTGACTTGGTAGGACGTTTTCGCCGGTATCGATATTGTCGCGCTGCCACTACTACCTCCTGTCGTTCCACCAGAACCATAGGTCACCTTGCGTATCGTCACGACAAGCCGCTTTGACTGGGTCGAATGCGTCAGTCGCGTGCTCAGGCGCTTATTGATTCCATATTTGATAACTCCGCTACTGAAGGACAGCTGGATTGTGGTGTCCACGAGTGTGGTACCGCCATACTGAATGGTGAATTCAACGTGGGCGTTCTCGACATATGACGGATTTGGGTCAAACCACGCATAGACGTAGTTGACGTCCAGATGATGGTAGGTGTCAGATGTCACCGTTTCATAGTCCACCCGGAACTCGCTGATACACTCACCACGCAATCCCTTTGGCGTAGGTGCCAGCATGATAAGCGACATTGTTCTATCCTATCCACTTGAGCGTCATGTTGCCGTTCTGCCTTGCTATCCATGCGAACTTCCCGAACTTGAGCATGTTGAGAATCGTCGCCGTGCTCACGTACAGCTCCCATATGGACTCGTCATTGAGTCCGAAGTACGCGACGTCGGTGCCGTCCATTCGGAACGCCTGCCTGTCGTTCGTCATGACGTTCTGTATCGAGGACCCCTCGACCCCGAGCACCAGCTCGCCGTTGGCGTAGCGCAGGTATGACAATGACTCGAGTGCGGTGTCGACGTTGTCGACCAGCTCGCCAAGGCTCTTCTCGTACTCGCCTATTGACGAGAGGGACGATATGTGAAGCACTCCCGTGTCGAGGTCCCAGTACGTGTTGCCGCTGGCGTCGGTGATTGATCCTGACGTCACCTTGACTGCGGTGATGGCGTCCGCGACTATGTGGCCGGACTCCATGACGGTGCGCCACTCCCAGTCGCCTATCCCGGAGAAGCTCGGGTCCTTGGTGTTCGCTATCCTTATCGAGCCGCCGACTATCTGCACGACGGAGTCGGCCTCCGACCCCACCAAGGGGTCTGACACGGACCTGTCATACACGACGATGCCGTGTCCGGGGACGATGTACGTGTAGCCGCCAGTCGCGTTTATCTCGGCGTTGAGCCTCTCTATGAGCCTGTTCACGTATGATGACGTGCCGCCGCCCTCTATACTGTCGACCCTCTTCGTGACGCTGCCGACGTCGTTGTTGAGCACCTTGAAGTCGTCCGCGAGCGTCCTTTGGAACTGGCCTATCGTCACGGTCGTGTCGGACGGGTCGAGCTCGTTGACCTCGATGCCGACGACCCTTCCCTCGACGCGTATGCCGTCCGGCCCGAACCCGTAGTCGACGCACTGGACCTCGTCGCCCAGCGACAGTCCGCCCACGTCCATGCCAGCCTGCTGAAGCTGTATGACGCTGGCCTCGTACGTGACGTTCGGTCGCGTGTGGTCGTGAAGCTCGCCAAGCGCCTTGTAATAGAGCTCCTCGTCGTCGCCTGCGGTGTCAAGGCTGTACTTGACGACCTTGGTCGGGAAGAACCACCTGCCGTCAGGCATCTTCACCTTGAACAGCGCGGCAGACTCGTTGTCCTGTATCCATGACACGCCATATGGGTCCGCGATGACGTCGCCCACCTGCAACGTGCCGAATTCGGACGTCGTCGCAGGGTCGTCGGTCGTCTCTAGGACGTAGCCGTAGCCCCATAGGTCGTCTATGGTCACGAGTTCGACATGGGGGTTCGACGGTATGCCGATTACCTTCCATCGGACGTCGCTCTTCGACCATCCGTCTATGCCGCACCTGTCAGAGTACTTCACTCCGTCGGAGTCGGTTCCCTCGTTGCCGCCACGCGGTATCACGCGGCAGTAGTATGGGCCGGGATCGGGCGTCCTGCGTATCTCCGTGAGGTCATAGGTCCAGTCGAAGCGTCTCTTGACTGACGTGTCGCCAACGTGCGAGAGGAGTGAGACGCTGCGTGATATCACTCCCGCCTCGTCAACCTCTATCGTCGCGTCGACCTCTCCTCCCCATATCTCGACGATGGTGCCGAGGTATGCCCAAATGCTGTCGTCGAACAGGGACGCGCCCCCCGTGGTCGTCACGTCGCACGTCCCGGCGTCCCATAGGTCCGAGTCCCTCATCACCATGGAGAACGCCTCTTGCGCAGTGATGGGGTCGTTGGTGCCCTCCTCGGACGCGGCCCATATGATGCCTCCTGGAGTGGTCGTGAGGTCGTACTGTACGGACCACATCGCCTTGTACGTCCCTATAGGGACGTTCCCTGCGGCGTGCTCCTCGTCCGGCTCGTCGACGACCCATTCGTGCCAATGTCCGGTGCCGTCTATCGTGAGTATTCGCATGCCGACGGCGAGTATCCTCGTCGTGGTGAGCGTCAACGTGTGCTCGCCGTTTATCTCCTCGTGTCTGACCCTGCCGAGAATCTCCGACTCAGACAAGTCTCCGATCGGGTTGCACTGCCTGTCATACAGTATCACCCTGTTAGTGGGATACGACATCATATGCTCCTATTGCGCCATCTCAGCGTGACGCTGCCAAAGCCAAGGTCGACCCTTGCGACGTGGCTTCCCGGCTCAAGCTCCATCCAGTTCGAGTCGAGCGTTATCATCGACGACTCGTCGTTTATCGTCACCGCCCTGTTGGCGGAGTCGATCCTCACCGTGCTCTGCGACGATGTCGGCATTACGACGTGCGTGAAGTCGCCGTCGTCGAACCTCACTCCCCATTGGTCGTTCGCCGTGCTCACTCGAGCTGACGACGATTCGATGACGACCTTCACTGGTGCCGTGCCTCCGACCGTGAACGGCGTGTTCACGTTGAGTATTGGCGTCGACGACTCGTCGTCCGCGTAGCGATACGGGTCGGATGCCGTGAACGTGAGCGTGAACCCGCCTATGCCGGAGCCTCCGACCCTGTCGCCCTCCGAGTATCCGGAGAAGTGCGCGAGGTAGTGCTCGCCGTGTCTCGTCCTCAAATGAAGCTCTCGTTCGTCCCTTGACTTCGTGAACTCCGACATGAGGTCGTCAACCAGTGTGTCGAAGCCGCGCCAGTCTTTCTCGAACGCGCGACACTCCAACGTTATGGTCCGCTCCGATATGGTCATGGTCCTGTACAGCGAGCCGTCCCTGCCCGCAAACTCCTCGAGGTTGTCCCTGACGCCTTCTATCTCGTCATGCACGCGCTCGACGACTATGCCCATGTCATCAAGGCACACGTCGCCGAACGACGTCTTGTCCACGAAACCCAAGTCTGGCATTTGCTACCACCTCATCGAAGCAGCCGACTGGCGACGCGTGAGCGCCGCTATCTGCTCGGCAAGCTTCCTTATGTCTGCGTCCTCGCGAATGGTGACGTCCGAGAGTGACACGTTTACGTTTACAGTCTGGTTGCTCTGCGCTCCCTGCGCTATCGACATCGTCCTTGCCGCCCTGCGTGCCTCGCCGCTGTGAATCGAGTCGATTGCCTCGTATGCGGCGTCTACGGTGAGCGTCGGGTCGAACCCGTCCTGCACTATGTCCGCCATGCGCCTTGTCTGCCTGAGCAGGTCGCTCTCCCTCTTGCGCATGCCGTCGATGAGGTTCTGTATGAAGTCGGAGCCCCATCGGTTGTCGTCCTTGAGGGGGCCCTTCTCGGGAGTCGTGTGATGGAGGATGTCCGCTATGTCGTTCGCTATGTCCCAAGCGGTGTTGATGATGCCTTGCCTGGCGTCTTCGAGTCCTTGCCTGAAGTTGTTTCCGAAGTCCCATCCGGACGAGTTGGCCCACGAGTTCGAGCTGTCTATGCCGTCTGCGGCGTCATCTGCCACGTCCTTTGCCGCGTTGTACGCATCGTTGCTCTTGGACCTTATCGCCCCGCTGTACTCGTCGACGACGTCGTGTCCGTATCCGCTCGTGTCGAGGTCGTCCAACGGGTTCTCGACAGCGTCGGCGATGTCACCCGCAGACCTCTTGACGTCGCCTGCGCGAGAGTCCATTCCCCTTGCGAACGTGTCGACCGCGTCGTCGCCGTATTCGGTGGCATCCACCTCGCCGAACTTGTCCTTGACGAAGTCGGCTATGTCGGTGCTTGCGGTCTCTACCCTGCTTCTCGCACCCTCCATGCCGTTGACGAATCCCTCGACGGTGTATTCTCCACGCTGCTCCATCTCGCGCGACGGTGAGTTTATGTCGAGTCCCTCGTCAACGCCCTTCTTTGCGGCATCGCCTATCTTGGTCCTTGCCGCGTTCTTCACTATCTCGGGGTCGAGTCCGTTGGCGAATGCGTTTGTCGCGTTCTTCGCCGCGTCCTCCGAGTCACCCTTGGTCTTGTCCACCTCTGTCTTGAGCCTCTTGCGCATCTCCTTGCCGCCAGTGCCATATATGCCGGATGCGATGGCGAGCTTCTGCTGCAAGCTCATGTTCGTGGCGTCCATGGACGCGGGGACCTCGGTCTCGAGCTTCTTGACCATGTCGAGGAACTTGTTCTTGCCCTCCTCGCCCTTCGTCCCCATGTCGTCACGAAGCATGCCAAGCTTCTCTGCGGTCTTGAGGCCCATCTCCGTGTATATGGCATCAAGGGAGCCGGGAAGGCCAAGCATTACGTTGTTGTACTGCTCCTTCGATAACGTGCCCTCGTCATACATCTTCTTCGCGATGGCCTGCAGCCCGGTATCCGTGTTGATTCCCATCTCGTCGAATATCGCCTTGATGGAGCCGGGCATGCCGTTCATCGCGTTGAGGTACTCTTGCGTCGATATCTGATGGTCTTTCCACAATCCTTGGAGTATGTCCTTCATACTCGTGCGGATGTTGGCGATGGCGTCGTTCGTCTCTTGTTCCTTGGCAACGGCCTGGTCTGTCGCCGTGGTCATGTTGTCGAGTCCCGCCTTGAACTCGTTCAGGTCGTCCTCGTTCGCACGCTTCTTCTCGAGCAGCTTGTCCTCGTTGCCTTGCTTGATTGCGTCAAGCTCGGCCTGCTGCCAATCCTTCAACGCCTGTAGCTCGACCTGCTGGCTGTCCTTGAGTGCTTGGAGTGCGGCCTGCTGATTGTCCTTGGTGGTCTGAAGGGCTTCCTGTTGGGAGGTCTTGAGGGCTTCGAGCTGGGTCGTCTGGTTCTCCTTTATGGCTTCCAGCTCGACCTGCTGGTTTTCCTTGTAAAGCTCTAGCTTTTCAGTTTGCTGTTCTTTTAAGGTTTCCAACTCAGCCGTGTGGTTCTCCTTCATCACGGTGAGCTTTCCGTCGTTGCTGCCCTTGAGCGCGGCGAGGTCGGCATCGAGCTTTTTCTTGTACTCATCCTCCTCTGCCGCATGCAGCGCCTTCAGTGCCTCTAGTTGTGCGTCAAGACTCTCC
The DNA here is from genome assembly GCA_017533825.1 of Atopobiaceae bacterium. Classification (GTDB taxonomy): domain Bacteria; phylum Actinomycetota; class Coriobacteriia; order Coriobacteriales; family Atopobiaceae; genus RUG440. The sequence continues at coordinate 23,387 of JAFWIE010000142.1, read as the reverse complement.
TTGTAGGTGGCGAGCTTGGAGTCGTTCTTTTCTTTGTACAGCTCGTTCTGGCCGTCCAGGCTCTCCTTGAGCTTCTCGTACGCCTCTTCCTGCGTGAGCTCTATGCCTTCCAGCTCGATGTCCCGCTGCTTCTCGTATGCCTCTATGACGGCATCGCGTTCTTGGTCTAGCGCGTCCTTCTTTATGTCGAGCTTGTCCTTGACGACTTCCTTCTGGTCCTCGAGCCGCTCTATCTCCGCCTCGCGCTCGGCCTCCCTCGCCTCCTGCGCAAGCTCCGCAAGGTAGTCGTTCAGGGCCTTCTCGGCCTCTTGGCGGGTCTTGCGCGTCTTGGCCTGCCTGAGCGCCTTCTCGAGCTCCGCCTTCTTCTCCTCTTGCTCCTGCTGCTTGATGGCGTCCTGCTCGGCCTTTGTCTGGCTCTTGAGCGCCTCTATCTGCTTGTCTATCGGCTTGGTGCCGTCCGTGTCCTCGAGCGTCTTCTTCCTCGCGTCGTATTCGCGCTTTATCTCTGCTATGCGCTTCGACGTGGCGTCCTTGAACGCGTCGACCTCTTTCGACTGCGACTTCTTCAGCTCCTTGAGCTGCCTGTCGTTGGCCTTCTGGTATGCCTTGTACTCCTTGTCGTAGGACTTCTTTCTCTGGTTGTATAGCGCGTCTAGCTTTTTCTTGAGCTCTGCCTGCTCCTTGGCATGGGCGTCCTTCATGGCTTGGAGCTTGTCGTCGTTCGCGTCCTTCAGGGCGTCATACTCGTCGTCGAGCTTGTCTTTGTAATTATCGTATATCTCGTCTAGCTGTTTTTGCCTAGCCTTGTATTCCTTGTCGAGCTGCTTCTGGTATTCCTTGTACTTCTTGTCATAAGCCTTTTGAGCAGCCTTGTATTCCTTGTCGAAGGCTTTTTGCTGAGCTTTGTATATCTCGTCTAGCTGTTTTTGTTGAGCCTTGTACTCTGCGTCATAAGCCTTCTGCTGGGCCTTGTATTCGTCGTCGAACGCCTTCTGCTGGGCCTTGTAGTCGGCGTCGTATTGCTTCTTCAGAAGGTCGTAGTCGTTGTCAAGGCTTCGCTTGAGGTTGTTGTAGTCGTCCTCTAGTTGCCGCTTGTGCTCGGTGACCATCTCGTCCGATATGGACTTGGCCGCATCCGCCGCGCTTTGCGCGTCAGACGCGAATCCCTTCACGGATATGCCGTACTTCGCAAGCGCCTCCGCGAGGGCCTCTATGGTCTTGCCGCCACGCTCGAACGCAGCCGCGACGTCGGCCATCTCGTCCTCGGAGAGCTTGGAGTACTCCTTCGTGCTGACGCCCGCCGCCTCGAGCGCGGCTTCGATGGTGTCGAACTGATGGCCCGCCTGTCCGGCCACGACCGCCGAGTTGTCAAGCGCGTTGTTGACGCTCGCGAGTTCGCTCTTGAGCTCGTTGACTCGGTTATTGGCGTCCGTCACGCGGGACGAGTACCCCTGCATCGTGTCGGTGGCCGTCATCGTCGCGGTGTTGAACGTGCCGAGCTCGGAGCTTGTCGAGCCCACGATTCCGAGATATGCGCTCGATGACTTGGTCCTCTCGCTTTGGGCGGCGTTGAGGTCGTCCTGTGCGTCCCTCAGCTCCTTCTCCGCGGCGGCAAGCTCGTCCTCGAGCTCACGCTGCCTCTCGAGGTGCGTGTTGTAGTCCTCCTGTGCCTGCTGCTGCTCCAACTGCTCCTTGTGCGCGGCTGCGACGTCACGAAGCTGGTCGGCGTTCAGGCTGAGCTTGCCGGTCTCGTCGTCGATGATGCTTATGGACGACCCGGTCACGTCGTTGAACTGTCGCACCGCGTTGCGAAGCTCTGCGAGCTGGTTCGACGTGAGCCTCGACCCTCCGGACAGCTTCTCCATCGAGCTCACGTATGAGTCAAGCTTCGCCTCGTCGACACCGATGTCGCCCCAGTCCTCCTTCATCTGCTTGACCTGCTCTGCATACGCATGGCGCGTCTCGTCTATCTTGTCCTTGAGGTCCATCATCGCCGTGCTGGTGCTGGCTATCTCGTCCCTGTAGCTCTGGTATGCGTTCCTTGAGCTTTGCATCACGGAGCCTAGCTCCTCGGTGACGATGCGCTGGTCCTCGGCCTTCTGGGCGAAGTCTGCCATTGAGCTTATCGCCGCACCGACCACGAACGTGAGCGCAGTGAGCGCGAGGGCCACCGGTCCGAGCGACGCCACGAGCGCCGTGTTTGCAGTCGCGTTCGCGGCCTTCGACGCGGTGTTGGCGTCGGTCGCGGCGGTGTTCGCCGTCGTGCTCGCCGTGTCAAGCGCCTCGGCAGCAGCCGCCTCGCCGTCGGCCACGGCGCCAGCGGCGTCCGCAGTTGCGTTCGCGGCCTTCGACGCGGTGTTCTTGTCTGTGGCTGTGGTGTTCGCCGCCATGCTCGCAGCCTCGGTGTCGAGAGCCGCCTTGCTCACGGCAGACGCCTCGGCACTCGCCTTGGCCGTGGTTATGACGTTCGCTATCTTGGAGTACAGGTCGCGGTATCCCTTGGTGAGTGTCTGCACCACCGGAGTGACTGCACCGGCTGCTGCGACCATCGCGCCGATTGACACCACGGCGGTCTTCATCGGGCCGCTCATGGAGTCGAGCACGTTGGTGAGGCCGGACAGCACCGTGGAGAGGACCTGCATCGGCGCCACGAGTCCCTCGCCAAGGGTCGCGGAGAGGTTGTTGACGTTGTTGCTCAGCACGCCGAGCGCACCGGAGAATCCCTCCGACTTGTTCTGCGCCTCGATTGCCGCGTCGCCTGCGTCGCCCCATGCGTCGCCCACGCCGTTCCATGCGTCGTTCGACATGGTGAGCGCGTCATCGAGGTTGTCGACCGTGGTGGTGAGTCCGAGCAGCGCGGTCTCCTGCCTGACTGACGATATGCCCATGTTCTCGAGCGCGGTTATCGCGTCGGTGTTGGAGTCGCTGAGGTTCGCGAGTCCCTCGATGAACGCCTTGAGCGCGTCACTCGGGTTCGACCTCCACGCCTCGGCAAATTCGTCGGCGCTCATGCCCGCGATGTTCGCGAACTGCGCGAGGTCCTTGCCGCCCGATGCCACTGCGGAGGATATTCCCGTGATCGTGTTCGTGATTGCGGTCGCTGCGGATTCGCTGCGTTGTCCCGTGCTGGCGATCGCCGCGCTCCATGCGAAAAGATCCGGGGTGGTCATCTGCGCGACGCTTGCGACCGACGACATTCGCTGTGCGACGTTGATGATGCTGGACTCCTGAGCGGCCATGTTGTTGCCCAGTCGAACGACCGCGTCCGCCGCGTTCGAGAACTGCGTGTCGTCGAAGTCGCTCATGACGTTCTCGAGCTGGCCCATCTTCAGGGCGAGCTCGTCGGCGTTCATGTCGGTGGCGATGTCGAGGTTTGACACGGTCTCGCCGAACTCCTGCATCGCCGATGCGGCAAGACCCATCTGTCCGCCGAGCGACTCGATCTCGAGAATCGTGTCGGCGCTCGTGATGTGCGTCTGCGAGAACTCTATCGCCTTGTCCCTTAGCGCGTCGAACTCCTGTTCCGACGCGTTGACGGTCTTTCGCATGTCGCGGTATGCCGAGTCGATGGTGTTCGCTGACTCGACTATGCGCTGTCCCGCACGCTCAGCCGCCTGACCCATCATGTCGACCGCCTGCATGAACGCGGCGTCGTCGACCTTTATCTGGGGGTTCTTCAGTTCCTTGAACTGCCTTTCCGTGTCTGCGGCGGCGTCGCGCATCTGCTCGAACACGCGGACTATGGCCGCGTCACTCTTGTCTGCAAGCGCGGACTCAAGCGCTGCCTCGAGCTGTATGAGCCTGTTCCTCGCCTCGGAGACGGCTGGCGTGAGGTCTCCCTCGAAGCTTCGCGACGTGTTGAGTATGTCGGTTCTCATGCCGTCGAACTCGTCCCCGGAGACGAGGCTCTCGAGCTGTACCCTCGCCTTTGCGACATCGGTTCCGAGGTCTTCCGCCACCTTCGACGTCTGTGACACCGCGTTTGACACGGAACCGTACTTCTCGCGAAGCTGGTCGAGTTTGTCCGGGTCCATCTTCGATATGGCCTGCTGTATGAGCTCCGTCCTCTGCTTCGCCATGTCTGCGGCGTCGGCATACGCTGCGGCCTTCTGCCGTGCGAGCTCCATGTTCGTCGGGTCGAACTCCATCGCGGACTTGAGCGCGTTTGCCCTGCCTATTGCGGCGGTGAGCTCCTCGCCGAGCCTGTCTATCTCGCTGGTGTCTCCGACCACCTTGAGCACCGCTTGGTTCGACTGTGCCTCTTGGCTCGCCTTGACGGCCTTGCGGACCTCGGACTCCCACATCTTCGCGCCAGCAGCGGCCTCCTCGTACTCCTTGCGCATCCTCGCGCCCTCGAGTGCGTCTTGGGCCTCTTTGTTGGCGATTGCGGTCTCCGAGACCGCACGCTCGAGTTCGCTCACCCTCGCGCGGTACTTGGTGATTTGCTCGGCGATTTCTTCGGTCTTCGCCTTCATCTCGTCGCTGCTCTTGATCGACGTCTTCTGGGTGCTAGTGAGCTGCGCGAGGTGGTCCCTTGCGTCGTCGAGCTCACCCGAGTACTTGGCATGCTCGACGCTCGCCTGTTGCGCGGCCTCTGCCGCGTCGATGAGCTGTTTCGTGGCAGATTTCGTCGTGTCGGTCACGTCGGCTATCTGATCTGCGTCGAACGACTCGAGCTTCTGGTTCAGCATCGCCGCGTTTTCGACTGCGACCTGCTCCGCTGCGGAGTACGCCTTCATTGCGGCGGTTATCGCCTCCGCGTCATCGGGATTGGCCTTGAACATGTCGGACAGCGTGTCTCCGGTGCTCATGAGCGTCTTGTACGACTGCTCCAACTCCTTCGAGCTCTCCGTAAGCTTGGTCATCTCCAACATGAGCTGCGATGGCGCGTGCATGTTCGACAACGCCTTGCCGATGCTCTCTATCTCGGCCTTGGTCGCCTGAATCTTCGTCACGAGGTCCTCGAACGCCTCGACCTGCTCCATGTCCTTCAGCTCTTGGTCTGCGACGGCGAACTTCACGACAAGGCTCTCGATGGCCGCGACGAACCTCTCGGCCTCTGCGGAGCTGAGACCGAGCTCCTCGGACATGTCTTCGAGCGACTGCTTGATGAACTTCGGGTCGCTCGTCCCGCTTGCCGCGTTGAACAGTTGGGTGCTCAGGTCAGGCAGGTTGTCCTTGAGGTTGGAGAATATCTCGGAGATGCTCTTGCCCGTGTCCATGGCGCTCGCACTTGCCTTTTCCTGTGCGTCGGCGAACTTCTGCGCCAAGTCGTCTAGCTTGGATTGGGCGGACGCATACTCGTCGGCAATCCTTTGGGCATTTTTCGTACGTGCGTTGTCGTACTCCATCTGCGCGATGTTGGTTTTGTTTTGTAGGTCCCTCTGTGTGCTCTGTATCTCCGATATTTTTTTCTCGGCGGCAATCCTGTCGTTTTCAGCAGCCGCGAGTTCGTCAATGAGCTCCTTCTGCTTCTCTTCCGGCGCGTCGTCGCCTTGGCTCTTTTGCTTCTCGGTGAGTTCTGCGATCTTCCTTGCGGCATTCTCGCGCTTCTTGGTCAGCTCGTCGATTTGGCTGGCTTCGCTTGCCGCGTTTGCATCTTGCCTTGCCTTCGCCTTCTCGAGTGCGGCAAGCTTTTTGAGTTCGGTGACGCTGCTGGTTGACTCGATATCCTTTATCTTCTTGATTGCCGAGTCGTACGTCGAGATGTACTCGCTCTTGAGGTTCTCTGCGTCTGCGACCTGCTTGAGCACTGCCGCGTTGTTCTCGTCGGCCATGTTGTTGATCTTCGCAACCATCTCGTCGATGGCCTTCGCGCTCGGCCTGATTACGTCGGGAAGGCTCTCGAACACCTCGCGTATCGCGTCGACGTTGAAGTTGCCGTTCATGTCGGCGACGAACGCGTCCTTCATCGACAGGACGCTGCTCTTGACCGACTCTATCTGCCCCTTGGTCTTCTCGACGCCGCCACCGAGCTTCTCGAACTCCTTGATGACGTCGGCGATCGACTTCTTGCCGGACGCCATGTCGAGTGCGCTCGATATCTCGAACGACTTTATCTCCGCGAAGTCGCCGCCGAGCTCGCGCATCTCGAGGTGCATGGAGTCGAGCGTCGTGTTGAGTTGGTTCACCTTCGTCTTGAGGATGGACACCTCGGCGGCAGCGTTGTCGATGCTGCTGCTGTACTCGGTGACGGCCTTGGCGGCTTCGCTCACGGTCGTCTCGCCGCCGTCTATCTTTATCTTCTTCTTGCCTATCTCGTCCTGCGCGTCCTGAAGCCTTGCGAGCGCCATCGACACGTTCGACGCCTTGTTGGCGAGATAGCCCATCTGCAGGTTGTAGTTCTGGATGTTGGCAGGGTCCAGCTTCAGCGCCCTGCCTAGATTCCTGAGTTCAAGATTTGTCTGGGATATTGCGCCGTTCGCAGACCTGAGCGCCTTCTGAAGCTCGGTGGTGTCCCCGCCAATGCGGATGGTAAGACCGCGATAGGACTCTGCCATGGATACCTCCTATATCCAGGCGCTCACCTCTGCCCAAGTGGCCTCCCTCGGGCCATCGTCCTTGGCATATGACTGCGCCCGCGCTTGTAGCATGAGCACGAGACGCCCCCACGGCATCTCGCGAATGTCCTGAAGTGAAAGCCCAAGGTCAAGACCCGAGTTCACTATCGACGTGTAGGGGAGCTTGTCCCGGCCCCTCTTACTCGCTGGTTTTTCCGGAGGCAGCGGCTCCGGATCGAAACAACCCCCGTTGCAGCTCGTTGCCGACCGCGAGCGACACCTCGCGCATGTCGGGCTCGGCCTCCACGAGGGTCCTGCACCACTCCACGTACGACGGCACCCTGCTCGCGTGAAGGCCCCTGCCGCATTCGATGTCGTCCTGCGTCTTGAGCATCGCCCACAGTGCGCGGCGCTGGACGTTCCAGTTGTCGCGCGTGTAGTCCTGCACGAGAATCTCGACGCCGCCGTCCTCCGTGAGCTCTATGACCGACTCGTTGGCGTTTATCTTGACCTTGCCCATCACGTCGGCGATGAGGTCGCCCGTCACGAGTTCATATGGGTCAGAGAGGAACTCCTGCTCGTACACGACGCACGTCCATGCCGTGCACCTGAACTCCTGCTCGCCTAGTCCGTAGTCAACGGTTGCCATTTGTCCGACCTTTCGAATAGTGCACACAAAAGGGCGCACTCCACGGAAGCGTGAAGTGCGCCGTCGTTGCGTGCGCTACGTGAGCGCGTGTCTTGATTAGGGGTTGGTCGTGTTGCCGGTGCCTGTGTTGCCGGTGCCTGTGTTGCCGGTGCCTGTGTTGCCGGTGCCTGTGTTGCCGGTGCCTGTGTTGCCGGTGCCTGTGTTGCCGGTGTTGGTCGTGGTGACTGCGGTGCCGGGGATGACGACCTGGGTGAACCATGCGTTGAACGTGGCGAGGTCGTCTCCGGCGTTGGTGATGTGGGACTTGAGGACGTTGACGGGCTCGCCGTCGATGGTGAAGTCGCGACCGGACGCAGTGTAGTTGAGCGTCTTGGTGTTCGGCTCGACGGAGTCGCTGGTGGTGCCAGCCTCCTCGGACGGGCGGGAGAGCTTGACGTTGTAGCGGACGCCGCGCATCACGTTGCCGTCGCCCTCGATCTGGTAGAGAAGGGCGAACGTCGGGTAGATTGCCGTGGTCGGCTCGTACAGGACGCCGGTGGTATCGTCACGGATGTACCCGAGCAGGTCGATCATGGCCTCGTCGGTCATGTCGGAAAGCTCGAGCGAGCCGGTGTCGCTGGCGGAGCTGTTGGAGGTGTAGTAGATGACGTTGTCGGCGTAGAAGTTGTTCTGGGAACCCTCGTTGTCGAACGTGATGTTGACCGCGCCCGCAAGCGTCTTTGGAGTGCCGTACGTCCGATTGTCCTCGTCGTACAGCGCATAGTGGACGCGAGAGAGTCCGTACCGGACCTTGTTGGTGGTAGAAGCCATGGCTATGGCCTGCCTTTCTCTCTATTTGGCTGATATATGATTTCGTAGTCGGCGAGGTAGCAGTGCTCTGAGCTGAGATACACGTCGTCGTATCGCCGATACGTGCCCAGCCTTGCCAGAGTCGACTTGAACGCGGTCTCTAGCTCTGGGTCGTATTCCTTGTAGTAGAGCCCTACCTTGAACTTGCAGAGCTCCGCGTAGTTCTCGTTGTCGGCGTAGACCTCGCCGCCGCGCATGTAGCTGAACGCTATCCACGGCAGCGGAGGTGCCTTTCCCGTCGGCCATGCGTCCCACGTGACGGGAACGCCCACCTCCGACAGGACCTTGCCGACGACCTGTCTAGGCGTCTCTGAGGGCACTGTCGACCATCTCCTCGGCAAGTCTCGTCGTGTAGTCGAACGCCACCTTCGCAGACGGCGCTATGTGCTCGATTCCGTTGACCTTTCCACCGCTCGCCCTAGCGTGGCCGAGCTCCAGGAGGTGAGGGAGTCCGGGCATGCTTGGCGAGCCGACCTCGCCGGACGGCCTCCTGCCGTCCTTCGCGGTCATGTGGCTCCTGATTGACTTCGCATAGGCGCCGGTGGTGTACTTCTTGCCGTGCTTCCAGTAGTCGTGCTCGCCGATCTTGTCCTTCGCACGCCTGCGCCACTCCGCCGCGCCCTTCATGACGCCGCGCCTGACCACCTTCGGTAGGTCTCCGGTGACGCGGGTTTCGACGTTCGACAGGATGTCCTCCAACGTCCTCCCGAACTCGTCGGCGTCGATGCTGACCTTGGACATCAGTCGTTCCCGAGCTTGCGTCTCATGAGCAGGTCCGAGTTCTCGCCGACCTCGGTGACCGCGATGACTTCCATCTCCTCGCCGCGATATATGACCTGCTGCTCGTCGTTGTACTCGAGCGTTCTGACGCGCACCATGACCATCTTGCGAAGACCTACTTCCGGTATCGTCTCTCCGTTCGTGATACGGACGTCTGACGAATGCAGTTGGGCCATCGTCATGGTGCCGACGATGCGGGGACTACAGAAGATGGTGCGCTCGGTCTGCTCGCCCTCGTGCCACATGAAGTCATCGTCTTGGTATGGCTCGCTATGGGATATGAGGGTCACGACCTCGTTCCATCGGCTCATGGCGTGTCACCGCCTCCGGTGTCTCCGCCCGCGTCGTCTCCGCCGGTATCGTCTCCGTCGCCGTCGTTCGTCTTATCCTTCGGAAGCCTTGACTCGGTGTCCTCGTCATCGGCACACTCGTTGAACTTGCTGTTCATGAGGGCCGTGACGGTCATGTTGTATGCCATGAGGAAGCGCTCGCCCTCGCTGTTGTCGAACCCGTAGCTGCCCTTGCAGAACATCACGACGGCATGGCGCACCATCGGGTTCGGGGACTCCGGGTCGAGCAACGACTGCCTGATTCCGACGCGCGACATGTCGGCGAACGCCATGTCGATGTAGCCCTGAATCTCGACGTCGGTCATCTCGTGCGTGACCCTGAGCGCAACTCGCACGTCATCAAGCAGTGACATGGGCTATCCCTCCAACACGGCTATGAGGTCCGCCTTGTTCTGTCTCTTGGGCAGCGTGAGGCCGCGCTCCTCGATGAGCTCGATGAGCTGCGGCTTGGTGTACTTGCTGTAGTCGGCCTTCGGCTCGATGACCTCGACGAAACCGGGAAGCTTGGACTCGATTTCGTCAAGCCTTTCGCTTGAGACGGAAAACGTGTCACCCGGCTTTCGGATGACACGTTCCGCAAGGTCATAGAAGGCTTTCGTCACGCGAACGTCGGCCATGTCTAGTCTGACGATGGCTCCGTGTCGTGAGACACGCCGAATATGTCGTCGAAGTCGCTTGCGTCGAGCTCGTCAGAGTCCGCGCTGCCGCCAGAACCAGCGAGCTGCTCTATCTCGTCAAGCAGCCTTGCGGACGTGCGTCCCTTCGGCGTCCCGCCGAGCTTCCTTACCATGTCGCGCATCTCTGACGCGTTCGTGCGACCGTTGTTCACTGTAGACATTAGGCGTTAGGACCCTTCACGAGGAACACCCAGCCCCACTTGTCGGTCGGGCGACCGTCCATGGCGACTGAGAGCTTGGTCTTGTGGGCGTTGTTCTCGTGGTCGTCCCAAGTGACCACGCTCATGGGCCATCCGGGCTGGACGTTCATGGTGTAGTTCTTGAGGTTGCCATAGATGCCGAACACGTCACCGACGTTCGCCTGAGCGTAGGACGGGAGAATCGCGCCGTTGACGAGGTTGACTGGGCCAGCCTCGCGCAGGGAGCGACCCGTCTCCTGATGCAGCGGGTCGGTGATGCCGATGGGGTTGTTGTTGTCGTCGCTGAGCACCGCGATGTGGGAGCCCCACGTGTTGCGGGCGATGATGAGCTCACCGGAGTCGGCGTACATGTCGTTGAAGTTGTCGTCATACAGGAACGAGCACCAGAACTTCCAGTCGTTGACCTGGTCCTCGGAGACCTGAATGAACAGTGCGGTGCCGCCGCCAGCACCCGGCGTGAAGGTGCCGTCGATGCCGGTGGTACCCTTGCCCTTGCCGTCCGTGCCGACGAGGCGCGGGTCGGTCAGGATGCCGAGAGGCTGCATGTTGCCGGTGCCGCGAACGATGACCTGGTCAAGAGCCTTGGCGTAGCCATCTGCGAGCTCCTCGCCGAGCAGCGTCTTGAACTCGTCGGCCATGAGGGCCTCGGAGAGGAAGGAGCGGCTGTGGCGGCACTCGAGGACGTTCCAGCCCCATGCGAAGCTCGTCGGGTCCTCGTCGCCCTGATAGGTGGAGACGATCTTGTCGTTGTTGCCCAGCCACGTGAACTCGAGGTGGAGGTCGGCCTCGCGCTGGATCATGCCGCCCTTCTCATGGGCGTAGTTGATTCGGTTGTAGAGGGTGGCCTTCTGCTTGAGCTCGCGGAGGACCTGCTGGCTCACGCTGTACGGCACGGCCACGAGGGTCGTGTCGGTGTTGGAGAACGTGTCCATGTAGGTCGGGGTGCCGGAGATGTCGGTTGCCTGGGTGGCACGTTCCTGCATCACCTTGCGCTGGATGTCCTCGGGGAGGCGCTGGGAGTTGCGGATGGCGATGGACAGAGCGGTGCGGTACTCCTTGGAGTCGGTGTAGTGCTCACCGGCCTCGCGTGCGCGGACCTCGAAGGTCGGCTCCGGCTTCGGCATCGTGCGGGTCTCGGTCTCCTCGGTTGCCTCGGTGGTGGCGATTACATTGCCAGCACCGTTCGCGACGGCCTCGACCTTGGAGTTGAAGAGCTTGTTCGCACGGGAGCGGCGCTGCGCGTCGGCCTCGATGAGGTCAGCCTCGGCGTAGAGCATCTCGTCGGTGACTCCCTCGGGAAGCTCCTCTGCGTTCAGGAGGTTCATGACCTCCTGCTTGCGGGCCACGAACGCGTCGTAGTCCAGGCTGCGGTACTCCGCAGCAGTGAAAGGCTTGAAAGACATAGCCTTCCTCCTTGTCTTCACGGTAATGGGATGAATCTCGCGGTCACTCCGCCGCGCCCACGTCGGCAGTCACTCCGCCGCCGCTCCCCTGATCGCTCCGTCAGCAAGGAGACGTGAGTATTTATGCTTAGCCCTCTCGGGCGGTAAACCTAGATGGACCTGAGGGCGAGCGCCCTTGCGCGGCGCATGCGCCTTGCGCGTGCCTGTTCCTTGGCAAGAGTGTCCGCACGCTCTGCTGCCGCACGCTCTTCCTCTGCGGCCTTGCGGTCAGCCTCGATTACGGACGTGATGGCGGACCTGATATGGATGTCAGTGCTCGGATTCGCGGGCACTGAAACCGCGCTCACGTCTACGAGGCGATACACCCTCGTTATGGTCGTGTGGTAGTCACCGTTTTCGTCTCGTGTGCATGTGCATCCGAGACCGTCATCGTCGTTCGCGATGATGAACCCGAACGACATCTCGTCGATGAGGCCGTTTTGAATGGACTCGTACAGGTCACGTGCCTGCTGACAACCGCTGAGGTCTGCCTCTACCCAAAGGCCGTGATCGTCCGTCCCGACTTGCAGTGAGCCGTTGCGCGTGCGAGCCAGCACTGCACCTTGATGATCGAATTGCAAAATGGTGTCGCGCGTGTTCACGCCGTCGAACGCATGTCGGTCAATCTGTTCGTACTCTGCCGGGTAGTCACCCATCCTTGGGTACAGCTCGTACTCGTCGTTGAACGTGCTCGCGTAGCCGCGCACCTTGTAGCTTGGTTCGCTCGCTACCTCGTTGCCGTCCTCGTCAGTCTGCGCGATGCGCTCGACTGGCTTGAAGTTGGAAGCCGCGAAGCTTCTATAGGACCGCTCTGCCGGTTTGTAAGGCATCTCGACCTCCTTCTGCATGAAAAAAGCCGCCCTCTCGGACGGCTACTGTGCCTGCTCTATCCTGCGCGTCTCTGCGCGTGCTATGCGTTCCTTGGGAACGCTTATCGGTATCCCCGACTCGTAGCTCCAAATGGCGCATGCACGGAGCATCTCGTCGGCTATGCGTGTGTCTGTTCGCGAAGCGAGGTCCGCTATCTCCTGTACGGTCACTCTTCCTCCGGCTCGTCCAAATCATCGAGGTCATCAGTGTCTTGGTATGTGACGCTCGCATGGTCCGTCGTGCCGTTCGCACGACCGCCTGACTCGGCAATGACCTCGTTGTTGTCATCGACCATGTAGTACTCGCCGCGGATCATGCGCACGTTCCCACCTGGGATGTGCGGCATCTGGAATATGTCGCGAACGTCGTTTACGCTTATCATTCCCGCTCCGCCAAGCTCCTTGCTCACCTTGAGCTTTGAGTCTGGGCTTGCGTACTCAAGGTACGACGCTGAGAACATGATGTAGTTGCCCTTGCGCACCTGCGTCGGCGTGAGGCACATCCTCGTGATGACGTTGCCGAGCTGTATGCCCTTCGGCTCTATGCACGACTCGTAGAAGGCCGAGCCCTCTTGGTCGTTGTACGACCCGTTGAGTATCTTCTCGTTGATGGTGAAGTACTCGAACAGCGCCTTGTCGATGCGTGCCATCTCGTCGGTGCTGATGGTGTACCTGTTCGGGTCCTTTATCTGCGTTATGTCCTCGAACGTCTGGTCGTAGACCATGAGCCCGGTCGGGTTGCCGGACGGCGAGAGGTTCTGCTTCGCGAACCTGTCGCGCTTGGCGTTCATGTCCTTCTCGTGGACCATGCCGGACAGCTTGCCGATGAACCGTATGTCGGCACCCGTCTTGAGCGCTATCTCCTCGGCCTGCCTCTGCGCGTCCATGAGCCTCAGCGTCGGCGTGAGCGGCGTGTTGCCGCCGCCGAATATGTCGCTGTCGAGCTGGAACCTCGTGAGTATGCCGACGTCGTAGAACGGGAACGCCTGCCTCTCGCCGGTCTTGAGCGTGAACCGCATCCACGGCTCGCCTTGGTACTCGACGACCTCGGCATAGCTCGGGTTCAGCGAGTACAACGCAACGACGTTCCGGTTCTCGTCATAGCCTGGCACGATGTACGTGGTCGTGTAGACGAGCAGCCTTCCTATGACCAGCCTTATGAAGTCGGGCCATGACTGCATGTCGTTGGGCCACGCCTTGACAAGCCTTTGCATCCTCGGCAACGCGCCGTTGGACTCGTCTGGCGTGACGAACTCCGGCTTTAGCTTCGAGCACCATGTCGATATGCACTCGACGATGGAACGTATCTGCATCTGCTCGTAGAGCCTGCTGTCCCATGCGCTGAACGCCGGGGCGTACTCGGTGAGCGTGCGATAGCTCGACACCTGCTTTTCTGTCGGTGATGCGAAGAGACTCTGAACCGGGGCCACCATCTTCTCAAGTAGTCCCATGTGGCTCCTAAAATCTAGACAACTGTGCCACGCTTGACACTATAGCACAAATTCGCATCACTTGCAAGTGGTATAATTTTTACCGTATATCCTATTCGCCAGCACGGATTATGTCGTGATAGAGCACCCTTAGACCGAGCCTCTCGCGGTTCACGTCCATGTGCCAGTGTCCGCAGTACCACCTCTTGTACTCGAGGTTGGCGGCGATCGTGTCGAGCCACTCCTCGTACTCGTCCATCTTCGCGATCCTGCGGCCCATGCACGCGAGGGACGTGGTGGCTGACGCCATCGCGTCGTGGGTGAGGACGTAGTCGACGCTCCATCCGTGCTCGGACAGGGAGTCCTCGCATCGGAGCCTCTCCTCGTCGCTGGGAACCTCCTCGGGCCACCACGACACGCCCTCGGTGCGATACTCGATGTCGTGCGAGTATGCGCCGCCCATGGCGAGGAACGCCTTGCCGTCGATGTCGAACACGTAGCCACGCATGAGGTGCAGGACGTGAGGGCGTATCTCGTGCACCATGCCGCCGTGCCACTCCCTCTCGGGATACGTGGCGAGCATCGCATGGTTCTCGTGGTTGCCGTCTATGAACAGCGTGGTCCACGGCTTCGACTCGAGCCACTTGAGCCAATACCTGCATTCCATGGAGTCGTCCCACACGAGACCGAAGTCGCCAAGGATTATCACGTAGTCGTCCCTGGTGAGCTCCTTGCCCTCGGGCCATGCGCGTGACGAGAACTTGGCTACTGACAGCGGACCGTGTATGTCACCTGTGAGATATACCATAATGCCTCCATTGCTTGCGTATAGCTAGTATAGCATATTGTGAAGGCATGACGTGTGGGAGGATGGAATCATCATCGCGCATTACATCACATATTCTACATACACCCATTTGCAAACATGTTTGAGTTCGTGTATAATCACTTGCGGAGGGCGTAAGACGACGCCTTCGCGCAAGTAACGCATATAGTCAAGGAGAGTCGGATGAAGCAGAGAGTGGTGCCGCACAAGCCGAAGAAGGGAAACTCGCTGGCGGAGGCGAGACCCGACATTGCTGCCGAATGGAGCCAGAACGGGAACGGGGACATGACCCCATTCGACCTGTCGAGGGGATCGGCGTTCGTCGCGCACTGGAAGTGTGCAAAGTGCGGTCATGAGTACAGTTGCAGCGTCGCGGCAAGAACTGCGGGTGGTCGTGGATGTCCCGAGTGCGGGAAGATGAACGTCCTCGCTGCGAGAAGGAAGGCCCGCATCACGACCGAGCAGTTCGCCGAGAAGGTCGCGGGAGTCAACCCAGACATAGAGGTCATCGGCGACTTCAATGGGTACCGCAATAAGGTTATGGTCAGATGCAGGAGATGCGGCCACGAGTGGAACGCGCATCCGAACAACCTCGTGGCCGGACACGGATGCATCTATTGCAGGAACAGGAGTAAAGACAACTCATAGAAAAGTGCCCGTCGCTACGCAACTCGCCAAAGTCAGCGCGACGGGGCTTGGATAGAAGCCAGACAGGTCAAGAGGACCTGCCCGTGCCTTGTGGACTAGGATACCACAGGGCGAGCTCCTCTTGGCCGGAGAGGAGCTTGTTGTGGCGAGAAAGATGAAGCTGACGATTGAAGGGTCCATCGCTTCGACGAGGCCGGACCTCATGAGGTACTGGGATGAAGAGCGCAACGACAAGGATCCCGAGTTCCTGCTTCCAAGCTCGAGGGCATACGTGCACTGGATATGTCCAGAAAACCCAGAGCACAGGTGGATGGACTTAATAAAGAACATGGACGCAAACCCCAAGTGTCCATGGTGCAGCCCTGTTGACGCGGATGGTCCGATGAGCTTCCGCATGAAAGACGGCGAGAGCCTGGGGCACAAACACCCAGAGCTTCTGCCCGAATGGGAAAGCGAGTGCAATGGGAACGTAACTCCATACGACATAAGTACAAATGCCCATATGAGATTCTGGTGGCGTTGCTCTAATCACGGGATTGTATGGAGTGCGTACCCTGGAGTAAGAGCGAATGGCTCTGGATGTCCGCTGTGTAGGTACGAGAAGTCGAGCGACTCGCTCTCAAGAGTCGCAAGCTACGAAGACAGTCTCGAGGCCAAGTATCCAAAGCTTGCCGAAGAATGGGACGTTGACAAGAACGGCAGCCTGAAACCATCAATGATTTCAGGTGGATCAGGAAAGAAGGTATGGTGGATTTGCAAGGAGTGCGGCGAGAGCTATATGGCGTACCCATACAGAAGGATTCGCGGCTCTTGTTGTCCAGAATGCTCAAAGAAGAGCAAGGCACCGTACTCACATGGGCCGCTCAGTGAGGAAAGGCCCGACCTGCTTGTCGAATGGGATCGCGATAAAAACGGAGACCTGTCACCTTATAACGTTACCGCTGGCAGTAATGTTTCCGTATGGTGGAAGTGTTCGGCACATGGGCACGAATGGGAAGCGGTCGTGAGGAGCAGGGCTCTGTCTGGAAACGGGTGTCCCATATGCGCTGGCAAACAGGTGCTTACTGGATTCAATGACCTTGAGACTCGCTTCCCTGAGATAGCCTCCGAGTGGAACACCGAAAAAAACGGAGGGCTGAATCCGTGTGACGTCGCGTTCGCAACCCACATGAAGGTATGGTGGGTTTGCAACAAGCACGGAGTACCATGTGAGTGGCAGGCTGCCGTGAACAGCCGCACGTCGAGAGGGCATGGCTGTCCGATATGCGGTCAAGAAAGGTCAACAGCTTTCCATGAAACGCCGTCTGCTGGCGAGTCGCTCGCAGAGCTATACCCGAAAATCGCAGACGAGTGGCACCCGACGAAGAACGGCGGTCTAACTGCCTATGACGTCAAGGGTAAGTCCAGCAAAAGAGTGTGGTGGCTCGGGAAGTGCGGCCATGAGTGGCAGTCTGCTATCAGCGGCCGCGTTAATCAGGACAGTGGATGCGCGTTTTGCAGCGGAAAGAAGCTCTTGCCTGGGTTCAACGACTTGCTTACCGTGCGTCCTGACATAGCGGAAGAATGGCATCCTACGAAGAACAACGGACTGCTTCCGAGCGACGTGACGGCGCACAACAAGAAATCGGTGTGGTGGCTTGGCAAATGCGGACACGAATGGAAGGCTGGCGTAGGAAACTGCGTTGACCAACGGTCGGGATGCCCGATCTGCAACAGCCATAACCATACGTCGTTCCCAGAGAAGGCGCTGTTCTACTATGTCTCCATGGCTTACCCCGACGCACTGTCCAACTATATGCCAGACGTTGAGAAGTTTGGTCGCAGGGAAATCGACATATTTGTACCAAGCATAGGAACTGGCATCGAGTATGACGGTGAACGTTGGCACCAGAACTTCGAGAGGGACCAAGAGAAGGACTTTGCCTGCTTCTTGGGAGGCATATTTCTCATAAGGGTGCGCGAGCCTGATTGTCCAAAATATGAATTGACGATGTGTTACAGAGAGGTATATCGAAAGGACATGTCGTCAGAAGCTCTCGACGAGTGCATTAGGGAGGTGCTTCACGAGATTGGCGCACCATGCGACATCAGTGTCGACACCAAGCGTGACGAGATTGACATCATAAAGCTTATGTACGAGGGAGTTGTGGAAGGCTCGTTCGGAGCGAAGAGTCCTCATCTGATTGCGGAATGGGACTTTGGCAAGAACGGAAAGCTCAATCCGTACATGTTTAAGCCGTTCTCGACTAAGAAAGTATGGTGGGTTTGCCCTGAGGGTCACGAGTATTTTACGTCAATAGGATCTCGGTCGGCGGGACATGGTTGTCCCAAGTGTGGGTCAAAGAAGTCTTCTAAGCGTTTGTCGAAGCCGAAGCCTGGTAACTCGCTTCAGGAGAGACATCCAGAATTGGCTGCCGAATGGCATCCGACACTCAATGGCAATCTTACCCCGTCAGACGTCAACCGTGGGACTAATAGGAAGGTCTGGTGGCTCGGAAAGTGCGGACACGAATGGGAGACATCAGTGGTATGCAGGACATCCAGTGGGTCAGGATGTCCGAAATGTAATGCTGGTGGAAAAGGCAAGAAAAGGAAGAAGTACCGCAAGAGGGACAGGAAATAGCTTTTTCGGCAGGCTTGTCTATGCCACAAGCCTGCCATTGCAGTCTATCCAGGCAAACTCTCTACACTATCGGGAGAAATCCAACCTATTGCGCTCATATAGGACTCGTAGTATCGCTGTTCGGCAGCGAGGGCGAAGAGTTCGCTCATCACGCCATCGATTTTCTGATTTGGCTGAAGGTCTTTCTTCTTTGGGAACAGGTTCCCTCCGTTGTCCTCGCGGCACTCGAGCGACTGGCGCGAATGATGGAGGCAGACGTTCGGGCAGATCACCTTATGCGCCTTGAGGTCGAGCTCGTGAGTGCGCATGAGCGGCGACAGCACCCTAGCCGTCTGGGGGACGGCGAAGCATCTGCTGTCCCCCACAAGACGCCTGATCGTGCGATCGGTATAGTCGTCCACATGCCATCCGTCATACGCGACGCAATACGGATACATGCCAACCGACACCAGATCGTTGAGCATGTCGATGATGACGGACTGGTTGACGCGGTCTCCTTCGACGACCTCAACGTAATGCCAGACCGTGCCGTCCATCGGCTGGCCCTGTGACGACCATGTGAGGTACGGGACGTTGTCCTTCTGGTTGGAGTCGGTCTGCATGTTCAGCATGTCGGACGCGACCCAGAACTTGGCGAGCTCGTATATGCGATCGTCGCCTGGAACCCTCCAACGACAGACGAACGCGCATAGGTCGTTCTTGGTGGCGAGGTCGAAGCCGCAGCATACGTACGGAGGAATGCCGATCTTGTCGAAGTCAATCGGCGTGTTGTTGATGCAGGACTCGATGTCGAGGAACGCGCTGTAGCTGCCGCTCCTCAGACAAAATTCCTTCGTCAAAACGGAGGGAAGCCGCCGTGGCGAGTTGACACTGAGGCGCACGCGTTGGGCCAATTTATTTACATCTTTGATAGCATATAAACCGGGGTTCGCTTTGAGCCATATATCAGGGCGCTCTCCCCTCTCGTACGCCTCGAACCCTGCAAGGACCTCTGACCTATCGTCCTGAACAAAAAGTAGTGGCAGCACAGTGTCGTCTTGGATGGTGCCGTCGAGTATGTTCTTGCAGTAGGAGATTCGCTCGTCCCAAATGCCGTCTCTGATGAAGTTCTCGCTGGACAATATCCAGGTCATTGGATTTCTCCGCGCTGACATTGACTCCTCGATCTGGTCGAGAAGATATCCGTTGTCTTCGACGGCGGCAAGTTCGTCGTACAATAACGCGCTGCACGACGCCCCGTCTCTTCGCTTTGGGGAGGCAGCGATGGCTGTAAGCATCGAGCCTTGGGCGTCGTAGTTGAGCGCAGACCTACCGGTCTTCTGCGACATACCGCGTCGTATTCTCTTGCTTAGCGCTGGACTGTGCATAGCCATCTCGTTAGCCGCGCCGAACACCTTCCTTGCCTGAGTCTCAGACGTCGCGCAACAGTAGACCTCTGCCCCCTTCTCCCCGTCGCTGGTGAGATGGTACAGGCCGAGGCCGGCGATGAGGCTTGAATTGTGCGTCGCCGTGTACTGCCTGCCCGCGAGGTACAGGTGGCTCGGGTTGTCTATCGCTATGCACTTCGACGGCTCGTTCGGTATCTGCGTCACCGACACGACCTGCTTCGTCCCGGCTATCGGGTAGATTGTCACGTGGTAGGTCCTGTACCCGTCCACTGACGCCGTCGCGAGCATGCCGAGGCTCGACGCGACCTCTACCAGCTGCCACACCTGAGAGTCGGGTACGCATGAGAGGTCATATGGCTCTGCCGGAGTCCTTCGGCTCCGGAGCCCCACCCCGTAGGCCTCGACGAACACGTAGACCAACCCGCTCCTAAGGGACATGTCCGACGTCAGCATGTCGTCCGGCAGAGGCCTGCCGGACTGGACGAGTTCGTGGACCTCGAACATGTTGACGTACCTCGGCTCGCATGCGTACTCAACGGGCCCGCACATCGGCACCGAGACATGTCCAGACCTGACCATGGTCATCAGCTCGTCGGTCGTGACGTCCATGTTCCTGCCGTTCGAGCGCACGGTCCATACGTGATCGCCGCTCGCCTTGACCGTAGCATGGTCCGCGAACACGACCAGGTACATCGGCTTGTCGAATATCTCGGATTCGACGAGCACCTTCGAGGGCTTGCCGTCCTGCCCGAATACGTAGTCGCCTGGGTGTATGTCGCGCATGGTGCGCCAGCCTTCGGGCGTCGGAATCTCCGTGTCCAGGCTTAGGGCCTTCCCGTTCTTACGGCCGAGACAATACACGACCTGCTGAAACTGCCTTATACCTTCCTCATCGACGAATCCGTATGCGAGCTGCACGCAGGCCTTCTGGAACGGTTCCATGACGAACGGCTGCCACATCTTCTCGCCCTCTGGAATGAGGCAGAAGTCTTCTACGAAACGGCACACACGTTCGGCCTTCTCCTGCGAGAAGAAAAAACCGTGGTACTCCTCGTGGAACCTCGGCAGCATGATCTCCGCCAGCTGCCTCATGTACTTGGACGCAATTATGCTTCCGTCGTAGATGCCGGTGAGGTAGACCTCCGCGTCGCTCCTCCCAAGCTCATCCATGTATCGGCTAGGCATTGAAGCGGTCGAACTCATCCTCTTCCTCCTCCTGCTGCAGCACTCCACTGTTGACGAACTTCGATATCTTCGCCGCAAGCGATATCTTGTTCGCTATCGCCATCTTGAATATGTCTATGGCCTCGGACTTGACCATCTTGTAGTGCGTGTTGCCCTTCGCCCCCGACTGTTGGCGAACGGTGAGTCCCTCGTTCTCTATGGAGCGCCATGCGGCCTCCCCTATCCCGCACGTCCTGCCATAGTCCTGCAACAGGTTGAGCGCGAAGAACTTGTCGACCTTGCTGAGCGAGTCGATGTCAAGTGCGTCTTCCAACTGCTCCACGGCAGCGTCTATGTCACTCTGCTGAATCTTCGGCTTCTTGCGCTGGGGCATCGCCTTCCTCCTCACTGCCAGACACGAGCTCGTCTCCGCACGTCCAATCGCATTTCGTGTACCTGCGATGCAACATGCAAACCGTCATTGACGTGTCATCCTCGTTGAAGTAACCGCACGTCAGGCAACTCATTCGCACTCCCTCAATATCTGCCTCGCGACGTCGATCTGTGGACACGAATCGTCCCTCAGCTCGGTCGCGAGCTCGAACCCCGAACACCCGTCCCCGTACGGCCCGTTTATCACGCATCCCGCGTACTCGCCATACGGGTCCATGTACTGCCATTCGCACAACGCGCAGCTCATCTCTTGCTCCTGTAGATGTTCCGAGACTCGTCCACGGTCTCCGTAAGCCGCTCTATCATCGACTGCAAGCTCTCGTTCTTTGGGACCACGTTGCCGTTCTCGTCGAACGTGACGCGAGGCTCGGTCTGTCCGCTGTGCACGAACGCGTGGCAGTCCTGGCACAGGCGTTGCATGTTCGCGTAGCGAAGCGTCACATGCGGGTCGTCGATGTTCTCCGGCGTGATGTGCTCGATGTGATGCACTACCTTGGCTGGCGTCAGCTCGCCACGCTTGAAGCATCGCTCGCACATGCGCGGCGGTATGACGCACTCGCTCGGCACGGGAGTCTCGTTCGGGTCGTCCTTGCGCACGTAGACGATGTCACCGTCTCGTTCCTTCGACACGAGTATGTTGCCGCTCGTGTCAACGACGGCATCGAGATATCGCTTGCGGCTGGCAAGCCATGCATGGGAGTTGTAAAAGCCTTTGGCGAAGGATTGGGCCATGACACGTCCTTGGTAGGATGCAAGCCCGTCACTCCGCAGCGACTTACATAAGCTATTAGTTGTAGTTGATTATACACAATAAGGCATCGATGTGGGACAACAATTTTCGGCGCCTGCGAAAGCGGTTGCGAGAACAGCAAAACCGCAGGTAGAAGGGTGTGTCGCCACATGACTGCGATTCGTCGCGCACTGTGGTATGGTGTTGATGAGGGAAGCGGTGTTGCCGAACAAATTGTTTCTAAAATATTACCGCGCCATCCAGCTATATCTTTTAGCTTATTAGCTATTCAATATCGCTGCGTTGGCGCGGTTATTTTATATATGCAATATACTACTATATATCCCTGTAGCTCTCGCCGCTGCGAACGCGCAGTATCGTGCACTTGTTGCAACCATATTCCTCCGCGACCTTGCGCGAGCTTCTTGGGTCTGACCGTATCGCAATCACCTCGTCATCGCTGAACTTGCGCAATGGCGACCTGCGTATCGACGTCTCCTTTGGAATGGTACGAGTGCTCGTTCTCTTTGTCTGCTCGTTCCCGCCCATCTTTACGCCAAGGGTATCGACCGCGTGACGAGTGTTCTCCTTTGCGGTACACCATTCGAGATTGTCTGCGCGGTTGTTCAAGGGATTCCCGTCCTTGTGGTTGACTACGTTTCGCTCTTCGGTGCGACCATCGCAGAACGCAGACGCGACGAGGCGGTGAATCGATGCATGGCGCTGTTCATGGTCCTTTGTTGCAAGGTTTACATGCAGGTAGCCATCACTGCCACGCGCTGGCTTGAGCATGGTTGCAGCACGACGCCCACAACCGGTGGAAAGAATCCTGCCATATGAGCTGATGTAGTACTGTTCTTCGAATCCGCTGACGGGCCTCCACTGCTCGCCTGGTTCACCTTCCGGTACCACAAAGGGCCTCTTCAATCCATCAATGGCGCTACGTATGGCAGTTACGCTGACGTGATATGCGTTCGCGAGGTCGACTTGGGACTCCCCACCAAGCCACCTGCTTTTGACATCCTCCAAATCTTGGTCGCTTAGAACAGGATCGCGAAACGCATGCGGATCATTGTTCGGATTGTCTTTCACGAACATGAGGTTATCGGAGTTGTTGTTTGACCAGTCTCCGTCGATGTGGCGGACAAAGTTATATCCATCACGATTGTCAACGAATGCGTCGGCAACAAGTTTGTCAACGCGAACTTGTTTTGTTTTGACCCCATCATTTATCGCCACAAGGCATATCCCGCTCTTTCGCTTCCTGTGCTTGATCTCTTTTGTGTTGTCGTATCCGTTCTTGGTCTTGGTAGAGAACACGCGACCGAATGACGTCACCTTGTATCTGCCTTCAAGTCCGGTGACGTCAGCTATTTCTTCCCCGTCGCCAAGAGCTATTTCGATTGTCACACCGCGAGTGTGGCACCGAACCGTATCTGCACTCACACCAAGTCTGTCGGCAATTTCGGTGTACGTAAGTCCCTTCTTACGGAGCGCTCTCATCTCGTTTATCATTCTCTGGCGGCTATAGAATATCACGGGCACACCCCCATCTACCTGCAGAATTTTTACACTATATAGTTTACCGCATTTAGATTTTTTTGTGCAGCAAAAATTATGGTATCGTTTGAAATATTTTGAATGAGTTCTCGCGTCTTATGGGACGGTATGATACCGAAAAAATGAAATCGGCGTTCGACTGGCGCGGTGAAAAAATGCTCTCCTGGCTCCGGTCCCGGAAGGACGTGGGCGTAGATGCTCCTGGTAGGGGCCCTATTTAGCCGAGGAGGAGCCGAGGAGTCGAGGAGG
>JAFWIE010000141.1 GCA_017533825.1 Atopobiaceae bacterium | reverse complement strand
TTGGGCGTGGACTTGGGCGTGGACTTGGGCGTGGACTTGGGCGTGGACTTGGGCGTGGACTTGGGCGTGGACTTGGGCGTGGACTTGGGCGTGGACTTGGGCGTGGACTTGGGCGTGGACTTGGGCGTGGACTTGGCCTTAGTGGGCGTAACGTTGAGAAGTTTTTCTACGATTTGCGGCGCAATCGCCGCGTCGCACGTGACAGTTATTCCGTTGATTGTGATTGTGGTTTCCATGGTGAATCCTTTCTCTTGGGCTTTAGCGAGCACCATTGCACGCTAACCATAGAGATTCCACACACGAAATCTCCATGGTTAGCGCGAACGCCTTATGACGTTGGCGCATGTAGGACTTTTTAGAACCGCGTCACCGCGTCGGAATCCCGACAGAGTTGTTGCAAGAGCGTGGGCACTCACACCCTGTGCTAAACTCATTAGAACTCCTACACGGATTTCACGTAGTGCATAGTTCACCTGAACCGTACGTTTCCGCTAAGTGCCTAGCAGAGCGGCACAGTCAGGCTTTCGATTCCCCGGACGCTTTTACACGCGGGTGCATCAACGCTGGGAGGAGCGACGGGGTAGACACTTGGAAGAGTGAATGGAGATTCCCCGGTTTTCCCATGCCCGCTGGTAAGGAGGAGATAGCCAAAAAAGAAACCCAGCCCTCACACGTCGTCGTCGCAACCTAAACTTGCCAGTCGCTCATACGCATAAGAGTTAGAACACGCGCTACACACTCCCAGCGTGATGTTTCGGGGTGTCTGCCTCTGTTACAAAGCGGATGGTAAGTACGGACTCCCGCTCGCGCCCGCATTATTCCGGAAGGTCAAATTCCCGGTCTAGACGCGCACCGCTTCCCCTACATATGTTCGGATTTTGGGCATTACCCCACGGATTACCTATTCCGCGCTACGATTTGATGTTGTCGCGTACGTAGCCAACACTCCGCAAAAAACCTATAAGCGTACCTCCAAACTGACTATCTACCTGCCTTGCCTAAAATCCCGAACTATGCTTACAACCCTCCGTTCCGTTCGGGTTTGTGTGTGCCTTGCTTGAGTAGTAGTATGCATGAGTGCATACAGCATTGCAAGGAAAAATTTGCCTCCATAGTTCCTCCACATTTGACAAAAATGGCAAGATCCAGAGCCGAACCTGAAAACTTTAAGATAATTTTCAGCTTGGAGGAATCACTCGACCGTCGAGGACGGCCTATCCTCCAACATATATATAGTCACTGTGGTTGGCTCCTCGGCTCCTCCTCGGCTCCTCCTCGACTCCTCGGCTCCTCCTCGGCTAAATAGGGCCCCTACCAGGAGCATCTACGCCCACGTCCTTCCGGGACCGGAGCCAGGAGAGCATTTTTTCACCGCGCCAGTCGAACGCCGATTTCATTTTTTCGGTATCATACCGTCCCATAAGACGCGAGAACTCATTCAAAATATTTCAAACGATACCATAATTTTTGCTGCACAAAAAAATCTAAATGCGGTAAACTATATAGTGTAAAAATTCTGCAGGTAGATGGGGGTGTGCCCGTGATATTCTATAGCCGCCAGAGAATGATAAACGAGATGAGAGCGCTCCGTAAGAAGGGACTTACGTACACCGAAATTGCCGACAGACTTGGTGTGAGTGCAGATACGGTTCGGTGCCACACTCGCGGTGTGACAATCGAAATAGCTCTTGGCGACGGGGAAGAAATAGCTGACGTCACCGGACTTGAAGGCAGATACAAGGTGACGTCATTCGGTCGCGTGTTCTCTACCAAGACCAAGAACGGATACGACAACACAAAAGAGATCAAGCACAGGAAGCGAAAGAGCGGGATATGCCTTGTGGCGATAAATGATGGGGTCAAAACAAAACAAGTTCGCGTTGACAAACTTGTTGCCGACGCATTCGTTGACAATCGTGATGGATATAACTTTGTCCGCCACATCGACGGAGACTGGTCAAACAACAACTCCGATAACCTCATGTTCGTGAAAGACAATCCGAACAATGATCCGCATGCGTTTCGCGATCCTGTTCTAAGCGACCAAGATTTGGAGGATGTCAAAAGCAGGTGGCTTGGTGGGGAGTCCCAAGTCGACCTCGCGAACGCATATCACGTCAGCGTAACTGCCATACGTAGCGCCATTGATGGATTGAAGAGGCCCTTTGTGGTACCGGAAGGTGAACCAGGCGAGCAGTGGAGGCCCGTCAGCGGATTCGAAGAACAGTACTACATCAGCTCATATGGCAGGATTCTTTCCACCGGTTGTGGGCGTCGTGCTGCAACCATGCTCAAGCCAGCGCGTGGCAGTGATGGCTACCTGCATGTAAACCTTGCAACAAAGGACCATGAACAGCGCCATGCATCGATTCACCGCCTCGTCGCGTCTGCGTTCTGCGATGGTCGCACCGAAGAGCGAAACGTAGTCAACCACAAGGACGGGAATCCCTTGAACAACCGCGCAGACAATCTCGAATGGTGTACCGCAAAGGAGAACACTCGTCACGCGGTCGATACCCTTGGCGTAAAGATGGGCGGGAACGAGCAGACAAAGAGAACGAGCACTCGTACCATTCCAAAGGAGACGTCGATACGCAGGTCGCCATTGCGCAAGTTCAGCGATGACGAGGTGATTGCGATACGGTCAGACCCAAGAAGCTCGCGCAAGGTCGCGGAGGAATATGGTTGCAACAAGTGCACGATACTGCGCGTTCGCAGCGGCGAGAGCTACAGGGATATATAGTAGTATATTGCATATATAAAATAACCGCGCCAACGCAGCGATATTGAATAGCTAATAAGCTAAAAGATATAGCTGGATGGCGCGGTAATATTTTAGAAACAATTTGTTCGGCAACACCGCTTCCCTCATCAACACCATACCACAGTGCGCGACGAATCGCAGTCATGTGGCGACACACCCTTCTACCTGCGGTTTTGCTGTTCTCGCAACCGCTTTCGCAGGCGCCGAAAATTGTTGTCCCACATCGATGCCTTATTGTGTATAATCAACTACAACTAATAGCTTATGTAAGTCGCTGCGGAGTGACGGGCTTGCATCCTACCAAGGACGTGTCATGGCCCAATCCTTCGCCAAAGGCTTTTACAACTCCCATGCATGGCTTGCCAGCCGCAAGCGATATCTCGATGCCGTCGTTGACACGAGCGGCAACATACTCGTGTCGAAGGAACGAGACGGTGACATCGTCTACGTGCGCAAGGACGACCCGAACGAGACTCCCGTGCCGAGCGAGTGCGTCATACCGCCGCGCATGTGCGAGCGATGCTTCAAGCGTGGCGAGCTGACGCCAGCCAAGGTAGTGCATCACATCGAGCACATCACGCCGGAGAACATCGACGACCCGCATGTGACGCTTCGCTACGCGAACATGCAACGCCTGTGCCAGGACTGCCACGCGTTCGTGCACAGCGGACAGACCGAGCCTCGCGTCACGTTCGACGAGAACGGCAACGTGGTCCCAAAGAACGAGAGCTTGCAGTCGATGATAGAGCGGCTTACGGAGACCGTGGACGAGTCTCGGAACATCTACAGGAGCAAGAGATGAGCTGCGCGTTGTGCGAATGGCAGTACATGGACCCGTATGGCGAGTACGCGGGATGCGTGATAAACGGGCCGTACGGGGACGGGTGTTCGGGGTTCGAGCTCGCGACCGAGCTGAGGGACGATTCGTGTCCACAGATCGACGTCGCGAGGCAGATATTGAGGGAGTGCGAATGAGTTGCCTGACGTGCGGTTACTTCAACGAGGATGACACGTCAATGACGGTTTGCATGTTGCATCGCAGGTACACGAAATGCGATTGGACGTGCGGAGACGAGCTCGTGTCTGGCAGTGAGGAGGAAGGCGATGCCCCAGCGCAAGAAGCCGAAGATTCAGCAGAGTGACATAGACGCTGCCGTGGAGCAGTTGGAAGACGCACTTGACATCGACTCGCTCAGCAAGGTCGACAAGTTCTTCGCGCTCAACCTGTTGCAGGACTATGGCAGGACGTGCGGGATAGGGGAGGCCGCATGGCGCTCCATAGAGAACGAGGGACTCACCGTTCGCCAACAGTCGGGGGCGAAGGGCAACACGCACTACAAGATGGTCAAGTCCGAGGCCATAGACATATTCAAGATGGCGATAGCGAACAAGATATCGCTTGCGGCGAAGATATCGAAGTTCGTCAACAGTGGAGTGCTGCAGCAGGAGGAGGAAGAGGATGAGTTCGACCGCTTCAATGCCTAGCCGATACATGGATGAGCTTGGGAGGAGCGACGCGGAGGTCTACCTCACCGGCATCTACGACGGAAGCATAATTGCGTCCAAGTACATGAGGCAGCTGGCGGAGATCATGCTGCCGAGGTTCCACGAGGAGTACCACGGTTTTTTCTTCTCGCAGGAGAAGGCCGAACGTGTGTGCCGTTTCGTAGAAGACTTCTGCCTCATTCCAGAGGGCGAGAAGATGTGGCAGCCGTTCGTCATGGAACCGTTCCAGAAGGCCTGCGTGCAGCTCGCATACGGATTCGTCGATGAGGAAGGTATAAGGCAGTTTCAGCAGGTCGTGTATTGTCTCGGCCGTAAGAACGGGAAGGCCCTAAGCCTGGACACGGAGATTCCGACGCCCGAAGGCTGGCGCACCATGCGCGACATACACCCAGGCGACTACGTATTCGGGCAGGACGGCAAGCCCTCGAAGGTGCTCGTCGAATCCGAGATATTCGACAAGCCGATGTACCTGGTCGTGTTCGCGGACCATGCTACGGTCAAGGCGAGCGGCGATCACGTATGGACCGTGCGCTCGAACGGCAGGAACATGGACGTCACGACCGACGAGCTGATGACCATGGTCAGGTCTGGACATGTCTCGGTGCCGATGTGCGGGCCCGTTGAGTACGCATGCGAGCCGAGGTACGTCAACATGTTCGAGGTCCACGAACTCGTCCAGTCCGGCAGGCCTCTGCCGGACGACATGCTGACGTCGGACATGTCCCTTAGGAGCGGGTTGGTCTACGTGTTCGTCGAGGCCTACGGGGTGGGGCTCCGGAGCCGAAGGACTCCGGCAGAGCCATATGACCTCTCATGCGTACCCGACTCTCAGGTGTGGCAGCTGGTAGAGGTCGCGTCGAGCCTCGGCATGCTCGCGACGGCGTCAGTGGACGGGTACAGGACCTACCACGTGACAATCTACCCGATAGCCGGGACGAAGCAGGTCGTGTCGGTGACGCAGATACCGAACGAGCCGTCGAAGTGCATAGCGATAGACAACCCGAGCCACCTGTACCTCGCGGGCAGGCAGTACACGGCGACGCACAATTCAAGCCTCATCGCCGGCCTCGGCCTGTACCATCTCACCAGCGACGGGGAGAAGGGGGCAGAGGTCTACTGTTGCGCGACGTCTGAGACTCAGGCAAGGAAGGTGTTCGGCGCGGCTAACGAGATGGCTATGCACAGTCCAGCGCTAAGCAAGAGAATACGACGCGGTATGTCGCAGAAGACCGGTAGGTCTGCGCTCAACTACGACGCCCAAGGCTCGATGCTTACAGCCATCGCTGCCTCCCCAAAGCGAAGAGACGGGGCGTCGTGCAGCGCGTTATTGTACGACGAACTTGCCGCCGTCGAAGACAACGGATATCTTCTCGACCAGATCGAGGAGTCAATGTCAGCGCGGAGAAATCCAATGACCTGGATATTGTCCAGCGAGAACTTCATCAGAGACGGCATTTGGGACGAGCGAATCTCCTACTGCAAGAACATACTCGACGGCACCATCCAAGACGACACTGTGCTGCCACTACTTTTTGTTCAGGACGATAGGTCAGAGGTCCTTGCAGGGTTCGAGGCGTACGAGAGGGGAGAGCGCCCTGATATATGGCTCAAAGCGAACCCCGGTTTATATGCTATCAAAGATGTAAATAAATTGGCCCAACGCGTGCGCCTCAGTGTCAACTCGCCACGGCGGCTTCCCTCCGTTTTGACGAAGGAATTTTGTCTGAGGAGCGGCAGCTACAGCGCGTTCCTCGACATCGAGTCCTGCATCAACAACACGCCGATTGACTTCGACAAGATCGGCATTCCTCCGTACGTATGCTGCGGCTTCGACCTCGCCACCAAGAACGACCTATGCGCGTTCGTCTGTCGTTGGAGGGTTCCAGGCGACGATCGCATATACGAGCTCGCCAAGTTCTGGGTCGCGTCCGACATGCTGAACATGCAGACCGACTCCAACCAGAAGGACAACGTCCCGTACCTCACATGGTCGTCACAGGGCCAGCCGATGGACGGCACGGTCTGGCATTACGTTGAGGTCGTCGAAGGAGACCGCGTCAACCAGTCCGTCATCATCGACATGCTCAACGATCTGGTGTCGGTTGGCATGTATCCGTATTGCGTCGCGTATGACGGATGGCATGTGGACGACTATACCGATCGCACGATCAGGCGTCTTGTGGGGGACAGCAGATGCTTCGCCGTCCCCCAGACGGCTAGGGTGCTGTCGCCGCTCATGCGCACTCACGAGCTCGACCTCAAGGCGCATAAGGTGATCTGCCCGAACGTCTGCCTCCATCATTCGCGCCAGTCGCTCGAGTGCCGCGAGGACAACGGAGGGAACCTGTTCCCAAAGAAGAAAGACCTTCAGCCAAATCAGAAAATCGATGGCGTGATGAGCGAACTCTTCGCCCTCGCTGCCGAACAGCGATACTACGAGTCCTATATGAGCGCAATAGGTTGGATTTCTCCCGATAGTGTAGAGAGTTTGCCTGGATAGACTGCAATGGCAGGCTTGTGGCATAGACAAGCCTGCCGAAAAAGCTATTTCCTGTCCCTCTTGCGGTACTTCTTCCTTTTCTTGCCTTTTCCACCAGCATTACATTTCGGACATCCTGACCCACTGGATGTCCTGCATACCACTGATGTCTCCCATTCGTGTCCGCACTTTCCGAGCCACCAGACCTTCCTATTAGTCCCACGGTTGACGTCTGACGGGGTAAGATTGCCATTGAGTGTCGGATGCCATTCGGCAGCCAATTCTGGATGTCTCTCCTGAAGCGAGTTACCAGGCTTCGGCTTCGACAAACGCTTAGAAGACTTCTTTGACCCACACTTGGGACAACCATGTCCCGCCGACCGAGATCCTATTGACGTAAAATACTCGTGACCCTCAGGGCAAACCCACCATACTTTCTTAGTCGAGAACGGCTTAAACATGTACGGATTGAGCTTTCCGTTCTTGCCAAAGTCCCATTCCGCAATCAGATGAGGACTCTTCGCTCCGAACGAGCCTTCCACAACTCCCTCGTACATAAGCTTTATGATGTCAATCTCGTCACGCTTGGTGTCGACACTGATGTCGCATGGTGCGCCAATCTCGTGAAGCACCTCCCTAATGCACTCGTCGAGAGCTTCTGACGACATGTCCTTTCGATATACCTCTCTGTAACACATCGTCAATTCATATTTTGGACAATCAGGCTCGCGCACCCTTATGAGAAATATGCCTCCCAAGAAGCAGGCAAAGTCCTTCTCTTGGTCCCTCTCGAAGTTCTGGTGCCAACGTTCACCGTCATACTCGATGCCAGTTCCTATGCTTGGTACAAATATGTCGATTTCCCTGCGACCAAACTTCTCAACGTCTGGCATATAGTTGGACAGTGCGTCGGGGTAAGCCATGGAGACATAGTAGAACAGCGCCTTCTCTGGGAACGACGTATGGTTATGGCTGTTGCAGATCGGGCATCCCGACCGTTGGTCAACGCAGTTTCCTACGCCAGCCTTCCATTCGTGTCCGCATTTGCCAAGCCACCACACCGATTTCTTGTTGTGCGCCGTCACGTCGCTCGGAAGCAGTCCGTTGTTCTTCGTAGGATGCCATTCTTCCGCTATGTCAGGACGCACGGTAAGCAAGTCGTTGAACCCAGGCAAGAGCTTCTTTCCGCTGCAAAACGCGCATCCACTGTCCTGATTAACGCGGCCGCTGATAGCAGACTGCCACTCATGGCCGCACTTCCCGAGCCACCACACTCTTTTGCTGGACTTACCCTTGACGTCATAGGCAGTTAGACCGCCGTTCTTCGTCGGGTGCCACTCGTCTGCGATTTTCGGGTATAGCTCTGCGAGCGACTCGCCAGCAGACGGCGTTTCATGGAAAGCTGTTGACCTTTCTTGACCGCATATCGGACAGCCATGCCCTCTCGACGTGCGGCTGTTCACGGCAGCCTGCCACTCACATGGTACTCCGTGCTTGTTGCAAACCCACCATACCTTCATGTGGGTTGCGAACGCGACGTCACACGGATTCAGCCCTCCGTTTTTTTCGGTGTTCCACTCGGAGGCTATCTCAGGGAAGCGAGTCTCAAGGTCATTGAATCCAGTAAGCACCTGTTTGCCAGCGCATATGGGACACCCGTTTCCAGACAGAGCCCTGCTCCTCACGACCGCTTCCCATTCGTGCCCATGTGCCGAACACTTCCACCATACGGAAACATTACTGCCAGCGGTAACGTTATAAGGTGACAGGTCTCCGTTTTTATCGCGATCCCATTCGACAAGCAGGTCGGGCCTTTCCTCACTGAGCGGCCCATGTGAGTACGGTGCCTTGCTCTTCTTTGAGCATTCTGGACAACAAGAGCCGCGAATCCTTCTGTATGGGTACGCCATATAGCTCTCGCCGCACTCCTTGCAAATCCACCATACCTTCTTTCCTGATCCACCTGAAATCATTGATGGTTTCAGGCTGCCGTTCTTGTCAACGTCCCATTCTTCGGCAAGCTTTGGATACTTGGCCTCGAGACTGTCTTCGTAGCTTGCGACTCTTGAGAGCGAGTCGCTCGACTTCTCGTACCTACACAGCGGACATCCAGAGCCATTCGCTCTTACTCCAGGGTACGCACTCCATACAATCCCGTGATTAGAGCAACGCCACCAGAATCTCATATGGGCATTTGTACTTATGTCGTATGGAGTTACGTTCCCATTGCACTCGCTTTCCCATTCGGGCAGAAGCTCTGGGTGTTTGTGCCCCAGGCTCTCGCCGTCTTTCATGCGGAAGCTCATCGGACCATCCGCGTCAACAGGGCTGCACCATGGACACTTGGGGTTTGCGTCCATGTTCTTTATTAAGTCCATCCACCTGTGCTCTGGGTTTTCTGGACATATCCAGTGCACGTATGCCCTCGAGCTTGGAAGCAGGAACTCGGGATCCTTGTCGTTGCGCTCTTCATCCCAGTACCTCATGAGGTCCGGCCTCGTCGAAGCGATGGACCCTTCAATCGTCAGCTTCATCTTTCTCGCCACAACAAGCTCCTCTCCGGCCAAGAGGAGCTCGCCCTGTGGTATCCTAGTCCACAAGGCACGGGCAGGTCCTCTTGACCTGTCTGGCTTCTATCCAAGCCCCGTCGCGCTGACTTTGGCGAGTTGCGTAGCGACGGGCACTTTTCTATGAGTTGTCTTTACTCCTGTTCCTGCAATAGATGCATCCGTGTCCGGCCACGAGGTTGTTCGGATGCGCGTTCCACTCGTGGCCGCATCTCCTGCATCTGACCATAACCTTATTGCGGTACCCATTGAAGTCGCCGATGACCTCTATGTCTGGGTTGACTCCCGCGACCTTCTCGGCGAACTGCTCGGTCGTGATGCGGGCCTTCCTTCTCGCAGCGAGGACGTTCATCTTCCCGCACTCGGGACATCCACGACCACCCGCAGTTCTTGCCGCGACGCTGCAACTGTACTCATGACCGCACTTTGCACACTTCCAGTGCGCGACGAACGCCGATCCCCTCGACAGGTCGAATGGGGTCATGTCCCCGTTCCCGTTCTGGCTCCATTCGGCAGCAATGTCGGGTCTCGCCTCCGCCAGCGAGTTTCCCTTCTTCGGCTTGTGCGGCACCACTCTCTGCTTCATCCGACTCTCCTTGACTATATGCGTTACTTGCGCGAAGGCGTCGTCTTACGCCCTCCGCAAGTGATTATACACGAACTCAAACATGTTTGCAAATGGGTGTATGTAGAATATGTGATGTAATGCGCGATGATGATTCCATCCTCCCACACGTCATGCCTTCACAATATGCTATACTAGCTATACGCAAGCAATGGAGGCATTATGGTATATCTCACAGGTGACATACACGGTCCGCTGTCAGTAGCCAAGTTCTCGTCACGCGCATGGCCCGAGGGCAAGGAGCTCACCAGGGACGACTACGTGATAATCCTTGGCGACTTCGGTCTCGTGTGGGACGACTCCATGGAATGCAGGTATTGGCTCAAGTGGCTCGAGTCGAAGCCGTGGACCACGCTGTTCATAGACGGCAACCACGAGAACCATGCGATGCTCGCCACGTATCCCGAGAGGGAGTGGCACGGCGGCATGGTGCACGAGATACGCCCTCACGTCCTGCACCTCATGCGTGGCTACGTGTTCGACATCGACGGCAAGGCGTTCCTCGCCATGGGCGGCGCATACTCGCACGACATCGAGTATCGCACCGAGGGCGTGTCGTGGTGGCCCGAGGAGGTTCCCAGCGACGAGGAGAGGCTCCGATGCGAGGACTCCCTGTCCGAGCACGGATGGAGCGTCGACTACGTCCTCACCCACGACGCGATGGCGTCAGCCACCACGTCCCTCGCGTGCATGGGCCGCAGGATCGCGAAGATGGACGAGTACGAGGAGTGGCTCGACACGATCGCCGCCAACCTCGAGTACAAGAGGTGGTACTGCGGACACTGGCACATGGACGTGAACCGCGAGAGGCTCGGTCTAAGGGTGCTCTATCACGACATAATCCGTGCTGGCGAATAGGATATACGGTAAAAATTATACCACTTGCAAGTGATGCGAATTTGTGCTATAGTGTCAAGCGTGGCACAGTTGTCTAGATTTTAGGAGCCACATGGGACTACTTGAGAAGATGGTGGCCCCGGTTCAGAGTCTCTTCGCATCACCGACAGAAAAGCAGGTGTCGAGCTATCGCACGCTCACCGAGTACGCCCCGGCGTTCAGCGCATGGGACAGCAGGCTCTACGAGCAGATGCAGATACGTTCCATCGTCGAGTGCATATCGACATGGTGCTCGAAGCTAAAGCCGGAGTTCGTCACGCCAGACGAGTCCAACGGCGCGTTGCCGAGGATGCAAAGGCTTGTCAAGGCGTGGCCCAACGACATGCAGTCATGGCCCGACTTCATAAGGCTGGTCATAGGAAGGCTGCTCGTCTACACGACCACGTACATCGTGCCAGGCTATGACGAGAACCGGAACGTCGTTGCGTTGTACTCGCTGAACCCGAGCTATGCCGAGGTCGTCGAGTACCAAGGCGAGCCGTGGATGCGGTTCACGCTCAAGACCGGCGAGAGGCAGGCGTTCCCGTTCTACGACGTCGGCATACTCACGAGGTTCCAGCTCGACAGCGACATATTCGGCGGCGGCAACACGCCGCTCACGCCGACGCTGAGGCTCATGGACGCGCAGAGGCAGGCCGAGGAGATAGCGCTCAAGACGGGTGCCGACATACGGTTCATCGGCAAGCTGTCCGGCATGGTCCACGAGAAGGACATGAACGCCAAGCGCGACAGGTTCGCGAAGCAGAACCTCTCGCCGTCCGGCAACCCGACCGGGCTCATGGTCTACGACCAGACGTTCGAGGACATAACGCAGATAAAGGACCCGAACAGGTACACCATCAGCACCGACGAGATGGCACGCATCGACAAGGCGCTGTTCGAGTACTTCACCATCAACGAGAAGATACTCAACGGGTCGTACAACGACCAAGAGGGCTCGGCCTTCTACGAGTCGTGCATAGAGCCGAAGGGCATACAGCTCGGCAACGTCATCACGAGGATGTGCCTCACGCCGACGCAGGTGCGCAAGGGCAACTACATCATGTTCTCAGCGTCGTACCTTGAGTACGCAAGCCCAGACTCAAAGCTCAAGGTGAGCAAGGAGCTTGGCGGAGCGGGAATGATAAGCGTAAACGACGTTCGCGACATATTCCAGATGCCGCACATCCCAGGTGGGAACGTGCGCATGATCCGCGGCGAGTACTACATGGTCGATGACAACAACGAGGTCATTGCCGAGTCAGGCGGTCGTGCGAACGGCACGACGGACCATGCGAGCGTCACATACCAAGACACTGATGACCTCGATGATTTGGACGAGCCGGAGGAAGAGTGACCGTACAGGAGATAGCGGACCTCGCTTCGCGAACAGACACACGCATAGCCGACGAGATGCTCCGTGCATGCGCCATTTGGAGCTACGAGTCGGGGATACCGATAAGCGTTCCCAAGGAACGCATAGCACGCGCAGAGACGCGCAGGATAGAGCAGGCACAGTAGCCGTCCGAGAGGGCGGCTTTTTTCATGCAGAAGGAGGTCGAGATGCCTTACAAACCGGCAGAGCGGTCCTATAGAAGCTTCGCGGCTTCCAACTTCAAGCCAGTCGAGCGCATCGCGCAGACTGACGAGGACGGCAACGAGGTAGCGAGCGAACCAAGCTACAAGGTGCGCGGCTACGCGAGCACGTTCAACGACGAGTACGAGCTGTACCCAAGGATGGGTGACTACCCGGCAGAGTACGAACAGATTGACCGACATGCGTTCGACGGCGTGAACACGCGCGACACCATTTTGCAATTCGATCATCAAGGTGCAGTGCTGGCTCGCACGCGCAACGGCTCACTGCAAGTCGGGACGGACGATCACGGCCTTTGGGTAGAGGCAGACCTCAGCGGTTGTCAGCAGGCACGTGACCTGTACGAGTCCATTCAAAACGGCCTCATCGACGAGATGTCGTTCGGGTTCATCATCGCGAACGACGATGACGGTCTCGGATGCACATGCACACGAGACGAAAACGGTGACTACCACACGACCATAACGAGGGTGTATCGCCTCGTAGACGTGAGCGCGGTTTCAGTGCCCGCGAATCCGAGCACTGACATCCATATCAGGTCCGCCATCACGTCCGTAATCGAGGCTGACCGCAAGGCCGCAGAGGAAGAGCGTGCGGCAGCAGAGCGTGCGGACACTCTTGCCAAGGAACAGGCACGCGCAAGGCGCATGCGCCGCGCAAGGGCGCTCGCCCTCAGGTCCATCTAGGTTTACCGCCCGAGAGGGCTAAGCATAAATACTCACGTCTCCTTGCTGACGGAGCGATCAGGGGAGCGGCGGCGGAGTGACTGCCGACGTGGGCGCGGCGGAGTGACCGCGAGATTCATCCCATTACCGTGAAGACAAGGAGGAAGGCTATGTCTTTCAAGCCTTTCACTGCTGCGGAGTACCGCAGCCTGGACTACGACGCGTTCGTGGCCCGCAAGCAGGAGGTCATGAACCTCCTGAACGCAGAGGAGCTTCCCGAGGGAGTCACCGACGAGATGCTCTACGCCGAGGCTGACCTCATCGAGGCCGACGCGCAGCGCCGCTCCCGTGCGAACAAGCTCTTCAACTCCAAGGTCGAGGCCGTCGCGAACGGTGCTGGCAATGTAATCGCCACCACCGAGGCAACCGAGGAGACCGAGACCCGCACGATGCCGAAGCCGGAGCCGACCTTCGAGGTCCGCGCACGCGAGGCCGGTGAGCACTACACCGACTCCAAGGAGTACCGCACCGCTCTGTCCATCGCCATCCGCAACTCCCAGCGCCTCCCCGAGGACATCCAGCGCAAGGTGATGCAGGAACGTGCCACCCAGGCAACCGACATCTCCGGCACCCCGACCTACATGGACACGTTCTCCAACACCGACACGACCCTCGTGGCCGTGCCGTACAGCGTGAGCCAGCAGGTCCTCCGCGAGCTCAAGCAGAAGGCCACCCTCTACAACCGAATCAACTACGCCCATGAGAAGGGCGGCATGATCCAGCGCGAGGCCGACCTCCACCTCGAGTTCACGTGGCTGGGCAACAACGACAAGATCGTCTCCACCTATCAGGGCGACGAGGACCCGACGAGCTTCGCATGGGGCTGGAACGTCCTCGAGTGCCGCCACAGCCGCTCCTTCCTCTCCGAGGCCCTCATGGCCGACGAGTTCAAGACGCTGCTCGGCGAGGAGCTCGCAGATGGCTACGCCAAGGCTCTTGACCAGGTCATCGTTCGCGGCACCGGCAACATGCAGCCTCTCGGCATCCTGACCGACCCGCGCCTCGTCGGCACGGACGGCAAGGGCAAGGGTACCACCGGCATCGACGGCACCTTCACGCCGGGTGCTGGCGGCGGCACCGCACTGTTCATTCAGGTCTCCGAGGACCAGGTCAACGACTGGAAGTTCTGGTGCTCGTTCCTGTATGACGACAACTTCAACGACATGTACGCCGACTCCGGTGAGCTCATCATCGCCCGCAACACGTGGGGCTCCCACATCGCGGTGCTCAGCGACGACAACAACAACCCCATCGGCATCACCGACCCGCTGCATCAGGAGACGGGTCGCTCCCTGCGCGAGGCTGGCCCAGTCAACCTCGTCAACGGCGCGATTCTCCCGTCCTACGCTCAGGCGAACGTCGGTGACGTGTTCGGCATCTATGGCAACCTCAAGAACTACACCATGAACGTCCAGCCCGGATGGCCCATGAGCGTGGTCACTTGGGACGACCACGAGAACAACGCCCACAAGACCAAGCTCTCAGTCGCCATGGACGGTCGCCCGACCGACAAGTGGGGCTGGGTGTTCCTCGTGAAGGGTCCTAACGCCTAATGTCTACAGTGAACAACGGTCGCACGAACGCGTCAGAGATGCGCGACATGGTAAGGAAGCTCGGCGGGACGCCGAAGGGACGCACGTCCGCAAGGCTGCTTGACGAGATAGAGCAGCTCGCTGGTTCTGGCGGCAGCGCGGACTCTGACGAGCTCGACGCAAGCGACTTCGACGACATATTCGGCGTGTCTCACGACACGGAGCCATCGTCAGACTAGACATGGCCGACGTTCGCGTGACGAAAGCCTTCTATGACCTTGCGGAACGTGTCATCCGAAAGCCGGGTGACACGTTTTCCGTCTCAAGCGAAAGGCTTGACGAAATCGAGTCCAAGCTTCCCGGTTTCGTCGAGGTCATCGAGCCGAAGGCCGACTACAGCAAGTACACCAAGCCGCAGCTCATCGAGCTCATCGAGGAGCGCGGCCTCACGCTGCCCAAGAGACAGAACAAGGCGGACCTCATAGCCGTGTTGGAGGGATAGCCCATGTCACTGCTTGATGACGTGCGAGTTGCGCTCAGGGTCACGCACGAGATGACCGACGTCGAGATTCAGGGCTACATCGACATGGCGTTCGCCGACATGTCGCGCGTCGGAATCAGGCAGTCGTTGCTCGACCCGGAGTCCCCGAACCCGATGGTGCGCCATGCCGTCGTGATGTTCTGCAAGGGCAGCTACGGGTTCGACAACAGCGAGGGCGAGCGCTTCCTCATGGCATACAACATGACCGTCACGGCCCTCATGAACAGCAAGTTCAACGAGTGTGCCGATGACGAGGACACCGAGTCAAGGCTTCCGAAGGATAAGACGAACGACGGCGACGGAGACGATACCGGCGGAGACGACGCGGGCGGAGACACCGGAGGCGGTGACACGCCATGAGCCGATGGAACGAGGTCGTGACCCTCATATCCCATAGCGAGCCATACCAAGACGATGACTTCATGTGGCACGAGGGCGAGCAGACCGAGCGCACCATCTTCTGTAGTCCCCGCATCGTCGGCACCATGACGATGGCCCAACTGCATTCGTCAGACGTCCGTATCACGAACGGAGAGACGATACCGGAAGTAGGTCTTCGCAAGATGGTCATGGTGCGCGTCAGAACGCTCGAGTACAACGACGAGCAGCAGGTCATATATCGCGGCGAGGAGATGGAAGTCATCGCGGTCACCGAGGTCGGCGAGAACTCGGACCTGCTCATGAGACGCAAGCTCGGGAACGACTGATGTCCAAGGTCAGCATCGACGCCGACGAGTTCGGGAGGACGTTGGAGGACATCCTGTCGAACGTCGAAACCCGCGTCACCGGAGACCTACCGAAGGTGGTCAGGCGCGGCGTCATGAAGGGCGCGGCGGAGTGGCGCAGGCGTGCGAAGGACAAGATCGGCGAGCACGACTACTGGAAGCACGGCAAGAAGTACACCACCGGCGCCTATGCGAAGTCAATCAGGAGCCACATGACCGCGAAGGACGGCAGGAGGCCGTCCGGCGAGGTCGGCTCGCCAAGCATGCCCGGACTCCCTCACCTCCTGGAGCTCGGCCACGCTAGGGCGAGCGGTGGAAAGGTCAACGGAATCGAGCACATAGCGCCGTCTGCGAAGGTGGCGTTCGACTACACGACGAGACTTGCCGAGGAGATGGTCGACAGTGCCCTCAGAGACGCCTAGACAGGTCGTCGGCAAGGTCCTGTCGGAGGTGGGCGTTCCCGTCACGTGGGACGCATGGCCGACGGGAAAGGCACCTCCGCTGCCGTGGATAGCGTTCAGCTACATGCGCGGCGGCGAGGTCTACGCCGACAACGAGAACTACGCGGAGCTCTGCAAGTTCAAGGTAGGGCTCTACTACAAGGAATACGACCCAGAGCTAGAGACCGCGTTCAAGTCGACTCTGGCAAGGCTGGGCACGTATCGGCGATACGACGACGTGTATCTCAGCTCAGAGCACTGCTACCTCGCCGACTACGAAATCATATATCAGCCAAATAGAGAGAAAGGCAGGCCATAGCCATGGCTTCTACCACCAACAAGGTCCGGTACGGACTCTCTCGCGTCCACTATGCGCTGTACGACGAGGACAATCGGACGTACGGCACTCCAAAGACGCTTGCGGGCGCGGTCAACATCACGTTCGACAACGAGGGTTCCCAGAACAACTTCTACGCCGACAACGTCATCTACTACACCTCCAACAGCTCCGCCAGCGACACCGGCTCGCTCGAGCTTTCCGACATGACCGACGAGGCCATGATCGACCTGCTCGGGTACATCCGTGACGATACCACCGGCGTCCTGTACGAGCCGACCACGGCAATCTACCCGACGTTCGCCCTTCTCTACCAGATCGAGGGCGACGGCAACGTGATGCGCGGCGTCCGCTACAACGTCAAGCTCTCCCGCCCGTCCG
This sequence comes from Atopobiaceae bacterium, assembly GCA_017533825.1. Taxonomy (GTDB): domain Bacteria; phylum Actinomycetota; class Coriobacteriia; order Coriobacteriales; family Atopobiaceae; genus RUG440. The sequence goes on along the minus strand of JAFWIE010000141.1, from coordinate 37,766 downwards.
AGGAGGCTGGCACCACCAGCGACTCCGTCGAGCCGAACACCAAGACGCTCAACTACACTGCGTCCGGTCGCGACTTCACCATCGACGGCGAGCCCGTCAACGTCCTCAAGTCCCACATCACCAACGCCGGAGACGACCTCGCCACGTTCAACGCATGGTTCACCCAGGTCGTCATCCCCGGCACCGCAGTCACCACGACCAACACCGGCAACACAGGCACCGGCAACACAGGCACCGGCAACACAGGCACCGGCAACACAGGCACCGGCAACACAGGCACCGGCAACACAGGCACCGGCAACACGACCAACCCCTAATCAAGACACGCGCTCACGTAGCGCACGCAACGACGGCGCACTTCACGCTTCCGTGGAGTGCGCCCTTTTGTGTGCACTATTCGAAAGGTCGGACAAATGGCAACCGTTGACTACGGACTAGGCGAGCAGGAGTTCAGGTGCACGGCATGGACGTGCGTCGTGTACGAGCAGGAGTTCCTCTCTGACCCATATGAACTCGTGACGGGCGACCTCATCGCCGACGTGATGGGCAAGGTCAAGATAAACGCCAACGAGTCGGTCATAGAGCTCACGGAGGACGGCGGCGTCGAGATTCTCGTGCAGGACTACACGCGCGACAACTGGAACGTCCAGCGCCGCGCACTGTGGGCGATGCTCAAGACGCAGGACGACATCGAATGCGGCAGGGGCCTTCACGCGAGCAGGGTGCCGTCGTACGTGGAGTGGTGCAGGACCCTCGTGGAGGCCGAGCCCGACATGCGCGAGGTGTCGCTCGCGGTCGGCAACGAGCTGCAACGGGGGTTGTTTCGATCCGGAGCCGCTGCCTCCGGAAAAACCAGCGAGTAAGAGGGGCCGGGACAAGCTCCCCTACACGTCGATAGTGAACTCGGGTCTTGACCTTGGGCTTTCACTTCAGGACATTCGCGAGATGCCGTGGGGGCGTCTCGTGCTCATGCTACAAGCGCGGGCGCAGTCATATGCCAAGGACGATGGCCCGAGGGAGGCCACTTGGGCAGAGGTGAGCGCCTGGATATAGGAGGTATCCATGGCAGAGTCCTATCGCGGTCTTACCATCCGCATTGGCGGGGACACCACCGAGCTTCAGAAGGCGCTCAGGTCTGCGAACGGCGCAATATCCCAGACAAATCTTGAACTCAGGAATCTAGGCAGGGCGCTGAAGCTGGACCCTGCCAACATCCAGAACTACAACCTGCAGATGGGCTATCTCGCCAACAAGGCGTCGAACGTGTCGATGGCGCTCGCAAGGCTTCAGGACGCGCAGGACGAGATAGGCAAGAAGAAGATAAAGATAGACGGCGGCGAGACGACCGTGAGCGAAGCCGCCAAGGCCGTCACCGAGTACAGCAGCAGCATCGACAACGCTGCCGCCGAGGTGTCCATCCTCAAGACGAAGGTGAACCAACTCAACACGACGCTCGACTCCATGCACCTCGAGATGCGCGAGCTCGGCGGCGACTTCGCGGAGATAAAGTCGTTCGAGATATCGAGCGCACTCGACATGGCGTCCGGCAAGAAGTCGATCGCCGACGTCATCAAGGAGTTCGAGAAGCTCGGTGGCGGCGTCGAGAAGACCAAGGGGCAGATAGAGTCGGTCAAGAGCAGCGTCCTGTCGATGAAGGACGCGTTCGTCGCCGACATGAACGGCAACTTCAACGTCGACGCGATACGCGAGGTGTTCGAGAGCCTTCCCGACGTAATCAGGCCGAGCGCGAAGGCCATCGACGAGATGGTTGCGAAGATCAACAACATGGCCGACGAGAACAACGCGGCAGTGCTCAAGCAGGTCGCAGACGCAGAGAACCTCAAGAGCGAGTACATCTCGACGTACGACTCGGCAATCAAGAAGATAAAGGATATCGAGTCAACCAGCAGCGTCACCGAACTCAAAAAGCTTGCCGCACTCGAGAAGGCGAAGGCAAGGCAAGATGCAAACGCGGCAAGCGAAGCCAGCCAAATCGACGAGCTGACCAAGAAGCGCGAGAATGCCGCAAGGAAGATCGCAGAACTCACCGAGAAGCAAAAGAGCCAAGGCGACGACGCGCCGGAAGAGAAGCAGAAGGAGCTCATTGACGAACTCGCGGCTGCTGAAAACGACAGGATTGCCGCCGAGAAAAAAATATCGGAGATACAGAGCACACAGAGGGACCTACAAAACAAAACCAACATCGCGCAGATGGAGTACGACAACGCACGTACGAAAAATGCCCAAAGGATTGCCGACGAGTATGCGTCCGCCCAATCCAAGCTAGACGACTTGGCGCAGAAGTTCGCCGACGCACAGGAAAAGGCAAGTGCGAGCGCCATGGACACGGGCAAGAGCATCTCCGAGATATTCTCCAACCTCAAGGACAACCTGCCTGACCTGAGCACCCAACTGTTCAACGCGGCAAGCGGGACGAGCGACCCGAAGTTCATCAAGCAGTCGCTCGAAGACATGTCCGAGGAGCTCGGTCTCAGCTCCGCAGAGGCCGAGAGGTTCGTCGCGGCCATCGAGAGCCTTGTCGTGAAGTTCGCCGTCGCAGACCAAGAGCTGAAGGACATGGAGCAGGTCGAGGCGTTCGAGGACCTCGTGACGAAGATTCAGGCGACCAAGGCCGAGATAGAGAGCATCGGCAAGGCGTTGTCGAACATGCACGCGCCATCGCAGCTCATGTTGGAGATGACCAAGCTTACGGAGAGCTCGAAGGAGTTGGAGCAGTCGTACAAGACGCTCATGAGCACCGGAGACACGCTGTCCGACATGTTCAAGGCCAATCCCGATGACGCGGAGGCGATAACCGCCGCAATGAAGGCGTACTCCGCAGCGGAGCAGGTCGCAGTCGAAAACGCGGCGATGCTGAACCAGAAGCTCGAGTCGTTCGACGCAGATCAGATAGCCGACGTGACCGACACGACGAAATCTGCCACGAAACAGCTCATCGACGCGGCAGAGGCCGCGCAACAGGCGAGCGTCGAGCATGCCAAGTACTCGGGTGAGCTCGACGACGCAAGGGACCACCTCGCGCAGCTCACTAGCACCCAGAAGACGTCGATCAAGAGCAGCGACGAGATGAAGGCGAAGACCGAAGAAATCGCCGAGCAAATCACCAAGTACCGCGCGAGGGTGAGCGAACTCGAGCGTGCGGTCTCGGAGACCGCAATCGCCAACAAAGAGGCCCAAGACGCACTCGAGGGCGCGAGGATGCGCAAGGAGTACGAGGAGGCCGCTGCTGGCGCGAAGATGTGGGAGTCCGAGGTCCGCAAGGCCGTCAAGGCGAGCCAAGAGGCACAGTCGAACCAAGCGGTGCTCAAGGTGGTCGGAGACACCAGCGAGATAGACAGGCTCGGCGAGGAGCTCACCGCCGCAATAGGCAGGGCAAACGCGCTCAAGTCCGCGATGGAGTTCGACCCGACGAACATGGAGCTCGCACGGCAGAAGGCCGCAGCGTATGCCGACGCCGCAGACATGGCGAAGCAGAGGACGGAGCTCATACAGCAGGCCATATCGAAGATGGACCCGGACAAACTCGACCAGCTTCGCGAGAAGTACGGTTCCGTGTCAAACGCGGTGTCACAGACGTCGAAGGTGGCGGAAGACCTCGGAACCGATGTCGCAAAGGCGAGGGTACAGCTCGAGAGCCTCGTCTCCGGGGACGAGTTCGACGGCATGAGAACCGACATACTCAACACGTCGCGAAGCTTCGAGGGAGACCTCACGCCAGCCGTCTCCGAGGCGAGGAACAGGCTCATACAGCTCGAGGCAGCGCTTGAGTCCGCGCTTGCAGACAAGAGTGACGCGGCCATAGTCCGCGTGTTCGAGCAGATGCGCGACGCCGCCGCAGACACGGAAAGGCAGTTCAAGGAACTGAAGAACCCCCAGATAAAGGTCGACGACGCCGCGTTCATGCAGGCGGTCGACATGATGGGTCAGGCGGCTGAGCGTGCGGGACAGCGCATAGTCGAGTCAGCGAACACCATCGACTCGGCATACCGCGACATGCGAAAGACCGTCAACGCGTCGGAACAGGAGTTCGACGCGCTAAGGGACAAGGCGATAGAGTTCTCGCAGACGCACATCACGAGCGCCGACACGATTCTCGAGATCGAGTCGCTCGGCGGACAGATGGGTCTTGCCGCATCGGCGATGCAGGAGTTCGGCGAGACCGTGTCAAACCTCGACATCGCCACCGACATGAACGCCGACGAGCTCGCCCTGAAGATGGGCCAGCTCGAGAACGTCATGAGCGACTTCGACGACACGCAGTTCTCGAACGCGGCGGACGCGGTCGTTCGACTGGGCAACAACATGGCCGCTCAGGAGTCCAGCATCATCAACGTCGCACAGCGAATGTCGTCGGTCGCAAGCGTCGCGCAGATGACCACCCCGGATCTTTTCGCATGGAGCGCGGCGATCGCCAGCACGGGACAACGCAGCGAATCCGCAGCGACCGCAATCACGAACACGATCACGGGAATATCCTCCGCAGTGGCATCGGGCGGCAAGGACCTCGCGCAGTTCGCGAACATCGCGGGCATGAGCGCCGACGAATTTGCCGAGGCGTGGAGGTCGAACCCGAGTGACGCGCTCAAGGCGTTCATCGAGGGACTCGCGAACCTCAGCGACTCCAACACCGACGCGATAACCGCGCTCGAGAACATGGGCATATCGTCAGTCAGGCAGGAGACCGCGCTGCTCGGACTCACCACCACGGTCGACAACCTCGATGACGCGCTCACCATGTCGAACGACGCATGGAACGGCGTGGGCGACGCATGGGGCGACGCAGGCGACGCGGCAATCGAGGCGCAGAACAAGTCGGAGGGATTCTCCGGTGCGCTCGGCGTGCTGAGCAACAACGTCAACAACCTCTCCGCGACCCTTGGCGAGGGACTCGTGGCGCCGATGCAGGTCCTCTCCACGGTGCTGTCCGGCCTCACCAACGTGCTCGACTCCATGAGCGGCCCGATGAAGACCGCCGTGGTGTCAATCGGCGCGATGGTCGCAGCAGCCGGTGCAGTCACTCCGGTGGTGCAGACACTCACCAAGGGATACCGCGACCTGTACTCCAAGATAGCGAACGTCATAACCACGGCCAAGGCGAGTGCCGAGGCGTCTGCCGTGAGCAAGGCGGCTCTCGACACCGAGGCTGCGAGCATGGCGGCGAACACCACAGCCACAGACAAGAACACCGCGTCGAAGGCCGCGAACGCAACTGCGGACGCCGCTGGCGCCGTGGCCGACGGCGAGGCGGCTGCTGCCGAGGCGCTTGACACGGCGAGCACGACGGCGAACACCGCCGCGACCGACGCCAACACCGCGTCGAAGGCCGCGAACGCGACTGCAAACACGGCGCTCGTGGCGTCGCTCGGACCGGTGGCCCTCGCGCTCACTGCGCTCACGTTCGTGGTCGGTGCGGCGATAAGCTCAATGGCAGACTTCGCCCAGAAGGCCGAGGACCAGCGCATCGTCACCGAGGAGCTAGGCTCCGTGATGCAAAGCTCAAGGAACGCATACCAGAGCTACAGGGACGAGATAGCCAGCACCAGCACGGCGATGATGGACCTCAAGGACAAGATAGACGAGACGCGCCATGCGTATGCAGAGCAGGTCAAGCAGATGAAGGAGGACTGGGGCGACATCGGTGTCGACGAGGCGAAGCTTGACTCATACGTGAGCTCGATGGAGAAGCTGTCCGGAGGGTCGAGGCTCACGTCGAACCAGCTCGCAGAGCTTCGCAACGCGGTGCGACAGTTCAACGACGTGACCGGGTCGTCCATAAGCATCATCGACGACGAGACCGGCAAGCTCAGCCTGAACGCCGACCAGCTTCGTGACGTCGCAGCCGCGCACAAGGAGCAGTTGGAGCAGCAGCAGGCACAGGAGGACTACAACACGCACCTCGAGAGGCAGCGTGAGCTCGAGGACGAGCTTGCCGCCGCGGAGAAGGAGCTGAGGGACGCACAGGACGACCTCAACGCCGCCCAAAGCGAGAGGACCAAGTCATCGAGCGCATATCTCGGAATCGTGGGCTCGACAAGCTCCGAGCTCGGCACGTTCAACACCGCGACGATGACGGCCACCGACACGATGCAGGGGTACTCGTCCCGCGTGACGGACGCCAATAACCGAGTCAACGAGCTCAAGAGCGAACTCGCGAGCGTCAACAACGCGCTTGACAACTCGGCGGTCGTGGCCGGACAGGCGGGCCATCAGTTCGACACCATCGAAGCCGCGCTCGAGGCGGCGGGCGTCAGCACGAAGGAGTACTCCAAGCTCTCCGAGGACGAGATGGCCGACGTCGCGGCTGCGTTCGAGCGTGGCGGCAAGACCATAGAGGCCCTCGCGGAGGCGCTTGCGAAGTACGGCATATCCGTGAAGGGATTCGCGTCTGACGCGCAAAGCGCGGCGGATGCGGCCAAGTCCATATCGGACGAGATGGTCACCGAGCACAAGCGGCAACTAGAGGACGACTACAACAACCTCAAGCGAAGCCTTGACAACGACTACGACCTTCTGAAGAAGCAATACGACGCCGACTACAAGGCCCAGCAGAAGGCGTTCGACGACGAATACAAGGCCCAGCAGAAGGCTTATGACGCAGAGTACAAGGCTCAACAAAAACAGCTAGACGAGATATACAAAGCTCAGCAAAAAGCCTTCGACAAGGAATACAAGGCTGCTCAAAAGGCTTATGACAAGAAGTACAAGGAATACCAGAAGCAGCTCGACAAGGAATACAAGGCTAGGCAAAAACAGCTAGACGAGATATACGATAATTACAAAGACAAGCTCGACGACGAGTATGACGCCCTGAAGGACGCGAACGACGACAAGCTCCAAGCCATGAAGGACGCCCATGCCAAGGAGCAGGCAGAGCTCAAGAAAAAGCTAGACGCGCTATACAACCAGAGAAAGAAGTCCTACGACAAGGAGTACAAGGCATACCAGAAGGCCAACGACAGGCAGCTCAAGGAGCTGAAGAAGTCGCAGTCGAAAGAGGTCGACGCGTTCAAGGACGCCACGTCGAAGCGCATAGCAGAGATAAAGCGCGAATACGACGCGAGGAAGAAGACGCTCGAGGACACGGACGGCACCAAGCCGATAGACAAGCAGATAGAGGCGCTCAAGAGCCAGACAAAGGCCGAGCAGGACGCCATCAAGCAGCAGGAGCAAGAGGAGAAGAAGGCGGAGCTCGAGAAGGCGCTCAGGCAGGCCAAGACGCGCAAGACCCGCCAAGAGGCCGAGAAGGCCCTGAACGACTACCTTGCGGAGCTTGCGCAGGAGGCGAGGGAGGCCGAGCGCGAGGCGGAGATAGAGCGGCTCGAGGACCAGAAGGAAGTCGTCAAGGACAAGCTCGACATAAAGAAGGACGCGCTAGACCAAGAACGCGATGCCGTCATAGAGGCATACGAGAAGCAGCGGGACATCGAGCTGGAAGGCATAGAGCTCACGCAGGAAGAGGCGTACGAGAAGCTCAAGGAGAGCCTGGACGGCCAGAACGAGCTGTACAAAGAAAAGAACGACTCCAAGCTCGCCACCTACAAGGAGAGTCTTGACGCACAACTAGAGGCACTGAAGGCGCTGCATGCGGCAGAGGAGGATGAGTACAAGAAAAAGCTCGATGCCGACCTCGCCGCGCTCAAGGGCAGCAACGACGGAAAGCTCACCGTGATGAAGGAGAACCACACGGCTGAGTTGGAAACCTTAAAAGAACAGCAAACTGAAAAGCTAGAGCTTTACAAGGAAAACCAGCAGGTCGAGCTGGAAGCCATAAAGGAGAACCAGACGACCCAGCTCGAAGCCCTCAAGACCTCCCAACAGGAAGCCCTTCAGACCACCAAGGACAATCAGCAGGCCGCACTCCAAGCACTCAAGGACAGCCAGCAGGTCGAGCTACAGGCGTTGAAGGATTGGCAGCAGGCCGAGCTTGACGCAATCAAGCAAGGCAACGAGGACAAGCTGCTCGAGAAGAAGCGTGCGAACGAGGACGACCTGAACGAGTTCAAGGCGGGACTCGACAACATGACCACGGCGACAGACCAGGCCGTTGCCAAGGAACAAGAGACGAACGACGCCATCGCCAACATCCGCACGAGTATGAAGGACATACTCCAAGGATTGTGGAAAGACCATCAGATATCGACGCAAGAGTACCTCAACGCGATGAACGGCATGCCCGGCTCCATCAAGGCGATATTCGACGAGATGGGAATCAACACGGATACCGGGCTGCAGGCCATCGCGAAGAAGATGTATGACGAGGGCACGTTATCGAAGGAGCAGTACAACAACGTAATGCTTGGCCTTCCCGGCTCCCTTGATGCCATATACACGGAGATGGGCCTCAAGACCGCAGAGAAGCTTGGCATGCTTCGTGACGACATGGGGACGAAGGGCGAGGAGGGCAAGAACAAGTTCCTCGACATGGTCAAGAAGCTCGAGACCGAGGTCCCCGCGTCCATGGACGCCACGAACATGAGCTTGCAGCAGAAGCTCGCCATCGCATCCGGCATATATGGCACTGGCGGCAAGGAGATGCGCAAGAGGCTCAAGACAGAGGTGGACAAGACCAAGGGTGACTCGGAGGACGCGGCGAAGAACGCGACAAACGCATTCGCCAACGGACTCGACCCCGAGATAGTGAAGAACGCGGCAAGGACCAAGATAGGCGATGCCGCAAAGAAGGGCGTTGACGAGGGACTCGACATAAACTCACCGTCGCGCGAGATGGAGCAGCGTGGAGAATACACCGTCGAGGGATTCGTCAACGGCATGGAGGGTGCGAGAAGCAGGGTAGAGACCGCAAGCACCGACATAGCCGACTTCGTCAAGGACAAGTTCGGCGAGGTGGATGCCACCGAATACGGCGACGACGCGGTCGACACGTTCGCAAGGGGAATGGACTCTCGCGCAGGCGACGTCAAGAGGTCTGCGGGTGACATCGCCGACGCTGTCGAGAACCCGTTGGACGACCTCGACACGAGCGGATACGGACACGACGTCGTCGACGAGTACAGCGGGGCGATAAGGTCCAAGAGCAACGATGCGTACAACGCGGCAAAGGACGTGGCAGATGACGCCGCAGACGGCATAGACAGCTCGAACTCGTGGGCCAACTCGTCCGGATGGGACTTCGGAAACAACTTCAGGCAAGGACTCGAAGACGCCAGGCAAGGCATCATCAACACCGCTTGGGACATAGCGAACGACATAGCGGACATCCTCCATCACACGACTCCCGAGAAGGGCCCCCTCAAGGACGACAACCGATGGGGCTCCGACTTCATACAGAACCTCATCGACGGCATGCGCAAGAGGGAGAGCGACCTGCTCAGGCAGACAAGGCGCATGGCGGACATAGTGCAGGACGGGTTCGACCCGACGCTCACCGTAGACGCCGCATACGAGGCAATCGACTCGATTCACAGCGGCGAGGCACGCAGGGCGGCAAGGACGATGTCGATAGCGCAGGGAGCGCAGAGCAACCAGACTGTAAACGTAAACGTGTCACTCTCGGACGTCACCATTCGCGAGGACGCAGACATAAGGAAGCTTGCCGAGCAGATAGCGGCGCTCACGCGTCGCCAGTCGGCTGCTTCGATGAGGTGGTAGCAAATGCCAGACTTGGGTTTCGTGGACAAGACGTCGTTCGGCGACGTGTGCCTTGATGACATGGGCATAGTCGTCGAGCGCGTGCATGACGAGATAGAAGGCGTCAGGGACAACCTCGAGGAGTTTGCGGGCAGGGACGGCTCGCTGTACAGGACCATGACCATATCGGAGCGGACCATAACGTTGGAGTGTCGCGCGTTCGAGAAAGACTGGCGCGGCTTCGACACACTGGTTGACGACCTCATGTCGGAGTTCACGAAGTCAAGGGACGAACGAGAGCTTCATTTGAGGACGAGACACGGCGAGCACTACCTCGCGCACTTCTCCGGATACTCGGAGGGCGACAGGGTCGGAGGCTCCGGCATAGGCGGGTTCACGCTCACGTTCACGGCATCCGACCCGTATCGCTACGCGGACGACGAGTCGTCGACGCCAATACTCAACGTGAACACGCCGTTCACGGTCGGAGGCACGGCACCAGTGAAGGTCGTCATCGAATCGTCGTCAGCTCGAGTGAGCACGGCGAACGACCAATGGGGAGTGAGGTTCGACGACGGCGACTTCACGCACGTCGTAATGCCGACATCGTCGCAGAGCACGGTGAGGATCGACTCCGCCAACAGGGCGGTGACGATAAACGACGAGTCGTCGATGATAACGCTCGACTCGAACTGGATGGAGCTTGAGCCGGGAAGCCACGTCGCAAGGGTCGACCTTGGCTTTGGCAGCGTCACGCTGAGATGGCGCAATAGGAGCATATGATGTCGTATCCCACTAACAGGGTGATACTGTATGACAGGCAGTGCAACCCGATCGGAGACTTGTCTGAGTCGGAGATTCTCGGCAGGGTCAGACACGAGGAGATAAACGGCGAGCACACGTTGACGCTCACCACGACGAGGATACTCGCCGTCGGCATGCGAATACTCACGATAGACGGCACCGGACATTGGCACGAATGGGTCGTCGACGAGCCGGACGAGGAGCACGCCGCAGGGAACGTCCCTATAGGGACGTACAAGGCGATGTGGTCCGTACAGTACGACCTCACGACCACTCCAGGAGGCATCATATGGGCCGCGTCCGAGGAGGGCACCAACGACCCCATCACTGCGCAAGAGGCGTTCTCCATGGTGATGAGGGACTCGGACCTATGGGACGCCGGGACGTGCGACGTGACGACCACGGGGGGCGCGTCCCTGTTCGACGACAGCATTTGGGCATACCTCGGCACCATCGTCGAGATATGGGGAGGAGAGGTCGACGCGACGATAGAGGTTGACGAGGCGGGAGTGATATCACGCAGCGTCTCACTCCTCTCGCACGTTGGCGACACGTCAGTCAAGAGACGCTTCGACTGGACCTATGACCTCACGGAGATACGCAGGACGCCCGATCCCGGCCCATACTACTGCCGCGTGATACCGCGTGGCGGCAACGAGGGAACCGACTCCGACGGAGTGAAGTACTCTGACAGGTGCGGCATAGACGGATGGTCGAAGAGCGACGTCCGATGGAAGGTAATCGGCATACCGTCGAACCCCCATGTCGAACTCGTGACCATAGACGACCTATGGGGCTACGGCTACGTCCTAGAGACGACCGACGACCCTGCGACGACGTCCGAATTCGGCACGTTGCAGGTGGGCGACGTCATCGCGGACCCATATGGCGTGTCATGGATACAGGACAACGAGTCTGCCGCGCTGTTCAAGGTGAAGATGCCTGACGGCAGGTGGTTCTTCCCGACCAAGGTCGTCAAGTACAGCCTTGACACCGCAGGCGACGACGAGGAGCTCTATTACAAGGCGCTTGGCGAGCTTCACGACCACACGCGACCGAACGTCACGTACGAGGCCAGCGTCATACAGCTTCAGCAGGCTGGCATGGACGTGGGCGGACTGTCGCTGGGCGACGAGGTCCAGTGCGTCGACTACGGGTTCGGGCCGGACGGCATACGCGTCGAGGGAAGGGTCGTCGGCATCGAGGTCAACGAGCTCGACCCGTCCGACACGACCGTGACGATAGGCCAGTTCCAAAGGACGCTCGCGGACGACTTCAAGGTGCTCAACAACGACGTCGGCAGCGTCACGAAGAGGGTCGACAGTATAGAGGGCGGCGGCACGTCATCATACGTGAACAGGCTCATAGAGAGGCTCAACGCCGAGATAAACGCGACTGGCGGCTACACGTACATCGTCCCCGGACACGGCATCGTCGTGTATGACAGGTCCGTGTCAGACCCCTTGGTGGGGTCGGAGGCCGACTCCGTCGTGCAGATAGTCGGCGGCTCGATAAGGATAGCGAACACCAAGGACCCGAGCTTCTCCGGGATAGGCGACTGGGAGTGGCGCACCGTCATGGAGTCCGGCCACATAGTCGCGGACGCCATCACCGCAGTCAAGGTGACGTCAGGATCAATCACCGACGCCAGCGGCAACACGTACTGGGACCTCGACACGGGAGTGCTTCACATATCGTCCCTCTCGTCAATAGGCGAGTACGAGAAGAGCCTTGGCGAGCTGGTCGACAACGTCGACACCGCACTCGAGTCATTGTCATACCTGCGCTACGCCAACGGCGAGCTGGTGCTCGGGGTCGAGGGGTCCTCGATACAGAACGTCATGACGAACGACAGGCAGGCGTTCCGAATGGACGGCACCGACGTCGCGTACTTCGGACTCAATGACGAGTCCATATGGGAGCTGTACGTGAGCACGGCGACGATTCTCAACATGCTCAAGTTCGGGAAGTTCGCATGGATAGCAAGGCAGAACGGCAACATGACGCTCAAGTGGATAGGATAGAACAATGTCGCTTATCATGCTGGCACCTACGCCAAAGGGATTGCGTGGTGAGTGTATCAGCGAGTTCCGGGTGGACTATGAAACGGTGACATCTGACACCTACCATCATCTGGACGTCAACTACGTCTATGCGTGGTTTGACCCAAATCCGTCATATGTCGAGAACGCCCACGTTGAATTCACCATTCAGTATGGCGGTACCACACTCGTGGACACCACAATCCAGCTGTCCTTCAGTAGCGGAGTTATCAAATATGGAATCAATAAGCGCCTGAGCACGCGACTGACGCATTCGACCCAGTCAAAGCGGCTTGTCGTGACGATACGCAAGGTGACCTATGGTTCTGGTGGAACGACAGGAGGTAGTAGTGGCAGCGCGACAATATCGATACCGGCGAAAACGTCCTACCAAGTCACATATGACAAGCATGCAGGGTCAGACAGCTGCACAGGCATTCCGTCGGCGCAGACGAAGTGGTACGGAGAGTCCTTAACCCTAAGCTCATCGAAGCCGACTCGCAAGAACTACGTGTTCGTGCGTTGGAACACAAGCGTACTCAACGATGGCACTGCGTATAACCCGGGTGCCACATACAGCAACAATGCTGCTTTGGGGCTATATGCCATATGGAACGCATATATCACATATGACGCAAATGGCGGCACCGGCGCACCCCCAACACAAATAAAGCAGTATGACAAGACTCTAACATTGCAGAGCCAGAAGCCGACGAGGTCTGGATATACGTTCTTGAGGTGGAATACCAAGAAGGACGGAACCGGAATGGCGTACTTGGCGGGCAGTAACTATAACTTCAACATAGCCACGACACTGTATGCGGAATGGAAGAAAGTCCATTCCGCACCCACCATTCCAAGCATGACATGCGTGAGGTGGCAGAACAACAAGGCTGATGACAGCGGCACTCAGTGCAAGGTCGACATACGATGGTCAATTGACACGTCTGTCGTGTCGTCGGCACAGCTTCGATCGATAACGGGAACCATATCACCGAGCGTCAATGGGTCATCGACGTTCTCGTTCAATGTGACTCAGACATCAAGCAGTGCGGGAACCGCGACCGCAACCATTTCGGGATGTGACACGGATACCCAATACCTGATAACGGCCACGGTTACGGACAACCAGAAGAATAGCAACAACGTCTACTACTCCACGTCAAAGTCCGACATATTGACAAGGGCCAGCTTCGTGCTCGACTTCAAGGCTGGCGGCAAGGCCATCGGCATAGGCTCCGCCGCGCCGTCAAGCGGGCTTGAGATCGGTTGGCCGACACAGTTCGACAAGCCGGTTACGACATTGGATGGCGTCACGATAGGCACGTCGCAAGACCCCAAGAACCTGACGGTCACTGGCACCATCACAGCACCGCAGTTCACAGTCAGGACCGTGACATCGGATTTGGCGACCGCTTACGACGGGTGGACCATATCATCGCAGACCGCCACGATATACGGAAGAATCATATCCATAATGATAGCGGCGAAACCGACTAACACCATCGCAATAGACATGACAAGCACGGCTCTGAACAACTCCTATCATGTTTGCACCATCCAGTCAGAATACGTCCCTTCCGACATCCAAGGGTTCGCAAACAAGCATGGCTTCGGGGAAATTGCTTCAGGCGGGTTTGTGAGCTTCACGCCCGCGCACACGATAGGTACCTCGAGCACGGTATACATCGCCGTGACGTACATACTACGCAAGAACGTATAGGCAATCGCGCGACACCATCACGACACGAAGGGAGTCTCAGGCAATGAGACGATACACGACCCCTGCCCTGACGCTCAGGATACACGGCATAAGGCTCAGCCAGAGCGACCGCATATGGGTGTCAATACGGCAGAAGAGGAAGTACGACTACGTGGGGCCAGACATCGAGATAAGCAACGCGACGATGACCGCCACGACCGACACCACCACCGTGTCGTTCAGGCTCACGCAGCAGCAGACGGCGTCGCTTGAGGAAGGCGACGCGATGATACAGGTGAACTGGATGACGTCGAGCGGCGAGCGCGGTGCCACGAAGCGCACGCCGTTCAAGGTGACGGGGAACTTCATCGAGGAGGTGCTGAGCTATGCCTAACGACGTCGAGCTGTTCATTGACTCGAACGACGCAGTCACCCTCTCCGTCGAGGGCGACGAGAACGTGTCGTTGTCAGTCGATGACGGGTTCGTCGCGGCAGACGGGTCGGTCACTCCCGAGAAGATAGCAGAAGGAGCGGTGACGACGTCGAAGATCGCCGATGGTGCCGTGACGACGCCGAAGATCGCCGACGCAGCAGTGACGAATCGCAAGATCGCCAATGGCGTCGTCACCGACGACAAGCTTGACCCCGAGGGGCTGATGGCGAGGGTCAACAGGCTGAGCATAAAGGTCGATGGGATACAGGCGGAGATCGACCCGGACGACCTCGGGCTCGAGCAGGACCCCGACACGTTCTACGTGTATCCGACGTACAAGGGCATCAGGTCGGAGAACGGCATACCCCTCGCATCGAGCGGCGGCGGTGGTGGCCCCGCGACCGACGCCGTCATGACGGCCACGAACACGACCGGATGGATATCGACCACGCTCCCAGAGGGTGCCGAGTGCGTCGTGTCGCTCACGTGGTCGTCTCTCGAGAACGGCACCCCGACCGGTGACGGCTCGATCACGCTCTCCGTCAACGGGGTCGTGAAGGTGAACCGCACCGTGCATCAGGGCGCGTTGTCGTTCGACGTGTCCGAGTACCTCACGACCGGGTCGAACTCCATTCGCGTGAGGGTCGCGGACGCATACGGACAGGTGAAGGTGTTCATCCTCACCGCCGTCGTGACGAGCATCTACGTCGCAAGCTCGTTCGACACGTCGTCTCCGTTCGTCGCCGGACAGAGGATAGCGTACACGTACACTCCCGTCGGTGCGTACGAGAAGACGGTGTACTTCGTGGTCGACGGGGAGATCGACAACATCGCGACCGTGTCGACGTCGGGCAGGCAGCAGATGCAGAGCCTCAGGCCGATGTCGCACGGCGCTCACACGCTGCTCGTGTACTTCACGTGCGAGATAAACGGGCAGACGATACGCTCGAACGAGCTGTACCACTCGCTGGTGGTCGTCGATGCGAATGCCGACGACCCGATCATCGCCACGTCGTTCAGGCGCACGAGCGCGACGAAGTACGAGGCGCTGAGCATACCGTACACGGTGTACACGCCCCAGTCGTTCTCGTCGCAGGTCGTTCTGTCCGCGAACGGCAGGCAGGTGACGACGCTCACGGTCGACAGGTCCGAGCACGTGTGGACGTACAGATGCGACTCGGTCGGCAGTCTCACCCTCACTATAGCGAGTGGCGGCGAGTCCAAGGACATCACACTCGAGGTGGCAGAGTCAAGCATCGACGTGGAGGCGGAGACCGAGTTCCTCACGTTGCATCTCACCAGCGAGGGCAGAAGCAACGACGAGGCCAACCCCGCGACGTGGGTTGACGAGGACAACCAGGTAGCGTCCCAGATGACCGGGTTCAACTTCGTCAGCGACGGATGGATCGACGACGGCGACGGCGGCACCATGCTTCGCGTGTCGAACGACGCAAGGGTGACGATACCGTACATGCCGTTCGCGTCAGACATAAGGACGACGGGCAAGACCATAGAGGTCGACTTCACCACCCATGACGTGCTGAACTACGACGCCGTCATAATGAGCTGCATGAGCGGCGGCAGGGGATTCTCCCTCACCGCACAGAGGGCGACGCTGTCGTCGGAGCAGTCGACCATCACGACGCAGTACAAGGAAGACGAGCACGTGCGCATATCGTTCGTGTGCGACAAGCGCAACGAGGACAGGCTGCTGTACGTGTACATCAACGGCATCATGTCCGGCGCGGTGCAATACCCGCTCGACGACGACTTCGCCCAGCAGAGCCCCGTGGGCATATCGATCGGCAGCAGCGAGTGCGCGGTGGACATATACTGCATCCGCATGTACGACAACAACCTCAACCGCTACCAGATAGTCGACAACTGGGTGGCCGACACACAGAACGTCGACGAGATGCTGTACCGTTACGAGCACAACGACATCTACGACGAGTACGGCACCGTCGTGATAGGCAACCTTCCGACGGACCTCCCGTACATGGTGATAGAGGCCGCCGAGCTCCCGCAGTACAAGGGAGACAAGAAGACGGTATCGGGAAGGTTCGTCGACCAAGAGGACCCATCGAGGAGCTTCACGTTCACCGGGTGCCAGATAAACGTGCAAGGCACGTCGTCTGCCACATACGTCCGCAAGAACTTCGACATGCAGTTCAAGAACGGGTTCGAGATGACGTCCTCGAACGAGCATGCCGACAACTTCACGCTCGCGAGCGGCATCATGCCGTTCAACAGGTTCGTGCTCAAGGCCGACGTCGCGTCGAGCGAGGGTGCGAACAACGTCGAGCTGGTGAAGCTGTTCTGCGACGCGTCTCCGTACAAGAGGCCCGAGGAGCTTGCCGACGAGCGCGTGAGGAAGGGCATCTACGGGTTCCCCATCGCGCTGTTCTGGTATGACACGAACACGAGCGAGACCAAGTTCTACGGCAAGATGAACATGAACCTCCCCAAGAGGGCACCAGGGCCGTATGGGTATTCGGGAGACATGGAGTCGTGGGAGTTCCAGAACAACACGTCGAACCTCATGCTGTTCCTCACCGACTACTTCGACGAGACGATGTACACCGACCCGTCGACAGGCGACACCAAGGAGCTCTGGCGCTACGACTACGAGGCGAGGTTCCCGTCTGACGAGTGGACCGACTACTCGAAGCTTCAGGAGCTACAGTCGTTCGTGTACTCCACGTACCGCGCCAACGCAACCGGCGACACGCTCGCGTCACCGTACACCGACGTTGACGGCAACGTGCACACGGTTGACGATGCGGCCTACAGGCTCGCGAAGTTCAGGACCGAGTTCGGTCGATACGCCGAGGTCCAGTCGTTCATCTTCTACTACATCTTCACCGAGCTGTTCCTCATGGTTGACAGCCGCGCGAAGAACCTGTTCATAGGATTCTCCGGCGGCAACGCGACCGGACTCGAGGTGATAGACCGCAAGGCCGTCGCGGAGCCGTACGACATGGACACGGCCATCGGCAACAACAACGAGGGCACGCTCGCGTTCTCGTACAACCTCGAGGACACCGACCACCTGCAAGGCGGGGCGAACGTGTTCAACGGACAGAACTCGGTGTTGTGGAACAACGTGCGCGACGCGTTCCCGACCGAGATAGTGCAGATGTACCAGCAACTTCGCTCGCAGGGCATCCTTGCGTATCAGGTGATAGAGCAGAGGTTCGAGGACCATCAGGCCAAGTGGCCCGAGGCGCTGTTCAACGAGGACTCCACGTTCAAGTACATCGACCCGCTCGTGAGCCCCGACGCTGGCAAGGAGCCCACTGCGGTGTATCTGCCCATGATGCAGGGAAGCAAGGCCGAGCAGCGCAAATGGTGGCTCTTCAACAGGTTCAAGTACATGGACTCCCGTTGGAACGCTGGCGACGCGCTGTCACAGGTGATACAGCTCAGGGGATATGCCAAGGCGGACATCACCGTCACGCCATATGCCGACATCTACCCCACGGTCAAGTACGGCAGCTACCTCGTGTCGCAGAGGGGCGAGCACGGAGTACCCACGACGCTCGCGTGCCCGCTCGACAGCGTGAACGACACCGAGATATACGTGTACAGCGCACCGCAGGTGGCGTCGGTGGGAGACCTCTCAGGACTGAAGGTGGGCTTTGCCGACTTCTCCCAAGCGACAAGGCTGCAAAGCATCGTCGTCGGCTCCGACGCACAGGGATACGAGAACCAAAACCTCACTTCCCTCCTCGTGGGAACCAACGCGCTGTTGCGCATTGTGGACGCGAGGAACTGCACGGCGCTCGCAGGCACCGTCGACCTCTTTGGCGCGGCGAACGTCGAGCACGTCTACCTCTCCGGCACGGCGCTGAACTCGGTGTCGCTGCCCGTGGGAGGAATCATGAAGACGCTTGTGCTTCCTTCGACGATAACCAACCTCACGATACGAAACCAGTCGCAGCTCGCCAACTTCCAGATGGACGGCGGAGACTACTCGGGCATAACGACGCTGCGCATCGAGAACTGCAACGCAGCCGTGCCGATGTTCGACATATTCGCTGACATGGCGCAGGGTAGCCGCGTGCGACTGATGGGATTCACCGTCACAGTCACGTCAACCACCGAGGCGGAGGACTTCCTCTCCGCGTTCGACGGCATGCGTGGGCTTGACGAGAGTGGCAACAACCTCGACAACGCGGTGCTCGTCGGTACCATCACCGGACTCGGGAGCATAACCGGAGCATGGCTCGCCAGCATGCTCGCCCAGTACCCCGGCATGACCTTCGTGTACGAGCACATCCAGTCACAGCTCTTCTACTTCGACTGGAACGGCACGACGCTGCTACACACCGACGACGTCATTGACGAGGGTGACGGCACGTGGGGCGGCACGTCCACGAGGGAGCCCGACACGTACCACACGTACACGTTCGTCGGATGGTCAAGGAGGAAGGACCAGTACGTCGCGGACGAGGATGCCACTCGCGGCGTGACCGCCGACAGAAACGTGTATGCGGCGTTCTCGCGTGCGACCAGGACATATACGGTCAGGTTCTACAACGGCACGACGCTCCTCGAGACACACACCGTCGAGGCTGGCGGCTCCGTGACGTACGAGGGCGATGTTCCCGTCGCGCCGGAGGGATACAGGTTCGGCGGCTGGACCGTCGACACGACGAACGTGCTTTCCGACATCGACGCCTACGCGAGGTTCGTGGACATGCGCAACCCTGTCGTGCAGTTCGTCGAGGGATCGATGCGGTCGTACGAGAGCGACACCATCGACAAGGTAGTCGGTTACGGCTTCGCGTACAGGGAAGACCTCGAGTCGGTCGTGTTGTCGGCAACGGAGATAGGAAATCGCGCATTCGATAGCTGCAACAACCTAAAATCCATAGAGCTCACAAGCACCAGTCCTATTTCAATTGGCAACCTGAGGTATGTTTACAGTCTTGAAAGTCTTGTGATACATAGCAACACAATGGTAACGTCATCAGGTGTCTTTGATTCTGATACATGCAACCTAAAACGTGGGGGCGGGGCCGTATTTGTTCCCAGTGCGTTGGTATCTGAGTACAAAAATAATGCATCTTGGAAAAGGTATACCATATTCCCGATTGACAAGTACCCAACCGACGACTTCTCGACAATCAACGACTCTTGGGCCGAGATAAAGCAGGCTCTTTACGGCGGAACAGCAGGCTATGTGGTAGGTGACACAAAGAAAGTCGTTCGTAGCGATGGAAGTGTGACATACGCAAAACTTATCGCACTTGATTCAGATATGCTTGCCTCAGACAGGACATCGCACGCGAAGTCGACTTGGATATTTGTTGACTGTCTGGACAGGATGCGGTTCGGTGACACGAATCAGTGGTCGCAATCCGATATCAGGACGTATCTCAATGGAGACTTTAAGTCAACGATTCCGTCTGACCTCTCGGAAGCCGTAAGTCCCGTACTGAAATACAGTCACAATGCGGACGGGACGGACGAGGAGACGGAGGATGCGTTTTGGGCGCCTTCGATGCGCGAGATGTACTCCAACGGGAGACACTACGAACATCAGATAAAAGAAGAAGTAGGAACGTCGTACGAATACTTCAGTGACTCACAGTCGCGTAGTTTTGGATTTAGATCGGGAACGACTGGTGATTGCTGGACACGCTCTGCGGACAACGGGAACTACGTCAGAAAAGCAGGCGGCAACTCTTCGGACGTTGCAACAACTACATGGCCCATCATTGCTGGCTTCTGCATATAGAGTACAGCACGAACGTTCATAGCGGAGCACATTATGGCAAACACAAGAGAACTGATAGGCGACGAGGCGACCATCAACGGGCTGCTTGAGGACACTCTCGAGACGTTCGAGGACGAAGACGTGACAGTCGTCGGTCGCTACGCACTCGCATATCGCAAATCACTGACAACAGTAATCCTTCCATCGTGTACGGATTTCAGAGAATACTCGTTCTACGATTGCGAAAACTTACGCATGGTGCGTGTTGGGCCAATTGGCTCTAAGAGCTTTCGCTTCTATAGCACCTCAACGCCGTTTTGGGGATGCGGAAAGTTGCAACATATCATCATTGATTCGAATGTGTTGTCGCAAGGCACAGTCAACTCTCTCAAAGGAACTCCAATCATCGCGGGCAACGGCGCAGTATACGTTCCGGAATCCAAGGTAGATTCATATAGGGCAGATAGTGTGTGGGGATGCCATGTCATTCTTCCGATGTCCGCTTATCCAGCGTCAAAGTTTGAGACGGTGACAGACACATGGGCAGAAATCGCCGCATCTTCGGCAGATGGAACGTATGACGAGAAGTACAAGGTCGGCGACATCAAATCGGTCGTCATAGCCGCAGACCCAGGCGAACCGTCTGACGAGGGAGGAACATACAAGTTCGTCCTATGTGCAAAGAACACTGACGTCCTCGCATCTGACCGTAGCAAGACGGCTAATATGACGTGGGTCATGTTCAAAACGCCGTATCGCGTGCTACACCAAGTCGGAATGTACGATGAGTCGAGCGGCAGCTTTGTCGCATCGAGAAGCTGGGAGAAAAGCAATCTGAGGTCTGAGTTGGCGTCAGACGTTCTCCCGTTGCTTGAATCAGACGTAGCCAACAACATCAAGCCGGTCGTAAAGTACACATACGGATTTGACGACGACGGCAATGGCTCTGAAATGGAGACGATTGACTCGTTATGGATTCCAAGTAGAAACGAAGTATGGGGCACATATAATAAAGAGTCACGCAGCACGCATTACGCGTGGTTTATTGACAAGAACAGGCGATGCTTGTATGACTATCTAGGCGCAAACAGTGTTGGTTGGATGCTCAGATCGTCCTTTTCCACAACCAAAGCAGAAACAGTATCCAGTAGCGGCTCCAATAGTGACATGAACTACGTCGGCACCACCTATCCCGTCCTCGGCTTCTGCATCTAGTCACGTCATCAACGCGCTACACAGTATTGCAATTCGCACGTAATTGTGCTATGTTAAACATGTGGGACAGTTGTCCCGAGACGGCAAGAGTCAAAGGCCCTTCGGGGCCTTTTTCTTTTAGCGATTCACATACGCGATGCAATCACTAGGAGAGACGGAACCATGGCAGGATTCATAAGCAAGGACTCGCTCAAGAGTGCGCTCGCCGAGATGGTGACGCGCGGAGACGAGAGGTGGGGCTCTGGCGGCTCTGGCGGGGGGGGGCGAAAACAGCCTGTTCGTAACGACTGACGGGCCACTTCTCGGCAGCTTCGTGGAGATGACCGCAACCGCAGGCACGGAGCCAAGCGACTTCACGTTCGAAGAAGAGAAAGAGGTCGAGAGGGACGGCACCTATGTCACCGAGACGGTCCTGCGGACTTACGGCAGGAACTTGGCAAGCACCCCGACGAGCACTAGACACTTCAATGCGACGTGGGATACGGGCGACTTCGACCCGACCAACCAAAACCACGGCGTTGACCTTTGTCAGATAAGCGGCGACAACCTCGACGTGAAGGCTGGCGACCAGCTCACGGTGTCGTTCCTGTTCATGCCGGACAAGGTCCACAACGGCGAGGGCGGCAGTGGAGTCAAGGCGTTTGCGACGCTCTACTTTCCAATGTATCCATGGGTGAGCTACACCGAAGACGAGTATGTAACGATAGACGTCAACGAAACGATTGGTGAGTACCTCCCATTCCTCACGACAGAGATGCCTGACCCCGACAGCAGCACCGGTTTCGTACAGGGATTCTACGTATCGGCGGTAGTGACTGCTCCGTGCGACTCCAAGTACCTGACGCTCAGGCTGGGGTGCAACGACTCGTTCTCCGTGTGGTGCGTCCAAGTCATGCGAGGCAGTCACCAAGGCGCGGGATACGTGCCGTACGGCTATGTCGGCATTGACTTACCCTATCAAAACACGCAGCTAACCATACCCGTCAACATCGGCAACTCATACCTCGAGGCGACTGGTGACGGCTCCGCCGCAGACATTCTTTCGATCGACATGTCCGGCAACGTAAAGCAGACTGACGTTGCGTATGGCAATGGTTACGTGCACGACAGAGGCAGTGTCAAGTCCGATATTGGCCTCATTGCGAACGGTGTGACGTTGTCCAGCATGGAGTTGCAAAACGTCAGGGTCACGTCGGCGACCGGAGCAATGAAGAGCGTAGTCGACAGCATCAAGTCTCTTGCCATCGACGTCGATCTGCTCAAGAGCAACTAGCAAACAACCAATCGAATAGCGTGAACGGAGCGGTATGAACTACTACCCATACCAATACCAGCAGACTCCGCAGCCCCAGCAGTTCGACAACGTCGTGACCGTGACTGGCATCGACGGCGCGAACGCGTTTCGGATAGGGCCGAACTCGCGTGCGATTCTCGTCGACGGCAACGAGGACGTCGTCTACCTGAAGACGACGGACGGCGGCGGGTTCCCGACGCTTCGGGCATTCAGCATCAAGGAGAGGCCGCTCAACGGAACCGGCACGAGCCAGTACGTGACAAGACAGGAGCTTGACGACGTGCTCGGCAGGATGGCGGAGACGCTGTCCGCCCGGATAGCGGAGAACATCTCGGGCATGGCGGCAAACACGGCGACGAACATGACGGAGGAAGAGAATGTCAAACAGCATGCTCAACAGCGGCTCCCAGCAGTATAGCGGCATCACCAGCGTCATAGCGTCGGCGATCAGCGGCTCTGGCGGCAACCAGAGGGCCGCGTACGACAACATCGTCAACAGCAACTCGGAACTCGCGAAGTTCCTGCGCGACAACGCGAACAAGACGCCCGAGCAGGTGGCCGCAGAGAACGGCGTTGACATAGGCGTCGCGAGGGGAGTGCTCGGCTCCATATTCGGAATGTAGTCGTACCCGAGGATGTGTCTCGAATTGAACGGCGTGCAATGTATGCCGAGGCCACCGTAGCCGTCGGTGGCACCGGCAAGCTGACAGACCCACATTCAAGAGACGGGACAATACTATGGAAAACACTATGCTCTCACCTGCCGACATCAAGTCGCTCATGGGCGACGGAGGCTGCAACGGCAACGAATGGCTCATGATAATCCTCTTCGCCATGATATTCGGATGGAACGGCGGAGGGTTCGGCAACAACAACGCACTCGCGAACGCCATCGGGTACGAGAACCTCGCCACCAGCGCCGAGGTGCAGCGCGGCTTCGACAACCAGAACAGCATGGCGAACGAGCGCGAGATACTCGCGTCGATCAACCAGAACGCGTTGCAGGGAATGCAGAACGCGAACCAGAACACCCAGTACGTGATGGGCGCGGTCAACGACAAGTACAACGAGATGCAGCGCGACATCGCCAACGTGGCGATGATGCAGCAGCAGGCCATCGCCAACCAGGGACAGTGCTGCGCGAGCACGCAGCTCGGCATGGCGCAGGGCAACGCGGCGCTCGCGGCGCAGATAGCGCAGAACGAGTACAACAACGCCATGCGCGACGCAGCCACGAACGCGAACTTCACGGCGCAGATACAGGGACTCAAGGACACTTGGTACGAGGACAAGATCGCCGGGCTGCAGCAGGAGGTCACGCAGCTTCGCGGCGTCATCGGCAACCAGGGCATCCAGTCGCAGCTCAACGAGATAAGCTCGAAGATGCTCACGTACCCGCAGGGATGGACGTACAACGCGGGTCCGGCCCCGTTCTGCAACTGCGGAAGCGGCTGCAACATCTAGGCCGCACACGGTCACACGAGACAAGGAAGGGCGCATCGCGAGGTGCGCCCGCTTTTTTTGGAGGAATGCCATGAGCTGCAAGTCAGCGATACACACAGTCAACACCAACGCCGACGTCGCCGCCAACGGCCAGATACCGTTCGGCTCGATAGTGCGCAGGTTCGGGCAGGACGTCGACCTGCAGGGCTCCGACATAGTCTGCTGCGGTCGCGGATACTACGACTGCGACTGCTCGGTGACGCTCGCTCCCGTCGCTGCGGGTGACGTCGGAATACAGCTCTACGCTGACGGCAACCCGATTCCCGGAGCGTTCGCGCAGGGCACCGGCACCGCCGGAGACCCGCTCAACCTGTGCGTCACGGCGCTCGTGCGCCAGAGGTGCTGCGGTGCCACGAGCGTGAGCCTTCGCCTCGTCACGCCCACGGGCATCACGACCGGGGCGACGGTCGCCAACGCGTCGATGGTCATAGAGAAGCTGTGATGGTAGGCGCACTCGGAACGGTGTCCGACAGGCTCGTCGGCGGCATGATGTTCCACAGCGACCATGCGGACCTCATGGGACTCATAGGGGTCGACGGCCTGAGAAAGATGCACGAGCGAGGGTTCAGGGACGACTCGCACAACATGCGCAAGGTGCGTCGCGCATGCATGTCGCAGTTGGGGAAGATGCCCCCGCACGGAAACCAGGAGAGAACCAAGACGCTCGACTCGGTGGCCGGGAGGAGCAACGACAACATAGGCGCGAGCGAGAGGCAGAGGCTCGTGCGCTCCTCGATGGCAGACTGGGTCAAGTGGGAGTCCGACACGATCGCCATATACGCGGACGCATGCGACAAGGTCGCGGGCAACGCGTGCCTGTGGGAGCTCGTGAGGGGACTGCAGGCGGACACCGAGAAGGAGCTTGCACGCGCAAAGAGACTCATGCAGGAGTTCGACGCGTGCGGATATGACATGTGTCACATATACGAGATGTAGGAACAGGAGGTGGTCGAATGGCCCGAAAGTTGAACAACGCGCACCTCAGGGACATTGCCGACGCGGTCGACCCGAGCGGGACGACCGATGGCAAGATGCTGAACAACGAGTACCTCGAGAGGATCGCGGACGGCATCGGGTCGATCACCGGCGTCGTCGACGCGAGCACGGGCAAGGTGCTCAGCTCGATGCTGGAAGGCGTGATAGACGCGAGCAACCTGCCGTCGTACGTCGACGACGTAATCGAGGGATACTACCACGACGGCGCGTTCTACGCTGACTCGACGCACGAGACGGCGATGGTCGGCGAGTCGGGGAAGATATACGTCGACGTGCCCAGCGGCACGACGTACCGTTGGGGCGGCTCCGCGTACGCGGCCATAGGCGGCGGGCAGGGCGCATCCATCGACCTCGGCATCACCGGCTCCACGGCAGGGCAGTTCGCGAAGGTCGCGGCGGTCGATGCCAACGGCGCACCGACAGCGTGGACCACCGAGGCGCTCAAGCACACGCTCACCGTCACCTGCGTCACACAGGACAACGTCACGGTTACGGGCCAGACGGTGACCGTGCGCCAAGACGGGCCGGATGGCACGGTGTGGGCGACCATCGCGTACGAGGGACAGCCGGTGAGCCTCTCGCTTCCCGAGGGCTTCGTGTGGCACGCGAGCGTCACGAGCGACCTCGCCCACCACTTCAACCCCACGACCGCGTCAGGCGTCATCCGTGACGCCGACGTCTCGGCCACGCTCACGTACTCGGACTTCTCGACCATCCGCACCGCAGCCGACATCAAAGCGGCGCTCGACTCGGACATCGACCTCACCGACCTCGTCGGGGAGCAGATTTCGTGCTCCTACGGCTCGAGCACGTACGCGTGGGACGTAGTGGACTACGACTCGTACGCGGGAGAGGTGACGCTTCTCGGAGCCGACTGCGCGGCCACGGCCGCGAACATACTGTTCGAGCCTCAGCAGGCGCTCGCGTGGTTCGAGGACGGCCTTCCCGCAGGCGACTACAGCTTCCAGAACGGCAACGCCACGTACTACTTCACTCTCACGAAGTCCATCCCCGCAGGGGGCCAGCTCAGGGCCACCACAACTACGTTCCAGACTTGGGAGAGCTATTCCGCCACGGCAACCCTCGAGACGGGCACGGTGTCGACGACGGAGATTGTCGGCGCGACGCTGCTGGGCAAGTGCGGCACGGAGACGGGCGCGTACCCGCTCAACCACATGGACCGCGTGAACAGCGGCTCGAACAACTACGGCGAGTCGTTCGTCCACGCGTGGCTCAACTTCTCGGGAGCGGCAAACGAGCAGGTGCCGAGGGTGACGAGGTTCTCGCGACCGTACGCAATCAGCTACCCCGGCTTCCTCGGCAACCTCGACCCAGACTTCGTCGCATGCGTCGCCGACACGGCGTGGAAGTGCTCTTCGACGTCGGCCTACGAGTGTCCCTCTTCCATGGGCGGCACGACCACGAAGGGCAATCCGTACACGGTCACGTCCAAGTTCGCGCTCGCGTCCGAGAAGGAGCTGTTCGGCACGTACGGAGGGGTCGACGCGGGCGACTCGCAGTTCGACCTCTTCGTCGGTGCCACGGACGACGAGCGCAAGAGGTATCGCGGCAACTCGGCGCAGTACTGGTGGTTGCGCTCCCCGTATCCCGGCCTCGCGTACTACGTTCGCAACGTCAGCACGTCGGGTGGGGTCTACCACAACTTCGCGAGCAGCAGCGTTGCCGCCGTCCCGGCCTGCAAAATCCGCAAATCTAGCTAATCCGCCGCGATAGCGGCGGCAGATTGGACGCATCATGAGCGTGAGGGTATCCGACCGAAATGAGGGCAAGCTGCAGGTGCTCGACCTCACGAGGAGGCTTGCGGCCCATACGATTCGGATGTGCAAGAACGAGGATGCGTTTCCGAAACGCCAACGATGGGTGTTCACCCAACGCATAGTTGATGAGGCGATCGAGTGCTACTCGTGCGTGAGACGCGCAAATGCCACGCTGATGCGTGAAGGTCCGACGCTTGACACCGACTATGCCTACCGCAGGTCACAGCAGGTGGAGGCACACGCAAGGCTCAACGCGCTCATGTCGCTCATCGACCTCTCGTTCGAATTGGGCAACGTCGGAGACCGCAGGGCGTCACACTGGATGGGCCTCGCCAAGGAGACCAACGAGAAGCTCAAGGCATGGATGCGGTCAGACTCAAAGAGGTACGTCGCGCTCGGGGCCAGCCGAGACGGCGCATAGCGGAGTGTCCATGATGGTACGGCGCAGAACTGGTGGTTGCGCTCCCCGAATCCCGGCAACGCGAACAACGTTCGCAACGTCAACACGTCGGGTGGGGTCAACAACAACAACGCGAACAACAGCTATGCCGCCGTCCCGGACTGCGGAGAGGCGAGAACGAGTAGGCCACGAGCCGAAAGCGGTGCCGCCGCGCAGGGATGGACTCTCCCACCTCCCACGGGAGGGAAGCATGCGGATGACGCGCGTGTCCTTCGGGACGTCGCGCTATACGCGTCCGCCGACACAGGCGCGGTGCGCCCCGACGTCTGGCACACGAGGGGCGTACCCACATGGACAGGTCTTACTGGCACGACGCAACGGAACCTGGTGCGTTGTACGACGCGTTGAAAGTCTGTTGCAGGGGTGTCAGGTGGAAGGACTCGGTCGTTGGGTACGAGGAACGCGGCCTCATGCACTCGGTCGAGCTTTCCGAGTTGCTCAGGAACGGCACGTACAAGATAAGCAAGTACCAACGGTTCGAGGTGATGGAGCCTAAGCGCAGGGAGATAGTCGCGGCAAGGCTCGTGGACAGGCAGTTCCAGCGTGCGTTGTGCGACGCGGGACTGTACGAGGACATTACGGAGCACTTCACTGCCGACAACTGCGCATGTCAGTCGGGCAGGGGAACTGACTACGCGATGGCGCGGCTCAAGTCTCAGCTCGGCGCGTACCATCGGAGGCACGGTGACGCGGGCTGGTACCTAAAGTGCGACGTGAGGCACTTCTTCGCGTCGATACCGCACGACGTCGCGAAGTGCGCCATCACGAAAAGGGTGTCCGACCCGATGGCCGCAAGGGCCGTCTGCGACGTCATCGACTCGTTTGGTGGAGACAGGGGACTCGGACTCGGAAGCCAGATAAGCCAGCTCACCGCGCTTGCGGTGCTCGATGACATGGACCATATGGTACGCGAGCGCCTTGGCGTGAGGTGCTACGTGAGGTACATGGACGATTTCATTCTCGTGCATGAGGACAAGGAGCATCTCAGGTCATGTCTTGACGCGATATCGCGACACCTCTCCGAGATTGGGCTTGAGCTTAACGGCAAGACCACGATGCAACCGCTGAGACACGGCATATGGTTCCTTCAATGGCGATTCGTGATAACGCGTACGGGAAGGGTTCTGGTGCTCTGCAACAGGCGCAAGATTGCGAAGTGGAAGAGGCGTCTCGCTGCGATATGGAGCCGTGAGACATCAGGGCTATCGCCGAACGGAACCACGAGACGCGTGTATGAGTGCTACCTCGCGTGTCTTGCGAAGGGAGATGCACGGCGTGAACGCGGCATGCTCACTGCGTTCTATGAAGACCTTACGGGAGTGAACTATGCTTGAGACATACAGAAGGCGCAAGCGCGAGGAGGCGCGAGACGCCGAGGTCGTGACCCTCAGATGTGAGGCGGATGCGATTGTCGCGTCAATCGCCACAGCCGAGGAAGCCACGGCGCAGGACAACCACGACGCGGGTGAGTGCTTGATTATTGACGGCACACTCTACCGCACGACACGGGTGATAGTACGCGGGGAGCGCGTGTCACCGGGAATCAACGCCGAGGAAACGACAATCATTGACGAGATTGCACGCATGATGCAGGAAAGGGGCCAGTGATGGCAAAGGCAGCTCCGCGCTATCTGGTGGTGCAGTACCGCCAGAACGCAGACAACACGTTTTCCAACGAGGTCAACAGCTTCGACAACGACAACCGCAAGGGTGCCGAGGCACGATACTACACGGTGTGCGCCGCAGCTGCGGTGAGCGACAAGCCTATTTACACAGTGAAGCTTGAGACTTCCGAGGGGAAGACCGTGCTCTCGCAGACGTTCTACAACGAGGTCGAGGCGTAGCCCCGCACGCAAACTATCGGGCCGTCGCGCGACGGCCCCCTGATGGAGGCCCAATGGACCAGACGATAACGAATCTCATCGCCGTGGGCTTGGTCAACATCGTGATGTTGCCCATACTCGCGGCACTCATCAAGCGCGGAATCGAGAAGAGGCTTGACCAGTTCGACAACAAGCGCGACGAGGCTCGCGTCGAGCAGCAGGAGGCCGAGCGCGTGAAAATCAAGCAGCGCGAGGCCGAGAGGACGATCATCCTCGCAATGAGCCGAACGATGCTGCTCGACAACTACGAGAAGTGCGTAAACAAGGGATGCTACACGGTCGAGGAGCGCGAGGTCTACCACAAGCTCTACAAGGCATACAAGGATGACGGAGGGAACTCGGTCATCGATGACATAGCCCCGCGCATCCGCAGGTTGCCACTAGAACCGCCAGACGGCAACGACAGATGGCGGCATCACGGCACAGACAGCGACTAAGGAGGAAGAACATGAACTCAGAGCAAGCAAAAGCCATAATCACCATCATTGTCACAGCGGTCGTGAACATTGCGAACGTGTGTGGTTTCGCGATGGATGCCGATGCGTGGATAAACGTCGCTCTAAGCGTCTTGAGCGCAGCGACGATTCTGTATAGCTGGTGGAAGAATCAGAACCTCACACCCGAGGCCGTTCAGGCGCAGGAGCTGCTTGACGAGCTTAAGGGCAAATGATGCGTGAACGTGTGATCGATGTAAGCCATTGGGACGGCGCCGTTGACTATCCCGCTTGGCGCGAGCGTCATGGCCTTTGGGGCGTAATCGTCAAGGCGGGCGGCAACGAGAGCGGGCTTGGCCGCTACGTTGACCCGATGTTCGAGACGCACTACAACGACGCGAAGGCGGCAGGACTTCACGTCGGCAGCTACTACTACACGGTATCGACCACGATTGACGATGCGATTGCCGACGCGCGGCACTTCGCGTCGCTGATGAGCGGCAGGCAGTTCGACCTCCCCGTGTACATGGACGTGGAGGACCCTGCGCAGTTCAGGCTGTCGCAAAGGGCGCTCACGAACGTAATCAAGGCGTTCTGCGACGAGCTTCAGCGCCTTGGCTTCAAGTCCGGCATCTACACTGGCGGCAACGCGTGGCTCAACAACATGTATCACGAGGAGCTGTTGCAGTACGCCGACTGGATTGCATGGTGGCGCGGCGAGTGGCCGCACGAGGCTGGGGACGTAGGCATGTGGCAGCAAGGCACCATGCGCCTGTCCGACGGTGCCGTGTACTACGATGACGTTTCCGGTTGCACCGACATGGACTGGTGCGCCATCGACTACCCGTCGAAGATTGTGGCCGCAGGACTCAACGGGTATGACGGCGAAGGTCGTGGCGACAACAGGCAGGTAGGCGGCACTCTGAGCTATCCAGACATGATAGCCGAGGCGGCAGAGCACTTCGCGAACCACGACGCGCACGGCTACTCGCAAGTCAATCGGTTCGGCAACGGCACGACAGAGCACCTCACGTTCTCTGACGGAACCCCGTGGCAGACCGCCGGAGGAGATAGGGACTGCTCGTCGGACGCATGCGACTGTGCCATCGCGGCGGGACTCGTGCCGCCCGGAACTTGGATGTGGACGGGCAACGAGTACGAGATTCTCACCGAGAACGGCTTCGTGTGCATGGACTTCGACTGGTACGACGCGCGTCGTGGCGACATACTTCTCGTTGACGGACACACGGGCGTCGCGCTCGGCAACGGACTACAGGCAGACGCACGCGGCGACGAGTACGGCGGCATAGACGGCCCGAACGAGGGAGACCAGACGGGTCACGAGATCGAGGTGCGCGACCTGCAATGGTACTGGACGTGGACGTTCCGCTACATGGGGCCAGAGCGCTCCGTTCCCGTCCCCGAGGTCAAGCCAGAGCAGCTGCCCGGCGAACCCGTCAACGACCATGGTATCTGGTATCGTTCGCACGTGCAGAACGCCGAGTGGATGGAGCCTGTCCATGACGGCCAGTGCGCTGGAACCGTCGGCTACTCTGCGCGGGTAGAGGCCATCAAGATTACCCCGCCCGAGGGCGTGGAGCTTGAGGTAATCGCCCACGTACAGGGCATCGGCAACCTGTGGTTCGAGGGCATCCGCAAGGGCGAGGGCAGCGGACTCGGTACGAGTGACAACGACCCAATCATCGGCACGGTTGGCGAGTCAAGGCGGCTTGAGGCCATACGAGTTCGCGTCACGAAGCGACCGGAGGGACTCGGCAAGCTGCGCGTACAGGCTCACGTGCAAGGCATCGGCTGGCTAGACCCCGTGGGCGAGGACCAGTGGGCTGGCACTCGCGGGCAGAGCTTGCGCCTTGAGGCTTTCAGGATGTGGTTCGATTGACGAATCAAGACGACACCACCGGATGCTTCGTCGCGACCGTCGCCATGATTGCCGCGTTCGCGGCAATCGCATGCGTCGTGTCATGGATTATTGGATGCGCGTGACAGTAAACTGCCATCGCTCTGACGAGCGCAACCCCGTCTCCTACAGGAGGCGGGGTCTTTTTTTGTTAGCTTTGCAACGCGGCCCATAGGCTACGCAAACAAGCCACATTTCATCAGGCATTTGCTGAAAAGCGACGTTTCCGCAGGTAGAACCGGACGTGATTTTCCACACCGGTTTTTCCACACCGGTTTTTCCAGTGCGGTTTTTCCAGTGCGGAAAACCACGTACAACTAATTACTAAAGACTAAGTACTAAAAACCAAGTACTAAGAACCAAGTACTTAACACCAAGAGAAAGAAAAACAAGAAAAAGAAAGAGTCAAGAGAGCTTAAAACGCGTGCGCATAAGATTGGCGGCGAAGTGACAACCAGAAAGCACTTCGCCGCCGCCCCGAGAAAGAAGGTGATGGACAACACCGAGGGACATTATAGCGCAACTAGGAGAAATCCACCGCCATCATCACGAATTTCTCCACGACGAATATCGAGAGGTTTCCGCGCACGTACGTCGGGCTGAGCATGACCCTCTCGTTTCTACCAGTGGGTCGTTTGGGGAGCCAGACTATTTCATGCGAACCGACGGGAACCTCGATTCTCGCCGGTTCGCCCTTCACGTCGTAGCTCAGTACCACAACCGCTCTGTCGTCGAAGAGCTGCACCTGCCACGCGAACACGTCGAGCAGCGTGCGGTCTGATATGCCGTGGTCGGAGGTGAGGAACTCGACGAACGTGTCGATGTCGAACCCGGTCTCCTTGGCGGTCATCACCCTCAGCTCGCGGTCTATGACGTCGATCCTCGCGAGCATACCCTCCATGCGCGTCTGGGCCACCTTGTACGGCATGCCGCCCTCTATCGCAGCCGCGAGGTTGTCGACCTTCCTCTGCAGCTCGGACCTCTCGGACTCGAGCGCAGCGGCCTTCGCGTCGTTCGACTCTCCCTCCATGACGGACCTCACCGCGTCGGCTATCTCGGCGACCCTGTCGGGCTCCGACACGAGCCTCCTCAGCGCGTCCGCGACGGCACCCTCGAGGACGTCGGCGCGTACGGTCCTCGCGCCGCACCTGTCCGAGCAGCGGTAGTACGTGTACTTGACGTTGTTCCTTCCCCTTCCCGACACGCCGACGAGGTTCATCCCGCACCTCCCGCACACTCCCTTGCCGCTGAATGCGAAGTCCGTCCAGTCCTCCTCGGCCCTCCTCTTCGCAGACCTTATCGCCTGTGCCATGTCCCACTCCTCCTCGGTCACTATCGACGGCATGCCGCGCTCGACCCTCACGTCGCCCCAGCGGTAGACGCCCTTGTACTTCTCGTTGCGTATCATCGCCTGCACCATCTGGCTGGTGCACGGCAACCCCTTCATGGTGGTGACGCCCTTGGCGGCGAGCGCCCTCGCTATCCACCCGAAGCTCTTCCCCTCGGACCTGAGCGCGAACGCCTCGCGCACGTTCGGGGCCTTCGCCGCGTTGACGTGGTAGTACCCGTCCTCTCCGAGGTCGTACCCGTACAGCGCGACGCCGTTGTGCATGCACTTGAGCGCGTTGCCGTCCATGCCGCGCCTCGTGCGTATCGACGTGTGCGCGGACTCCATCGCGGCCATCGCCTCGTATATCGACTCCATGAGCATCGCCTCGGGTCCGTCCGGCATCGACTCGGTCGCCGACACGACGCGGACGCCCCTGTCGCGGAGCCTCTTCTTGTATATCGGCGCGTCGTACACGTCGCGGGAGAACCGGTCCATCATGTAGACGACGACCACCTCGGACTCGCCTGCGCTCGACACCATCTGCTGGAACTGCGGCCTGTCGTCGGTCCTTCCGGACGCGGCGCGGTCGCAGTAGGTGTTGACGACGGCGTACCCGTTCGACTCGCACCATTGGCCGCATATCCTCACCTGGTCCTCGATCGACGCCTCGCGCTGCTTCGACGACGAGAACCTCGCGTATATCACCGCAGTGTTCTTCGGTGGCGATGCGTTGTCTTTCTTCTTTCTCTTTCTCATTATCTACCTCCGATGTGCCTGAGAGGCCACAGAATCGATTCTACGGGGCACTTTTGTACTTTTACGAGTAAGTGGCCGTTCTTCTGCGAAAGCGCTCTCCTTGGCGCTCTGAGTCCCTCATTATCCTCTTGCCGAGGCCGAGCAGCATCGAGTGCCAGTCGTATATCCTCTGCCCGTCGGGGAGCGTCCAGTTCTTCCTCGAGTTGGAGTTGAAGAAGTCGATCGCTGGCTGCTCCGTCACGAGCAGCGTGGCGAGGTCCTCCATGCCGGGTTCCTCCCAGTGCTCCTGAGCGTACTCTACCACCTCCTCTGCCGACTGCGGGTACGGGTAGCGGGGCGTCACGAACCTGTCGTTCTCGATTTTTTCTTTGCAGTTTTCTGAACGCGAGTGCTGAAAAGCACTTCTGTTCTCTGTAGTGGTATTGATAAGTATGTTCTTTTCAGGTGGGAGTCCATGCGAGTCGTTCTTGGTGGGAGCTTCTTGATGGGTACTTGTTGGTGTGTGTTCCACTGACGTAACACAAGGTGTTCCACTGACGTAACACGTAGGCGTTGCGTCTTCGTGACGGGTGCCTTCCGCATGCTCTTCTTCACACATGGAATCGTCTTCGTCCGCGTCGTGGTTGACGCACATCTCATAGGCATGCTCGGTGAGTCTGTACACGGTGAGCTTCATCTTGCTCTTCACGACCACGCGAGACACCTCGATCACGCCTTTCTTCTTGAGTCCCATCACGGCCTGTCTCGCGACGCATGGGCTTGCGAGCCACGCGTACTTTGCGGTGTCGGTCGAGGTCATTATGTACCCGCCCTTCGACACCCCGACCTCTCGGTTCTCGCATACGTTGTGGTGCATCAGCGCAATGAGCGCCTTGAACTCTCGATACGTGATGCCGACTTCCTCGGCAAGCTCCAACATTCCCTCTTCGACGATTGTGAATCGACGCATCTCTAGTTCCTCTCGCTCATTGCGTCCTGCATGACCTCTTCAAAGCACTCTGACACCGCTGTTGTGATGGAGCTGTCCACGAACCTATACACCGCCTTGCGAACGTCGTCCTCGACCACGTATCGGGAGAGCTCTATGACGCCCTTCTTCTTCAAGCCTGTGATTGCACGCCGTACATCACCTCTCGGACATTGTATGTACTTGGCAATGTCGGTCGATGTTATGAACGTGCCGTTGCTACGCATGCCCAACTCGCCGTCGGGGGAGATGCTGTAGTGAAGCAATGCCACCAGTGTCGACCATTCGAGCCCGCTTGCACGGACGTCAATCATGGCCTTCTCCACGCTTTCCGGTATTATCGAGATTGGTTCTGTGATAGAATAGTCATTGCTCATGTTTCATTACCTTTCCATGAGTCGTGGCGAGGATGTTCCAGCATCGCTCGCCTTTTTTGTTTGCGAGTGTTATTATACCACACGTCGTAATCCTTTTGAGTGGTATTGCCGTTGCGACGCATATGGGTATAAGCATCCCTGCACGCCACGGCGCATGGCGCTCTAGCGCGATTTCATTGTGTCGACCAACTCCTGCAACTGGACGTCGAGCGCGTTCGCGACGGCGATTGCGGTCTCGAGGATCGGGCTGCGGCCATCCTCTTTGAGAAGGCTGTTGACGGTCTGTCTCCCGACCCCCATCCTTCGGGCGAGCTCGCTCTGCGTCATCCCACGGTCACGGAGGTAGAGCCGCACTACTTCGCCGAACGTCATGTCAATCACCCCAAACAAATGTCCGTCCTCAAATGTGGACAAATTAATTGTAATTCACTATTGCAAAGTCCGCAAGAATGGACAATAATACTTGTTGTCCGCAGTTGCGGACAGAAAGGAATGGTTATGCAGGCGATTACCGAACACATCAACAACTTCGTCGAGGCCAGCGGGACGACCAAGGACGCGATAGCGGCACGCATCGGCCTGAGCAGGAGCGCGTTCTACACGAGGACGAACGGGACGCGTCCGTGGATTCTCGACGAGGTGATAGCGCTTGCCGACGTACTTGGGATAACCGTACAAGAGCTCATAACCCCGATCGAGGACGAACAGCGATGAACGACATCACGCTGAGGGAGCAGTCACTTCTGCTGCTTGTCGAACGATACAGGCAGTGGCTACGCGAGCGAGAGAACACGACGGCCAAGTAGGCTCAATGCACGTCACCGTGGCGTGCGTCCGATGCGGGGCTTTGGGGGACTCACACACTTTCTCTTCGCGTGTTGCAACTCCTTTCCCACTTGCATTCCCAAAGTCTCGCATCGGGTGCTCGACACCCGCAGCACCTTGAAAACCAATCTCGTGCAATAGTTCCGTGAGATGCCACGGAGACCGTCTCGTAGCGAGAGCGCGACCATGACCGCGCGATGACCGGGGGACGGAGTGGCGGTGGGAGACCACGGCATGGATGAGCACGCAGTAGGTGAGCGTAAGCCTCGCACCCACCCCGACCGAAGTGGTTGGGCAACGTGGCGGATGGTGCCGCGACGGGTGACGCAAGGCTACCATCAGCAGAGATGCTGACGCCATGTGAACAAAATGAAATCCCCTCGGCATGCGTGCCAAGGGGCTACGGGTTGAGGCACCTGTAGGCAAGAAGCTAACGGGGCCGCGTCCTGACGCCAATCGGGACGCGGCTTTCGTACTGGTACATCTGGCAGGACATACCGGTACATATAGTAATGCTTTGCAAGACATTCAACATGCGCCTGTCGCCTAGCGGTCGATGGCATCCGGCTCATAACCGGACGGAGAAATCCCATCGCAGGTTCGAATCCTTCCGGGCGCACCTTTTACACCAATGGAAAGGTTAAGTCATGAAGCGTAAAATGCTTAATGGCTAATGGAGGTCGTAATGGGATATCACGCAAACGTCGAGGACATAACGCCCGAGAGGGCTGAGCTGCTCCTCGCCCACAACTACGAAGAGAACCGCAGGGTCAGGGAGGCGTACGTCGAACAGCTCGCCGAGGTCATGCGTCAGGACAGGTTCGTGTCCGAGAACGGGCAGACCATCGTCGTAGGTGATGACGATGGAATTCTGTATGACGCCCAGCACAGGCTGATGGCGATGGTGCGAGCGCAGAAGACCTACCGTTTCATCGTCGCGTACATCGTGGACGGCAAGGAGAAGTTCAAGACGATCGACGCGAACACGCCCCGAAAGGTCGCCGACTTCATCAGCCTGCCGTACAAGAACCAATGCGCGGCACTCGCCGGTCCAGCGGCGGCGATCGAATGGGGGCACGCTCCGCTCATCTCCGCCATGCAAGGAAAGTGGGACACGAGATCCAACATCGACAGAGGTCTCGCCGTTCTGTTTTGCGAGCAGAACCCGGAGAGGGTGCTCGAGTACGTCAAGACTGGACTCAGGATGCGCGACGCGGTCTCGTGCGGAACGGTGAAGGCATACTCCATGTTCATAGAGATCGTGAAGTACGTCGACGATTTCAACGTGGTCGACGAGTTCATTGAGGAGTTTTGCAGACTTACACCAACGAGCGAGACCATTGCGGCGTGCAAGAAAACGCTCGTAAATGCGTACATGGGCAAAAAAGTCAACCCGACCGTCAGATGGATTGTCGGAACTCTTCTCGACGCGTATTTCCATTATCTGAACGGTGACGGGAGCGTGATGCTGAACAAGCAAGACCGGAGGTTTCGGTACTACTCGGACAAACTTGAGGCAAAGCGCCAAAGAACGCCTGCCTGATAGCAGTGACTCGGCGTGGCTAGGTCTGGTCCGGTAAGGCATGGCTTGGCAGGCAGGGCATGGCCTGGCACGTCAGGGCCGGGCTAGGCAGGGCTTGGTTTGGCAGGCGAGGCTAGGCTTGGTTAGGCACGGCCAGGTGAGGCAATGTGCGGCATGGTTTGGCAGGCTAGGC
>JAFWIE010000140.1 GCA_017533825.1 Atopobiaceae bacterium | reverse complement strand
TTTGGGTCTCGGGGCGCAAGTCGCCGCACGAGGCGGGGCGCCACGGTTTGGGCGTGGCAGGCGCTTCGCCGGCGCGGCGGTACGGGATGTGGGAGGGGCCCGTGCCGCGCGTGCGGGGATGCGCCTCCGGAATGGCGGCCCACGCGGTGGGCCTCGCCGCGTTACCCGAAGCCACGCCTCGCATGGGGTCGGGTAACACGCGAACATGGCCTCTGGCCTGCCAGTTTTGCCTCCCTGTTACCCGTTACCGTTCCTCAGCGATCCGAGCGTGACGGAAGGTTCGCGTCGTGAACCCCCACGCACGCTGCGTGCGGTGTGTCGGTAACGGGTAACGTGGCGCGCATGCCCCGCCTTCGGGGCGCGCGCCCGTCGCGGCGTTGCTTCGAATTTCGGTTTTGTAGGAAATAACGGGAAAAGCGTAAATCGGGCGGTCCGTGACGGGAGGTTCGCGTCGTGAGCCCCCACGGACGCCGCGCGGCCAACGCCCTTGCCGAGCCAGTGCCCGTTACGGGCAGCCGTAACAGCGTGTGGAACCCGTAACACAGGAAAAAGCCTGATGGACGGCCTTTCCCGAAGCCCCTGTTACGGTGTTATGGCCTTTCCTCACGGATAGGGAAAGAGGATAAATATAAATATGGGACGGGAGCCGGGAGGCCTAACACCGTAACGCCCTAACAAGCCGACCGT
Organism: Atopobiaceae bacterium; assembly: GCA_017533825.1. Lineage (GTDB taxonomy): Bacteria > Actinomycetota > Coriobacteriia > Coriobacteriales > Atopobiaceae > RUG440. The sequence goes on along the minus strand of JAFWIE010000140.1, from coordinate 1,961 downwards.
CCGCCCAGCGCCCTGCGCACCAGCATCACCGCGGCGACGGTGCCGAGCGCGCAGTGTGTGAGCGCGGAGGCGAATGCGGCCGAGGGCGGCAGCGTGTAGAGGTCGTAGAGGCCGTGCAGGGCCGTCGGGACGGCGATGGCGGCCATATGCCACGCCGTGGCGTCGCCCTCACGTTTCTCTGCCCGCTCCGCCCTGCCGAGCGCGAGGCCCATGATGGCGCCGTATAGCGTGTGCCCGGCGACCGACTTCAGTGCGCGCACGACAGTTACCGCCATCGTCGCCGTTATCGAGTAGACGAGGTTCTCCGCGAGGTCGAACCCGATCGCGACGAGCACGCAGCAGAGCATGGTTTCCATGCGGCAGCGCTCGGACACTCTCCTCGCCGCCAAGAGCTTGCAGAGCTCCTCGACGAGGGCGACGCAGAGCATGCAGCGCGCGGCGATCCAGCCCGCCGTGCCCTCGGCGAGCGCGAGGCCCAGGAGGCCCTGCGCCAGGGTCCCGACGGCCCCAGCCGCGGCAGCGGATGCGGCGCCGTAGACAAGCAAGCGGGCGACCTGTCGGACACGGCCGCGGGCGGCCCCGAGGTGCCGCAGCCAGAGGAGCTGCAGCGCCGTGGGGGCCAGGACGACGGCCAGCTGCAGGGCGCTCACGAGACTCCTCCCTCCAGGGCCGGGCGGCCGACGTCGTGGCACTCGTCGCCGTGCCACTCGGTGACGGGCCTTCCCGGCACCACCTCCCAGCTGTCCGTGATTGCGTACGGCTCGTAGTCGCGCCCGTCGTAGACGCGCGGCTGCACGTCCACGCTGATCCCGTCGGAGCCGTCCACGGCGAGGAGCAGGCGGAGCACGCTCGCGTAGTCGTGGGCGAGCCTTGAGGCCCACATGATCGCCTCGGTGCGGGTGGCGAAGGCCGCGTGGGTGGCGAACGAGTCCCACTCGCGCTCCTCGCCCTCGTCGAAGGTGGCGGTCTGGCACACCCAGACGGTGCCGTGCTGCTCGTTGGCGAGGTTCACCCGTGCCATCACCGCACCTCCCCGTCACCGTCCGCGCACGCCTCGAAGAACTCCGAGGTGAACGCGAAGAGCGGGTACGTGCAGAAGCCGCTGGTGCCGCACGCGCCCGTGAACGCGGCGAGGCCGTTCTCGACGAGGAAGTCGGCCGCGGTGGGCAGGTTGTTCGTGTCCACGTATGCGCACGACGCGTTCTGGCTGCGCGCGTCGCAGAGGTTCACGGTGAGGGTGGCGAACGGCTCCCAGTACCCGTCGCCCTCGCAGAGCGCCTGCACGGCAAGCGAGCCGTCGGCGTAGGCGCCGCGCACGAGGCGCACGCGCGTGACGTCGCCCCACTGGTCTTTGAAATCGAAGGTCTTCATGTCCCTGTCTCCTCTCGGGTAGGTGTCACGAGCCCCGCGCTCGCGTTCATCTACCCTTGGAAGCCAAGGGTCTTGGCCGCCGTGGTAGCGCGCGTCAGGGGACTCAACGACAACCTCCACCAGTGCCGCAGGGACTTGTGCGGGGTTTCGTGGGGCGCCCTTGACGGGCGCGTGCGGCGGCACGGGGCGGGGTGCCGGGGATCGCATGGGCGGCAGGTGTCTTTCTGGTCTTTGCCTCGCTACGCAGGATGGACAGTGGCAAGGCCTCCCCGCGAGACGCTAGGGCCAGGGACTGGACGTGAGCCTGTACAGAGGACAGGGGGCATCCCAGCCCACTGTCCTCTGTACAGGTCCGAAGTCCCTTACCAAGCGTCCCAAGCATGACGGACAGACAATTAATATATAGGGATTTTTGTCCTGTCCAACCGAGGGGGGCGTGCGGCGACGATCCCGCCGCCATAGCCGAACAATGCCGAGCATATGACGAGGCCTGCGATCAGGATCATGTTGGGGTTCGGGATGTTGAAGAAAAAAACGAACATGATGAGCATCGCCATGATCAGCACCGTGAGGATTACCCTCTTTGGTAA
>JAFWIE010000139.1 GCA_017533825.1 Atopobiaceae bacterium | reverse complement strand
GTGGGGAGACTCCCCGCGCAGGGCGAGCGACGGTGCGGCGGCGAACACGCCGAGCGGAGAGGGGTTCTGCTCGGTGGGCATGAGCGTGGCCTCGCTGTTGGCGTGGTTGCGTCCGCTCCACGTCTTGCCGCAGTACTTCGGCCCGCGGATGAGCGCACCACCAAACACGGACAGGGCTTCGTCTATCGACTTGTCCACGCATCGTGGCCTGTATGACGGGTTTGCAAGCGACCCATAGCCCATCTACCATGGTCCTCTCTACTAGATTCTCCATTTTGCGACCATTATGCTCTACGTTTTGCGACTGCATAACTCTGCGTTATGCGGATAGATTATTCTACGTTTTGCGGCCGTCCAACTCTAAGGAGGCCGTCGTTTGACGAGAACGCGTAGGGGCCGGGAATACAGCCGCTCGCGTTAGCCTAACAGGCACACGAGTCCCCAAGACGCACCAAAAAGGCGCCCCGGGACCACGTCCGGAGCGCCTGGAGAATCGCACAATTTTGTAGCGGTCCTATTCCCACTCAACAGACGCATGAAAACCTCCTTTCAAATCGCGTCTGCGTTCCCGCAGGTCAGAAGCTTGAAATTGCAACTCCCCTCGTCTTGGCGGTCTTGCTGGTACGAATCTGGTACGAATCGTGCAGAAGTTCGTACCAGGCAGTTCTGGCAGTGCTCAGGCGGGTCTAGAAAACGGACGCGACGGCGGCTACCGCCTCGCGCTTCGAGTCCATGTTCACATGGGTGTAGATGTCCATGGAGATCTGCGAGCTGTAGTGCCCGGCGAGCTCCTGCATCACCTTGGGGTGCACGCCGTTGATGGCAAGCAGGGTCAGGTAAGTATGGCGGAACTCGTGAAGGCACCAGCCGTCGAGGCCGTATTTGGCGCGGTCCTCTGTCCACCAACGGCTGAGGCTCGTGGGCAGCACGCGGGTGCCGCTGTTGTCGGAAATGACCGGGCTGTCTTCGGTTTGTTCGATGTAGCCCTCCTCCGAGGAGAGCCACACGGCGATGGCGCTGGGAGGCGGTAAGATCGGCCACTTCACCGGCTCGGAGACGGGCGGCATCGACGATGCGCCGGGCGACCAGACGGGGCGCGAGTCGCGCATCCAGGACTACTACCGTGGCAGCTGGGACGGCGTGCTCCACTACAACGGCAAGGCCGACGTTGGCGGGGCCTCAACCCCTACCGGCTCTGGTGTGCCATCTGGCGACGTGTCAGAGCTTGCGGCGAGGGTCATCGCCGGAGAGTTCGGCAATGGCGATGCAAGGCGCGCGGCACTGGGCAACCGCTACGACGAGGTGCAGGCGGAGGTCAACCGGATCCTACTTGGCGGCTCCTCTGGTGGCTCCTACGACGTGGACGCCCTGGCAAGGCGCGTGATCGCAGGCGAGTTCGGCAACGGCGACGCTTCGAGCGTAAAGCAAACGCCACGGCGTGGCGTTTGTAGCGAGAAGGCGCGAGCGTCGAGCGAGCGCTGTCAATGTCTGGGCGACAGGTACTCGGCCGTGCAGAGGCGGGTGAACGAAATCCTGGGCGCTGCGGGCGCGAGTTCGGCCTCCATGGACGTCGACGCGATGGCCCGCGCGGTGATCCGGGGCGACTACGGCAACGGCGAGGAGCGCAGGCGCCGGCTCGGCTCCTACTACTCGATCGTACAGCGGCGCGTGAACGAGATGCTGTCATGATGACGAGGCTGAGGTGGCTCGGAGAGCAGGTGGGCTGGTTCCTCGGGATCGTGGGTTGCCTGTTCCTGCTCATCGTGCTGCTGCCGCTCATACCGACCCTCGAGCTCTACGACGACGTGCGCAGGGCATACGAGGACAAGTAACGCGAAGGCCGCCTATCGATGGGCGGCCTTCTTCCTTGCTATGTGGGTTTCGGGCTAGCTGAGGGGTTCGAGCTCGCGATAAAGCGGGTCTCCTTCGCCCACGAATTGGAGCTTGGCCAATACGAGCGCTCGCTCAACGCCCGCGCCTTCTCGCTACGAACGTGCCAGAGGGCACGTTCGCTTAACGCTCGAAGCGTCCCACCACCATTCCGGAGTCTCAACGCCAGACTGGCAGAGCATATCCAAGAGCTTAGCTCGGAGCTCGGGCCCTTTCCGCCCGGGTTTGCCCGCCGAAGTCGAGGCAGTCCGAGAAGAACCTGGCCTGCAGGATGCGGTCGTTCTCCATGTGGCGCACCTCGCGTCTGCCCAGCCTCACGAGGGCTCCCAGCTCGGCTCAAAGGCCCGGGTCGCATGCGCGATACTCGTCCTGGCCGAGGTAGCCCACGTGCCGGCCGTCGCTGTTATGTGTCTCGTCGGGCGTGAGGTACCAGTTGAGCCCTATCAAGAAGCCCGCCGACCGCAGGGCCCGAAGGAGGCCGAGCTTGCTGTAGTCGCCTATGTCGCCGGTGTACCTGTTCAGCATGGGCTTCTCCTCGGGTGGCAGGAACGCGGTGGCTGCTCGGGTGGCGGGGGTACGGTGTTCTCTTTAAAGCGAAGTGGTGCGCCGGCTTCGCGGACACACCACTTCTGAACTGCAGGTTTGTTGTGTTTGGTGATAAACCCAACACTGGTGAGCGCAGGGCGCCGCGTGGCGCTGAGCGCCAGCGCCGCAACCTACTTCTTGCGGGGCTTACCCTGCCGGATGAAGTCATTGCACGCTTCGTGGGCCCACTTGCCCTTGCCTCCGGCGATCTGGTCGAGCTCCTCGTCGCTGAGGGTCATGCCCTCCTCCTCAGTGAGCGCCAGCACCTCCTCCGGAGTCTTGCACGCCCTGGCCTTGTCCTTCAGCTCTTGGCTCAACTCATCGTACTCCATGGTGACTCCAATCGTCCGGGATGAAGCCAGGT
>JAFWIE010000088.1 GCA_017533825.1 Atopobiaceae bacterium | reverse complement strand
CAAAATCCCCTCGTATAGTAATAACTGACGTTAGGAGTGGTGCAAAACCCACTGCGCCACTTCGATGTCCGCGCCTTGCGAAGCGCACGTTGTTGTGCGACAAAGGGTGCGCAGTGGGCGGAGGGCGTACGGAATCCCCTGGGACTCGGTCCCGTGCAAGAGACTTGCGCCTCCGGCCCGCGACTGGACGCGAATAAGGCTGGAAGACCGATCTCGGGTCGTATTTCCAACGAGGCTGCGTGTCGCGGTGTCCGAAGGAGGACCTTCGCCTGTACCATACGAGCGGACGGGAGCCGAGCATGCAATACCTGGGAGTCGACGTAGCGAAGCACACACACGTCGCGGCGGTGAGGCGCGAGGACGGCTCGCCGCACGGCAAGGCCTTCGAGTTCTCCAACGACCAGGCCGGCTTCAGGTCGCTCCTGGCCCGAATGCGCGAGCTCGGGTGCGAGGCCGGGGACACGCTCGTGGTGATGGAGTCCACCGGCCACTACTGGCTGGCGCTCTGGGAGTTCCTGGACGCCCACGGCCTCGACGTGGCCGTGGTCAACCCCGTGCTCACCGACGCCTTCAGGAAGGCGGACACGCTGCGCAAGACCAAGACCGACAGGATCGACGCGTTCCTGATAGCGGAGTACGCGCGGTTCAAGCGGCTGGGACCGTCCAGGGTCTCGCCCGAGGACGCCGAGGGGCTCAAGCAGCTCACTCGCTACCGGAGCCAGCTCGTGAGGGAGCGCACCGCCCTCAAGAACAGGCTCACCTCGATCGCCGACAGGACGTTCCCCGAGCTCGGCGGGATGGTCGGCGGAAACGACTCCGCGACGATGCGCGCCCTCATGTCCGAGTACGGCAGCGCCGAGGCGATCGCGTCCACGGACGTCAGGAGGCTGGCCAAGACGGTCCGCACGGCGTCGCGCGGGCGGTTCGGACGCGAGAAGGCGGACGAGGTGAAGGCCGCCGCCAAGTCGTCGGTCGGCACGACGTTCGCCGCCAAGGCGCTCGCCTTCGAGGCCGGGAGCATCGTCGGGCTCGTGCGAAGGCTCGACGACGAGGTCGCCGCCCTCGACGGGGAGATCGGTCGCCTCCTCGACCCGGAGGTCGGTAGGATCCTCGAGTCGGTGCCCGGCATCGGCCCCGTCTGCGCCTCCACCATCGCCGCCGAGGTCGGCGACCCTGACCGCTTCGAGACGCCCAAGCAGCTCTTCGCATTCGCGGGACTCGAGTCGTCCAAGTCCCAGTCGGGCAAGTTCGACGGCGACGAGCAGCACATGTCCAAGCGCGGGAGCGCCTACCTCAGGGAGGCGCTCATGACCGCGGCGGACGGCGCGCGGAGGAACGACCCCTACTTCGGCGACTACTACGACTCGCTCGTCGCGCGTGGCAAGCACCACTACGTGGCGCTCTCGGCAGTGGCGCGTAAGCTTTGCGGCGTCATCCTCGCCCTGCTGCGCGATCGCAGGGAGTACAAGCCGAGGCCGTCCGTGCAGTCCGCCCTCGATGCGGGGGACGCCGAGGTGCGCGGCTCGGGGGCGTAGCCGCTGGGGCATTCTTCCGACAGCCGGCCGAACGCAAGCGACCCTCGCCAACCGGGGGTCAGCGTCGACATGCGCAGACAGGATCGCAGGACGGCACTGATTCACTGTTTTATATCCTCTACACAATGGCGACACATTCCGACTTTCCACAAATCTCTACTTGACTTTATATAGCTGGTCTCTTGCAGAAAGTTGGT
>JAFWIE010000138.1 GCA_017533825.1 Atopobiaceae bacterium | reverse complement strand
TTAACAAACGCCGCCCAGTTCCAGCCGCCGCGCGACGACGAGTACGACGAGAAGGGTCGACCGCGCACGATGCGTTCGGCAAGCGCCAAGGCGGGCAACATGCCGGAAACCCCGCCAACCGCCATGAGAAGACCAGGACCCGAGTAGAAGTAGGGGCTTGAGTTGCTCATGAGAGCCTCTATCACTAATCCTGGGTCTCCTAGCCAAAGTAGGCCAATGAGGATCGTAATGCCTAGAATCATGAAAGAAAATACCGCCGTAAGCAGGCCAACCAGCAACGGCTTGAACCATGCGTAGGTCACAAACACACGGGGAAACGTTGTGTACTCGTATGATTGTCCATCTGTTTGAGGCTGAATGTTCATGTGTTACCACCTTTCTACCGCAGACATGCATCGTATGGTGAAACTATCATATCACTTGGACATCATTTGCCAGTGGGCTCCTATGTGCGTGAGAGCACTTTCTGCTGGCTCATTCCCGACGAACTAAGACTCATCCCCTTTGTCACGACGGCGGCCGACATGCATCCTGCTGCCCGCCACGAGCAGAACCAAGCCACTCAGGCCCATTGCGGCAAGCGCCGGCAACGCTGCCATGGAATCTCCGGTGCTGGCCAGCCCCGTATTCGATTTCGCCGCGACGTTGCTAGTACCGGACGTCCTGGTGGGAACTACGGTGCTGGGCGTTCCCGTCGTTGCGGGACCGCTCGTCCTGGTGGGAGCTCCGGTGCTGGGCGTTCCCGTCGTTGCGGCATCGCCCGTCTTGGCGTTGTCGTCGTCGCCCTTCTCCTCGGAGCCCGTTGCGGGGATGCTCTCGGTCTTGGTCGCTCCGCAATCCTTGCAGATGTAGGTGCGCACGCCGTCGTTCGTGGCCGTGGGCTCCGTAGTCACCTCGCCCTCGTCCCAAACGTGTTCCGCCTTCTCCACATGCGACGAGTCGCGCTCGCACACACGCTGGTGCTGCTCGCCATCGAGCTCCGTCCAAGCCCCCCACTTGTGGTCGAGCGGGGCGATAACGGTGTCTGCCAGCTCGATCTCCTCCTTGCCGTCTTGGTCCTTGTAGTATCGCCTCTGACCCTCGGATGTGTCGGTCGTGTCGTAGTACCAGTACTCGATGTTGCCCGGCTCGGTGCAGGTAGCCGCTTTGGCCTCTTGGTGCGTGAGCGTTATTTCCGCAGGCACAGCGTACAGCTTGATGGAGAAGTTGTCGATGGGGAACTGCTCGATGTAGGTATTCCCGGGAAACGGAGCTACTGACGCAAACAACTCCGTACTCTTTGGCAACGCGGCAATATGCTCGGTCCAGTCGACCCATTGCCCGTTCGAGTACAGGAAGCTCTCCCCCTCGTTCACGACCGCCTCGCCGTACACTTTCATCGGCACATTCATCCCTTTCAAAAACTCCACGGACTGTTTCGAAAATGCTTGGTTCGCGGAAGCGCTATAGAGGCGCGTGCCGTCGCTGTCCAAGGTGGACGCGGTCGAGACGACGGCGATCCTTTTCCCGGCCTTCACTTCGATGGCCCAATCGAGGTCCAGGCGGTGGAAGCCGGCATGCTCGAAGTTGCGCGAGGTGCGGTAGAGCATCGTGCCGTCGGTGGGTTCTGTGGCGCCGTCCTTTAGCTCGTAGATGGCAAAGGTCACGCGTTGGTTCTCTTCCGACGTGCGCGTGGAGACGGCCTTGATCGCGAGGTCTTGCGGTGCCTCGAAGACGTTCGCCGAGCTCGTGACGTCGGCTGTTGCCGGTGTGATGTAGAAGCCGCTCTGCGCAGCCATGTAGTCGTGCTGCAGGACCTCGAAGTCGCCGGCAGCTTCCAGCAAATCGGGCGAGAAGGTCATGGTCTCGGGCTGCGAGATGTTCTTGTCGTAGTAGGAGAGGTAGAAGTACCCGGTGGCTTTGCCGTTTTCATCCGGCACGCCATAGGTGCCGTTGTTGACCACGTTGCCGAGGTCGTCCGTTGTCTGGTCGGTCTCGGAGCCCCAACTGTTCTTCACGATCCACGCGCCGTTACCGGGAGGCGTGGATGCTGCGGTGGCATCGGGATCAACAATAGGATTCCCCTCAGCGTCCTTGGCGATAACGTATGTACCGCTTTCGTCTTTCACCATTGCGAATACGTCATGCGTGAAGTTGGATGCCGGGTAGTCGTCGTCGTAGCCGACGATGCACACGGCATGGTTGGCGTCAGCTCTCTCGAAGGTGTACTGGGCCCAAGTTTCGCGGTTGATGTAGCGCGAGTCACTCGACTCGCTGGGTCGTGCCTTGTCTGGCTTATACGCTATGGTGACGCCGTGGCCGTTCACCAGCTCCTGCTTCATGGCGGCGATGCTCTGAGGGTTTGGCGTGTTGTCGGCGTTCTGGTACCCGGGCAGCACGTTGCCGTCCCTAAGCGTCATGAAGGGGGTAAGCGTTCGGTTTGAGTTGCCGCTGCCATCGGTTGCGGGGATCGTCCAGTCGTCAAGATAGAAATAAGTGCCATCGTTTTCACAGTACTTTTTAGCTTCCTCCATTTTAGGTTTGAGCACCTCATCGTAGGTAGAGCCAGTGTCCCTCGCTTCATTCTCCAGCTTCTCCTTGTACTCGTCCGCAGTCATGCCCTCTGCAGATGCATACAGGAGAAGCGTGGTGCCCTCCGGATCGCTTTCAAACGCCTGGGTGCAGAGGCGCGACTCCCCTTGCGCATCCACCCCGCGGTACGGGAACATTGCCTCCGCCTGCGGACCGACGCCCTGCGAGAACAGGGTGGTGATGAACACGGGCATGCCGCCGGCGTCGAACGCCGCATGGCGGTCGTCGCTCATCGTATACATGCCCTCGCCCGCCTGCGCGGGGTCGTCGACCTCGGTGACGGGATGCAGCGCAAAGTATGCGAGATGGCGCTCGGAGAGATCGACGTCGTTGGTCTGCTTGTCGTATTCGAAGCCCGTTGCCGAGAGCATCGAGGTCTCGGCTGCGGCGATGCCGGCGAACGCCCAGCACGTCTGCCACGGGGACTGGCACTTCACGGGAGTCACCAAGCCGTCGCTGCGCAGGTCATACTTGCTTGGCAGAGCCGATTGCGCGGTGAGCGCGAAATCATCCGCACCGTCGTCGACCGCCCATTCGGGAATGCCGTCCATGGCCATCGTACCAACAGCGAGCTCGTCTTCCGCGCCGCGGGCGCTCGCGACCCTCGGAGCCACCGCGAGCGAGAACGCCAACGCGATCGAGGTGACGACCGCAACCGGCTTTTTGTACTTCCAATGTCCCTTCATGAGCTTCTCCTACCACCTTTGGCCTGAATCGCATTGCACATTATAGCTTTTTCGCCCTCGCCTCGGCACGAAACCGAGTGTCAGGCGCTTGTCTTCGACGCGACGCGCCGGGAAAAGGGGCCGACATGGCCAAGTCGACGCGACGTCGGTTGCTGGCGTTGCCACGACTGCCCTCGCCGGTGCGGGCGCGGCCCTCGCCGGCAGGCGCAGGAGACGCTGGCCGCGAGTCAGGTGTATCATGAAAAGGCATGCTTCGTAAGGAGGGGGAACAGAATGAAATTGTTGAAAGCATTTACGGTGATGGCCATGGCTGCCGCTCTGGCCCTGGCGCTCGCCGCCTGTGGTGGGAACGCCGGCAGCTCCGACAGCTCGTCTGCGGGCGGCACGAGCGCAAGCACATCGTCCGCAAGCGCCAGCGGGTCGTCGATGGCGCAAGCGCTCGCGGCTCTCGACGGCGTGAAGAGCGTCGATCCGGTCGACGTCAGCGGGTCGCAGGTGTACGCCGA
>JAFWIE010000137.1 GCA_017533825.1 Atopobiaceae bacterium | reverse complement strand
GGCACCTACTCCGTCAAGGTCGACAAGGGCTACCTCGCGCTGCGCACCGCCCCCTCCTACGACGAGGCGAACGAGATCGGCGAGCTCTACACGGGCGACACCGTCGAGGTCCAGGACAAGTCCGGCAAGTACTGGTGGGTCTACTCCCCGAAGCTCGGCAAGAGCGGCTACGTGAACGCCGACTACCTGCGCTCCGGATCTAGCTCCCAAGCGGCGCCGAGGTCGTCCTCGTACGGCACCTACTCCGTCAAGGTCGACAAGGGCTACCTCGCGCTGCGCACCGCCCCCTCCTACGACGAGGCCAACGAGATCGGCGAGCTCTACACGGGCGACACGGTCGAGGTGCAGGACAAGTCCGGCGGCAAGTACTGGTGGGTCTACTCCCCGAAGCTCGGCAAGAGCGGCTACGTGAACGCCGACTACCTGCGCAAGTAAGGGTGAGGGCCCACCCCATCATCAATCTTGCTGCCAGATGCGTCACTGTGGTACAGTTCAGCCTTGCGCTTGCAATAAGCGAATAGCTCACCAGGTGTCACCTTGCAAACCACCTATAAAAAACAAGGAGTTGTTGTCGCATGAAGAATGCCCTGACCAAACTCAACCGCATGCTCTCGTCCGTCCATCCGCTCATTCTCACGCTATCGACCCTCTCCATCGTGGGCATGAACCTTCTGGCAAACAAAAGCATCGATACGGGCACTTCTTGGCTTGCGCTCGATTGCGGCATTCTCCTCTCGTGGCTGGCGTTCTTGTCCATGGACGTGGCGACGCACTGCTATGGGCCGCGCACGGCAACGGCAGTCTCCCTCACGGCGCTCGCACTCAACCTCGTGATGGTGGCAGTCTTCTACGTTGCGAGTATCATCCCCGGCGTTTGGGGAGAGAGCTTTGTGCCCGGAAGCGAGGCGACGATCAACGTGGCCCTTGACCACACCTTCGGCGGAACGTGGTTCATCATCCTCGGTAGCTCCATTGCCTACGCGGTCTCTGCCGTGATCAACAACTTCCTCAACTGGGGCATTGGCGAGCAAGTCGGCGACAACAAGAGCTTTGGCACGTTTGCCCTGCGCAGCTACATCTCTACGTTCGTGGCGCAGTTCACCGACAACATCACCTTCGCCCTCATCGTGAGCAGGACGTTCTTTGGCTGGACCATGCTGCAGTGCGTCACCTGCGCGCTGACCGGTGCCATCCTCGAGTTGCTCTTCGAGGTGTTCTTTTCGCCTATCGGATACCGCATCTCGCGAAAGTTGCTCTCGGGCGGAAGCTCGGCAAAAGCCCTTGACCTCACCTAATCCCATGAACGTCATCATAAGCGGCACGTCGAGCGGCATAGGAAAGGCAATCGCCAAGCGATTCGCGCACGAAGGCCATCGCGTGTATGGCTTCGATGTGGCACCCGGCACTTTAGTGCATCCACGCTACACCCACGTCACATGGGACATACGCAACCACGAGAGGCCAGCAGTCCCCGCACCACACATCCTCATCGCGAACGCCGGAACCATTGAGGAGAAACACGCGCTCGACATCAACCTCATGGGCACCATCCGATTCGTCGAGCACTTCATCGAGAGTGACACGCTTAAGTCCGTGCTCTTCGTGGCGTCTGCTTCCGCACGCAACGGGGCGGAGTTCCCACTCTACGTGGCGAGCAAGGCGGGAATCGTGGGCTACATGAAGAATCTCGCGCTTCGGCTCGCCCCGCGTGGCATTACCGTGAACAGCATCTCTCCCGGAGGAGTCATCACGTCCGCCAATCGGCACATCCTTCAGAGCAAAGACCTGTACGCACAAGTGCTTGCCGAGACGCTCCTCGGCAAGTGGGCTTTGCCCAAGGAGGTCGCCGACCTTGCTTGGTATCTCACAATGGTCAATCGCTCCATTACCGGCGAGGACATCCTCATCGACAATGGCGAGATGCTCAAATCGAACTTCATCTGGTAGGACTTGACCTCCAGGCTGCGGAGGTCGATGCAGGGCCCTCTCTATATCGTGTGGGACATGGCAGCGTACGACAGTTGCGCCGCCTCTTTCTCCATGTTGCAACGCAATCGCCACAGCTCGACGCTGGCCGCCAAGCAATCCACCAGGTCGAGTGTCGCAACAAGCGCTTCCGCGTCGAGTGGACGGTAGACGTGTCGAAGCAGGAGTGTATATGCATCGGCAGTCATGACGCGCTCGATGTGATTCTCGTCCGCGCGACTCAGCAGGCACACCGCCCGAAGCGGCACGGCCATATTGCTCGATAGCCGATGCTTGCCATCCCACGGCGTACCATAGGCAATCGCGCCTGTCGCAGCAACGCGCACCAGTGGTTTGTCGTCATTCACCATCGTTGCGCGACTGCCCAACAACTCGCGCCACAGCCGTACGTGCGTGCTCTTGCCCGTACCGCTCGGTGCGCAGAAGAGAAACGCCTCGCCGTCCACCGCAACACACGAGCCATGAACGAGCACCACGCCTCGCAGGGGCATGACCTCCGCGATCTTTCGGTACACGGCGAGCGTCTCCAAGTAGGCATCCGTGAAGGCCGTTGCGTGCGTGGCGGCACTGGCTGCCGCCTCCGAGCGACTACGTTCGAAGTCGATGTCGTCCTGCGTCGTTCGCACCGAGAAATCGGGTTCCTCAGCACACTGATACATACACGCCACCACCGTCACGCTCAGAGGTGTTTCCCGTAATAATGCCAGCGTTCATGGGGAAGTGCCATTCTCTACGTATACTCCTCCACCATTGCCTGTGGCCTTGTTTTTTTGTAATATTATTTAGGAATTATCGCGCATCTCGAGCTGCGGCCACCACACAATTATGCACAAGGCTTACCGTCAGTGTTTCAGGAAGGGGGCGGGTCGTCTGCGTCGGCATCGCTTGCGGCAGCCTCCTCATTGATGCAGCGGTCCCTCACTGGTGGCTGAGGCTTCTGAGGCCTCTTGGGTAGCCGAACCATCCGATGCGTTTGCCCCACGGCCGACCGCAATCTCCCACCGATCGAAACGTCTCCGTACCGCAATGCGTATACAATGACAAGGTGCGAACCGAGGAGGAACTCATGAACCCTAGCGAAACCAACAAGACGCGCACGGCCGGAGAGGCCGGTTGGCGCGTATCGCGCTATAACCTGATGGCACCGCTGCCGGGAACGAAGAACGTGGCGATCGCGAACATCTTCAAGGGGAACTGTGCCGAGTACACGCCACTCGAGATGTATCTGCTCTCAGTGCTCGATGAGCTCGACGAGCACCACCCCATAATCGAGCGGTTCTCCAAGCGCGGCATTATCGTCAACTTCGATGAACGTGCGGCGCTCGACACGATGGGACGTGCCGCCTGCGCATACAGCAAGCATGTGGGACTCACCATCTGCCCAACCATGGGTTGCAACTTTGACTGCCCGTACTGCTTCGAGGACCACGGACGTGGCAAGATGTCGCAGGAAGTGCAGGACGACGTGGTGACGCTCGCAGAGCGCATGATGGAGGCGTCAAAGGCAACAAATCTCTCCGTTACCTGGTTCGGTGGCGAACCGCTGCTCGCAATAGACGTCATCGAATCGCTCTCGGAACGCTTGATTGCGCTCGCGGAGGATCGTGGCGCTACGTACAGCGCCGGAATCATCACCAATGGATACCTGCTCACGCAAGACGTGGCCGACTTGCTCGACCGCTGCAAGGTGGGTAGCTACCAGATCACCATCGACGGCCTCGGTGCGACCCACGATGCCACGCGCCGCCTCGCAGGGGGTGGCCCGACCTTCGAACGCATCACCGCCAACCTTCGCACGGTAAAGATCTCCGGCCGCGTGGACATCCGGCACAACGTGCATGAGGCCAACATGTCCGAAATCGACGAGCTCCAGGAGTTCATACGCCAGCTCGCCGAGGAGTCCGGCAACGACCTTATGTACTACCCCGCCCCCGTCACAGGGAGTGAGGCTGCCGACAGGCGCGGCGACCAAGTCGGACTGCTTTGCGACACCAATGCCAGCGAGGTGAGCATCCGCCAGGAGGCCGGGCGCTTTCGTACCGGACGTGGCAACTACTGCGGCGCACACAGCATCCGGTTCGTTGGCATCGATGATCGCGGCAACCTGCAAAAGTGCTGGGAAGCCGTCGACAAGTCCGCAATCTCCTTCGGAACGGCCCATGACTGGAACCCGGCCGACCCACTCGCCACGGCATCCAAGCCCGACAACCTCACCATGTACCTCAATACCGCCTCCCCTGTCCCTGACGGCGAGTGCCGCGAGTGCGTGTGGCTTCCCATGTGCGTAGGCGGATGCCCATACAAGCGTCTGTTCGACAAACGGCAGTGCGTGGCCTTCAAAGACAATCCGGAGGACTACGTCCTCGCCCTCCACGCTCGCATCGGCGAGGACAAGAAGAAGCGGTAAGCGACGGTCGGGAACGGATCGTTTGACTCACCGCGACGAGTCAAACGATCCGCCCGGCACGTCAGCCTTCCTTCCCCTGGTTCTGCCCCTCTGACTCGTGCAGGGCACTGCGAAGGAAGGCGACGTTCTGCTCTCGCATGCGCATAAGGTCTCGCACGACGCTCTTCGGAAGGTCCCGCAGCAAGAACTCGTCGATGAGCCTGATGTTGGCTCGCGCATCACAGACCTCGCCCAAGCTGTCTTGGTGGGCGTTCATACCCTCGGCGATGGCCACGGCATCCGCCCCGAGGATGTCGATGTTGTGCTCTGCGACATAGCGCGCTCGCTTGGCGCGTTTCCGCACGTCGTGCGTGCGTTCGGTATCGCTCAGGTCGAGGGCGGCAAGGTCCGCACTCACCGACTCGACCAAGGCGTCAAACCTCTCGCGCACCTCGTCTTGCGGCAGTCCGCGCCTCGCAATGCACTTCTTCCACGCGATGCTCTTTACCGACGTCATTGCCCTCTTGAAGAGCTTGGTGACTCTCTTTGACCTCAGAATCTTGAGGACCTTGGCCCGCTCGCGTGCCGCCTCCTTCTTGCAGAACGCGACCAGCTTAGGCGAGGCGTCGGGGTCTGCACTCACCTGCTTCTCGAGCACATCCAGCTCGCGTTGGCGCGAGGTGTACCTGACGACCTCCCGAAGAATCGCCTGGGCCTCTGCGTTCTGCTCCGCCTTCTGCCATGGCTTGATGAACGCCACGAGGCTGCGAAGCGTCCTGGTGTTCGTACGGAAGCGATGAATGGTCTCGATGTCATCGGGATCGGCAAAGAAGGCCTTGCGTCGATCCTCGATTCGCTCCGCAGTCGCAGTAATCGTCGCCTGGAGCTGAACGAGCGTATTCCAATCCGCGGCGACAGGTCCCTGCGCAAACCACAGGAGCCGAGCATCCTCCCGCGTTGGGACACTTTGGCCGTCATCCCCATCGACAAGGCGCACTTCCAAGCAGCCAAGGGCACCAGTCGAAAACGACGGTGACGCTCCCATGAAGCCCTCTACGACGTCCTCGACGAATGGGGCGTGGCCAACGACAAAGATGACCTCAGCCTTGCTTGCGCTCAATTCGTCAAGGAACCAGTCGATGTCCTGCTCCCAGAGGCATTCGTGCGTCTTGACCTTCTTTGCGGGAACGCGATTCTCTCGCAGCGCCTTCCTCAAGAGCTCAGCGGTCTGACGGGCGCGCTTTGCCGGACTCGACCATATTCGCACGGCATCCCCCGTGGTTTCGAGGAGGCGAAGCATGTAGGGCAGTCGAGCGCTCAGCGCCGCCCTTCCGGCCTCCGTCAGACGTCTCTCTGCGTCTTCTTGGTCCTGTGCGTATGGCATCGCCTTGCCATGTCGCATGAGCACGAGTGTCTTCTTCACGGCTGCCTCCCTATGAGCTGGCGAGAGTCCGTTGGGTGATGCAAACTCATCATAGCACGTGAGTAGGAACGAACGAGCCATTGAGCGCCCGCCTCGCGCACGGAGCCGGGCACCGTGGTCGAGGACTGCCTTACCGCTCAGGAAGTGGAGCGGGCCGTCTTCCCGTCAAGCTCGTCGCGATTCCATCTGCGCAATGGGGAATCGACTTCGTCGTGATTCCATCTGCCCGATTGGGGAATCGGCCACCTCGTCAGCAAAATCTCTCCAAACCGCTTATTATTAGAAGGATTTTGGTAGGGGTAGTTTCCTTCGTTGGGTCCTGCGTGCTCTTGCGCATCGGACACCCAGTACCACCAAGGGAGCTGCCATGTTCGAAACTCGCGCAAACTTCACTTCCGTCAATGGAAAGCGCCGCATCCTCATCGTTGATGACGAGGCGATCAACCGCGAGATGCTCGAGTTTTTCTTGCAAGACGCGTACGAGATACTCATGGCCCCGGATGGCGAGGAGGCCATGCGGCTCATATGGGAGTTCCGCGAGACGCTGTCGGTGGTGCTTCTCGACCTCCTGATGCCCGTCATGAGCGGCCAAGAGGTACTGCGCCGCATGAAGGAATCTCCCGCCATGCGCCACATTCCCGTCATCGTCGTCTCGGCGGACCTCACGCAGGAAATCGAGTGCCTGAACATGGGGCGAGCGACTTTATCCAGAAGCCCTACCCCGAGACCGGCGTCATCGCGGCACGCGTGCATCGTACCATCGAGCTCTCGGAAGACCGCCAGATCATCCAATCGACCGAACGCGACCCAAAGACCGGTCTCTACAACCCAGAGTTCTTCGTCAGCTACGCGGAGCAGTGCGACCAGCACCACAAAGAGACGAGCACCGATGCCATCGTCTTTGACATCAACCACTTCTCCGTCTTGAACGAGCGCTTCGGCCACGCGTATGCCGACGACGTGCTCAAGCGCATGGCAGACAAGCTTCGCGAGCTCACTCAAGATTCGGGCGGCATCGTCACGCTCAGCGGGGCAGACATCTTCCAGGTCTATTGCCCGCACCGCGATGACTACAAGAGCATGCTCGATAAGCTCTCAGCTACGCTTGATGACGCTTGGAAAGCCGCCGAGCTTGCAGGTATTGCCGATGACATCCGTACAATGCCCATGGGCATGCAGACTCTCGTGTCTGAGGGCGGGGGCGGCGTGTCGGGTGGTCAGCGGCAGCGAATCATGATAGCCCGCGCCGTGTGCGGCAACCGTCGCATCCTCATGTTCGATGAGGCCACGAGCGCGCTCGACAACAAGGCACAAAAGCATGTCGCCGACTCGCTCGCGTCTCTACGATGCACGCGCATCGTCATCGCGCACAGGCTGTCGACCGTACGTGAGTGTGACCGAATCCTGGTGGTCGCCGACGGCGGTATCGCCGAGGAGGGCAGCTACGACGAGCTTATCGAGCGTGGCGGGATCTTCGCCGACCTCGTCAAGCGCCAGCGGATAGACGAAACGGTGCGACCAGACGCCCGACGATGAGGAAAGCACGTCTCGAGAGCATCGACCATCGCGCAGCACGCAGCGCGTCTCCCACGCGCCGAACTCTCATGTTGCTTCACCTCCTACGTATCCGTCGTCACGCGCCCGACGCAACGTTGTTCACGTAATCGCGCTGCGCAACGAACAGATGGGCAATGAGCTCTGCAAAGACGGGTGGCAGACTCCGGCAGGAAGCGTATGCCTTCATGATGGCGTCCTCGAAGCCATCGAGTGCTCGAGAATCGTACCAAGACCAATCCCAGCGTGGCCTGAGGAAGGAGAATCGCTGGGCGCAGAACAGCTCCACAAGAGAGGGGTTCTCGCATAGATACGAAATCGAGGTGCCGTTGAGCGGGAAGCCGAAGGCGCCGTCGTAATCGAAGATGGGTGCCGCGCGCCACACATCCGAATCGATTTTGCGGATGGCGCCGAAGTTGCTCGGGTTGAAGTCCAAAAGCAGCGATAGGCAGGAGAAACATGCCCTCCTGGCTACGTACGCCGAGGCATCTGCAACTCCGATGGCCGCGTAGGCATCGACGAGGGCGTCGCAGGCCTGCGCCGTGATGCCTCCCTTGCTCAGGCTGGAGCTCTCCCACATATCCGCCATCGCAAAGACCCGATTCCCGTCCGCGAGCTCTTCATCGCCATCCAGCATGAGCGGGCTGATCGAGCAGGGCCTGCCATAGCGCTCCACCACATCCAAGGATACGCAGCAACCTTCACCGAAGAGCAGGGAACACAGATCGAATCCCAACTTGGCTCCCACGAGCTCGATGCCATCGGGATACTCGGCTGCCTTGACAAGGTAGATGCCGTCGTCGTTGCGCTCCCACGCTTTGACGGCGTGGCCAGATGTCGTGACTTCGGGGGCGTCGGGCGAGCAGGCAGCCAGACGGACGTAATCGCCCAAAAGGACCGCCGCGCCAAAACCCTGATCCCATCCGTTGTCGAAGAAGTTCACGTCCTCCCAACGTTCGGAAGAACCAGGGGCGCGATACCAGAACTGATCACTGAGGGAGAGTCCGCGCCCCATGAGCGCAAGGTCAACAGGTGACTTTGCTCCAAAAGCCGCAAGGATGTCGTCCAAGTCCTTGCGCATGGGCGACAGGGCACGCCGCACCATGAGCGTCGTCAAAACCTGATCCCTGCCTTCTCGGTCCAATCCCAAAGAAGCGGCCCAGTTGCCAACCGCCGCATCGAAGATGCGGGCCTCGCCCGTCACCGGATCGACCTCGAAGTCGATCAGCTCCCGGTCGCGTTGCATGAGTGTGCGCCTGATCATGGCTCCCTCTTCCCACTGCAAAAGCACGCGTAGCATCAGACCCGTCACCGAGCATCAACGGCGCCTTCTTGCCAAAGAAACTGACGAAACACCATGACGCGGCCGTCGCTTATTGCGACCGCCGCGTCATGTTAGGCAAATGCGTTCGAACTGAGCGTTACCACGTTTCGTTCAAGCAGTCGATCCAGTTGCCACCCGAGATAGCTTCGAGCTGGTCATCGGTGAGACGATGCCCTCGGATTCTGCAAGTGCGACCAAGTCCTTAGTATTCTTGCATTCCCTCGCCTTTTCCATCTGTTCAGGAGTCAATTCGTTGAAGCTTGCCATACCCCACCTTCTTCCGCTCGATTGTCCTTGCGGACTCTCATACAACAACTTGCTTGCAACTCATAATGCATCATGGATATTGAGCCAATCGTTTCAAATCGAAATCATGCGAAAATGCTATAAGCTGGCCGAAAGGGACCTAGCGCAGGCGGTCACTTTGGCCTGTTGCCCACTAACCCTGTTTTCCGTCGAGCATGCGGTGCATCTTGGCGCGCTCTCCGGCTATGGGGTTAACTGTAAAGAATGATGTGCAATAATCTATAGGATAGGCCGCGAATGGGATGAGCTTTAATTCAATGCCATCATCAAGGCATTAAGCTCGCTGACCTTCGCTTGCGACTCGACCAAATCCCAATAGGCATCTATCTCCTCGTGCGTCGGCGGGATGACTACCTCTTGACCGCCGCTCACGGCATCCAGCTCCTCCAGGCTGAGCTCCTTCGGCTCGCCCACGGCCTCCCGGATCACGGCCGCCTTCTCTTCCGCGGACTCGGCCTCCTCCATGCGCTTCCTCTGGTCTTCGGTCAGGTTCAGCCACTCGCTCATCGCACGTC
>JAFWIE010000087.1 GCA_017533825.1 Atopobiaceae bacterium | reverse complement strand
GCCGACGGCGTCGACCTCATGGGCTACACCTGGTGGGGCCCCATCGACGTCGTGAGCGCCGGCACCGGCGAGATGCGCAAGCGCTATGGCTTCATCTACGTCGACAAGTACGACGACGGCACGGGCGACCTCTCCCGCAGCTGCAAGGACAGCTTCTTCTGGTACCAGAAGTGCATCAAGAGCAACGGTGAGGACCTGGATTAAGGACGCCTGACTCGTTCGCCAGGTGAAGGGACGGTGCGCCCGACAGGCTCGATTTGGTTCGAGCCAGCCGGGCGCACCTTTTGGCGTCGCATGGCGGTTGATGCTGGTGTCAGCGCTCGTGCTTGCAAGTCCTCAAAACTACGCACAATCATATAAATTGTGCGTAGTTTGCTTATAAAACTCCTGTTGTTCTTTTCGGAACGGATGTGCGCACAATAAAGCTAATTGTGCGCAGTTATTCGCATGGGAGAGCTTCTCAGGTCACCTTAGCCCGGCATTGTCATGCTGCCGGTTACATAAGTGCCGAGTAGGGTCATTGCGAAGTGCCGCTCTTTCTCGCCGATAGGAGCGGCACTTTTCAAAAGAACGCGCGGGAAGCATCTCGACCCGCGCGCTTTTCTTTCGGCTTCTGAGGCGCTGCTACAGAACCGGACGGCCGTGCTTGGCAAGCAGCTCGTGCGTGGCGGTGCAGGCGGCGCAGTCGCAGTACTTGGCGCCCTGAGCCTTGATCTCCTGGGCGTGCGCCAGCATGCCGGCGGCAACCTCCTCGCCCATGATGTCCTTGGCAGCGCCGGAGGCAAAGGCGATGAGCTCGTCGATGGTGGTGTGGTGGGCGTCGATGGCGTCGAGCAAGGCCTTGGTGGCCTCATCGGCATCCTTGCCGGCGGCAACGGCGTCCTTCCAGCCCTGGGCAGCGTCACGCGTGGTCTTCGAGCTCGACGGTGCGGCCAGCAGCTCCTCGACCTTGGCGGCGGTGTAGTCAAACAGTTCCTTCTCCATGTTCTTCTCCTTACGTGAGGTACTTCTCTGGTTGTCGCAATCAGTTATCCGCTCGGCAATTAGTATTGTCTCAGATAGTCCGATATAGTACAATACTAGACAGAGAGATTTTTTTCGGGAGGAGCACATCATGCGGTATGGCGGCTTTTTGGTCACGCGCATCAAACAGGTGAGCGGCAGGCTGCTCGAGCGGATGCTGGCAGCAAAGGGCGTCGCCGCCTTCAACGGCCCGCAGGGGCGCATCCTGTTCGTGCTGTGGCAGAAGGACGGCGTGCCCATGAGCGAGCTCTCGCGTCAGACCGGCCTTGCGACGACCTCGCTCACCAGCATGATTGACCGCATGGAGGAGTCGGGGCTCGTCCGCCGTGAGCGCACGACGACAGACCGTCGCAAGGTGCTCATCTATCTGACGGACGAGGCGCGCGGACTCGAGCGAGACTACGACGAGGTCTCGGATGAGATGAACGCAGTCTTTTACGAGGGCTTCAGCGAGACCGAGGCCGAGCAGCTTGACGCCTACCTGAACAGGGTGCTTGCCAACATCGAGGCGCACCTCTGAAGACGACGACCAGAAGACGAGCAACGGAAGCCCATCGAAAGGAGCGCTCCATGACCGACTCCATCGTGTTCCAAAACCAGACGTTCGTGCCTGTGGGGGTTGATGCGGGACTCACCACGTGTGACGGCGAGGCCGTGCTGCGCGTGATAAAGCCCGAGGACAACATGGTCCCTGACGTGCCCACCTACGCACGGCTCGTGGGCAGCGACTTCCATGACGGGACCATCGAGGTGGACGTGCGGGCGCGCCTCTCTTCCTGGGCGGACATCGACTGTCGTGGCTTCATTGGCATCGTCTTTCGTGCGAGCGAGGCCGATGACCGCTTTGAGGGCTTCTACGTGCGCCCGCGCAACGGTCGCAGCTGCACCGAGCCCCAGCGGCGCATCCACACCATGCAGTACTTCTCCTACCCCGGCTACACGTTCGCGTACTTCCGCGAGCGGGGGATAGCGGACTTTGAGGCGAAGGCCGACATCGAGATGGACGAGTGGGTGCTCATAAAGGCCGAGGTCGCAGGCGCGGAGGGCCGCTTCTACGTGGACGACATGGACACGCCCGCGCTCGTGGTGCCCGAGATGTTCGCAGGCGGCGAGGCACGAGGTGGGGTGGGCCTGTACGTGGACAACGGCACTGACGGGCTCTTCCGCAACCTGCGCGTGACCTGCACGGACTAGGGGGTCGTGGCATGGCAGATCGGGATTGGGAGGACGAGCTAGAACAGCTGCGCGCTGCGCTCGACGAGGCCGATGCCGTTGTGGTGGGCGCGGGCGCGGGACTCTCCACCTCCGCAGGCCTCACCTATGCGGGAGAGCGCTTCGAGCGGCTGTTTGGCGACTTCATCGAGCGCTACGGCTTCACCGACATGTACACGGCGGGGTTCTATCCCTTCGACACGCTCGAGGAGCAGTGGGCTTACTGGAGCCGCCACATCTGGTGCAACCGCTATGAGCCTGCGCCCAAGGACACCTACGCCAAGCTGCTTGCGCTTGTCTGCGACAAGGACTTCTTTGTCATCACCACCAACGTGGACCATCAGTTCCAGAAGGCGGGCTTTCCCAAGGACCGCCTCTTCTACACGCAGGGTGACTACGGTCTGTGGCAGTGCAGCGAGCCGTGCCACCTGCGCACCTACGACAACTACGAGACGGTGAAGGCGATGGTGGAGCAGCGGCATGACCTGCGCGTGCCTACCGAGCTGGTTCCGCACTGCCCCGTATGCGGCAAGCCCATGAGCATGAACCTGCGGGCGGACAACACGTTTGTGGAGGACGAGGGCTGGCATGAGGCCGCTGCGCGCTACACGGCGTTCCTCAGGGCGCACGAATCCGGCAAGGTGCTCTACCTTGAGCTTGGCGTGGGCGGCAACACGCCGTCCATCATCAAGTACCCCTTCTGGCGCTACACCTACGACAATCCGCAGGCCACCTTTGCCAGCATCAACTTCGGCCAGCTGATGACGGCGCGCGAGATCGCCGACCGCTCGATCCTCATCGATGCGGACATCGACCGGGCACTAGACGCACTTCTTGAGGGGGTGCGGTGATGGAGGCTGCCAGGAAGTCGGAGCTGCTCCATGCGCTCGTACAGATGCTTGCCGAGGAGCGGGGTATGGATGCGAGCCGGCTGCTTACCGAGTCGGACCTCTGGCCCGTGTTCCGTGCGTTGGTGAATACGCGTGTGCGCGCTGCCGCGAGCGAGGAGTTCCTCTCCCTTCAGGACGAGCTGTTGCAGGGGCTCATTGCTGAGCGTGGCGTGCATGCGGTAGGGGAGGCCGAAGCCTCGTCTGCGGACGGACGTATGCGCCTGTGGCGTGGCGACATCACCACCTTTGCTGCTGATGCCATCGTCAATGCGGCCAACTCCCAGATGCTCGGTTGCTGGGTTCCGGGGCACCACTGCATCGACAACGCCATCCATACCTATGCTGGCGTCCAGCTTCGCCTGGAGTGCGCACGCCTCATGGCTGCCCAAGGCCACGAGGAGCCTACGGGCATGGCCAAGGTGACCGATGCCTACAACCTGCCGGCTCGGCGCGTGATCCACACCGTGGGGCCCATCGCAAACGGCCTGCCCACGGCGCTTCACCGCGCGCAGCTTGCCTCCTGCTACAAGAGCTGCCTCGATGCGGCGGCGGCCGAGGGCCTGCGCTCCATCGCCTTTTGCTGCATCAGCACGGGCATCTTTGGCTTTCCGCAGCGTGCGGCGGCCGATATTGCCGTGCGGTCCGTGCGCACGTGGCTTGATGACGCCGGGTCTGACATGACCGTGGTCTTCAACGTGTTTGGTGATGCCGACGAGCAGCTCTATCGCGCACTGCTCAGCCTGTAGCGCGCGGCCGCCGGCGCTGGCACCGACTGGCTGGGATCATTCGTGGCGCGCCTCGAGCACGAGGCATGCTTCGTTTCGCTCTACGCAAATCGTCCTTCCCCAATAGAGTTAGAATAAGCAAACAACACTGCAGAGGGAGACCCGGTGTGCGATTACCTCATTGAGGGTGATAAGCGGGTGCTTGGGGAGAGGCGGTCGCACGCAAGAGAGGCTGAAGATGAAGAAGCAGTCGTTTACACCGGAGCGGGATGGGTTCTTTGGAGCATGGTATCCGGCACCCAATGCTCAGGTACAAGGTGTGCCGTGATCCTCATGCTGGGGGACTCCTCGGACGACTATATGGCAAAGTGCGGTGCAAAGTGGCTGAACCGCCAAGGCTGTCAGGTCCTTGCCATGTCTCCTGCCAAGAAGGACTATGGCCATCACAGCTATCCGCTCGAGCGCTTTGGCAAGGCCATCGAGTTCCTCAAGTCGCAAGGCTGCGAGAAGTTCGGCGTCATGGGTGCCTCTACCACCGGCATGATGGCCCTTCTGGCCGCGTCGTACTATCCGGACATCTCCCTGACCGTCGCCGTCTCACCTCCTGACTTCGTGATGGAGGCCTTTTACCGGGACAACAAGGACGGTGCCCGCGAGCGGCCAGGCGACAACGAGTCCAGTGTGACATGGCAGGGCGAGCAGCTACCTTTCCTGCCCTATGCCTATCGTCATCCCGAATACTGGCAAAAGATCGAGGAGGCCTCTAAGGCGGGCGGCGACTTTGTCGCGTCGCGGCCTCTGTTTGACGAGTCGGAGCGGCGGCATCCCGTGCGCGAAGAGGAGAAGATCACGGTCGAGCGCATACAGGGGCGCGTTATCTGCATCGGTGCGGAGGACGACGTGAGCTGTAAGCTTTTAGTGGACAGGGGGTTAACAGGGAATGGGCCCATACCTTGCCCCATTGTTGTAGCTGACGTTTCCCAACTACTAGTATAACGTCTCTAAAATAACTGGACTGTAGAGCCCCACAATGGGATACTGTTCTCGTCGACGAGAGGAGAGCCATCCCATGGGAAGAAGAGCGAGCGTCATCGAACTCACGAACGAGGAAAGGGAGTACCTGGAG
>JAFWIE010000136.1 GCA_017533825.1 Atopobiaceae bacterium | reverse complement strand
CAGGTACTTCGAGGAGGTCAACAGGGAGCCGGTGGTCTACCGCTGGAAGTACAGGCTCGACGAGGTGGACGTCTCGGAGGATGTCGTGGTCGACACCCTCCCGCTGAAACAGTCCAGTTAATTAGCAGATGTTGTACTAGGGGTCCACGCCCTTCCTATCACGTGCCTTGGCGCATAAGTGAAGGCCGTGTATCCCGCGTGGACCTCGTTGCCAAAGACGCTAACCTCAAGATAGGCAAGGGGCATCTGGCCGTCGCCTGCCAAGAACAGGTGGCACTTGTCCTCGATACTCACAAGCAGATACTCTTCGCTCTTGCCGGGAACGAGTCCGATCGCCTGCCCCAGCCGTGCCTTGAGCTCAAGTTCCTGCTCGGCGGTTATGGCCATGTTCACTCGCACTACGACAAACGGCATCGATCACTCACCCCGCTTCCAGCCCTCGGCATCCCATGTCTGCACCAGCTCAAGCACGTCGTCGGCCATCTCCTGCTCCTTCTGCTGATAGGTATGGCCCGTGCCCTCGATGAAGACGAGCTTGTTGTGCTCGGGGTGCGGAAAGTGGTCGTTTATGTTCGTGAGAAATCCCGCCGGGTCACCGTAGGTGAACGTGTCATAGGTACCTATCAGTAGTGCGCCCTCGTGCCCGATGCGCGCAACCTGGCCAAAGTCGGCATCAGTCTCCACGTGTACGTTGTCGAGCTCGTCCGAGAAGAGCCAGTCGTAGGCGGTGTCGGCCACGCACTCGATCCAGCCAAGCAGGCGAACGGCAGCATCTCCTGCCCCTTGCCCCGCTCCACCATCGTGCGCACGACCTCGCGCTCGCGTGGCGTGACCACGCCAGTGAGGTGCCTCACGTTACAGGGTGAGAGCAGCAGGAACCGGTCCACGCGCGGGTCATGCGTCTGGCTGAGGTAGCGGATGACCTTGTTGGCACCCAGAGAGTGGCCGGCCAGCACCACGTGATCGTAGCCAACGTGCTCCGCGTAGTTGACCCACGCCCCCACGTCGTCCACGGTGTAGGAGAAGCGCTCGTTCCACGAGCCAATGAGCACCTGCTCTTCGGTATGCACGTCCACCGAGCGCATCTGCCCAAAGGCGTCGCAGGTCTGTGCGTACACGAAGTCGATCCCGGCGGCATTGAGCGTGTCGCCCACGTTGTAGTAGAAGGGATTCGAGTAGAAGTTGCCGTGGGTGCCGGTGATGGCTATGACCACCGTGCGAGCAGGCCTCTGCGCGTCGCCGCTGGCAGGGAAGAGCGCGCCGGCGAGCACGGGACCGCGTTGTGTGGCAACGTAGACGGGCTCCATGGCTAGCCCCTCAGCCTGAAGACGCAGCGGTGCGCCGGCGTGTTGTAGCAGCGGTTGCAAGAGATGCACGCGGACTGCGACGATGTGCCCTCTTTTAGCTCGTTGGGCCAATCCGGCTCACGGAGCAGCGGACGCGAGAGCGACACGAACTCGATGCCGGTGTGATCGAGCACGGACTGGATGGTCCCGCTCGAGCGCATGCCTCCCACCAGCATCACGGGGATGGGGAGCTCGTGTGCGGCGAGGGCGCCAAACCTGCCGAAGTATGCCTCGCCCACGCCTGGCCGCACGCCAGCCACCGAGGTGCCGTTGCCCGAGACCTCCACGGACTCGAGGCCCGCCTGCACGTAGATGCGGCAGAGTTCGAGCGCCTCGGCCTCCTCTATGCCGCCTGCCACGAGGTCGGTGCAGTTCACCTTGGCGCAGACGTGCAGACTCGGCGCTGCCTCGCGGATGCCCTCGATGATGCGGCACACGATGCGGGCGCGGTTTGCCGTGCTGCCGCCCCACTCGTCGGTGCGGTGGTTCGCGGCCGGGCTCACGAAGCGGCTCAGGAAGAAGAAGTGCGCTACGTGGACCTGCACGCCGTCGAAGCCCGCCTGCTCGGCGCGGCGCGCGGCGTCCACGAACTGTCGAATCACGTGCTCGATCTGTGCGGGCGTCATGTCGTCCGGCTCGACGGGTTCGGCTGTGGGCGTGGGGTAATACCCGCCGAGCGCGAGCTGCGCCAGCACGGGCACGTCCTGCTCGTGGATGATGTCCGTGAGCCTGCGGTACTGCGGAACCAGCGCGTCGCTCGAGAGGCGCATCATGCCGTCAATGTACTGGTCGGTGTCCGACACGCTGGTGAAGCCGGTGATGATTGTGCCCACGCCACCAGCGGCAAGCTCCCTGTAGATGTCGTAGCCAATGGGTGTGATGCCGCCCTCCGGCGTCGCGATTCCCTCCCAGGTGGCGGAGCGCACCAGGCGGTTCTTCGCCGTGAGGCTGCCCAGTTGGGCCGTCTCAAAGATCCTCTTGCTCATCCCGCATCCTTTCTCTTGGACGAGACTCATGCTAGGATGAGTGCAATAGATTGTGTAGTATGCAGTTATTTCTTTGCTAGTCGATTTTATGTACTATTGGAGCTGACCATGGCAAACTCAGAGCGTGATGTTCCTCTTCCGAGTGAAGAAAACATCTACGACACCGAATGCCCAATCCTGTGGGCCATGAACGTGATCGGGCAGAAGTGGAAGCTGCCCATCCTGTGGTACATCCGCGACAGAGGAACCATCCGCTACAACGAGCTCAGGCGCAAGGTGGTGGGCATCACTCCCACCATGCTCACCAAGTGCTTGGTGGAGCTCGAGGAATCGGGCCTCGTGCACCGGGAGCAGTACGCAGAGATACCCCCGCGCGTGGAGTACAGTCTCACCGAGCAGGGCAAGACGCTCCTTCCCGCGCTAGACGAGCTCTATCGCTGGGCCGACGCGCAGATGCATGCGGGCTAGGGGCAAGCGTACGTTTGCGGATGTGCCGGCATTAGTTCGAGCGATCAATAGGGACAGTGTTTGTCCGTACCAGGCGTTCTTGGTATGGTTGTACCCGTCAGCTCAATGAAGGATGCGCCATGCTCTTGCTTGAACAGCTCAATCACACTTCAATGCTCTCGAGCGGTCAGCGGGCTATAGCATGTTGGCTCGTCGATCACCGGGACGAAATGGCAACCGTTACGACTAAGCGCATCGCTACCGAGACGTTCACCTCTCCGGCGGCGGTTGTGCGCCTTGCGAAGAGGCTCGGTTACGAGGGGTTCGAGCCCCTGCGTCGCGAGTTGATTGCCGAGGCGAGCTACCTGAGCCAGCACTTCTGTGGCGTGGACGCAAACCACCCCTTTGTCACGTCGGATCGTCCCCTTGCGATTGCAGCAAAGGTGACATCGCTCGCGCGTGAGACGGCGCAGGACACCCTTGCGCTCCTGGATGGCGAGGCGCTTGAGCAGGCGGTGGGCCTCATTGTGCGCGCACGTGTCGTACACATGGCGGCCGTGAGCTTCCCTCTCCTCTATGCCCAGGACTTTCAACTCAAGATGAGGAGGCTGGGCAGGATGGTCGAGGTGTGCAGCTTGGTGGGGGAGCCGCTCTTTACCGAGCCTACATTGCGGGAGGACGACTGCGCCCTTGCGATTTCGTACTCGGGCACAACTCCCGCCACTATCGATATGGCGCGGATGTACAAGCGCCGCGGCATACCGCTCATTGTCCTTACGTCCATGGGTGACAACGAGCTTCGCCGTCTGGCGGATGTCACTCTCGTGCTCACCACACGTGAGCGGCTGTACTCGAAGGTTGCTGGGTTCACGTCCGAACTGTCAATAAAGCTCGTTCTAGACACGCTTTATGCCTGCGTCTTTTGCTCCGACATAGAGGGCTCGCAACGCGCGAAGGATGAGATCAGCCGCCGGGCTGAGCCAGGTCGTCGCTCCGACTCAGCCTTGTTGCGCGAGGACTGACGCATCTTTTTTCGATGCTTTCTCTCCTTACCGAAATGGCGTTTCGGCACCCTCTGCCCTAGGAGCCGAGCAGACGAAACGTCGATGCGATGTGCTCCGCCTTGCGCTCACGAGAGTCCGCCCCTCGTATGCTGGGGTCATACCAGAACCAGCGCAGAGTGAGGACAGACCATGGCTATCACGCTTTCCCCTGTACACCACAGCTTCCCCGAAGGCTTCTACTGGGGAGGCGCCTTTGCCGCGCACCAGATGGAGGGCGCCTGGGACGAGGGAGGCAAGGGTATGTCGGTCACCGACATCTCCGCGCTGCGCAAGGACGTGCCCATCGAGCTGCGCATGCAGGGCGACCTCAGCCGCGAGCAGGTGCGCGAGATGCTTTCGCATGAGGACGACTGGGTGTTCCCCAAGCGCTGGGGCATCGACTTCTACCACACCTACGAGGAGGACCTGGCGCTCCTGGGCAGGGACGGCCTGGGCCTCAACGCCATACGCACCTCGGTCAACTGGGCGCGCATCTTCCCGCGCGGCGACGAGGAGGAGCCGAGCGAGGAGGGCCTGGCCTTCTACGACCGGCTCGTCGATGCCATGCTCGCGCAAGGGATGGAGCCCTTCCTTACTGTCTCGCACTACGAGATGCCGCTCGCGCTTGCCATGGAGCACGGCGGCTGGCACGACCGCGCCACCATCGGCCGCTTCGTGCGCCTCTGCAAGTCGCTCTTCGACCGGTTGGGCGACCGCGTGACCCACTGGATCCTGGTGAACCAGATCAACATGGTGGCCCACGAGGGTTTCAATCACCTGGGCGTGCCCACCGATGAGACGCCCGACCCGCTCTCCGCCCGCTACCAGGCGCTCCACAACGAGATGGTGGCCTGCGCGCTCGCCACAGCCTATGCCCACGAGCGCTATCCGCAGCTGGAGGTCGGCGTGATGGAATACGCTAACCTTGCCTACCCCGCGACCACGGCGCCGGCCGACGTGCTCGCGACGTACCGCCGTAACCAGATGGAGCAGCTGCCGGCAGACGTCCTCGCGCAGGGGCGCTACCCCGGCTACGCGCTGCGCTTCTTCGAGGAGCGGGGCATCACGGTCGTGGCGGAGGATGGAGACCTCGAGGCGCTCGCCGCCCACACGGCTGACTTCGTCTGCTTCTCCTACTACCTCACGCAGCTCTGCTCGGTCGAGAGCGTCGCCGCCGGCGAGCAGGGCAACGGCGACACCTTCCAGAACCCGCTGCTCGAGGCCAACCCCTGGGGCTGGGCCATCGACCCGACGGGCCTGCGCTGGACCCTCAACGTATACCAGGACCGCTACCACAAGCCCCTCTACGTCGTGGAGAACGGCTGCGGCTACCTGGAGGAGCCCGGCGAGGATGGGATCGTGCACGATCCCTACCGTGTGCGGTTCTTCCGTGACCACATCGTGGCGGCGCGCGAGGCCGTGGCCGACGGCGTGGACCTGCGGGGCTTCTTCGCCTGGGGCGCCTTGGACATCGTCAGTGCGAGCTCGTGTGAGATGAGCAAGCGCTACGGCTTTATTCACGTGGACCAGGACGACTACGGCCACGGCACCGGCAGGCGCACACCCAAGGAGAGCTTCGCCTGGATGCGGCGCGTGGTGGTAAGTAACGGATCCCAGCTTGATGCCTAGGAAACATGAATTCCGAATGACTGATGGGTGCGGTGGTTCATCGACGAGAGGATGGGCGCCTCGGAAGGCGTGGCCGAAGAGGCGCTCGTGTTGTCATGATGTGTGATAGGTTAAAAGCACTCGATAGACGGGATGGGAGGGCCTGGGACCATGGAGGAACAGCGCAGAATACGCTTGGAGCGGCTGCTTGATGAGTTCGACCGCCTTGGCATCGGCCGCCAGGTCAACTACGGCAAGCTTCACCTCTATTCGATTATCACCCATTCGACCGCCATAGAGGGTTCGACCGTAACCGTGGAAGAGAACACGGTCATGTTTGACGATGGTCTTCCGCCCGCCGGGAGGTCAGTCGTCGAGCAGCTGATGAACCTCGACCTCAAGCAGGCCTACGAGGTGGCCGAGGAGGTGGCTGCCGCAAGGACCAGGATTACGCTTCCCCTGCTCAAGGCATTCTCGTCGCTGGTCATGCGCAATACGGGAGCGCTCTATCGGACGCCGCACGGCGAGTACGACGAGGCAAAGGGAGACCTCAGATTACAGAACGTGAGCGCGGGGCGTGGGGGAAGGTCCTACCTTTCCTGGGAGAAGGTGGAGCCGAGGACGAATGACTTCATCGTCTGGCTCAACGAACGCCTCGCGAGCATAGACTCCATGACCGCCCCGGACGTATACGACCTGTCATTCGAGGCGCACTTCAGGCTCGCGACCATTCATCCTTGGTCCGACGGAAACGGCAGGGTCGCGCGACTGGTAATGAATCTCGTTCAGATGGAGGGCGGAGTTGTTCCCACGGCCGTGCGTAGTGATCACAAAGTGCAATACATAGAGGCCTTGAGGGAATCACAAGAAGCGGGTACGTCGGAACGGTTCCTTGGCTTTATGACAGACGAGCTCGTCGACGCTCTCTCCCAGACGGTAGAGGAGTACACACGAGATGTCGAAAGGGACGTCCCTTGGCTGCGTGATGATGACGCGAACATTCCATCGACCCCCCAAGTCACCCCCCAAGTCACCCCCCAAGTCAAAAGACTCCTCGCCACTCTCGGCAGCAAGGAGCTCGATGCCCGTGAGCTCAGGCGCTTGCTGGGACTCTCGGATGCAAAGAGCTTTAGGCAACTCTACCTGCGCAAAGCCATTGACGCTGGCTTGGTTGAGATGACCATTCCCGACAAGCCCCATAGCAGGAATCAGAGGTATCGGCTCACCAGACTGGGGATGAAGGCCAACGAGATGCTGGCATAAGCGGGTGCGCACCGCGGCGCATACAACGGCCTCGTGCCGGACGGCCGTTCCGAGGCCATCCGCGGCTGGAGCATCTTCGGGGTCACGCGCCTACCCTGCGCACAAGGTGATGAGCCCCGTCATGATTCCGGCGAGC
This sequence comes from Atopobiaceae bacterium, assembly GCA_017533825.1. GTDB lineage: Bacteria > Actinomycetota > Coriobacteriia > Coriobacteriales > Atopobiaceae > RUG440. The sequence goes on along the minus strand of JAFWIE010000136.1, from coordinate 2,906 downwards.
ACCAGAGGTATTGCCCCATCCACGAAGGCTGCCATGCCATCGAATGCGTAAAACGCCAGGTAGCAGACGAGGCTGATGGTGGCGCCGACCAAGCAAAGTGCTGCGAGTGCCCAGCCCAGCCATGGTGCGGTGGGCCCAAGAACAACGAGCGTGTTTACCTCCAAGAGGGCGACGGTCGCCCAAAGGACGATGATAAAGAGCTCTGAGGTTACGGGCCGATACAGCTTACGGGTTGAGATGATGAGCAGCGCCACATAACATGATATGCCACCGAATACTAGGGCTTTACCCGGTATGAGGCCGTTAGTGAAGTCGAGTCCCTGCCAAATGTCGCAAAGGGCCAGGACGCCAAATATGACGGCGGGAATGAGCAGCCAGCCGCTCTTGAGACCGCGAATTGGTCGCCATGGGTTAAAGCCCACGACCCACCAAGCGAGATAGAAGGCAAAGCAGAACAGCAGCTTGATGTTTCCCGTCCTGATGTATTCTGCCATCGTCTCCTCCTCTTGGTCGCTGCCGCGATTCCCCATCCCGCCGAAGCCGACTTTAGTACTTTCTGATCTCGTGGCGCTCGACGCCGCAACGCTTGCAACGGTAGTAGGTGTTCTCGCCCAAGCCGTTGTATTCCAGGCCGGTGAGCTTCCAGTCGTGTTCGCCATGGCAGAGCTCTTCGCTGCGGATCTGTTGGATTCTGCGTTCGGCGAGTGTCTCTATGGGCGCTTCGAGCGGGCGCACCTGGGAAGTCATCTCTGTCAGCTGGCCGAGGAGGGTGCGATCGGATAGGTTGTCCACGGCAGCCGCCCGCGCGTTCCAGCCCAACGTGTCGTCGCAAGCCAGTTGGAAGAGCGTGTCCTGATCGGTTAGCTTTGCCACTGCCTTCTCGGCGACGTTGCTCAATGTGGCGTTCTGGGAGTGTGCTACCGTTATAAGGGCGTCGTCGGCGTCGAGCTCGGCGAGTCGCTCGACGGCGGCCTCGCGCATCTTGTTCTCGGTTGATTTTGGTGTAGGTCCACCCAGAACCCGTACGGGATTCATGGAATTCACGTCGTGTCTGTGGTCGCTGGTCGCGATTTCCACTAGGCGGGCGATGTCGTCCATGCTGGGAATCTCGGCCAGAACCGTGCGATTCTGGGCTTCGCGCCTCTCGTCGGTGAGCTTGTCGATACGGTCCCGTATGTCACTCACGACGTGGCGCTCGCAGTCTCCGTGCCTGATGAATTCCCAAAGGAAGTCGACGTCGTCGACGCGCATGGCCATGGCATATCCCAGATGAGAATCGTGTTCAAGCAGTGCATAGCGCTTGTACAGTGCCTGATCGTCAATCTTCTCTGCGGCACGTATGCGGACGTACTCGATGGGCGCTTCTGCCACCACGTGCCGCAACGTGGCCTCGTCCTCCATGGACTCGATTGCTGCGAGGGCCCGTGCCTGCTTCTTGCTCATCCACGCTGGTTTGGACAGTCCCATAGACGCACCTCTCTATGCTGCTCGCGATATAGGCGGTAATGTGCATATCATCGCCGTCCGTCTTTGTTATGACCGCACGTACACGACCTGTGTGGGATTGAAGAACCGTGGGGCAGGAGCGGTATTGCTCAGGCCCGCCGAGACCACCTGCCTACCGTCATAGATACCCTTTGTGAGCTTTGGCCACACGCCTTGGCCCGGCGCGTACACGCCGTGGCCGAAGATGCGCCACTGGCCGCCGTGGGCGTGTCCCGACAGGATGAGCTCGACCTCCTTGGGCACAAGGCGGCGGTACTCGGGGTGGTGCGAGAGGAGGATGTGGTAGCCGGGAACCGACGCAAACGACATGAGCCAGCCATCATCAGGCACGCCCTCCATCAACAGCTCCGCTGCCGTCTTCATGATGTCCTTCACCCCGCCTCGCTTGGGGTACCTGCGCCCCGCTCGTTCGTCTTCGGGGAGATTGACCAGCGCGCGCCTGTGTCGCATGACGTGCCCGGAGGTTAAGCCGCCAATCGCGAGGCCGTCGTGTTCGACCCAAGTGTTGTCGAGCACGACGGCACCTGTGGCGCGCATGGCCTCCAAGTCTTCCTCGTCGAGCATCCATTCGTGGTTGCCAAGGCTCACGAATGTGGGGGCGATGCTGGCGCACATTCTGAGGAGCCCGAGCGCATTGGGCTGGGCCACGAGCGGGGAGATGTCGTTCTCCGGCATCGTGCCAAAGATGATGTCGCCCGTGACGCTGATGAGCTCGGGTTTGTGACGTAGCAGGCTCTTCTCCACGGGGTGGTAGTCCCTGCCGTGCAAGTCGGAGAGGTGCGCTAGGAACGGCGCGCCCGTGACGGTGTAGAAGGAGTCAACCATGGCATAGTATCCGTTGTCCGCGATGTTAGGGTTCGGAAGCATGATAGGCCATAGAGGTGAAAGTGTACATTCTGCAGGCATTGAAAAGATTTGATGAGAGAACCAGCAGGTAGACAGGCATATGCATATGAGTGATGCTGCAGAATGTACACTTCTAGGACAGAGGGGGAACAAAGTTACCTGGTACCAAAGTGACAATGACTCACGTGGACGTCAACGTCGCGTTGCGCTACCATAACAACTTGATAGGGGGGCTGGCGCACGCCGGCTGAGATTGGGCCCAACGCGGCCTTGACCCTCGAACCTGATCTGGGTAATGCAGAATACCCAAGAAGGTAATGCAGCCGCTGGTAGGGCGGCTGCTTTCATGCGCAGTCCAGCCGATTCCCAAAAAACGGTCTAGCCGGCAGTGCGGGATACTTCCGAGATGACGGCAAAATCCCCTCGTATAGTAATAACTGACGTTAGGAGTGGTGCAAAACCCACTGCGCCACTTCGATGTCCGCGCCTTGCGAAGCGCACGTTGTTGTGCGACAAAGGGTGCGCAGTGGGCGGAGGGCGTACGGAATCCCCTG
>JAFWIE010000009.1 GCA_017533825.1 Atopobiaceae bacterium | reverse complement strand
CTCGGGCCGAGGTTTCGCCTCCGGCTTCCTTCGGATTCCGCCTCGCGACGGACACCCTTGCCTTTGGCTATGCGCTTCCCGCTGCCGGGTGCGCTCGGGACTTTCACCCGTTAGGCGTGTGCCATGCCCGGCACACCAAAGAGGGCTCCCCACGCTTGTGGGGAGCCCTCTGCCAGACGTTATGCGTCAGAGCTTAGAACTGGGCGCCGCACTTCTTGCAGACGCGCACCTTCTTGCCCTCGTCGTTCTTTGCATGGCCCACACGCGTGGCCTTGCCGCACTTCGGGCAGACGAGCATGACGTTCGAGACGTCAATCTTGGCCTCGATCTCCTTGAAGCCACCGTTCTGGTTCTCCTGCGTGGGCTTCTGCGCCTTCTTGACGATGGCGACGCCCTCGACCTTGACCTTGCCCTCACGCGGATATGCGCGCAGCACCTCGCCGCGAGCTCCGCGATCCTTGCCGGAGAGGACCTGGACCTGGTCGCCCTTCTTAACGTTCATCTTAGGCATTGATCCATACCTCCCTACAGCGTCTCGGGCGCGAGCGAGACGATCTTCATGTACTTGCGGTCGCGCAGCTCACGAGCAACGGGCCCAAAGATACGCGTGCCGCGGGGCTCGCCCTCTTTGTCCACGACGACGCAGGCGTTCTGGTCGAAGCGGATGTAACTGCCGTCCTTGCGACGGGTCTCCTTCTTTGTGCGCACGATGACGCAACGCACGATGTCGCCCTTCTTGACCGCGCTGTTCGGCGTGGCCTCCTGCACTGCGCAGATGATGACGTCACCGATGCCGGCGTAACGACGCTTGGAGCCGCCGATAACCTTGATGCACTTTACTCGACGAGCGCCGCTGTTGTCGGCAACCGTGAGCATGGTTTCCATCTGAATCATTCGTCTACCTCCTCACGTTACTTCGCGCGCTCGACGATCTCGACCAGGCGCCAACGCTTGGTCTTCGAGAGGGGACGCGTCTCCATAACGCGGATGGTGTCGCCTACGCCGCACTCGTTGTTCTCGTCGTGCACATGCAGCTTCTTGGAGACGGTCATCATCTTGCCGTACTTAGGATGATGCTTGCGGTAGTTGATCTTTACGGTAACGGTCTTGTCGCCGGAGCGAGAGACCACGAGACCCGTACGGACCTTCCGCGCGTTTCTGGTATCCTCTGCCATCTTATTCACCTGCTATCTACTTTTGCGCTTCGGCCGCGATCTCGCGGGCACGAATCTCGGTTTGTACGCGGGCGATGTCGCGCCGGACGAGCTTGACGCGGGCAGTGTTGTCGAGCTGGCTCGTGGCCATCTGGAAGCGCAGGTTGAAGAGCTCCGCGCGACCCTCCTCGAGCTTAGCCGCGAGCTCGGCGTCGCTGAGCGCCTGGATTTCCTTGTACTTCATGCTTGCCTACACCTCCTGGGCCTCGTCGGCGCGCCTGACGATCTTAGTCTTGATCGGCAGCTTGTGCTGCGCGAGACGGAGGGCCTCCTTGGCGACGTCCTCAGGAACGCCGTCAATCTCGAACATGATGCGGCCCGGCTTGACTACGGCTACCCACTCTTCGGGGTTGCCCTTACCGGAACCCATGCGGGTCTCTGCCGGCTTCTTGGTGATGGGCTTGTCGGGGAAGATGGTAATCCATACCTTACCGCCACGCCTCATCTTACGAGTCATAGCCACACGGCAAGCCTCGATCTGGCGGTTGGTGATCCAGTGGGCTTCCTGAGCCTGGATTCCCCAAGAACCAAAGTGCAGCGTGGTATTGCCCTTGGACTTTCCCTTCATGGAACCGCGCTGAACCTTGCGGTGAAGAACGCGCTTAGGTGCGAGCATTACTGACCCCTCCTATCGTTGCGCCTATTGTTGCGACGCGGACGGGAGCTGCCCTCGAGCGCGGGATTGGGGGCGGGCTGGCCCTTCATCTTCTCGCCCAAGTAGATCCAGACCTTGACGCCGCAGGCGCCCATCGTGGTGCTTGCGGTAGCCTCGCCGTAACCGATGACGGCACGCAGGGTGTGCAGGGGCACGCGGCCCTCGCGGTACCACTCGCGGCGACCCATCTCGGCGCCGTTCAGGCGGCCGGAGCACTGAATACGGATGCCCTTAGCCCCTGCCTTGCGCGCCGACTGAACGGCCTTGCGCATGGCGCGACGGAAGGCGACGCGGCCCTCGAGCTGCTCGGCGATGGACTGTGCAACCAGATTGGCGTCGAGCTCGGGGCGCTTGACCTCGATGACGTCCACCTTCACGTTGCCCTTGCCGACGCCAGCGACGTTCTCGAGCTCAGCGCGAAGGTTGTCGATCTCGGCGCCCTTCTTGCCGATGACGATGCCGGGACGTGCGGTATAGATGGCGACCTGGACCTTCTCGCCGGCGCGCTCGATGTCGACGCGGCTGAGAGCGGCGCGCTCGAGGCGCTTGGTGAGGAACTTGCGGATGGCAAGGTCGTTACCGAGGGTCTCGGCGTAGTCCTTGTCGGCGTACCAACGGGAGCGCCACTGCTCGGTGGTGCCCAGACGGAAGCCTGTGGGGTGTACCTTCTGGCCCATGTGCCTTACGCCTCCTTCCGAGGAGCGACTACGACGGTGATGTGGCTCGTGCGCTTGTTGATGCGCGAAGCGGAGCCCTTGGCGCGCGGCCTAAAGCGCTTGATGGTGGGACCCTCGTCCACGTACGCGCGGGCGACCACGAGGTCAGCACCACGCATGCCGTGGTTGTTCTCGGCGTTCGCAACGGCCGAGTTGAGGACCTTGGCCACCGGCACGGCGGCGGCGCGGTTGTTGAACTGCAGCAGCTCCTGCGCACGAGCGACGGACTGGTTGCGGATCTGGTCCACCACGAGGCGGGCCTTGCGAGGTGCGACGCGCACGTACTTGGCCGTAGCGCGAGCCTCGTTGACGTTGACGGTATCTGCCATGTCTTACCTACCCCCTACTTGACCTTGTGGCCGCGGAACGTGCGTGTGGGGGCGAACTCGCCCAGCTTGTGGCCGACCATGGACTCGGTGACGTACACGGGGACATGCGTGCGCCCATTGTGCACGGCGATGGTGTGGCCAACCATCTCCGGGAAGATGGTGGAGGCACGCGACCACGTCTTGATGACTTCCTTGGTTCCCGCCTCGTTCTGCGCAGCAACGCGCGTGAGGAGGCGAGTCTCCACGAACGGGCCCTTCTTGAGACTTCTGCTCATACTTGCTTACTCCTACTACTCGCTTGCCGGCTACTTCGTCTTCGTCTTGCGGCGACGGATGATCAGACGGTTGCTGCCCTTCTTGGGGTCGCGCGTCTTGTAACCCTTGGTGGGTTTGCCCCACGGGGTGACCGAAGGACGGCCGGAGGTGTGGTTCTTGCCCTCGCCGCCGCCATGCGGGTGGTCAACCGGGTTCATGACCGTACCACGGACGGTGGGACGCACGCCGAGCCAGCGCTTGCGGCCCGCCTTGCCGATGACGATGTTGGAGTGGTCAGCGTTGCCCACCACACCAATGGTCGCACGGCAGGTGATAAGGACGCGACGAAGCTCAGAGGACGGCATGCGCAGGACGGCGTAGCCGTTGTCCTTGCCCATGAGCTGGACGGACGTGCCGGCGGAACGTGCCATAGCGGCACCCTTGCCAGGCTGGAACTCCACTGCGTGGATGAGCGTACCCACGGGAATCTCGGAGAGGGGCATGGCGTTGCCGGGCTTGATGTCGATGTCCTTGGTGCCCGAAATCACGGTGTCGCCCACGTTGAGGCCGGCAGGGGCCAGGATGTAGGCCTTCTTGCCATCAACGTAGTGCAGCAGCGCGATGCGCGCGGAGCGGTTCGGGTCGTACTCGATCGACGCGACCTTGGCGGGCACGTCGTCGTGAATGCGCTTGAAGTCGATGCGACGATACTTGCGCTTGTGGCCGCCACCCTGGTGACGGGTGGTGATGTGACCATCGTTGTTGCGGCCTGCCTTCTTGGGCAGGGGCTCGAGAAGCGACTTCTCGGGCTTGTCCGTCGTGATCTCGGCGAAGTCCGAAATCGTCTGGAAGCGGCGCCCTGCGCTTGTCGGCTTGAGGTGCTTAACTGCCATTACTCATTCCCTTTCTTTCTCCGTTGGCCACCCCGCTCAGGGATTGAGGCGTTTGCCTCTGCGGGATGACACCGGATGTACCACGGTACCGCGCGTATCCATCCTTGCGCGGTAAACTGCGCTCGTCCCGGCTGGGACGAGCGCCCATTGCCTTACTCGCTGATGATGTCCACACCGTCGTTGGCAAAGATCTCGATCGTCTCGCCAGGAGCGACGGTAACGATGGCCTTCTTCCAACGGCGCGTCTTGCCCGCGACGTAACGCACGCGGCGGTTCTTGGGCTTGACGTTAACGGTGTTGACCTTCACGACGTGCACGCCAAAGAGCTTCTCGACGGCGTTGCGAATCTCCTCCTTGGGAGCGGTGCGAGCCACCTCGAAGGTGTACTTGCCCTGCTCCATGAGGTCGAAGGAACGCTCCGTAACGACGGGGCGGATGATGACTTCATACGGGGAGTTCATTATGCGAGCGCCTCCTCAAGGGTCTTTGCAACCTCGACGGTCATCACGAGAACCGCGTTGTCGAGCAGGTTGCGGGTGTTGGCCTCAGAGACTGCGATGACCTCCACCTTGGGGATGTTGCGGAACGAGAGGTACTCGATCACCGCGTCGTCGTTGACGACGAGCGTGACGCGCTTGCCCTCAAGCTCGAGCGCCTTGATGATCGCGGCTGCCTTCTTCGTAGAAGGCTCGTCGATGACGAGGGACTCGAGCAGGATGAGCTCGGAGTCGGCGAGCTTGCCGGAGAGCGCGGAGCGCATGGCGAGCTTCTTCACCTTGTTGTTTGCCTTCTTGGCGTGGCTGCGGGGCACAGGCCCGAAGATGGTGCCGCCACCCGTCCACTGACCGGCACGAATCGAACCCTGACGGGCACGACCGGTACCCTTCTGACGATACGGCTTGCGGCCGCCGCCAGAGACCTCGTGACGGTTCTTTACCTTGTGGGTGCCTTGACGCATGCTGGCCTCGTAGGCAACGACGACCTGATGCATGACAGGGACGTTCGGCTCGATGCCGAAGACGTCGGAAGAGAGCTCGGCCTCGCCTACGGCCTGCCCCTCGAGGTTCTTGATTTCGACCTTAGACATGGTTACCTCCCTTAGGCCATACGGACCTGGACGAGGGCGTTCTTGCCGCCAGGCACGGCGCCCTTGACGAGCAGGAGGTTCTGGTCGGTGTCCACGCGCACGAGCTTGAGGTTCTTCACCGTAACGCGCTCGTCACCCATGTGACCGGCCATGTGGAGGCCCTTGCGGACGCGCGCCGGATAAGCGCACTGACCGATCGAGCCCGGCTTGCGCTGGTTGCGCGAACCGTGGGTCATCGGTCCACGGTGGAAGTTCCAGCGCTTGATGGTGCCCTGGAAGCCCTTGCCCTTGGACGTGCCGATGACGTCAACCGCCTTGACTTCGCTGAAGTCTGCGACGGTCACCTGATCTCCCGGCTTGTACTCACTGGCGTCCTCGACGCGCACCTCGCGGAGGTAACGCATGGGCTCGACGCCAGCCTTTGCGAAGTGGCCAGCCATGGGCTTGTTGACCTTCTTCGCCTTGATGTCGCCAAAGCCGATCTGGACGGCTTCGTAGCCATCCGTGGCCTTGGTCTTTACCTGCGACACCGTGCAGGGGCCTGCCAGAATGACGGTGACGGGCACGACGTTGTCTTCGTCGTCCCAGACCTGCGTCATCCCGATCTTGCGGCCGAGAATCGTGCTGACCATTCCTAGTCCTTACCCTCGGTGGTCATGGGACGGCAACTCTGAGCGCACCCTGCGCCCCTCCCCAGCGGACCACATCCTACGTGTGCCACTTCGATGGGGACAGCACTCCCCAATTTCAGCAGCTTATCGAGTGTACACCGGGCCGGGCGTCTCCACAAACTCTTCAGGAGGAAAGTGGGCAGGGTCTTCATTGCCTCACATGCACCACATTGCATGATGTTGAGCTCGCCCATTCATCTACTGATAGAATTGACTGCCGTCCTCAACTCCAAAGAGCTTCCTCAGATAATCGCTCTTACCGCTCAGGACACGATCCACATGTAGGCAATCATTGTGCACCCGAAAGAATGCAAGGTACCCATGTGCGACAACGAAGCGCCAATCCGATTTGATGCGGCATATGGCGTCAAGCGGCGACGCGAGGAGTGGGCATTCCGCAAGTTCATCGACTCGGTCAAGCAAGTCGCCAATGACATGATCAGCTGCCCGCGGCTCACCATGCTCCATGGCAATCCACTCCCAAATCGCGTCGAGATCTCTCACAGCCTCGGGAGAGTACACAACCTCAACGGGCATCAGAACTTCTCTCCTCGAAGTGAGAACGAACGTCAGCTGCTCTGAACCATCCTTCTGATTCCCCAGACTGTCGGCCACGTGACAGCTCCGAGAATAGGGTCTGTTCTGCAACAAGACGGTCATAGTCGCTCATGTCCAGAATGGCATATCGCCCATGTCCGTTCTTGGTAAGAAAGACGGGTGACCCAGGACGCACGTCCTCGAGTACTTCCGTGTAACTGCGAAGCGTAGATACTGGCATTATGGCTGGCATGGCGCAACCTCCTCGTTTTGCTGCATTATTCTGGGTATAATTATACAGCATATGAGCCAGCTCAACACGTAATGAGTAATTGCAGTCAAAAGGTAAAGAGCCTTCTCACTTGAGAAGGCTCGCACCTCCGTCTTGATGCTACCAGGGGAAATGGATGAGTGGCTGAGGTTCGATAAGGGACTACCCCCTGAGGGCCCGGCAACGCTGGTTCGACGTTGACGAGCCCTCAGGGGGTAGCCCCCTATGAGACTATCCTAGCACATGGGAGGACTGCCCCCTGTGCTCGAGCATTACTTGCGACGGCGGCGACGTACACCGTAGCCGAGCGTCGCGAGACCGCTTGCCATCAGGGTGATGGCGGCAACAACAGACGTCGGGTCGCCCGTCCTCGGCGTGCTGGTGCGCGTCGTGCTGGATCCGGAAGTTCCGCTGCCCACCGTGCTCGTGTAGGGTGTCGACTTCGTCCCGGTCGTGGTCGTGCTGGCATTCGTGTTCTCGGAGGCCTTTGTCGAATCCTCAGACTTCTTGGAGTCTTCGGGCTTCACACTCTCTTCTTCCGTAGCGGGGTATTCGTTGGTGATGGTGTAGCCTTCCTCGGCGCTGCCCTCGATGGACTTCTTGAAGCCCGTGGGAGCACCAGAGACCTTAATCTCCTTGACGGTGTACTTCGCACCTGCAGGAAGCTCGCTGAAGGTACCGGTGTCCTCATCCTCTGTGAGCACGAGCGTCACTGCCGGATCGAGCGACTTGCCGTCCTTGAGAAGCTCAACCGTGACCTCAGCGCCCTCAGGCCAGTCGATGCTGTCTCCGTCACGCAGCCATTCCTTGGCGACCTCGACCTCAACGGTATCGCCATCGGGCTCTGCACTCTCGAGCCTATTGGTCACGACGAACCCTTCTTCGACGTCACCGGTCTTCTGGTACTTGTAGATGCCGCCACCGTCGGTGATTCTCGTCTCGCGAACGGTGTACTCAGCCGACTCGTCGAAGTTCTCAACTTCGAACGTCGACTCCGTGTTATCGGCCGTAAGTTCGACGACCCGCGCCGGATCGAGCGACTCGCCGTCGCAGAACAGCTCAATGGTTACGCTCGCGCCTTCTGGCCAGTCCATCTCGTTTCCGTCGGCATCCTCCCATACCTTGGACACTCCGATCTCTCGGGAGTTGACCGGCTCTTCGGCCGGAAGCTTGTTGGTAATCGTGAAGCCCTCGAGCGCGCTGCCGGTCACAACGCTTTCCGTCACCGTCGCGCCGGAGACCTCGGTCTCGCGCACCGTGTATTCGTGGCCGGCCTCCATGCCCGTGAAGGTGGCACTCGTTTGGTCGGCACTCAGAACCTCGGTGTACGCGGGATCGAGCGGCTCACCATCGCTTAGGAGCTCTACAGTAACGGTCGCACCTTCAGGCCAATCGACGTCCTCGCCTTCGGCGTTCTGCCAGACCTTCTCGACAGAGACGACCGGCGTGACGCTTGCAAATGGCGTCGTGCTGCCATATGTCGGCTCCCACTCAAGCCCCGGCATGAAGTTTGCAATCTTGTAGTTCGCAACGTTGTCGATGTCGGCGGCGGTATTCACGCCCTCAGCAAGCTTCGCACGGAAGGCGACGCGCACCCAGTGATTGGTAAGACCAACCGCCTCATCCTGCAGGTTGGACAGCCCCACGATCAGCGTCTGCCCGTCGATGCGCACCTCCACGTTCGATGCATCAAGCGCGGTGCCCTTGGCCGTAACGTCCTTTACCGTGCCGATATCCTCGACTGTCACGCTGCTCGGGTCGGTGCTGGCAAACACCAGTCGCTTGTCGAGCACGTCCTCGATCTCGCCGTATACGGCGTCGCTGGTCACAAATGCCAGGATCTCATACTCGAACTCCTCGCCCAAGTTGGCGTCCATGTGCGGCTTACCGTTGACGTACTTGTCGACGATCTCGCCCAGTTTGTAGTCTTCGACCAGGATGATTCCGTCCTTCGCGACGGTATCGTTGGTCGTCACCGTACCGTCAGCGGCAATCTGGAAGGTGGTGTCGGTCGTGACGGCATAGCCTTCCGGGGCGACGGTCTCGCGCAGGGTGTACGTCTCGCCGGTCTTCAGCCCCTCGAAGACGCGCGTCTCGGTGGTGGAGACCCACTTCTCGACGACGTTGCCCGCGGAATCGAGGATCTGCATGTGCGCACCGGGAAGCTCAGCGCCGCTCGTGGCGTCTCGCTTGGAGACCTTGACACTCGTCTTGGCATCCTCGACGAGCAGGACGCCGCCCTCGGTGATGCTGCCGCTGCTCGTTACCTTGCCGTTCTCGTCGATGGTGAAGGTGGTATCGGTGGCGATCGCGTAGCCGTCGGGGGCAACGGTCTCGCGCAGGGTGTACTCGACGCCAGTCTTGAGGCCCTCGATGTCGTGCGGCTTGTCGGTGGAGACCCACTCCTCGACGACCTCGCCCTCGGAGTCGATGATCTGGATGGTGGCGCCAGGCAGCTCCTCGCCGTTGGCGATATCGGTCTTGGACACGGTGACCTTGGTCTTCGCGTCCTCGACCAGCAGCACGGTGTTGCCCTCGTCGTCGATGGTCTTGGTGCCGTTAGCCTTCACCTTGCCGTCCTCGGCAATCGAGAAGGTGGTGTCGCTCGTCAGCGTGTAGCCATCAGGTGCGACGGTCTCGCGCAGCGTATAGGTAACGCCGGTGTTCAGCAGGCCCTTGACCACGTGGATGCCCTCGTTGACGTCCTCGGTTGCCTCGTCATCGGCCAGGGAGTCCCACTCGGTGATGATGTTGCCGTCCTCATCCAGAATCTGGATGTGGGCACCCGCGAGCTCCTCGCCCGCACCGGTCTCGACCTTGGAGACGCGCACTTCCGTCATGGCATCCTCTACGACCAGGACCGTCTTTCCGTCCTTGTCCTTGGACTTGGCGCTGATGACCTCGACCGTTCCGTCGGCGTTGATGGTAAAGGTGGTGTCGGTGGAGAAGGCATACCCGTCAGGGGCGACCGTCTCGTGCAGCGTGTACTCCACGCCGGTTTTGAGGCCCACGACCTCGTGCGGCTCGTCGGTGGAGACCCACTCGACCTTCTTGCCGTTGATCTTTACGACGTTGCCGTCCTCGTCCAGAATCTGGATCGTGGCACCGGGGACCTCAGCGCCGCCGTCAACGTCTGCCTTGGAGATGGTGACCCTAGTGAGCGCATCCTCGACGAGGATGGTGCCGTCCTCGGCTTGACCACCAGCCGTGCCCGTGACGCTCACGGTACCGTCCTCTGCAATCGTGAAGGTGATGTCGGTGGCGACGGCGTATCCGTCGGGAGCGACGGTCTCGCGCAGGGTGTACTCGACGCCGGTCTTGAGGCCCTCGATGACGTGCGGCTCGTCGGTGGAGACCCACTCAACCTTCTCGCCACCGATCTTGACGACCTTGCCGTCCGCGTCCAGGACCCGCATCGTGGCACCCGGCAGCTCCTCGCCGCCGTTGCTTACGTCGCGCTTGGTAACCTTGACCTTGGTGAGCGCGTCCTCGACCAGGATTGCGCCGGAGTCTGACTTCCTTGCGGTGGTGGTGATGGAGCCGTCCTTGTTGAGGGTGAACTCGATGTCGGTGGCGATGGCGTAGCCGTCGGGGGCCACGGTCTCGCGCAGGGTGTAGGCACCCGGGTTCAGGCCGACGATGTCGTGCGCCTTGCCCGCCTCGGAGGTCCAGGCGACGTCCTTGGCGTCGTCACCCTTGCCCAGCCTGACGACTTGCAGCTCGCCGTCCTCGTCTTTCGCCATCAATTGGATCTGGGCGCCGGCAATCTCTTCGCCACCGCCCACGGCGACCTTGGAGACGGACACCTTGGTCGGGGCGTCCTTCACGACGATGATGGTCTTGTCGTTCTCGGACTTGGTCTGGACCGTGGACTTCTGGGCATCGATGGTGCCGTCCGCCTTGAGCTGGAACTTCGTGGCAGCAGTGATGGCGTAGCCGTCCGGCGCGGTGGTCTCGACCAGCGTGTATTCGACGCCGGTCTTGAGCCCGGCGACCACGTGCGGGCCGTCCTCGCCCTCGACCTGACCGGAGGTCCATGCGGCGAACGTGCGCTCCTGACCTGCGTCGTCGCGGAAGGTGATCTTCATCTGGGCCCCGGGGAGCTCCTCGTCGCCCGCGATGTCGCGCTTGGAGATGATGACCGCGGTCGCATCGTCCTCGACCAGCAACACGCCGTCGTCGGAGACGCGCGTCTCCGTCTTTTGCTCGTCGATGGTGCCGTCGGCGTTGAGATAGAACGTGGTGTCGGTGGTCACGGCATACCCTGCCGGGGCGACGGTCTCGCGCAGCGTGTACTCCGCATTGCCCTTGAGGCCCACGACCTCGTGGATGCCCTCGTTGCGGTCCTCGGTGGCCTCGTCGTCGGCCTCGGAGTCCCACTGGGCGACGACCTTGCCGTCCTTGTCCAGCACCTGGATGTGCGCGCCCGCGAGCTCGTCGCCCGCGCCGGTCGCGACCTTGGAGACCTTGACGACGGTCTGGGCGTCCTCGACGAGCAGGACCTCCTTGCCGCCGATGTCCTTGGTGTGCGTGCTGGTTTTCGCGGTGTCGAGCGTACCGTCGGACTTGAGCTGGAAGTGCGTCTCGGCAGTCACCGCGTAGCCGTCGGGCGCGGTCACCTCGCGCAGGATGTACTGCGTGCCCACGTTCAGCTTGCCCTCGACCTTGTGCGGCTTCGTGGTGGAGGTCCACTCGTCGACGACAGTCTCGTGGTCTTCCTCGTCCACGGCGATGATCTGGATGTATGCGCCCTTCACTTCCTTCTGGCCCGTGATGTCCCACTTCGAGACGTAGACCTTGGTGAGGCTGTCCTCGATGAGCAGCGCGCCGCCCTGGACCTGCTTGTCGCCCACGGTCACGTTGCCGCGCTCGTCGATGGAGAACTTGATGTCGGAGGCCACGGTGTAGCCGTCCGGGGCCACGGTCTCGCGCAGGGTGTAGGTGACGCCGGTCTTGAGCCCCTCGATTTCCTTGGCCTCGGTACCGCTGGTCCACTCGAGCTTCTCGGTCTTGTTGCCGCGCTTGAGCTCGACCACGTTGCCGTCCCCGTCCAGAATCTGGATCTTTGCGCCGGGCAGCTCGTCCTCGCCGCCCACGGCCTTCTTGGACACGCTGACCTTGGTGAGCGCGTCCTCGATGAGCAGCGCGCCGCCCTGGACCTGCTTGTCGCCCG
>JAFWIE010000135.1 GCA_017533825.1 Atopobiaceae bacterium | reverse complement strand
TTCAGGCGGGCGACATTGATTGTTCCCGCGCGGTTCAGGTTTCGTGGGGCGCGATCGGGATTCTTCCGCTGAACGTCGTTTTCACGACGCACAACGAACGCGAGGTTCTCAGGGAATGCGGGTTCATGCGCGTGTCGCTTGAAGGCGTCCGGCGCGGGGACGTTCTTTGGAAGTCCGGTCATACGGAAATGTACCTAGGCAACGGGCTTTGTGGCGGCGCGCGGATTGACGAGAACGGCGGCATTTACGGGACTGTCACGGGCGACCAAACGGGGCGCGAGGTTGCGACGGGCTACTATGACCCGTCACGCTGGGAAGAAGCGTATCGCTACTTTGGCCCTGAACTGGAAGAGCCGGAAGAGCCGGAAGGGGGCTTTGACGTGGGTATGGAATGCATCATATCCATTAAGGACAAGAACACTCTTGTTTTCTTTGACGGCGTTGGTATCAGCGACCTTACAAGCACGGCGGGCGTTAACGTCCTTGACAAGATACATCGAGTGACGAGCAAGGCGGCTGGACTGGAAGAACGCGGGTTGCCGCGCGTCACTCTCAGCGCGGAAGAGTTCGCGCGGCTCTGTCAAGACTTGCGCGGCGGCTACCCAAAGCACTTGAAAACGCTTGTCGAGAAGTACGCGCCCCGTTCGCCCGAGGTTTAGACATGCCGTATGACATTTTCGGCAACCCGTACGATAGGCACGAACGGGAACGGGAAGAACGCTTTGATCGCGACTTGCGCGCGTTCCTGACGGGGCTTTTCTTTGGTCTTTTGTTCGCATACATCTTTTAAAAGGGGGAGAAATGACAACCAAAGACGCAATCCTGAAGCTGGCGGACGCCGTTTCCGGAAACACTTCCGCGAACGTCGCGACTGATGTTCAGGCTCTCGCGGTGCTTGCTCAGGCTATGACGGGCGGTGTCCCCGCTGAGCCGCTGGCAACCGTCGATGATGCTATCGGGTACATTGCCGACAACTATAGCGGCGGCGGCGGGGGCGTGGACGTGGGGCCGCTGACGTCTGTATCGGAAGAGACATCGGCGCAACCGGCCGTCGGCAACTGGGGCGAGTTTGGGACTGTCATTGCCGCCATCAAGGTCGGCAGCGCGACCATAACCGACAACGGCGACGCCGCCACCGATGTGTCAAACGCGGCGGCGGGTACCACGGTGTCCACGGACGTCACCCCGGCCGAGTCCGCCGACACTGCAGATGCCTACGTCTGCACGTTGGAGGGTAACTGGACTAATGGGTGGCAGTACAAGGCCGTCACGCCGTGGGACGGCACCATCACCCGCGAGGAGGTCGAGTACGAGGGGGAGCCGGCCTACCGCTGGACGTTCACCGTGCCAGAATTGCAAGAGGGCCAGTGGCTCATCATTTGGAGGCACGTCGCAGCCTAGCCAACGCCCGCCCGCGCACAAAGAAGCCCCGTCCCCTTCGTGGGGGCGGGGCGCTTTTGCGTCTGTAAGGCGCTGAGGGGCGTTCTAACGGGCGTTCCCGTCGTTCGTGGGCGCTGACACGTCGGCGCGAATAAGAGACTTTATATAGCCCTGTACGTTCCCGCACGCGGCTAGCGTCTCTAGAATGTCCGCGTCGGTTCGCTTGTTAAGGCGGATGATGATTTGCCTAGTGTTCGCGGCGTTGTACTTGCGGGATGCTCGTTTCTGGGCGTCTGTGGTCATTGGCTCGTTCCCTTCGATCGTTGCGGCGTTGGGGCGGGTTTCCCCGCCCCGGCGCGGGTTGGTTGCTAGAAGACAAGCAGCTTTACCCTGTCGAGCCAATCGCCGCCTATCGAGCCGATTTCGATATATCCCTTGCTCTCAAGAGCCTTCAGGGTACGCGTGTTGAGACGAACGGACATGATGCCGCGCTTAGTGTCTTCGTAGTTCCTACGGAGAAAATCAACGCTAACGCCGCGATACTTTGCCGCCCACTCTTCGAAAGTCTTTTCGTTGGCGTCGCGGTAGCGCGTAAGCATATCTTCGTATGCGGCTTGCTGGGTGGGGGTAAGAGCGGCGTTCTTCATTGTACTATCCTTCCTATAGTGTTCTACCTTGATATAAATATATACCTATAGAGTGTATATGTCTATACCTACACAATACGTTCACAATCAGAACGGCAAGAGCCGCGACGCGTCTCTAACCTGAGATTCTTCCGTATCGGCGTATTTCATCGTCATGTTGATATTCGAGTGTCCCATGATGCTTTGGGCCGTCTTTGGGTCGAGGTTTCGCACGGCGACCGTCGCGAACGTGTGGCGCAGGTCGTGGAATACGGGCGTCTTCCCTTGCGTCCCGACTAGCCCCCATTCCCGCGCGTGGAACGCCCACCAACGCGTTAACACGTACGGGCTGAGGTAAGAGCCGTCCGCCTTCCCCAACACGTAGAACGACGAACGGAACGGCGCGCCCGTCTCTTTGCATTCGTCTTCCATCTGGAGCCGGAATGACCGCATCACGCGGGCGACGGAAGGCGCTAGCGGCACAGTCCGTTCGTTGCCCGTCTTCGTTCCCTTGACGTACGTCCCGCCGTCGCGAACGCCTATCGAGCGACGGACGCGCGCCGTCTGGAAGTCCGGCGACACGTCCTTCCATTGCAGCCCGCACACTTCCCCGCGCCGCATACCAGTAGACAAAGCAAGCATGACCGCGAGGACGGGGGGCGTCACTTCGAGCGCCTGTAGGCTCGTTTGCAAGTTCCGCATCGATTCGAGCGTCAACGGGTTAGGCGGGGGGCATCGGTTCTTAGGGGCGCGGACGGCTAGCGTGGGCAGCCAATCGATAACGCGGGCGGCGTGGGCGTGTCGAAGAGCCATAGCCAAAAGGTTGTAAGTCTTTCGGACGGTACCCGGTGCAAGCCCCGAATCTTGCAGATGTGCGACGAATCCATTCAGCGATTCCGGCGTAACGTCGCGAATCCCTACGCCGTCGAAGAATCCCGCGACGTGCTTCAACAGGTAGCCATACGCCCGCGCCGTGGAACGCTCTATGTGCCCGCGTTCCACCAGTTCGGAGACGTACGAGAAACAGAAGGCGGCGACGCATGGGTTAGATGCGCCGTCGCTCGTGTAGTTGGTGGGCGTTACAAGATTTGAACTTGTGACCTCTTCCGTGTCAG
>JAFWIE010000008.1 GCA_017533825.1 Atopobiaceae bacterium | reverse complement strand
TGTAGTACACTCTCGTACATACGGACCCCCTCTGTGGTTGGCTTTGTTTGGCGACTGGCACCATAGCAGGGGGTCTGGACATTAATTCGGCACCTAACGATGTCAACGCTGGTCTAACAGAGGTTTTCCTAAAACAAGAGCACCCCTGCGAGATTCCATGGACAAATCCATGGACAAATCATCCCGCTAGGAGTGCTGTTTTTCGTGAAAGAGTGGTGCGTCGAAAAACTCGACGCACCACTATTTACCTGCGGAAACGATGTGTTTTGGTGAAGAGTGTGGCAGAGTGATTCCTTGCGTATTTTATTCCCACTCGACGGTGGCGATGGGCTTCGGGCTGAGCTCGTAGCACACGCGGCAGATGCCGGGAACCTCAGAGAGGATGCGGTCGGTCATCTTCTTGAGCAGGGCCCAGTCGAGCTCGGGCACCTCGGCGGTCATGACGTCCACGGTGTTGATGCAACGAATGATGCAGGGCCACTCGAAGGCACGCTTGCCGTCACGCACGCCCGTGGCGCGATAGTCGGGCACCACGCAGAAGTACTGCCAGATGTCCAGTCCGGCGGCGTCGATCTCCTCGCGCACGATGGCGTCGGCCTCGCGCAGCGCCTCGAGACGGTCGCGCGTGATGGCACCAGTGCAGCGCACGCCCAAGCCGGGGCCGGGGAACGGCTGGCGATACACCATGCCGTGCGGCAGGCCAAGCGCGTCGCCCACCACGCGCACTTCGTCCTTGAAGAGCAGCTTGACGGGCTCGACCAGCTCGAAGTCGAGGTCCTCAGGCAGTCCGCCCACGTTGTGGTGCGCCTTGACGCCGGCCTCGGACTCAAGGATGTCGGGATAGATCGTTCCCTGGCCAAGGAACTTGATGCCCTCGAGCTTGGCTGCCTCCTCGGCGAACACCTTGATGAATTCCTCGCCGATGATGTGGCGCTTTGCCTCGGGGTCTGCGACGCCCGCGAGCAGGTCCAGGAAGCGATCGGTCGCATCGATGAAGACGAGGTTCGCGTCCATCTGGTTCTGGAACACGTCGATGACCTGCTCGGACTCGCCCTTGCGCATGAGGCCGTGATTGACGTGCACGCACACAAGCTGCTTGCCGATGGCCTTGATGAGCAGCGCGGCGCACACGCTTGAGTCAACACCACCCGAGAGCGCGAGCAGCACCTTGCCGTCGCCGACTTGGGCGCGAATCGCCTCGACGGCTTCGTCGATAAAGGCCTGGGCGAGCTCAGGCGTGTTGATGCGCGCCATATCCTCAGGGCGCTTGTTGGAGGTAAAGTCCATGGGAGGCTCCTTCTTCCTCTGTTACCGTACCGTGCAAGTGTAGACGATTCTCAAGCAAATGCGGGAACTGTAACACAACCCACTTTTCGTGCACTATCTACCAAACCTCTTAGACGACCTGCTGTTCATTCTGTCATTGCGAAAGGAAATCGTGAGGCGTCATTATTTCCGGTCTCGCAACGGAATACTCAAGCAAATCCTTATCACCTGTGATGAGGATATCTGCCCCCGCTGCGAGCGCTGCACGGAAAACCGGCCTATCCTTTATGTCTCGAA
Source organism: Atopobiaceae bacterium (assembly GCA_017533825.1). Taxonomy (GTDB): domain Bacteria; phylum Actinomycetota; class Coriobacteriia; order Coriobacteriales; family Atopobiaceae; genus RUG440. The sequence goes on along the minus strand of JAFWIE010000008.1, from coordinate 194,701 downwards.
TCTTGTTTTCGTCATCAACGGGGTCTGTGGGCGTTTGGACAATCTGAACTGAAGCACGCAGCAGCGAAATGAAGGCATCAAGCGCCTGAAGACTCTGAGGGAACTTTCGTAAGAACACACACTTGAGTTCTTCTATCACATAGTCACTCACCAGCGGATCATACGGAACGGTAACCGCTTTGTAGTAAGCCCTAGCCGCAGCACCGTCTGGAAAGAGGGCGGCAGATAGCAATACGTTGGTGTCGATGAACACCCTCATAGTTGGCTCTCTGAGCGCATGGTGCTTATAAGCGATGCCACGTCTTCTTCGCTCGCGATTCCCACGACCTGTGCCTGACCTTCCAGTTGTTGCTGAAGAAGCTGCATGGCGTAGGCCGCTGCGTTCACAACCCTTACGGTATCGCCTTCCACAATGAAGGTGACTTTGTCTCCGCTCTCGACACCAAGCACCTTTCGGACGTCCTTCGGAATGGTAACCTGCCCCTTCGACATGACTTTTGCACTGTCGGCAAATAATCGCTGTGCCATGTTTATCACCTCGTAAGTAGGAATAGTAGGGTATTCCAAGATAGTATACGCCATGATTCAAGAGGAAGATGGGGTGACCCGCAGGTAAAGAACGATTGCCGTGAGCGACGCTGGAGTACTGCCCCGTCTTGGCAAGACGGTACCCCAGCGTCTCCACACACGTGCAGCGCCCACTACCCATCGGTCCTCGCGAGTACGAAGGTGGCTCCGCAGAGCGAGAGCGTGTCGCCATCAACCATGTGCGCCTCCCCGTGGAGCGGAACGCCGTTAAGCTTGGGCGGGTTTCGAGCGCCGAGGTCACGCACGAACGCACCGTCCTCGTCGGGCTCCACGTGGACGTGTTGCCGAGATATCGAGCGGGCGTGCAACACCACGTCACAGGCTTGTCCCCGCCCTATGATGAGACCACCCTCCGACACCGGAATGACTGCATCGACGGAATCGGTGGACATGCGCAGGAGCCAGCCGCTCGTAGCTGAAGCGCTCGCATCAAACCACGTCGCCAACTCATCCTGGTCCCCCGATTCCAAGATTGTCTCCAGCTGTTCCGGATACGCCTCCAAGGGCACCTCCTCCGCCACCCATTCGTCGTCCGTCCGCCTCTCCTCCAGCGTCGTGAACTCGTATAGACAGTCGTAGCACACCTCCATATCGGCAAAGAGCAGTGCGCCACAATGCGGGCACCTCTTCGTCTGGACATCCTCCATGCCTCACGCCTCCTCTGTCGCAATCTTCAAGACCGTTCCGACGGAGGGCCACCAACCCCTGCGCATGGGCCGCTCCAGCACCCCGTATGCACCAACCGCAGCAAGCAACCTCGTTGGCGGGACACCGCGATGCGATGCAACCACCCTCCCGTCTTTCCGCACGAACGCAACGTCGATGATGTAGCGCATGAACAGCGTGTGGACGGACGAGCAGGGCACCAACGCGACCGGGGCCGCACCAGCATCGGTCTCCAGCAGACCCATCAGCCGCTCCTTCCATGTAGAAAGCACCTTGAAGCGGAGCTCATGCTCGCCGTCGCAGGACGTGCACACCAATGTCTTTGTCATCTAAATCACCACCCCGGGACGATATCGGTCAACGACCATGGAACGTTCGTGTCGCAGGCAGATCGGCGCGTCGTACCTCACTCCGGCAATCGTGAACGACGATGGCCAAGGCTTAAACACCAACGTGCACCTGAACCTCGTCAATAGCGGCGAGACGAACAGGCGTCGTGTGCCTTGGGCCTCGCTCACCGGCTCTACAGCCACTTCGACTGAGCACGCATGCCGCAAGCCAAGCGTCGATTCGATGCAGCTGCGCACCTCTCCTGCAGCCGCCAGCTTCGACTGTATTCCCGCCGGCGCGATGCCCTGCGAGACAACCGCATCGAGCGAGACGCGATCGAACGTCGCGCATAGGGCAACGAAGCGGGCGAGGTTGAACACGACGAGCGCGACCACGAGGATGACGGGCATGAGGGCAGCAAGCTCGACCGTCGCCTGACCACGCGTTGCCCGACACGTCACAGCCGCGTGAGGTCTATCGTCAGGGGAATGCTCACGCTCGTGCCGGGAATGGGCAGCTCGACCAAGGTGAACTCGTGTCCCTCGCGCTCGTCCCAGACCCAGCACCCCAAGGCGTGCGCGATCTCCAGCGGAGACCCGTGGGAGGGCAACGCCTGCACGAGCCTTCGTACCTTTCCCGTCGGTTCCAAACCCACACTCCGCAAGACCTTGCTCGTGTGCACCAGTGCCGGCTTGCGCATCCGCATGTCCGCTGGCTGCAAGCCCAGCGACCTCACCAATTCCATGATGCGGTCTCGCATCCATGATCCCACCGTCCCTCCAAACAGACCGTCCATACCATCAAAGAAGCTCCCCACCGACTCGCTCAGCCCCTCGAATCCATTTCCGTACGAGACGAGCAGGCGTCCCCATAGCCCAGTCACGTTGCCGAGCGGCGTCCAGCCCGCTTCGCTCCCACCGATTCCGTCAAAGAAGTGGGAGAGAAGGTCGTTACCGTCCGTGGCATCATCTGGTGCGAGTGCCGCAGCCGACACCGCAGCACCAGCGGGAAGCTCGCTTCCCGAGAGAAACGCCTCCGTCAACTCGGAAGGGACCGTCGTCCCCGAGGAGCGCCATACGACTGAGACACATCCATTCGCCCCAGGAGGACAGATTCGTGGCCGCGGCACGCGAAGTTGCTCCAAGGCTCGTTCGAAGGCGTTGCGTCCCTCGTCGGCAATCTCGCGCATTTCTCGCTCAGCATCTGCCTGTTCGTTGCGTGCGCGCTCGTAATCCTCAGCGGCCTCGACGATAATCTGCCAGTAATGCTCGTATCCGTTCGTCGCCACCGTCGAGATTGATGCGACTCTCCCCAAGTCACCCGCGTTCATGCGACATGCGTCGCAGAGCCTCACCGCACCAGCGTCGACTGCGGCAACGCTGTCCGTTCCCGAATCCGGCCCCGTGGCTCCCGAACACCACCACACGGAATGAAGCGTCCTGCCATCCTCTTCCTCCGTACACGGCCAGCGGGGATCCCCGTAGAGCCACGTGCCCCGCAATTCATCCGTGTTGCGCACCAAATGTGGCACGTGGAGACTGACGGAACCATCAGGCCGCTCGAAGTACCACGCTCCGTTCACCTCGAGCAGCGCGTACTCGTAGTACGCGGCACGCGCCGCCGAGTCCGTGACCGACTCCATGTCGGAGCCTTGCGGAACCTCCTGTGCCAGACGCTCGGAGTAATAGACGCGCGACCGTTCTATGGGAACCCCGAAGTTCCAGAGTTCCACGATGGGATAGTCGGGATTCATGAACTCGTTGAGTCCCGCGAGCGAGGCGGCACGCGAGCGCAGGCAACTCGGCTCATCCACGCAGTCTGCCCTCCAGGCCCGTTCGCGCGCCTCGTCAGCCCGTTGCTTCGCCTCCTCCGCGTGCCTCGTGGCATCCTGGAGGCGCTCCGCGCTCTCCGCAACTTCGTCGCCACTCACGAACGAGTCAAGCGCCGAGAAGTCCGAGTGCGACTCCAGCGGAAACGGCAGCGCAACGCCCACGAGCGACGTACCTGACTCCGCATTCGCCGTGACACACGATGCGGAATTCGCAATAATGGCAAACGGGAGCGCCTTCTCGACGCGCCTCAGCCCGCTTGCAGCGTTGCGCGCAAACGTTTGGCGCGCACTGAGGATGTCCGAACCGATCGAGACCGCCTTCGCCGATACCGGTTGGGCGCCCGGTATGGCAGCGGTCACAAGGCCAACCCCCATCACGGCGATGCCCGTGAGCCCCATGCTCAGCACGCATGCGTCAAGCACCTGCGCCACGGTATAGTAGGCCGCAATCGTGTTCTGCCCCGCCATGGCACAGGCATCGGCGACCGGCTGCACATCGGCAGACCTCGAGACGGTCCACTCAACTGACGTAACCGTGAAGACAAGTGATATGCTCACGAGCAGGGCCACTGCCGTCGCAACCGAGGTATAGCCCCCCTCGTCGCCGATGAAGAGGCCAATGCCCAGGTCACCATGCTTCCATCCAGGTCTCATACTCACCTCCCAACCAGTCCGGGCGTACGCGCTCGCGCACATCGACCTCCACAAGCAACCCTGCGGAGTCGCTTCTTCCCAACGCCCTGGTAACGACCCCGAAGAGCGGAAGCGGTCGCAGGTGTCCCGCTATCGTCACGTCACAGAACCGTGCGTCGGAAGAGCGGCTCAGGCGAACCTGCCAGTCCGACGAGCCACCCACATGGAAGAGGCTCGCCTCCGGCACGGCCCGTAACCGACGCAGCGCGAACGATCGACTCGTCTCGACGTCTCCCGAAGTCGCCAACACACGCGCGGTCTCCGATGCAACGTGGCGCATCAGCATATGCGTGTACAGGACGCATACCGGCTGGACAAGTAGGGCAAACAACAGCATGAGTACGGGAAGCACGACTGCCGCCTCCACCGTGGACTGTCCGCACTCGGAATCCATCATGAAGTGCCCGTATGGACGATGAGAGACGTCTCCGGCCGCATCAGTACGACGTGAGGTCTTGCAACAGTCCAACGCTCACCCCTCCCCTCGCGTTGTGCGACGATGCGTCGCGCGCGATGCCGAGCAAGCGCCCGGACTGCGCCGCCCTCCACACCGCAGCCAAGGCCACCACCATCACAAGGAACGTGGCCAGCACGATGGCATACTCGACTGTGGACTGTCCGCACTGAGACCTATCCTCACGAAGCATCAGGCACCGCCTTCCCCATCGCCACCCGCACCGATCGCGTCGTGCTTCCCGCGTCCGCGCCCTTCTCGACGACGCACACGTCCACCCAACCGGGTCCCTCCACCACGCAACCCCAAACGCGTCCCATAAGGTCGAGGTAGCCAGCACTCATCAGTAGGCAGGTGCCCTCGTCCCGGTATCGTCCTAGCAACGACCGTGCCACGGTATCAACCTCCTCGTCGGACGCTTCTTGCTGCACGCTTGTACCCGCGCCTTCTGCGAGGCGCTCGAGTTGGGCAGCTGCGTCCGCACCTCCGGAACCGTCTACGGTTCCCAGTGGTTCCGCTTCTCCTGCTCCGGTCTCGCCCACTGCATCCATCCCGTCTGGCACGGCCGCCGGGGTGTCGGGCGCACGGGTCGCGTCTTCCGACGAGGCGCTCGCGCCACCGCTCGACTGCGACGACACGGGGTCCTCGGTCGGGTCGGTCCGACGCTCGTCGGTCGGCGTGCATCGCATCGAGGCGACCACGACCACGCACGCCAGAGCCGCAACAAGTACCCCCGCGCAAACCAGGACACACTTCCTGAGGACGCGCGTCCCTTGAGGACGCGCGTTGCCGGATTCGTCCCGCGTACCGCTAGAGCGAGTTGATGCCATCGGTGATCGCCTGCCAGAGTTCGCTAATCCTGCCCCGGAACGCTACGATTGCAACGATGGCAATCACTACGAGCACCCCGACCAGAATCGCGTATTCGGTCGTTCCTTGGCCCCTCTCGTCTCGCAACAGATCCATGGCCTTCTTCATGAGCAACTCCCTTCGTCGAAACCAACCACACCTATGCCATGCTGAGCGCCGGGCCCAGCAACGGTCCCAAAATGGAGATGAGCATCGCCGGTACGATGAGCGTTCCCAGCGGGATGAGCATGCGCACGGGAACACGCTCGATCTCTTCCTCCACCTGTGCGCGTTGCTCATCGCGAATCACTTGCGCCTGGCGTTCCAGCGACTCGGCAAGCGGCGTGCCGAACGCCAGCGCATCTACCACTGCCGCAGTGAACCTTGCCATGGCAGGTGATTCAACTTCGCGTGCAAGCTCCTGCAGGGCCTCGCCACGCCCGCGGATTCCCATGCGCCACGAGAGCATCGCGTCCGACACCATGCGAGCTAGCGGGGTATCGTATCGCTCGCAGTACAGCTCCAACGAGGCATCGAATGAGAGTCCCGCGGAGATCCCCAGGGTCACGATGTCCAGGAAGGTCGGCATGTCGAGCGTTGCACTTCGCTCGCGTCTCCTCTCTTCTTGTCTTCGGCGCGTCTCGGCGAGCAGGGGCGACAGAAGGGCCGAGACGACAGTCGATGACTGAGCCCTTCGAGACCGGTGGCGCCCGGCACCGCCCATGAAGAACCACGCGCCGCCGTACCCCGCAGCTGCAGAGCATCCCACGCAGAGCACCAATGCAGCATCCATCACATCACCCCACGAAGAATCGCGCGGATAAGCATCAAGGCGATGCCATCCATCGTCGCGCCGATGAGCAGGCACGCCACACCAGGCACCGTCCCCAGTCCCCTTCTGAAGTCGGGTGAGATGAGCGAGAGCAGTATCACCATCGCAATGGGAAGCACGCACACGATGCGCACCGAGAGCCTTACCTGAGCGGTCTTGACGGAGAGCATCCGTTGGAACTCCCCTTGCTGCTCCACGAGTAGCGCTGACCGCTGGAAGAGCTCACGAAGGGGGCAGCCCGTCCGCTGCGAAATCGAGAGCGCCGTCGCCATAAGGCCCGCGCCCGGCGCGTCAAGCTCCTCCGACAGCTTGGTGAGCACAGCTTCTGCCGGCATCCCGCAGCGCAGTCGAAGAGACGCATGCCCAAACGCCTCGGAAGCCGCCCCGCCCTCGTGCAGGCTCACGTAGTCGATTGCCTGCATGAGCGTTTGCCCGGAACCCATGGCCGTGGCGAGCGTCCTGAGCACCCCGGGCATCTGGCCTGCAAGCTCGCGCTTCTGCAGTCGCTCGTGCTGTGCCGCACGCAGCGGAAACGCCGCCGCCACCAAGGGAACAGCCGCAATGGCCACGAATACCGACCTCGAAAACGCTCCCGCAAGCACACACACCGCGCAAGACGCCACGATGAGGACGGCCGCAAGCTCCTCCATTCCCAGAGCGAAGCCAGAGGCCTGCGCATGCGGCGCGAGCTCGTCCACTGCAGAGCGAAACGACTCGTTCGCGAGAAGTCCCCGACAGAGCGACGTCGAGGCAAGGGACGTGAGCGCCCTGCGCAACGCATGCACAACCACCCGCGCATGAACTCTCAGCCGAGGACCATCAGGAGCGCCAGATGACAAGTGCACCCATGCCGCAAGCCAGGCCAGTGCCGCACACATCAGGGGGACGGCGGTGTCCATTTGGCCACCTCCTTCGCATCCAGGCGCCCATCGCGAACGGAACGTGCCACGAATGAGGGTTCGCGTACCAGCCGCCAAGTGCGCGTGCCCTCGTCAAAGTGCACGCACTCACACAGCTCGACCCCACCATGGGGACCGCGTCCCACCTCGCTGAGCGAGGTAATGAGACGCACGCCATCGGCGAAGCGATGCGACATGACCACGAGGTCGAGCGCCGAAGCAATCTGTTGCTCGATGATCTCGGTCGGCAGGTCCATGCCGAAGCGTGACATCAGCACGAGGCGCGGCACGACCTCCCCCGTCTCGCCGGCATGCAGCGTCGTCAGCGACCCATCGTGCCCCGTGTTCATAGCCTGTAGCATGTCCACCGCCTCTTCGCCACGAACCTCACCCACCACGATGCGGTCCGGACGCATGCGCAAGGCATTCTTTACGAGGTCACGAATGGTCACCGCGCCGGTCCCCTCGATGGAGGCGTCACGAGACTCGAGGCGCACCACGTTGGGATGCGTGTCGAAGCGCAGCTCCGCGGAGTCCTCGATCGTCACGATGCGCTCACGCTGATCGATTTCGCACGAGAGCGCGTTGAGCAACGTCGTCTTTCCCGAGCCGGTGCCTCCCGCCACGGCAATGTCCTGCCTCGTGCGCACTGCCCAGGTGAGCAGCGTCGCATACCACGCAGGCAATGCCCCGAGCTCGACGAGGCGCGCAAGTGAGGTAATGCGATTCGAGAACTTACGGATGGTGACGGCCGGCCCATCAATGGCAATGGGCTGCGCCACGGCGTTCACGCGGTCACCGTTGGCCAGGCGCGCGTTCACGATCGGACTTGCCTTGTCCAACCTGCGCCCCAGCGGCGCTAGGATGCGGTCGACAACGAGCATGATCTGCTCGGACGAATCGAAGACGCGTTCGGCGGCATGCAGCTCCCCACCACGCTCATAGAAGAGACGATCGCAGCCGTTGACCATGACCTCGGTGATGGAGGAGTCTTCCAAGAGGGGCTGGAGCGGCCCCAGTCCACACACCTCGTCCAGCACCTGACGCACCACCAGCTCGCGCGCCTGCGACGAAAGGTCCTGGTAGTCCCCGGTATTGAGCACCGCTTGGCACGCGACGCCAATCTCTGCTCGTGCTGCGTCTATGTGATCGTTCATTGCCATTGACGCGACCGCGGAGAGTCCAAGTCGCTCGACCAGATCCACCTTGAGCTTCTCTCGCGCGCGAGCCAACTCGCTGGAGCCTGCTACGCCTTGCGTGGCCTCCCGCCTTTGCTCCTGCTCTTGTTCGCGAACTCGCTCCAAAACCGACATCGTCACATCGCCTCCCGAACGCGCCCGAAGGACCAAATCGAACGCTGCCGCGACTGTTCGACGAGACGCGTCGCCTGCGGAACGTCAGGCAGGCATCCGAGTTCCTTGAGAAGCTTCGCCAAGCTCTGAGCCGAGGATTCGGCGAATTTCGATCCAAGGTCGAAGAGATCCTGAATCTTTCCCTCGCCCAAGCAATCGGACACCTCCGCGCCGCCATCGAGAACACGCAGCGGACGCGCCGTCTCGAGCCCAACCTCCGCCCGATTGATGGCGGGCTCCGCATGGCCCCTCCTCCCGCATCGGTTGGCAAGACGCGCGATGCGAGTCCGTGCGACACCGAGCCGCACTGCCAGAGAGCCGAGCCGTGCCTGTGCTGCTGCGGAACCCGGACGCCCGTCAACTACCAGCACGAGGCGGTCGCATTGTTGAATGGCCTGCGCGACCGCGTCAGTCAGCGTCGTGCAGGTGTCCACCAGGACGAGGTCGCTCTTCTCCGCGAGCACATCTAACAGACGCTCCGTCTGCGGGGTTATCGCATCTGCCATCTCGGGCCGTTCGCAGGGTCCCCATACGGTGATGCGCTCGGCAGCCTGACGACCACACGCATAGAGCTCCTCGGCCGTTGGAGCGTTCTCGAGCACGAGTGAGGCGAGGTCGGCAGGACCGCTCATGCCAAACATGCTGTAGAGGTTGCCACACGAGAGGTCAAGGTCACACACCGCAACCCGCATGCCCCACGACGCTGCGGCCGACGCCATCGCAGCCGTGATGGCTGTCTTGCCGACACCACCCCTGCCCGAAAGCAACACGATGATGGGCGCGTGCGTGCCCGTGCCCGCCCGTGGCGTGACGCGAAGACGCGGCTTCTGGACGGGCTGCACGTCAACCGCCGGAAGGCCGAGTAGCGATTCGCGACGCTCCGGCGAAAGCGCACCAATCACCAACGTCGGCACGTCATCCCCAACGATGTCCGGTTCGTCGATTCCGTCTGCGGGATCCTCGGCAATCAGCGAAAGGTCGAGCACGGTCGACGCTCCCAGCAGCTTCGCATTGCGAACGAAGTCCTCGTCAGGCGACGCCGCCACAACCACGACCTCGGACGCACCCCCGTCATGGACAACGGCTGCGGCGACGTTGAGACTCGAGAAGCCGTCACCAAGTGGGCCAACTGCCACATGCGATCCCGGCGCCGCATCCCGCGCCCACAAACGCAACTCGCCAGCCGAATCGACGAAGAGGACGTTGGCCTCCGATTCGTGTGCCAGAAGCGTCCTACGCACGGCATCGCGTGCGTCTTCCCTTGCGAGACAAACCCAAAGTCGTGACATCTTAACGCCCCTCCCCTTCCTTTGCCTTCTTCTCATCCTCCGCAGGCACGCCTTCCTCGGGTGAACCGTCCACAGGCGGTACGGAGGCTTTTCCCACACTCGTCCCCGCAGCGAGTTCCTTGACGTCGGAGGCGGGCACCACCAGGCGAAGGTCACCGGTCGCGCTTGCCGCCAGCACCTCCGGAACGTCCTTGGCGGTGACGGCGATGGTCAGGTTGCCACGCCCCAAGGAAGACGTACCACTGGGAACGGCGAGCACCGTGGCGTCACCGCCGATAAGCTTCACCACGTCCTCCCCCGCGCGATAGATGACCACGTGCGTCCCTACCGCGATGCCTGTCGCGACGCCAAGCTTCTCGGTGATTGGCACCGAGACAGCCACGTGACCAGAAGGCACCTCTGCCATCTCGTCCGGATCTCTGAAGTTGAGCTCGGTAAGCGGCGCACCGGAGCACGCGGGCACGCTCACCTCGCGACCCACGACGTCGTCCACGCTCGTCTGGGCACCGACGGGCGCGAGCGACGAGAGCCAGTCGCGCGACTCGACATCTGTCATGGAAAGAACCTCCCCTGCCTCGATGGTTCTTGTCGCCACGACCAGAGAGACGACCTCGCCGCCATATCGACGCATCGCCTCGGTCCGAGTCCGTTCCGCCTCGTCGCGCACATGGGCGGTGTAGGCGAGACAGACGGCACCCGCGACGAGTGCGCAAAGGATCGATACGGCCAATCTCAGGCGTTTGGGCATTGCGACACCTCCGAACCTCCCAGGGCGGACCGCCCGCCCACATAAACAATTGTGTGGGCGCAGGTCTCAATGGAGGTTCAGCTTTTGGAGGCAGGTGACACGAATTACCCGTATATTGAGCGGTTCTTTCCCGAAAAAGAACGTTTTCGCAGGTAGAAAAGCCAGTCAAAAAGGTGCAAAAACGTCGTCAAAACCGCTTGGGCGGAAAAATAGTTGCGTTTGCCCACGATTGCCCAAAACCGTATGCAAAATGCAAAGCCTGATTGCATAATCTTTGGCCATTATGCAATATCGCTTGACCACTAAGGGACTAACCCCTGATGGCCCGGCAACTGAGTAACAACGTCGTCGGAGTGCCATCAGGGGGTAGCCCCTCGACAGCCAGTACCAAGTCCGCAGATTAGCTCACCTGGGCAGGTTCCGTCGAAGCGTCTGACGCGCCACCGAACTCAGCCGCGACAGCCATCCTCGTTCTACCTACACTCAAGGTCTTCTCGAACGGTATGGCTGGCTCCCCTCTTCCAATTGATGCGTTCACCTGGGGACGGCCCCCCACTCTCCCCTTATTCGGCAAAGTGCAAGTCGAGCTTCTCGACCTCTTCCTCCGAGAGCTCGTGTCCGCCCGAGAACAATATGCTATTCATGATGGAGCCAGCGCTGAACGCCTTATCCACCTGCGAGCCTGCCTCTTCGTCGCTCATCGTCAGCACGTCGTTGTCCACCATCGCCTGAAGATTGTCCGTCTTTCTCAGGTCATCAAACCTGACGTGAATGCAGTACACGTCACCCTTGTCGGCAACCGTCTTTGTCACAAAGTCCAGCGACTCCATTCCCGGATACATGCCCGCGGCAAGCAGATTGACCTCGTCCTCGGTCCACCCCTCATCCTTGCTGAAGTGAATTTCGTCATCAATGCGCGTCAGAGTATCGTTATTGTGCTTCAGCAGGCTGATGTTCTCGGTGTTTTTGTCCTTCTTGCCCTCAGCGTAGTACACAATCTGATAATTGTCGTAATCCCTGCTGTTGATCGCTTTCACCAACGGCTCTACCATGTAAACCACATGGGCTGAGCTCCCGGATGACGAGCATCCCAACATCGCTGCGCAAATCGCGACGCAACAGGAAACGAGCACGACCAGAGACATGCTGCTCTTCTTCATACCAGACTCCTTCTATAACGAACCGACAGTACCACCGCCACAAGCGTGGCGTTACTCCGCTGGATATAGGCCAATATCTATTACCTTAACATTGTCATTGTTCCAGAAGTAGTAGCTGCCCGCATATCCAATGTTGCCAAGCAAGGTGCCAATATCCGAGCCACCATCCGACCACGCCAGCGCAGCCTGATAATCCGCGTCATTGGCAAAGCGCACAGTCAGGACGTTAGCCCCCGCATCCTTCTGCCGTCGGAACATCTCGGTTATTGCGCCGATGTCATAACTATCCGCTAGATATCCCTCATGTGCGTGGTAGTTATAGGGAACGGTTTCGTTAACATAATTGAGGTATGGATCTCCGGAGACAATCGCGTGGGAATCGATGGACGTCACCTCTTCCCGCTTGAGAAAGAAGTAGTCATCGAAGATGTAGGGTTTCCCGTTCTTGTCGAATTGGTCTGTATCATCCCAAGTCGTGTCGATGTAGCGGTCGTACGACAAGACGCCCACGCTGTTCCACGCATGGTCCTCGGAGTACGACGTCGTACTGCTGTAGCCCGCCTTGTTGATGAGGTACTTGAACGCTATCGAATACCCACTGCACATCGCCTCGTGATTCACCAACGCCCCGTATAGGTCGCGTGCATGGGCCTTCTCCTGCGTGTGGTCGTACGTCACGAGGCCGCACAGCTCGTCGTGAATGACCTTCGCCGTAGTCCAGTCATCTGCTCCGGAGGGAATCTTCGCAAGAATCTGATCGGCCGCATCGTCGATTTCGCGCTTCATCGCGTCAATCTCTTCGCGGGAGAGATCGTAGTACTCGAAGTCATAGAACTGATAGTCGGTTTTCTCCTCATCGGAATCAAGCTGGACCCACATCCTTGCTCCAGGCGTGAAGTCCTTGACCCAAAAGATTCCATGGTCGAGGTCGTACAACCTCATGACCTCCAGAGGCAGAGAATTCCTGATACATATCTTTTCTGCCTTGTTTTGCAGCGCCTCCTCGAGGGCTGCGTAGAAGGCTTTCTGGCGCTCACCGTAGTCATCGGCGCCAGTATCATCCGGGAAGTTGACTAGCACACAGTCGTCAGGCAGCGCCTGCAGCGTTTGCTGCGAGTTCGCATCTGATGACTTTGCGCTTCCCTCGTCAGACGTCGTGCCGCCACACGCACCGAGGAACAGAGTCATCGAAAGCAAGGCGACGATAAACGGATACGCATGCCTCATGCTAATCATCTCCCCAAACGCGGATACCGATGTACCTAAGCATAGCCCTGCGCGCATATGCCATAGCGCAATGGGGCTTCGCCCTCCAGCTTACGTGCTAACATGCAATATATCGCTTTCAGCTACCGGGGAGAGTCCATGCCGCACCAGTCCACGCCCAACGAGCGCGAACGCCACTCGAACGAGCACAACCTCGACATGATTGGCGACCTGCTCATCCGGAGATGAGCCTCGTGCTCTTCAGGCCAGCCATAGCGCTCATTCCGAGCACCTGAGCAGAAACAGAGACACTGCTGAACTGTCCAATGCGAGAATGCGAGTTCACCCTCCACGAGAGAAGCATACGATTGCGGCTGGCGTCGAAAGCAAGGCGATTTGAATAATGCAGCTCTTTGCTGAATTGCCGTGAATAAGACTCTTCGCCTAGGGTATAAGCGGGGATGTTGGCAACGATACCGAAAGGACTTAGAGCCTTGTTATAGCCGTCCCTCCCCTCTCACGAGACTTGCCGAAGACATGACTACAGGACAGTCATGTCTCGACGCGCTGGTTTTGCCAGCACGTCCGGCACCATAGCTCGTGGGAATTGACCCCAAGAGAGACGTTGGTACTGCCCCCAACGAGACGAGCAGCCGGATGTGGCGCGACGCAGAAACCAAAGCGTCGGAATCGGTCTCTACGAAGGGGGTTTTAACATGTCAACGAAAGCAATCCAGAGTTCCCGCGCCGCCGCTAGGGCACTTGTGCACACCACCCGCGCCACAGAGCAGATGCGCATGGCATCCGACGCTTCCCACCTGGCCGAAGATGCCATCAAGGCCGCCATCTCGGCAGCGTGCGCCGCAGAGCGAGCGAGCCTCAGTGAGAACGGCCACAGGAGCGACAGCTCGAAAATGCGCAAGGCCTGCAAGGACGTGAGGACGGCGGCACAAGAGGCGGTCGAGCACGCGAAGGATGCCATGCGCGCGGAGAGCAAAGACGACACCGTGGGAGCCGTCTGCTCCGCGGACCTCTCCATCCGAGCGGCACAGCGCGCAAGCTCCCTCGCGGCCATCACCTCCATCCTCAGCGGAAAGGCGCGCGAGATGGCGTCCGACCATGAGGTCACGGAACCGCAGCTGACGACGCCCGAACGGAGAGCGTCAGGCAACCGCAAGGAAGACGTACTTCTTGCCTCCGTTAGACAGGCGGCCAACTACCTCGTCACCTACGACTCCCGCATCATCGCGGTCTTTGCACGCATGGAGGACGCCTTCTTACTCGAGTCCGAGCTGGGCGACCTCGACAAGGCACGTGGCGCCACTTCCGGCAGATGCGAGGTGTTCGACTGCCAAACGGGCCAGCGCCTGGGCGGGTACCTTATCACGGGCGGCAAGCTGCTCGTGTACCTCCGCGACGACCGAAGCGACAAGCGTTACGGCAAGCGTCACCGGTAGCAAACCCCATAACGCCCATCCCGAAAGGACGGCAAGGAGCTGTGGAGGACGCGCCTCCTGTCTCGAGTCCCAAGAATGTTCATCAGCCATTCGTCCCAGAACGGATGGCTGTTGGACTTCTTCTCGAGCAGCCACTTTACTTCTGTGGAATCACACCGAGAGAGCGGTAGTTCGGGTCGCGCAGCTTCTGCAATGCCATGGCGAGCGTACCGAGGTAGACGCGCTCGACGTAGTCCCTGACGATGTGCACGGTCGGCACGTACTCGTCCTCGAAGACCTCGAGCAGCAGGTCGCGGAACGCCTCGGCGTCATCGACGGTGTCCACCGCAAGGTACACGGCATCGGGTGCCATAAGCGCCATGCTCGCGCTGATCACGTTGAGGGCGAGCTCATGCATGCCGTCCTCGCTCCAGATGGCATCCCCGAAGCTCGTGTTGTAGGAGAAGCTGCTCTCGAAGTACTTCGGTTCGCCGGCGAGGTTATGGTGACCCTTGAGGAGCTTTCCGTCTATGACGGTGCCAAGGCCGCCCGCTTCGTGTCCGAAGGCATGCCGATAGAAGACGAGGTTCTCCGCTTCGTTCTGGCTCACGTAGCAGCCGACCGCCGCCGCATTGCAGTTGTTGTCCACATACACCGGTATGCCGAGCTTCTTCGTAAGGCGGACCCCCAGCTCGTAGCTCTCGTCGAGGACATTGGGAAGCGTTATCGTGCCACGAAACGTCACACCAGGAACGGCGATGCCGATGGCATCGAGCGTGTCCATGGCGACACCGCTCAGACTGAGCGTCTCGATCAGGTCCTCCACATCGCGGAAGTTAAGATTTGGCTTGCGCATGACGCCTTCAGAAACACCCGCCCCGCGTTTGTACAACCGGAAACCAATCCTGGAATGGTCCCTCATTGTGAACAAGGTAACGATAAGCACCTTGCGATCGTCGGAGAGGTCGCGAAGCGAATGGAGCTTTGCCTCAGGCGTGCCGGCATCCTGCGCGTCGCGCAATGCATGGAGCAACAGACGCAAAGCTGCGCCGGCGTCGTAGCTACCAAAGACCTTTGCCGGTATCTCGAAGACAACCGCCTGAGGATGAGCGCGCTTCATCCGCTGCCGGACGTAGGCTACCTGCGGGGCGAGCAGAATCGCAGCGTACTCGTCCTCCTGAACCATGGCCTGCTCGACCGGCACGGCCTTGAATTCGTAGTCAAGCGAGAGGGTCTTAGCCGCCTCACTGAGCCGCGCGGCGAATAGCGTGGTAGTGAGTGCGGAAGTGCAGCAGAGTAGTATGCGCGTCGTCGTGCGGGACTCCATTCCCTCGAGCGCTTCGGCCATCTGGGCAAAGAGCTCCTGTGCACGTACCATGTCGTCAAGGGCTATATGCAGGAAGAAAAGTGGGTCCTCTCCCTCGCCACGTTCGATGAGATACTCCACGATCTCGGTCTGATCATCGAGGTGATAGAAGTTCACCTCGGCATGGAGCTCCCTGGCGTCCACATAGAGGTGATCCTCATCAAAGGCGATGACCTCGTGCTGTGCAGGCGTCTGCGCGAGCACCCAGGTCCTGAACTCTTTTCCGATGCGTGACAGCATGACGGCATCACCCCCATGTGATGGCTTCGAGGCACACATTTATCACATACTAATATATTGCACCAGTGCGACGGCTCCTTTGCCAAAACGTTGTTACAATCGTGCGCGGCAACAAAGGAGGCGCCATGAGGGCAACTGATCTAGGCCAGATGGTGCGCGGCTTCTTCAACATGAACGAAGGCCGTGCGCGTTACAAGACCATCCGCAAGCGCGTGGTAGAAGACTCGAGGATCGACGGCATTCACGTGTGCCAGCTCATCGCCGCCATGCTCATCGCCTCCATCGGCCTGAACGTCGATTCGACAGAGGCCGTCATCGGCGCCATGCTCATCTGCCCGCTGATGGGGTCGGTCCTCGCCATCGCTTACTCCGCGGCGGTCGTTGACCTCAAGCTGTTGCGTGAGTCGGCAATCGGCTTACTGGTGCAAGTCGCCGTATGCATCGCTACCTCGTCACTCTACTTCCTCATATCTCCACTCTCCAGCACGACCGAGGCCGTAATGTCGAACACCACCGCGACGGTCTGGGATTTGATCATCGCCTTCGTCGGAGGCTTCGCCGGTGCTTTGGGAAGCTCCCGCAGACAAGAGCCCTACACGCTGCTTGCCGGCGTCGCAGTGGCAACCTCGCTCATGCCGCCGCTATGCGCCACTGGCTACGGCCTTGCCGTCCGCAACTTCGTACTCGGCGCGTCAGGCTTCTACGAGTTCCTCATCAACGTGGTGTTCATCTCCTTCGGCGCCAATATCGTACTTACGCTGATGCACTTGCCGCTTAAGAAGGACCTCGACGGGGACGGCATTATCTCACCCAACGAGGAAGAGGAGGCGTTGACGCTCTCGCACACCATGCGCAGGAGTCTGGTGATAGGATCACTTCTGCTTGCGATTCCCTGTGTGTTCTTCTCTGCGCAAGTGGTCCACCGCGTCATGACCGACGACTCGACCCTCTTCGAGAGCTTCGACACTTACGATACCGAAATGATCACGCACGAGCTCCAAATCATGTACCCAAAGATCACCGGCTACAGCATCGGTACCGTCGACACGTACGATGCCGAGAGCGACACGGTCAACACCAGCGTCGTGGCAACGGTGCAGTCATCCAAGGAACTCAGCGCATCACAGCAAGAGGATATCAAGGACCTCATAGACCTCCACGTCGAGAAGCTCGATGAGGTGAACTTCCAGGTGGTTGAGAAGGAGAAGTAGGCGCGCAGGCCTGCTGCGCGGTGCCTGCTTTAGCGTGTTTTACAGCCGAGAAACCAGATGTACGATGCCCAGCCGGTCCTACGTCCCGTCCCCGTTCACCATCCGGCTCTCGTCCAGCTTTACCATGGTGCCTCCCGTCCTCAAAGCCTATGGGGAAGCACGCGATTGCGGGTCGATGTTACACGAATTCTTCCACCAGAAGAAAGTCCCCTAGTATGGAACGCCGCTCAGTCGGCGCTGACGGGCGTCTGCAACTCCGCGAGGACGTCCTTCCGCTCGGACTCGGGCACCTGCAGCGCGTCGAGCGCCTCATGTGCGGTCCACCCCACACTACTCATCAGGCTGCGCACATTCGCAAGAAGGTTGCCCCTCGCGCCCTGCGCGATGCCCTGCTCGATGCCCTGCTCGATGCCCTCGTTGTAAATCTCGTCGCTAATCCTACACATCTCTCGCACCCCTTCCGGGTCGGTCTTTAGGTATTGTACTCTCTCGCGCAGCATCGCATCGTGTATCTGCGCTGGATCACTCTGGCAGAAGTCTGACATGAGCGAGCCAATCTCGTCGTTACCACGCCAAGCGGCATTCACATATATGAGGTGGGCACCATCAGCTAGTGGCACATCAGCAGACGTCCCATCTCCCTCCTCACGCATTCGATAGTGACGAAGCTTTCTCTCTGGCCCGTCCGGATCGCATTCCAACACCACAATGAGCCAGCGCTCAGGCAGGTCACCATAATCGGCGCCTGCGGGCAACGCCTCCACGTCCATCGCAGACCCATAGTAACGAAACCTCAACGGATCGAGATCCGAACCACTCTGCACCTCCATGTCGTACTGAGTGCCCTTTGGGTCAGTCCCCCAAACGTCGAGTACGACCGACTTTGACCCCACCAACCTCTTGAGGTCGCGCTGAGTTTCGTGATCCACAAGCACTAGACCGCGAATACTCGTAAGCACGCGCAACACATGTTGGGTGAGCTCTCGTTGATCCTTGAAGACCTGCCGCATAAACGTGTCGTCCAAGACCCTAAACCGTGCTAGCCGCTCTAGGTCCTTCCTCGTCCTCTCCTCTTCCGCCATGCGCCCCATGGCATCACCTCCATCCGTCTATCTGTGCTATACATATCATAGCAGCACATTTGTACGAATACAAGTGTTCGTTTTTCGATTTTGATGCAGCACTGTACGAGGCAGAGGACGCTCCCCTGCCGTGACGTCACGCCGAGAGACGATTGCTTAGCGAGCTTGATGGCGGCGGCGCAGAAGAGCGAGCGAAGAGGCAAGCAAGAACAGGCCGAGCGCGGTGAGGCCGACGGTGCCAGGGCCACCGGTTGACGGAAGCTCCGCACCGGCATTGTTGCCAACGGTGACGGTGGCTGGCGCTGCATTCTGGCCAGTCGTAGCAGGTTCGTACTGCAAGATGTTGCTGTCGCCCATTGCGGCCGGTGTCGAAATGTCACTCCACGTCTCAGGTGCACCGGTACCCTTTTCGAGCATGACCGCCTTCCTGTTAGCAATCTTCACGTAGAAGGTACTGTTGCCAACGATGACATAACCAGTCGGCGTCTTGGTCTCCTTGACCTCGTACCAACCACCAGGTATGCCCTTGAACGAGACGATGCCCTGCTCGTCGGAAGCAACAGTTCTGGTTTCTCCACCCGTCTTGATGGAAACCTCTCCGCCCGACGAGAGCGCTACCTTCTCATCGATCTGTGTCAAGGTGAACTCCGCACCTTGCAACGGCGTAGCGCTCTCAGGATTGGCCGCCGCGTATGTACGCTTGTCGACTTTCTTGATGGTGAAGTCTGCACTGGTAACGAGAGCTGTGTTCTGAACAACTGCACCAGCATTCGCGGCAGTGCCCTGCTCAGAATACTCGGCTGTAAAGTCATGCTGTTCAGCCGTGAGCGTGAACGCAGCGCTTGCACCGGCATGCGGGTAAGACACCTCGTAGTCGTCTCCAAGCTTGTCGCTGCCCTCGGTATCGGTCGGGATTATCGGATTGTTCTTCTCGTCGAGCTCGAATACGTAGTAGGTAGGATTGCTATCGAAGTCGAGGTTCGCAAACGTTGCTTCACCAGTGCCGCTAGCCGCGAGGGCGCTGCCGTCGCTCGCCTTGCCAATGGTAACCGTGAGGATGCGGTTCTTGACCAACGCGTAGTTGCTCCCGTCCTTCGTGAACAGCCCTATCTTGAACGTCTTGCCAGCCGCATCCGCATCGAGCGTCGTGCCATCTGTCTGGTACGCCTTCTTGGTCACCTTGATGCTGCCCAGTTCCTTGAGGGAGTTGACGAACGAGGACGTCCGTTCGCGGTTGTCGTGATCGAGCGTCAGAGCCTTGCCTCCTCCGACAACGGTGTAGGTCTTGCCGTCATCGAAGACAGCGCCCGAACCACCCTGTATCGGATTGCCATCTTTGTCCAGCTCAAAGACGTAATACTTGTTGGGTGTGCGTGTTGGAGGCGTCGTGCTGTCGTCCATCGTATCGTATGCCAAGCCCGAGAAGGTCGCCTCGCCCTTCCCTTCAGCGTTCAAGGTGGCTTCCACGATGTAGGGCTGTTCCCCCTCCCTGTTCGGATCATCCACGGCAATCCTCGCAGTGGCATCCGAATACAGCCCGAACCGTACCGTTTGCCCTTTCTTGTGCGTATCGGGAGCATTGTTATAGAACTGGGACTTATCCACCGTGATGGATCCGGTCTCGGTCTTGTTGTTGGTAATGACAAGCTCGGCGTTGCGCGGGGCCTTCTCTTTCTCGGACCCGGCCGCGAGCTCCACGCCCTCAGTACCGTCAATCATGTCGTCGGTGATAGTCACCGCCTTCTCGCCCGCCTCACCATCGACCTTTACCCAGTCGCCATTCACCTTGTGATAAGTGCCTGTTCCATCGACCTTCCGCAGTTCGTAATTGCCGTTGTAGTCCTCGTATGTGTAGTACGTGCCAGTCTCAGAAACCTCCCACTGATAGCCGTTGATCGGCAGACCCACGCCATCAGCTGTCCCAGCTTCGTCCTGCTTGTGAATCGGCGTCATGCCGTTGTCAGCAACCTCGAAGGCGCGGTACCGACCCAAATCAAGCCCATCGAACGTTACCGATGCCGTGGAACCCTTGCCAATAGTTACCTCCTGCAGGACTGCCTGCTCTGTGGTTGTCGTCACTTCCGTAACATCTCCGTTGGGCAGACGGTACTCGGTGGTAGTGGACACTTCACGGTAGAGAGGTATCCACATATGCTGGCTCTCGTCCCACTTCTCCAGCCCGATCTTGAACGTCTTGCCTGCAGCCACGTCATCGTACTTGTCGCCACCGTTAACGGTGACATCCTTCGTGACGGTGATGGAACCCGTAACCTTTCGATACGTGTTCGAGAGGGTGATGGTGGTCTCGCCGACCTCAGACTTAAGACCCGAGGTGCCATAGGGCGGCGCCTCACTGCCCGACGTGACGCTCGCATCAGCGACAAGTGTGTACTCCTGCTCGAGTGCGTCGATACCATCGGGATTGATCTCGCGCACGTTGTAGGTCCTGTCGGCGTGGAGGTGGTCGGAGAGTGTGTTCTCACTCTTCTTGCCGAGGTGGGTCGTCGAGTCAAGAATCTGGAACTCGCCACCGTTACTGAGAAGGTCTGCGTAGGTAACGTAAGTGTAGTTCGCGTCGAAGTTGGTCTGCCAATTCGTCAAACGCTGCTTGTAGTCGGCGTCCGTCTCGTCCTTGGCGATTGTCTCCCCAGAAGAACCGGGTTCCTCCATTCTTGTGTCGGGACCGGTCGCGACGTAGTTGTAGTTCTGGACGGGCTTCTGTACCCAGACGAGATCGTCGTGATTAGCTTCCGGATGCACGAGATACCACGTAGCGCGTACGAGCTCCTGCTCGGTCTTAGTATGCCAATCATTCTGGTCATCCTGGTACTCACGGGTTATGTTCCTCAGCTCGGTGTCCACCGTCGTGATCTCGAACTGGAGATCGTTCTTGACCTTGTCGTTGAACTCAGCCTCGTCGCTCGCGGTGGTGTCACGATTCTTCTCCAGCGAGAAGTTTTTGCTCAGCTTGAGCTTGCCGTAGTACAGCGGCTTGTTCGTAATGGAGAAGTAGTAGGTGGGATGCTCGATGTTGTCTTGCCAGTCCTGCTTGGAAACTTCAATCCTGGGGTACTTTCCCTCGTTTTCCGCTTCGGTGCCGTCGTCAATCCTAGTGTACTCGAAGTCTGTACGCCCATCATGAGCCTCAACAACACGATAGTGATAGTAATCATTGCTGCCATCAGGCTTCGCGCGCAGCCCGTCCCACACATGCTTCCAGTCGTTGGCATCTTCCAAGGTGACAAACTTGCCCGGAACATCGTTCCAGTTGGTCCCATCGGTAGATTGCTGCAGCTTTACGTCCACGCCCTGGTGGCCGGTGTTGCCGCCCGTCCAGTGCTTCTCCACCGAGATGCTCTTCTGCTCAGTTCTGGTATTAGTAACGGATACCTTCTTCAGTCCCTGGTAAGCACTGTCATTACCAGTGTTGTAGAACTCATCTGAATACGTTGCCTTAGTCTTGTGGTTACCCGACTTCGTCTCGATCTCGCGGACGAAGTACTCGTACTCGAAGGTCTTACCCGTGACTGGGTCGACCTCGTAGAGCGGCAGGTTGTCCCAATAGACTGTCGTGCTTCCGTTGGGCACATCATCGGGATACGTCTTGTCCTCGCGGAACTGCTCATAATTGATGAGAGAACCGTTGTTGGATGCAGCCTTCACCGGGAACCTCACACCATCGATGTTCCCCACTTCATAGGCACCGTCATTGTTCGTTGCCTTGCGGGCGCGATAAATTCGGAACTTCGCCGTGAAGCCTGAGGTGTCGATGCCGTCGAAGCCCACCCAAGTCTTCGCTACGTCGATGCGCGTCTCATGATTGGTCACGGTGACGGTTCCGCCATTGACGCCGTTCGTCTCAATGCCGGACAACGAACCATACCCATATGTCGGGCTCGGGCTATATTCCGCACCATCGGTGTACACGGACTTCTCGCGAACGAAATAGGCGTTCTTGTACGTAATGCCGTCTACCACCTCGTACACCGGCAGGTTGGTCCACTCATACTGCCACGCGTCGTCAGCGCCATGAGCAACTCTCTGCGTGTCAACAAGTGCCGGCTCGTCATATTTGCCCTGGGCAGCCGGATCGGACACCGGCTGCGGGAACTGCAGGTACGAGATGGTATCAACGCTTCCGATGCCGTAGTTGCCACCCTCGTGCACATGCGCTTTCCACAGCTCGTAGGTGATCATGTCATCGTGGGTCTTGTGGTAATCCTTGACGTCAGAATCTTGACCGTCTTGGTCCTGCCACACCTTCTGAGCCGTAACGCTCGTATCGTGGTTAAGGATGGCAACGGATTTCACGCCAGAGTCCTTCCTGCCCGCCGTGTTGTACGTCGGCGTGTAGGTCGCGCTCGCGGGGTACTGCGTGCCGTTCTCTGTGGTATATGCCTCACGCACGAAGTAGATAAGCTCGTACGTTACGCCATTGAACGACTCGTGTGTGGGCAGGTGGTCCCATTCGGCGTACCACTCGTTGGCATGGCCGTCTGCAGTGCCATACTTCACTGTCTTGCGATCCACGCGCTGCGCCGTTACGTATCCGCCTCCACCGCCGATGTTCTGCGGGAATGCGTTACCAACCTGCGAATCCGTCGCCGACGCAGAATCTTCCACGATGCTCCATTCGCCCGTGGTGCCGCTGGGTGCCTTGGCCGCCTTCCAAAGGTCGAGCGTCACGGTTGCGCCCTGGTGTGCGGTGTTCTGCTGGGGGGTATCCCAAGTCTTCGTCGCCGAAACGCTCGTCTCGTGGTTGGTGATCGCCACGCTCCTGACGCCCGTGCTCATCCACACGGCCTCGTTCGCACTCGGATTAGCGCCACCGGTGTAGCTCATGTTGTTGTACGTCGTGTCATACGTCGCGCATACGGCGCCCTCAGAGTTCGCCGCCTCGCGCACGAAGTAGACCGCATCGTAGACCTTGTCGTCGCGAACAACCACCAACGGAAGGTTGGTCCACCGGTAGTTCCAGTTGAGACCACCCATGTCGAAACCAACGACCTGAGTGTCGAAGCGCTCGTACGACGCAAACGCACCGTTTCCGTCTGCGGGGAATGCGAGGCTCGTGATGGGGTCCTTCGCAATTCCCACGTTGCCCGTGCGCGCGCCATGTTCTTTGAGGGCACGCCACAGTTCCAAGGTGACGGTCTGACCGCGATGCGGGATGTTGGAGTTCACCTCAACGCCCTCGGCGTTCGGCGTCATCCAGTCCTTCGTCACCGCGACGTTGGTCTCCTTGTTTGTAATGACGGCCTTCTGAACACCCGACTTCTTGTCGTCGACAGTGTTGAAGGTGTATGCGTAGGACGCGAGCGGATTGTCTCCTTCATCCATGACCTCCTCGACGTAGTAGTACACGTCGTGGCCGTTATAACGTAGTGGTAATTCAGTCCAAGTGTGTGTCCAAGTAACACTGCTGTCGAGCGTAACCGTGTCATGAATCTCCGCGTTTTCCATACTGGAAGCCGCATGCTTTACCGTCGGCAGCACAGATCCAGTAGCAGTATCTTCAATCAGCAACAATGGGTCGGTAGTGTAATACAGTTTGACTTGGACGGAATCACCCGCATGCGAGGCCGTGGTGTTCGCGCCGGTTACCGCGTCCTCCCAGCGCTTCTGCACGGTGACGCTCGTCTCTTGATTGGTAACGATGGCCTTCACAACACCGGAAGGCGCATCATCAGCTGTTTCGCCGTCAACAAACTCGTACTTGTACATGGGCGACGTGCCAGTTCCAGTGGAAGTCTCTTCCTCAACGAAGTACTTGTAATTGTGGTTCGCGTCCTCTGCAGGCAGGTTGGACCACGTATAGTTCCAAGGTTCCGACTCGTCGCCAGTCAGGATGATTGGATTTGTAATGACCGCATCCGTCACCTTGTCGGCTGTCTTGTC
Source organism: Atopobiaceae bacterium (assembly GCA_017533825.1). GTDB lineage: Bacteria > Actinomycetota > Coriobacteriia > Coriobacteriales > Atopobiaceae > RUG440. The sequence goes on along the minus strand of JAFWIE010000008.1, from coordinate 170,571 downwards.
AATGCCCTGCGGCAGCACAAGACCGCTTTCAGAGTCGGTCGTAACTGCTATCGAGTTCGAAGCCGACTTCGGAATCTCCTTGCGATACAGCGTAAACGTCGCCGTGTGGCCTTCGGCCTTATGAGCATCGCTCGTATCCTCATTACCATTACGCCACCGCTTCTCTACCGAGATGCTGGTCTTCTTGTAGTTCCTGTTTGTGATTTCTACGTCACCGCTGCTCGTGAGCCAGTTGTTCGGAGAACTCGGGTTTACGCTCTGGCCATCCACGCTATAAGAGACCTCGTAGTCATCGGTGGATAACCCGCTCTCTTCCACGTAGTAGGTATACGTGTAGTCACCCTCACTCAATGCCATCGGTGAGAAGCTCTTCTCGAACCAACCGGTATCGGCATCGTATGCCCAACCGCCGGGACTACTCTGATCGAAACTCGACGGGGTCAACGAGAATGATTCACCGACACCGTTACTACCACTGCCACCAAAGTCGACATCCGGCTGCGCCGATTCACTTCCGCGAGCTTTGTAACGCTTGAGATTGAAGGTCACGGTGTCTGTAACGTCGTTGGGAGCGAGAGGATTACCCACCGAATCAACGAACCGCTTGCGCACCTTGATCCTGGCACGCGTGTCGGTGTTGGTTATCGTGACCGTCCCGCTCTTCGTGAGCCAACCAGTACCGTTTGGCGAGGAATCCGTCGGAACGGTAACATCGATCCCGCCCACACTGTATGAAGCCTCGTAATAGGATGGTACGTCGCTCTCCTCCACATAGTAAACATATCTTGCGGAGCCTTCTGATAGGGGATAATAGTTGCTAGCAGTGAAAGCACTTTCCCAATATTGTCCGCTGTTTAAGAATTGTAATTGAGATAGATTGAGTGCTTCATTGAACGTTCTGTCAATTGTAGTAGTGCTATTTACATTCCCATCCGATTCGCCGGATATCGTAGTATTGACATCCGTTATACTGTTATAGCAAATGTCATTTATGAAAATCTCAGCTAGATATATCTTTGTTCCCGAACCATCACTATAAGTTGCCCAATCATATCCTGATGGTAACGAGGCTGGGAAATCAAACTTGAATACTGTGTTTCCATCAGACGTACTATAGTTCTTTAATGGAATGGTGTAGTTGAGATCATCCTTAAATGGCGTGTATTGGTTTAGCTGGGTTTCAACATCGTTTGAAGCACCAGCGCTCAAATAGATGGTAATCGAATTACGCGGTACAACCACGCCCGTTACTGCAACACTTACTTCATGTCCAAGCCCAACTCTGTTTTGGACCCCACTGTTCCAACTTCCATCGGCCGTAGAGTAAGATCCAGCATGGTGCCACTGTGCTGGATTCACAAATACTGTAGCTATCCCCGTCGTTGTTGCCGACTCAATCTTCAAGCGTTTCAGGGTGAAGGTGGGGTTCACGTCGCTCGGGAGGTCGCTTTCCGTAAGTGTATTTCCCGCCGAGTCCTTGAAGATCTTGCGGACCTTGACTTTGGCTGTCGTGGAAGCTTCAGTTGATTGGTTCGTTACGGTGATCGTCCTATTGGCGCTATCCTGCCCCATGGCGGTATCGTAGACGTAGTGCTCGCCGTCATAGCCCTTGTCGTAGGTCGTGGTGAAGCCACTAGTCGGTGACGTCTCCACAACGTAGTACTTAATTGGATGGTTATTCTCATCGACCTTCGCAAGACCAGTCCACGTCTTGGTTCCTGTCGTCATATCAGAGAGGGGCACATTGCCTTCAATGGTCTCGTCAACCAATGCAACAGAGCCAGCCTCTTCGGCAAAGGCAACACACGGTAGCCAGAGATTGAAGGGAATCATAGACAGCACTTGATTCGTGCTGGAGTCTATGAAATCTATCGTCAGGGTGGAGATATCCCCTTTGAACACTACCCATTGGCTTTCGGTTATACCTGAACCGTCTATTTCGGTGCCATTGGGATCGAAAATGGTCGTGTTACAAGTCAAACGTATCTTCGTTGGGTTGCTTTGCATTACGTTCCAGTCGAAATAGCACATGTAATAGTCGTAATTACCGCCATCGGCCGCCTGCTGTTTACTTATGGTTCCACTATTGGTCTTTGTGACTGAACCGCCAAAGCTTCCGTTCCAACTCTGAGAGAAAGAATTGTCCCCGTTTTGATTTGCGGGATTAAAGTTCTGCCATTGAAGGTATGCCCAGTCGAAGCTATTTTCTGGCCAGTTTACCGTAACCGCTATGGAGTCTGAGCTTGCCACCTTCGTAGCTTGAAGAGTAACCTCTTTGTTCACAACGCCGGTAAACGTCCCGGATCCATTGGCGATAATCACGTTGCTAAAGACATTCCGATTGAAATCGTTAATCTTCACCTCGTACGTTGAGAATCCGTCGAGGTTCTTGTAGAAGTCCCAAGCGGTGTCTTTGTCTATCCTAAACGGCGAGCCTGCGATTGTGTTTCCATTCTGGTAAACGTCGATGTCAATCCAGCCAGCATCACCGTTCGTCCAATCCACCAAATTCGGCTCAGTGATGGTCAGCCGTGGATCTTGCGCGAGGGTCGTTGTGACAGTTGCAGTACCGTTGTTGCCGGAATACGTCGGAGTCTCTTGTGCCACCGCATCGTCGAACACCGTGCGATCGATTCGGCCCGTCTGCAGTTTGTACTGGACGTTATTGTCCAAGCCTGTAAATGACTGCGTCCAATCATTCCCGCTATTGAGGGTCACGGTACTGAGGTATTTCCAGCTATCGTCAAAGAGGTTGACGGAAATCCAGCCGTTCGATGTTCCTGGATTCGCACTGACCGTAATCGTACGCGGTTGGGATTCGGCGGTGTAGTTGATGGTGTAGTCGCTCGTCGTGTCCCCGGAGAGATTGGCGTTCTCATTCGAGGTGCTCAATGTGCCGATGACCGTACCGTCACCAGTGGCGGTCACGGAGTAGGTCTTGGACGTGTCGAGCGGCGAGTAGATGTACTGCCAAGCGCCCGCGGTCGGATTATAGTCTGCTCCCGTGAGTTCTTTCGTGCCCACCACATTGCCTGACTCGTCGGTGATATTGACCATAACGCTGCCGGGGTCGTTTCCATCTTTGCCGGTCACATTGACGATGATGTTCGCGTAGCGGAGCCTGTGGAGCTGGAACTGAGGATTCACCGTACTGTTAAGCCCGGCCTCTTCCGTGCCCGTGATCGGCTCACCGTCGGCATCCAGCCACTTCTTCTGGACCGTAACGTCAATGTCGGTGTCAGTCTTCTTGTTGGTGAACGCATGCGAGTAGCTGGGCGCCTGCTCCGTTCCCGCGTTCGTCGTCTCGAGTCTAGACTCGTAACCCCTCACGGGATCCTCAACCGCGGTACTGTAGCGATACTCGTAATGAACTCCCCCGTCGTAGCCGTTAGTCGGAAGGTCGGACACCGTTGTAGTTGCCGGGTCTGAGCCACTCGGCTTCGCAATGGTGAACTGCTCCCCCGCCCACGGATCTGCAGCCCAGTCATCGTTGCTTCCATAGGTGCGACGCTCACGCTTAACATGGCCAGTTACCTGAGTAATGCCATCGGGCCACACCGCTGAATTCCCATCGATGCCTTGCCATGCCTTGGTAACAGCAACACTCGTAACCTCAGGCTTGTTGGTGATGACAAACGGGTTGTTTGTACTGGAACCATCCCCCGTGACGTCACCGCTTTGCTCATAGCCAGCAGGCACAGTCTCTTCAACCTGATACTGGTACTCAGCGAGCTTGCCATTGCTGTCGAAGCCGTATTTGGGCAGGTCGTAGACGGTAATCACGCCACCATTCGAAACGGTCTGCTTCTTGTAAACGGTCCACGATCCATCATTGCCCACACGCTGTTCTATCTTGAACTCCACACTCACCGGCGCTCCACCCTCTTGGGGCCATGCAGCTGGAGTTGTACCATTAGCCTCCACCCACTTCTTCTGCAGACAGATTGAGGTAGGCGTGGGCGTGTTAGTAATGGTGAGAACGTCATCTTTGCGAGAGAATGCAGGTTCGAAGCTCGACGTGAGCGTATCGTTTCCCGCCGTCACGCCATCTTCCGTTGCCGTGTAGCGATATTCGTAAAGCGCGTTCTCCACGTAGCCGTACTTATCGACCTCGGGAGAGGCGCCGCCTGCGCTCGAGATGGTGAACGTGCGTGACGAGTCATTCGAGGCGTTGTAAGCATCATCCGGAGCCCATTCCAATGCACTCGTGGAGCCATACGGGCGACGCTCGCGTGTGAGAGCCCCGGTGATCACGAGGTTCTCCGACCCAGACTTCGGCCAGTTCTCGACTGTTTCTCCCGCGGCATCCTTCCAGACCTTCTTGATGTTAACGTTGGTCTTTACGGGGACGTTGCGGATGGTAGTGCCATCGATTTGTTGAGACAGATAAGGATTGTTGCTGGCGCCGATGATGTAGTCGGTATCGTTGACCTTGACGCTGGTCTCCTTGACCGTGTAGGTGTGGCCTGACTCCAAGCCCGTGAAGGTGTAAAGGTAGCCTGTGGTGTCAAGTCCGTTGAGCTGCCGCATCACGTTTTCAGCCGTGAGCTCAACTGGCTGACCATCAGAATCGCCGTCCTTATACAACTGGACGGTGATGCTGTTGACATTGCTCGGCCACGAGTCTGCACCATCAATCCCCCACTGCTTGCGGAAGGTAACACTCGTAACCTGCTTGTTGGTGAGGGTGTATTCGATGCCCTTGCCGTTCTCCGTCATCTCCGAGGTGCTGGAGATCTTATAGTCGCGGCGGGTATTGTCGACAGTGATGTCAGAAGACTCGTGATCATCCGCCACATGGCCCGAGGTTTCGCCATTCCTTATCCCAGTCTCCACGACCACGTAGCTCTTGTTGGAGTCGTCGAGGTCTGGCAGGTTGTCCCACAGGTAGGTCGGACCGTTGGACGTGATGTGCCCCCCGTCGTCCGTCACCTTGCTCGCGGTGAGCCAGACGGAATTATCGCCACTAGAAACGGTGGCAGGGGTGAGGGTGTCCCCTTCCTTCACCATCAACGTGACCTGAACCTCCATGCCCGCAGGCCACGCAGTGGCACCGCCCTCGGAGCCGGCCCACTTCTTGGTGACTTCGACGCGGTTGCGGTCCATGTTGTTGGTGAACATAGCCTCAGGCGCGATCTCTTCAGAGGTCACACCGGCCACGACCTTGAGCTCAACCTTATTGTTTGCAGGATCGCTCACCTTGGCACCGTTGCCCGGCGTGGATTCTTGCACATAGTAGGTGCCCTCATCCAGGTTGTCCACCATCACGGAGGCGGCCTTGCCGTTCTTAATCTCCACCCTGAGTTCGTCCTGCTTGACGAGATACTGCTCGTGCGCGGCACCCCTGCAGTTCGCACTGTGATCGTGCACGTGGTAGGCCGGCTCCTCGGTTCCGTCGTCATTCACGCGCATCAGGCGGAACGTGTACACGCCATCGGCCGCCGTATCGCTCACGGACTCACCGTTTACGGTCACATTCTTTGAAATCTTGAGGCTACCGGGCGCGTTCTCCTGATTGGTGATGATGAGCGGGTCGTCCTCGTCCGTCGTCACAACGCCCTCGCTGCCATCGGAGTAGATGGCACCGTACTTAAGGCCGGTAGCATCGTTGACGGCCTTCAGGTCTTCGACCACCGTGTAGGCGATCATGTTGCCATCCGGATCCTTGGTGTCCAGGCCCTTCCACACATACTTCCAGTTATTGCTCGCCGTGAGCATCGTAGTAAAGTCGTCACCCATGGACTCCGGTTTGCCGGGACGTGCCACGCCATCGGTACCGGTCTCATATGCGATGCGGTACAGGGTGACCTTCACCTCAGTCGGCTTGGGCTTGTCCGCGGGATCCCAGCGCTTCTCTACATAAATATCTGTGCTCTTCGGAACGAAGGTGTTCGTTACCGTGATGGTGCCACCCTCTTGTCCTTCGCCCTTGTCGGAGTAGCTCGTGATGTAGCCAGAAACCGGATGCTCCTTCACGGTGTAGTCGTAGGCATCGTCGAGGTTATACCACGTGAAGGTGGGCCAATACCCATCCTCGTCGACGTTGATAGGCACATTGGAGAGTTCATCAATCTTCGTCTGCTTGCCACTGCTCTTGTCCACGCGATAGAGGTCAAACAGTATGCCGTTCTCGGGACGCGTCTCGTAGGTGTTGTCGTAGTCACCTTCCCAGCGCTTGGTGGCCGTAATGGAGGTGAGGCCCTTGCGCGTGTTGTTGACCTTCCATTCCGTGTCGGACGCCATAGAGGCTACGGTCCAATCGTTGGCAATAGACACGGCGTCGTCCAAAGCCCAAGCGGCCTTCTTGCGCTGGTCCTCCTGGGTATAGTCATCGTCGAGCTCGCCATCAAGGTAGAGCGTGAAGTAGTGATTGCCTGCATTCGTGATCTTGTATCCGTCGGGCGCTTCGGTTTCTCGCCAGAAGTAAACCGTGTGCTCCTGAAGATATGTGCCGGTGTCGTCCTCTATCGTCGGATTGGGGAACACCTCGTACTCAAGCTGGAGCATGCCGGAGTCATTGGGTAAACCATCAACAGGATTCGTGCCAGAAGTGTACGTCTCACCGATCTTTACTGGCTCGCCAACCTGCACGAAGTCCTTCTTGATCTGTGCCAAGACTGCCTCGTCCTTGGACTCAATCTTCGCAAGCAGGTCCATCCAGTCGGCACAAGTCCATTTCTTTGTCTCGTCGCTGTTCTTGAGGTTAACCTTGTACAGCTCGAATTTGGCTCCGTTGAGCTTGTTCGTGATGTCGTTCTCGTCAATCTTCTTGAGGTCAACCTTCGGGTGACGATTGCCCCAGAAGCTGTCGCCGTCGTTCGTCACGCCATGCTGGTCACTCACCTTGTCGCTGTGGGAGCCGCCTCCCACGAGTGTGGCCGTGTTGTTGAAGGTGCTGAATCCATACGCGCGCGAAACGGCCGAATACGCCACCTTAAAGTGGCGCTCATCCGGAATGCCCGCTATAGCAAGCTGGCGCGTATCATCGTTGTACGAGATGGAAATGCCCATATTCGCCAGTTGGACGTGACTGAGCTCAGTGGCAACCTCGTTCTCGCCTGTTCCCTCATAGGCGCAAATCTTCACGGAATCAGTGTCGAGCTCCATAAGAGTGTCGATGCGATCGGTCAGGGTGAGGGTCTTGTCACCTCCGTAAAGCGTGAGCTTATGCGGATTGACCTCTACCTCGTAACTGATTACGTTGTCGTGCATTTCTTCGTCGTCGATAACGTACCCGTCGGCATCTTCCTTGGTGACGTCGCGCTTGATGAGGTAGTCATCAGCCTCCACGGTAACCTTGTTTGAAGCCGTAAACTTCTTGCCGTCACCGTTGCCGAGCTCAATGTCGTTCTGGAAGGTCTCGCGACCCGTAAGGGAGCTGGTAATCTTCTTCCACTGCTCGTCGGTGACCTTCGTCTTGTAAGTGATGTTGTAGTTGTTGCCCGAGAGACCCAAGCCGATGTTCTCGACCTTCTTGTAGCCGTCGCCCTCGTGATAATCGCCGGATTGAATCTCGGTCCAGTCGTCCCCGGTCTTTTTGTAATACTTCGTGTCACTAATCGTGGAGCCCCAACGCTCGTGTGGATCGAGGTCGCCTATCTTGATGGTTGTGGTGCCGTCGGCGTTTGGCGTTGTGGTAATTCTGCTCGTGTCGCTGCTATCAATCTCGTAGTTAACCCAAGCGCCAGAGATCTCGACCTTGACCTTATCCGTAAGCTCCAGCCCTTTCGCTAGGGTGTCCACAAACTCGATCTTGTTCCACTCGGGCACAACCGGCTTGCTGTAGGGGTTGAAGATGACCTTCCAGGTGATGATGCCAGTCTCTTCGTCGTACGAACCCGTCTTGGTGAGGTCCACTTCCTGCTTGACGCGACGAGCCGTTGCGTCGGTGGTCTCTTCGCCCGTGTTGAAGGCGTCCTTCTTCCACCTGAGCTTCACCTGGTTGTGCTGGTAGAACGTGTTGATGGTGGCATCGGGATTGCGGATGCCAAGGTGGATGGTCACGCCCTCAGAGAGTTTCTTGAACTTGAAGGAGCCGGCCTCTTTGTCGATGGTGTAGTCACGACCAGGCTGAAGCACGGTGCCTGAGGAAGTGGTGACCGTTGCACCGAGAAGGTCGAAGTCCGCGAGGGAGTTCTTCGCGTAGTTCTGCACGGGCCAGTCGGTGCTGTAGTACACCGAACCGCTCGCCCAGTCCTCGGTGAGGATGAGGTCCTCCAGCGGGTAAGTGGATTCCTCGTCGGCGAAGACGTCGATGTCCCACCACGTGGTGTAACCGTCATCGTCCCAGCCAGAGAAGGACTTGCTCACGTCCGCGTTGTGGTTGAGGTTCTTCGGAAACTCGGGATGGACCTCCACCTCTTTGCGAACCTCGTTAGACGTCGCTGCGTTCTTTGCGGTCTTGCTTCCCGTGATGCCGACGCTAGCGGCCTCGTCCCTGGAGATGATTTGGGTTGTATAGGTAACGCGCACGGCACCCTTTACCTCAACGTCGGAATCCCCATTCTTGAAGTCGGGAAACTTGAAGTTGAAGACGCGCACCATGTTCTCGTTGATGTCGTTGCTGAAGTACTCCCACGTCACGCCGTTGTCGGCCCAGCCGTTTGACGCTTTCGGCATAGTGAAAGAACCGTCGGAGCCGATGGTGAGGGGGGCGTCAATTCCAAAGATGGTGCCCACGTAACCATTGAGGTCGTTTTTCGCGGTGAACGTCGTGCCGTTGTATGTGCCTATCTCCACCTTCACATCGCCGGTAAGCTTCTGGAGCGCGGTCATCTCGTCCATGATGGAGAGGCCGTCAACCGTGGTGTCATTGGAGCCAAAGATGATCTCGTAATCCACAGTTTCGCCGGGATCGAGGGTACCGTCGCTGTCGCCTTCGTTCGGATTCTCGGTCTTGTTCTCCGTCGCCTTCTTCACCACATTGAACGGGGTTTTGTCGGGATACTCGTAGTCAATGGCAACGGCATCTTCGTCGGTGGAAGTTTTGACGGCATTCGTGAAGGTTCGCTTGCCATAGATGCCAGCCTCATTGGCCGCGTTGCCGTCATATGGCTTCGCTTGGTACTCAATGGTAACGGGACCGGTGCCAGTACCTGCCGGAAAGGTGAAGTCGAAGGCCGTCTGGTTGTAGGTCAGCGGTGATTCGGATAGATATGCGGGCTCTGCGTTCACGGACACGTCGCTGCCGGTCACGCGATAGGATCCTTTGATGATTTGCTGATCACCGCTTGCAGTATCGGTCACACGCACGCCGTCGAGTAATGTGGTGCCATCGCCGACCGTAATGGTATAGGTAATGATTCCTACGCCGTCGGGGATCTCGTTCGTTTTGCTTTTGTCAAGCGTCGCACCCTCATACGTGCCATGGTCCGTCATCGTGTGCGAATCGGACTTGCTCACCTTGGTCACCGTCTCGGACTTGTACGTGACCGTCGAGGTGGTAGTCTTGTTTTGCCACGTCCAGTTCTCGGAAAGCGTGTTGGAGATGCTCTTCTGGCCGTAGACGCTCGCTGCCGAAGCAGTCTCTTGGTCGATGACCTTGGTGGCATACGTAATGGTAATCTCTACGTTCTTGCCCGCATTGTTGAAGGGATCCGATTCGGGGATGCTGCCATTGAGGACCGGCGTCGTGTATTCGTTGTAATTGCCATCGTCGTTGTACTTGTAGACCGCGCTCTTCAAGGCTTCTGCCGCACCGGCGTCTTCGACTCCGTTCACCTTTACCGAGAATGCCGGCTCGTCCTGGATCACCTGCAAGTCAGTCATGTTGTCCACGAGGTTCATGCCCGCAAGCTGCGAACCGGTTATGGTGAGGATGTAATCAATGGTGCCGTTCTGGTCAACCGACTTGCCATCCATGTTGCTCGTTTTCGTGAGCGTCGGCGGATTGGGTGCGGGTCGCTTGATTTCGTAGGTGGTGTCACCACCAGACAGGCGCTTGTCACCGTCATACACCCACTCGCAGGTGTTCTTGGTTGACCAGTCGCTGCCTCCATTTTGCAGGCTGGTATAAACGTCGCCCGAAACCTTAGTTTGGTAGGCAACGGTATACGTACCATTCGCAATCGCGCCGTTGAAGGTGGTTTCGAAACCGTTGGCAGTAGGTGCCGTAGTCACATTTGCGTAGTCACTACCGTCCTTCTTCACCGTGACGGTTCCGTCCAGCGTTTGTTGTCCACCAAATGTGTCAACGAACTTCAGGCTGGTGAGGTCGTCATCGACTTTGAAGGACGCGGTGTACGGAATGGTGTATTCGCCTGTTGAGTCATTCCGTGTTACGTGCGCCTCGTCAATTGTCTTTGCAACGGCTTCGACGTGCTTCTTTTTCTTGATGGTCACCGTACCGGGAGGTCCGGGGAAGTCAATGTCCTCGTTGCCCTCGTTGTTGTCCTTGGTGGCCGTCAGCTCAACCTCAACGTTGAAGCTGCCGCCGATCTCGTCGCGGCTGTTGAACCAGTTCATATCGGTGACCTGGATGGTAATCTTTCCATCTGCGGTAACCTCGAGTGTGCCGCGCTTCTTGCCTCCGAAGTAGAGATAGCTCTTGTGCGGCTTGATGCTCGTGATGAATTTGCCGTTCTTGAGCGCCTCACCAAAGTCGTAGGTGAAGGTGGGATAGCCGAGCCACGGATTGTAATTCTGTGGCGGATTAGACCACTCGGCCTTCTTTATGAGGTAGGTGATGTCGAACGCCAGCTTCTCTCCGACATCGTATTCATCGTTCGCGTTAGCATTCTGGAGGTTGATATCCAGCGAACCCCTGCTCGGCTTTAGATCTTTAAGGTCCCACGTTGCCGTACCGCCGAAGAAGCCAAATCCGGGACCCCACGGATTGGGCGGGTCCGTCACGGCAATCTCGTAGAGGGTGTCCTTGGTGAGGACCTTGAGTGTCTCAGGCGTCTCGAAGGACGCCTTGCTCGCGAAGATCCAGTCACCCTCGGCAACGTCGATAGTCTCGGTGAGCGCGGGCGGCTCCTCGAAGTCCTCGCCCTCGGCAAGCGGTTCCGCAACGAGCTCGCCTGCGGGGTCAGTGGACTCGTGGTCGTCGGAGTTGTCGCCGCCCTCCATACCATAAGCCACCTTGGTCAGCCGCTCCACGGTTGTCGGCACGTCAGCGCGTTCCACGCTCAGCACGTCAGGATTCGAGAATTCCACCGACTCGACGTCGGCCAGGTCGGCCTCGATGTGCAATGCCTTGAAAAGCTCGCTCAGGAGCATCGTGCCGCCACCGGGCAGGGTGTACTCGTGATCTTCGTAGACAAAGTCGACGGTGTACAGCACGCCATAAACGCTGAAGCTACTCGCCTCGAACTGTGCGGTGCCGTCCTCCTCGCGCGACGCCACGACCTCTGGCTCATCGCCAAAGTGGACGACCGACGCCTCGGCACCGAGGTCGGCGGCTGGCGCATCCGCGAGGCTAATCTTTACGTTGACGTCCTCTGCGGGCTGGATTGCCTCACCATCGGCATCCACGATACGGATGTCAAAGAATCGCGCAAGGGCCACCACATCGTCGGAACCCATCGCATCGAGCGCCTTCTTCTGGTACTTCTCGAACTTCCTGGTCCCCTGCTCAATCTCCTTCACTTCAAGCATGGCTTCGGCGGGAATGCCGGCCGCAGCTGATGCGTTAATCGTCACGTCGAGCGTCACGTCGTCACTCGTCGTAAGCGTGCGCTGCTGCGAGGTGAGCGCCAGCACGTAGGTGGAGAACTGGCTCGCCTTGAACGCAACCTGATCGGCCTCGAGACCCTCGTCCCGCATTGCCAGCTCCTGTGCCGAGAGGGTCTTGACGACCTCTCCCTGCACCTTGGCCTTCTTTGGATTCTTGCCTTGGGCCTCAGCGCGTTCGCGCGCCTCTTCGATGTCCTCCACGTGCACGATATTGGGTCGGTCACCGCTGTTCTCGATGAGCCTGGAGGCAAAGCGCACGGTAACAGCGCGCCCCGGCTCGACCTCGTTGCCATCTGGTCCCTCGAACGTGATGTCGACCGCTTGAAGGTCCAAGACCTTGCCGGCAACGCCGTTGGGAAGCTTGTCGATTGCATTCTGCACGAGGTCGTCATCGACCTCGGACTTCTCAATCCAATTCGCGCGCATGGTGCTCTCGGCAGGGAGGGCACCTTCGGGTGCATCGACGTCTACCGTAAGCTCGACGTATCCGTCGGCATCCTCGAAGTCATGGTGGAAGGTCTGTGCTGGTCTGGCCGCATCGTCGTCAACGGACTCAACTGCCAGCTCATTGCCGGCGGGCTCCTCAACGATTGCATCGTTCCTCAGCTCGACGGCGTCGAGCTTGTCATCCGCATCAGAGTCAACAGGCTCGACGGCGTCGGATTCGTAAACAGAAGCCACGTTGACAGAACTTGCATCAATCGAACTCGACCTGTTTGGCTCCACCGCATTCGAGCCCTGCGCGTCGGGCTCCGGTTCGTCGCCCCCGTCAAGCGTGACCCGACGGAAGCAGTCGGGACCATGTACGTGCTCTCCCACGGTCTCTTCGAGACCACACACGAGCGAGGAACCGTCGTTGGCGTAACAGTCGGAGCCATGAACGTGATAGGGACGTTCGGGAAGCGGACACACGAGGTTGCCATCCTGGTCATAGCAGTCGGCGTTGTGCGTGTGTGCGACGACGCGCGTCTCTTGGCAATCGAGCACTTGCTGGGCGCCCGTGAGGGTGATGCCCTGCTGACGCAGGAGGCGCTCGACGCCAAAGCTCACGAGAATCGCCATGCAAACGAACAGCACGATACCGCGGCGACGGCGCCTGGCGCTCGCCATAAGCCGCTTCACGTTATCCTGCATGGACGCCACTTTCGTGGTCCCCCCAACTACTGCACAACACGACAACTCGCGTCAGCTTGTCGTTCAGATAGCTATTGCGTATTGCCGCTCCCCATTCGCATGTCAACTGTGTAGAGATATTCAACATGCTATGCTATCTGAGTACGCATCCTGAGAGGTCGCTGAAGAAGCTATCGATTCTTATTCGGTTGCGTTTTTTGGATGAGTGGCACGTGACGCCTACATGCGCACACAACGGACGACACGAACGGTGTCGTTAGCGCCAAACGTGAACAACGTCAGATCCCAATCATGGATGATGGCGTCGATGTCCTCCAAGTGGTCCGTCTCGACGTTGCTTACTATGTAGTGGTACATTGCCCCGTCGGCAGCAACGAAGCGTACCTCGTCGCGGATTCCAAGCGTGCCAATCATGCCGAAGTGGCCGGCGTAGCCTTGACCACAGATGATAAGGTCACTCGTCAGATAGCTGCCCTGATACCTGCATGGGCTTATCCGCAATCGCTCGTCATCGGTCTCGGATGCAACGGGGAGGTCGATGCCGAGAACGGGAATGGCAATCGAACCGATATAGTCGTACGACCCGATGGTCACCGCCGGCATGCTGGCATCCTCGACGTAGCGATTCGCATTGGGATTGCGGCTTGCCGAGAGACGCGCGGCAGCATCAGCCGCGCGGGGCTCGGGACGTTGCTCGTTAAGCTGGTTGAGAACCGTTGCGCTGGCATGCGTTGCCCGAAGATCGTCGAACACGCCGCTCGCAGCCATGACCGCGGCCGCGGCAAGCATGAGCGCGCCGATTGCAACGACGATACGTGCCCGGGACGAACGTCTCATGGGTTACGCTTTACGATTTGACCGACCGCAACAGTCGGCACCGAAAGACCGGTTGCTGTGAACGCGACCAATGACGGCACCCATCAGCACAACCGTAATACCGAGGGCTGCGATGAGCGCGACCGATGTCGTACGGTCGCCCGTTTGGGGAACGCGGGACTTAATCCTTGAGCTGTCGCCATCACTGCTGCCGTTATCAACTACTACCTGACGGTTCGTTCCGTCGGAGGTCTGCGAGGACGTATTCCTGTTCTGCCCTCCACCATTGTTATCGTCCGTAATCCCATCGTCGTCGCTGTCGTCCGAGTCGTCTTCATCGTCGTCCGAGTCATCATCGTCATCGTCCGAGTCGTCGTCGCCGTCGTCGTCGGGGTTATCGCTGTCACCGTCGTCATCGGGGTTCTCATCGTCATCATCAGGATTGTCATCGTCAGGATGGTCGTCGTCATCGGGGTTGTCATCATCATCCGGATTGTCGGCGGGAACGTACCAGAAGGGAGGATACGTGCGCCACGGAGTCCTACCATTGCCCGGCTTGGGCTGCGCGACCGAATCGAGCTTGCCGTCAACGTCGGGAATGGACATGAGGAACGCGTTGATCGTGCGGTCTCCCTCGGAAAGCACGGGCTCACACACCAAGTACAAGCTTTCTTCGAGACTTGGGATCGAAACCGTGCCATCTTTGATCTGCTGGTACAAGAGTGGTTCCATACCGCTGCGCGCCGCCTCCCACTCGAGCTCGGAAGCTATGCTGGCGTTCCGTTCCTCGAGGGTGGCCTTGTCCATGCCGGAGATCGAATTGAGCGTTTCGGCGACCTGCTTCGAATTGGCGAATTGCCCTTTGGTAACGTCATAGTACGTGTCGCCACCATGGTTGATCGTGGCAACACGATACAGCGCGATCACGCCATCCTTCAAGGTGGTATCGGAGTCGCCCGAGGTGTCGCCAAGTTGCAGCGTAAGGGAACCAACCCGCGGCTCGCCATCGTCACTGACGTTGGGTGCGTCGCCCGAAGCATCGTCTGCACGCGCGCAGATGACAGGCATCGCGAACGTTGCTGCCACCAGTACGGCGAGCAGCAGAGAGAGGCGTGCTGCGATACGCGGAGTGCAGGACGTTGTACGGTTGCGAGCTGAAGTGTGCATGTCACTCTCCTTCGTGAGGTGCGACGGATTCTGTGGCAGAAGTTGCGGAATCGTGAGGTGCAGAATCGGCGTAATCGTCTGCAAACGCCTCGAGTTCGACGGACCCAGCGCCCTTCTCCTCGCGCTCGGCCCGTCGACGACGGAATTCCTCCGTGGCCTCCTCGACGGCGCGCTGGCGCCTTGACCTGCGGCTCGTTATCACCAGCACCCAAATCACGAGTGCGGTGAGAACGGGGATGGCCATGAAGAAGGCGATAGTCCCCGGCTCGATGCGCACCGCCTCCGCAAGGACGACGTCGAGGTCACCCTTCGTGCGGTGCCCGCGAACGAGCAGGCGATGGGAGTTGATGCCGTACGGTGTGCAGGTCACGAGGGTAACGTAGTCCTGGTCCGGCTCAATCGCAAGGTCGTTGAGCTCGGCGGGCAGCACGATGCGCACCTGGTCGACTTCGTACGTCATGACGCGATCGAGCACGGTGATGGTAAAGAGGTCGCCCTTCGCAAGCGAGTCGATATCGGTGAAGAGGCGCGCAGACGGCAGTCCGCGGTGACCCGACACGCTGCAGTGGGTCGACTTGCCGCCGACAGGCAGCGACGTGCCGGAGAGATGTCCGATGGCGACCTGAAGAACGGCATCGCGCGTGCCGTGGTAGATGGGCAGGGTGACACGAATCTTTGGAATCTCGACGTAGCCCATCATGCCATTGCCAGTGACATCAAGGAGGGAGTTGTAACGCTTCATCTCCTTCTCGGACATGTTCCAGTTGATGCCTGTCTTAGCGAGTTCGGCATTGTACGCCTCTGCTTCAGCAAGAAGCTCGTCGTAACGGTGCTCGTCGAGCTCCGCGACGGCTTGGTCGTAGTTTGCGATCGCATAGCTCTGGTGCATGCTGTTCCACCAGTCGGAGAATGTGGGATAGGCAAGCAAGCCGGCACCTATCACACCCATCAGCACGATGAGCACCGTGAGTATGTTGTTCGCGATGCGCCTCACGCAACCGTCTCCCGCACGTTCCGCAGCATTCTCCTTTGTACAGTAATGTTTATACAATACTCGCTGCGAATCGCAGGATAGCAATCGGGTTTGCTCGATGGTAGCAATAAAGCCTGAAAGGTACCTTTTTGATGGCGCTTGACAACGGCAGGGAACTGCGGGTGCCAACAGCATGGCGCATGCAGGGTGCCAACGGAAGAAGGCCTCCCGCCGCTGGCGTTACATATCGGCTGAGACATGACAATGCGAGTGTAATTTTGCATGGCTTGTACCAGTCCCGTTTGAAGGGGGGAAACATGATTCGCACGAATAGCGTTATGCTCACCACCTTACCCAATGCCATTGCCTACCGACGCAAATCTGAGTCTGGAGGCGCAGCCATTGTGATAATCCGCGCGGATGAGCCGCAGCCTGGCATCGCTGCCATCAGCAAGACATCGGGCGCGCCCATCGTCATGGACAACACCCCAAGCGGGCCCTACCCCGCCGATGCCTTCGAGGAGGCCATCGAGCGCACCTCCGGCATGCCGTACCGCAAGCAGGGCAAGCCCGCCGCGCCGCAAATCACGAGCACCGCTTCCGACGAGCTTGTCGCCGACATGTCGTTTGGTTTATCGCGCGCGATGAGTCAAACGATCTCGTCTTTATTTCTCCTGCCCTTTATCATTCCCCGAGACGCACCCATCCCCACGGCGTATATTTCGAAAAATGGATAGTGCGCGAGACAGAAAGGTTTAATTATGAAGCACGCGAACCTTGTTGACGACCAGCACGCGAAACTCAAGAAATGCGAGACGCCTGAGGAGATTCTGGCGCTTGCGCAAGAGGAGGGTTACGACCTCTCCGACGCGGAACTACAGGAGATTTCGGGCGGCTCTTGGAACCCCGTGTATGAGCTGATTCCCAAGTGCCCGGCCTGCGGGTCTTTGGCAGTCAGCAGCTTTCCCGTGCCAGCCTCGGGTGTGCTTCGCTGCGTCTGCCACGACTACGGGAACGTGTTCACCCACACCCCCGTTGGCGACTTGTAAGCAAGGTGGACCCTGCGGGCAAGGCGGCCCAAGACCGCAATGACGCACCGCCTCAAGGTCTGTACCTGACGCCCCCTCCTTGGACATCACGCTACTGTACGTTTTCAGCCGCCCTCGCGGTTGGACTCTACTTGCCATCTGCAGCTCTAGCGACTTGGCCGTCCCGAACTCGTGTGGTGGTACCATTCGGCCGGCGAAAATTGCAGAGAAATCGGCGATGTAGGTAGTTTTTCGGTCTCCGATTTTGCGGGGTCTGGATTTCAAGCCTCTGACCTGCGCAAACGCGAGGCTCGTCTTCACGCGGTGGGCGGACCTGCCTCAAAAACTACCCAAACCGCCGAAAAACCTGCAGAATCCGTTGGGCAAATGGTACCGACCTGGACTTGCCACGCGGCCCACCCCCGCAACGCCGTCGCGCTGGGGTCACCACCCTCCGAAACTGTACGGAAGGTTTCCTGCCACTTTTCCATCCTCGGTTTGGCAGTCGTGAGCAGGGTGACTGGAGATTCTAGAACGACAGTGTGAGCGACACGACGGTAGAACATCCGACATTACCTGAGCGCTTGACGCCCGCCCCCGAACGTATTGATGGTTGAATCAATATAAGGCTAGCTTGTATATTGTTTTATTTGACGGGGATTGTCTTTTTTCAAAGTACGATTTTGGGAGGCGCGACAGCATGACAGAGGCAAAGATGATACCGCTGAACATTGTCATGACATATCCGGTGCGATGGGGCCGATACGAGGTGCTCAGGGACTTTGTCCAGAATTTCTACGATTCCGTAGGTCCCCGGAAGTGGAACGCGGCGCTTCAGTACGAGTACCATTACGGAACGCTTTCGATTTGGGTGGATGGGGTCAGCTTCAGTTATGAATGGCTGCTCCACCTCGGGGCATCGACGAAGACCAAGTCCGCAGATTCGCACGCCGGATACTTCGGAGAGGGCTTCAAGATCGCGTCATTGTGCGCGTATCGCGACCTTCGCTGGTCGGTCAAGATGGCATCCGCAGACTGGGAACTCATTGTAACCGACTCACGGGAGACGATTGACGGACAGAGCGTACGTATGCTGGCGTACGACGTTCGCGCGGTGGAAGACTCCCACCACAGCAAGCTGGTCCTCGGGAATCTCCGCGAAGCCGATTACACACTGTTCAAGAGTGTCTTGCTGAGCTTCTACTACCCCGAGAATCCGCTTCTGGGCGAGAAGATTTGGGAAGGACGCGAAGGTGCCGTGTACACGAGGAGTTCGGCCCCCTATGACAAGCAGCTGCCTTGCACCAGAGATTTCGGACGGCGGGGTGTCGTGTTCTGCGGGTATCAACTGCTTGGCTCCAACCCGTTCAACTTGGTTGTGTGCCTGCACAACTGGCGCAAGTCAGACAGAGAGCGGAAGGCGCTGTACTCGTTCGACGTTGTAGACGTGTTTGAGGAGGTCGCCAATCACATGAGCCCAGATGGCGCGGCAAAGATGCTGGAAAAGATGCGTCGCAATTGGGGTTCAGTACCATCGAAGAAGTACGACTTTGATTCTTGGTATCCGGTCATCTGCAATCTGATCACCACGCTTGACCGATCGCCAGCCGCACGTACGCGATTCGTGGAAAGGCACCCCAACCTGCTCTGTTTGCGGCCGGTTCGCACTATGCACGAGCGCAATCGCAGAAGTCAGGCCAGATCATGGCTATCGAGCCAAGGAACGTCTTACCGACTGGTCCAACAGGCCTTCAGCAGACTTGGTTATCCTACCTTGGAGTACAAGTGCGCGCAGTGCGGAGGATTTGTAGTCGATGACAATCCGACCGATACGGAGAATCGGTGCTTCGAGGTTCTCGAAGGACTCGTCTGCAAGCTTTACGCGGGCTTCTTCACCCAGGAAACCATACCTGCGCGAAAGGTAATCAGAAACCTGCGGGCCACCTACCATGGAATGGCGACACTTAATCGCGTGCGGAAAGGAAAGTCAAACAATCGCGGACTTCTCGTCCGATATGAGGTGAGCGAAATCTACCTTAAGGAAAACATCTTCACAACGGAGGGATACTTCGATGCGGTGGCCACATACGTACATGAGTCGTGCCACGCGTTCGGGGGTGACTCTTCCGGGTCGTTCGGTAGCGCGTTGACGCACGCAATGGAGATGTTGCTCACAAAGCCCGAAGTGGTGGAGGAATACAAAAGGCAATGGTGCGACACGTTCGCTGCTAGCAACTTTGTTGAGTCAGCCGTTTTGCCGGACAGCCCGACGCCCATACACAAGACCGCCGGCATGGCCGAGGAAGAGCCGAAATCCATTGGAAGTGGCGCTCGCTAATGGCGGCTCCACCTTGGCTTCGGCACCACTGCGGGTGACGGTACCATTCGGTCGGCGAAAAATGCAGAGAATTCGGCGATGTAGGTAGTTTTTCGGTCTCCGATTTTACGGGGTCTGGATTTCAAGCCTCTGACCTGCGCAAACGCGAGGCTCGTCTCCGCGCTGTGGGCGAACCTGCCTCAAAAACTACCCAAACCGACGAAAAACCTGCAATAATCGTCGGACAAATGGTACCGACCTGGACTTGCCACGCGGCCCACCCCCGCAACGCCGTCGCGCTGGGCAGCCCTCCTTCGCAACTGCGCGCGAATCTCGATTTCCCGCTGCTATCTTGCTCCGGACTTGGCGGTCTGGCGTGGATGGTGCAAGGGAGACCGTCTCCTCTGATTGCATCGGACACAACTCCGATTGTTGAAAACGTTTTCGACAATCGGAGCATGGTATGTTATAGTTTTCAACGCGGTTGGCGGCGAGTAAGTCCCGTGACCGGGCGGCGCCTCCTGGGAGGGAGGTGATTGCCCATGGAACTGTTGATAGAGCTGATCAAGCTACTCACGGCGTTTGCCCTGCTTGTGAAGGAGCTCCGGAGGAACCATGATTCGGTCTCGGACGATGGCAGCAAGGACGAGGAAGAGGACCGCTAGCCGGAAGGCGTAGCGGTCCTCCAATCAGATTTGAGGCGTCGCCCGGATTGCAGCTCGGGCTTTGCCGTCAACCGCATTATGGCACGCCCCGCGCCCGTCGTCAAGGCGAGTGTTGAAAACTCGAGATCGCGCACGGCCGGCTCGTATCTAGTGTTTTACACCTGAGTGGGCTTGCACTATTCTGAGCATACGCTTGTATCGGAGAAACCCGCCAGGAGAGGACATCGCATGGCCGTCCCCAAACGAGTGAGAGCGTATGCCGAGCAGAACTTCAACGAGGTGTATCATTGCACGCTCAACCCCGACGGGCCGGGTGTCGTGCGCATCCACCTCGTGCCGCCGCTGGTCGAGGGTTCGGACGGCGAGATCGGCTCGAGCGTCGCCATTATCAACGGGCAGGACGTCATCCCGGTGAACGTCTCTTGGAGCATCCTCCTGATCGAGTTCATCCGCGAGGTCAACCGCTACGACGGGCGCGCCGTAACCGACGAGGACGTGGAGAACATCCAGCGGATGACGTGCAAGGCGATGCGGAAGGTGTACCCGTTCGTGAGCAAACGGCGTCTGCGCGATGACATCTATACCATCATGACGACGTTCACGCAGGTGGCGCGCGGCGAACCCGTGGACGAGTCGATACAGTATGTGCCCCTCGGGGAGTATGCGCCCTTCATGCGCGCCCCGCACCGGATGGACCTCTTGGTGAGCGCCATGACGTCGGGTGGGAGCTGGCGCTGCAACCAGCGGTGCGTGCACTGCTACGCGGCGGGGCAGGAGCTGGCGGAGGAAGCCGAGCTTTCGACCGATGGCTGGAAGCGCATCATCGACAAATGCCGGGACGCTGGCATCACGCAAGTGACGTTCACGGGCGGCGAGCCGACCATGCGCGAGGACCTCTTCGAGCTCATCGACCACGCGCGCTGGTTCGTCACGCGTCTGAACACGAACGGCGTGCGGCTCACGCGCGAGTACTGCGACCGGCTGCATGAGGCGTCGCTGGACAGCGTGCAGGTAACCCTTTACTCGCACGACGCGTCCACGCACAACGAGCTTGTCGGCGTGCCGCGCCATGCGGACACCGTCGCGGGAATCGAGAACGCGCTTGCTGCGGGTCTCAACCTAAGCGTCAACACGCCGCTCTGCACGGCGAATCGCGACTACCTGCAGACGCTCGAGTTTCTGCACGAGCTCGGCGTCACGTACGTGACGTGTTCGGGGCTCATCGTGACGGGCAACGCGACAAGGCCGGATTCGCGACAGCTCCAGCTCAACGAGGACGAGCTGAAGCAGATTCTGCGCGATGCCGTGAGCTTCTGTCACGCTCACGACATGGAGATCAGCTTCACGTCACCCGGTTGGGTCGAGCCGGGATTCTGCCAAAGCCTCGGCATACCCGACCCGACCTGCGGCGCTTGCCTGAGCAACATGGCCGTGACACCGGGAGGACACGTCGTGCCCTGCCAGAGCTGGCTTTCTGAGAGCGCCCTGGGCGACATGCTCGCGGATGACTGGGATCACATCTGGAACGGCGAGCGCTGCCTGGCGATTCGCGCGGCTTCAGCCAAGATGGACGGCGGCTGCCCGCTGCGAGCCCAAGACGGTGGGTCGGTCGCCGACGCCACCATGCCGTCAGTCGCGAACGAGGAGGTAGGCACATGAGAAAGAAGCTCGCTGCAGCGTTGCTGGTGCTCGTCCTCGCACTGGTCGCGCCACTGTCCACGGCGTGGGCCGCCGGCGACCTGGACGAGATCGTCGACTACAACATCTCGGTTACGGCAAACTCCGACGCCACGCTATCCATGACCTATCACATCGAGTGGAAGGTGCTCGACTCCACCTCGGAGGGGCCTCTCACGTGGGTGCGCGTCGGCATTCCCAACGAGCATTACAACAAGCTCGAGGGGCTGAGCAGGACGGTCAAGTCCATCAGGTATGACTCGTCGGGGGGCGACTATGCGCGCATCGACCTCGACAAGGCCTATTATGCCGGCGACGTGGTGAAGTTCGACTTCAAGCTGGTGCAGGACTACATGTACCGTGTCACCGGCAACCCTGCGGAGAAGGCCACCTATGAGTTCACTCCCGGCTGGTTCGACGATGTCAAGGTCGACAACCTCGAGGTGAGGTGGAACGCCCGCGATGTGGCGGACGTCAGCCCTTCCGCGCGACAAGACGACGGGTACTACGTCTGGAACACGTCCCTCTCCAAGGGCGAACGGTTCACCGTCAGCGTCACCTATCCAATCGACGCTCTCGCATTCGACGCGGGCAAATCCAACGCGAGCAGTGGCAGGAAGGGCTCCAGTGTGGTGTTCGTGGCGGTCTTGTCCATCATTGGGTTTGCCGTGATCGTGGCCGTCATTCGATCCGTCATGAAGAAGGGCGGGTCCACGGACGTCAAGGGGTGCATGCGGGTCCTTCTCATCGTGTTGCTCCTGCCGATGATGGTTTCTTTGGGACCCGTTGGATGGGTGGCGCTTTACTTCATCCTGCGCAAGATGGGCACCGATAGATACGCGAGCGGCTCGGGCTTCGTGTCAAGCGCGCAGGTCAAGCGCACGAAGATCGTGTACTGCCGCCACTGCACGGAATGCGGCACGCCCAGAGAGGGGAGCCAGACCGTGTGTAGCAACTGCGGGCACAGCCTCATTTGGAGCGAGACGCCCGTCTCGGAGGATGAGGTTCCCAGCGAGCTAAAGGACAAGGTCCAGGACGGCGAGTACGCCTACGGCAACGTACCAGATACCTATCTGGTCGTGCGCACCATTCCTGCGGTCGTCCCGGCTCACGTTGTCCATACCACCACGAGGCACCGAAGCACGAGGCACCGAAGCAGTACTCATCGCTCCGGGTCCCGGTCCAGGAGCTGCGCGTGTGCCTGCGCCTGTGCGTGCGCCGGCGGCGGCAGGGCCGGTTGCTCCACGAAGGACTTTTACAACACGGACCTGAAGCTACGTCAGCTCATGTGAGTCGCACCTCGCAATTGGAGACTACTTTTTGCCTTCGAGGAACCGTGATTCGGTCTCGGACGACGAGGATGTCGAGGAGAAAGAGGGCTGCTAGGGGTACAGCCTAGCAGCCCTCCAATCTGAGACGAGGCGTCGCCCGGCTCACACCTCGGGCTTACCGTCAGCCGCATTTTGGCACGCCGCGCGTCCATCGTCCAAGCGAGTATTGAAAACTCGACATCGCACGCGATCGGATCATTCCCCCAAGCTTTGGCACCGCACAACTCGAAGACGCCGCGTGGGCGACCGTAAGCACGGCGAGCGAGCCGCAGCGGCGCACAAGCTCTCGAACCAAACGAATTCACTCCCTGCCGTACGTCCGATGCAGGCTAGATCTTCTCAAGTGCATTGGTTAGGCTGAAAGAGGGGTGACGACGATGATCGACTCGGTGGTAATAGAATGCGACCTCGCATTTCCAAGTCTCCCAAACGCGCTCAAGCTGGCACCCGCCGAGTTCGAGCTTGGCTACGAATGGTTCCAAAGCCACCAGGGCGAGGTCATACCGCACCTACCGTTCGGCAAGGGAAGGCCCACCGAGTTGGACTTCCCCCTCGCGCGCCAGTCCGGCATCCACTCCCCATCCGAACGCAGCATGCGCTACACGGGCAGGCGCTACGCAATCTCGATTCACTCCAGCGACCTCGCGCGGTACCCCGATAAGGCGCCCATCGACTTGGGCGACGGAACGTGGGTATTCGACTACTCCTCGCAAGACAACGACGCGTCGCGCACGCACCAAGACTACAACGGATGGCTGATGAACTGCCTCGAGGACGGCGTGCCCGTGGGGGTCATGACGAAGCTCACGACCGGCGGCTACAAGGTGTGGGGCCTGGCCTTCGTCGAGAGATACAACTCGCTGTCAAAGATGTTCACCCTGCATGGCCCCGTGGACGCATCGACCGAGCGACTCGGAAGGTTCACCTTTGCCAACCCTGATTCGCTATCCAACAAGGAGCGGGTCGAGCTGAGCCAAGGCACCGAGGAAGAGCGGCGATTCGTTCGCCGACTTATGCGTCAACAGCAAGATGACTTCAGGCGCAAACTGCTCGACGCATACGGCTTCAGGTGTGCGATAAGTGACGCCGACGTCCCCGAAGGGCTACAGGCAGCGCATATCGAGCCGTACCGAGGCACACGGTCGCAGCGGACCTCGAACGGCGTTCTGCTCAGGGCCGATATCCACCTGCTCTATGATGCCCGCCTTCTGTCCATCACCCCAGAGGATCACATCATTCGGCTGAGTGAGCGCCTGCGGGCGTCGACATACAGAGAATTCAACGGAAGGCGCATCCGCATGCCCGACAGGACAGCCGATCAACCCGATGACACTCTTCTTGAGCGGCAATACAAGCAGTTTGCGAGTGAGAATCGCGTACTAGCGCTGGATTGACGACGGCGCGGCGAAGCAGCGAGGAGGGCATTTCGCTTACAAGAAAACCCTCCGACGAGGACATCGTCGTTGGTAACATCAGCCGCCACCTGCGTGATGTCACCATCCGGGATGTCGTGGAAGCTCTCCTCACATGTCTTCCATTCGTTCCAAATGTGTACACGGCCCTGTCACCGCCAATCATTGCCGATTGTCGGGCGCTGAACCGCCACGATAATCAAGTGCCTCAGACTTCGCAATGCAAAACCCTGAGGTCAAGTCCGACAACTATCGATGGTTGCCCACATATCGCGATTATCATGGGTCTTTTACAGCAGTCACAAATGCGGCGTCACATCTATAGACGCCGCAGGAAGAACGTCGGGTCCCGCACCTCAGTGTGCGGGACCCGCTCCAGAACGTTCTTAGCGAAAACCCTTACAGCTAGGACTTCGCCAATGAGACAGTACTACGCTTCGTTGGCCATGCGACGCTTCGTGATGAGAAGCACGATGGAGCCAGCAACGAGGATGCCACCGACCACGTAGAAGATTGTTGTGCCGATGCCGCCCGTCGAGGGGAGTTCGGTGCCCGCCTGGTTGATGACCTGTACGCCACCTTGGTTTGCGGCCGAGGTATCATAGCTGCTTGAACTGACCGTTGCAGTGGCAATCTTGTCCGTCGCGCTGGTGGCACTGTTATTGCCTGAGTATTCGACGTCGATGGAGGATGCGACCTTGCCGCTCGCGGCGGCCACGGAACCTTGGTCGTCGATGACAACCTTGACAAGATCGGAGAGCTTGTTGTAGCCGTTGGGTGCAGCATATTCTTTGAGCCAATAAGTGCCAGGCTTGAGGCCCTTGAATTTGAGGGCGTGGATACCGTCAGTAGTAAACTGAGTCACGCCGGTCTCACCCGAAAGGGCGGTGCGGTAGACCTTATTGGCCTCCGTGTCCGCCACTAAAGAGATTGCGCTGGCGTTGTTGTTGACCTCATATTTATCTGTAGTCGCGTTCTTAGAGACGGACGAATCTGCGTAGAGTTCGAAGGTCGCATCTGCGAGAAGCGGATAGGTCGTGCCCGTAGAGGCTTCCTTAGTCTTAACGACATCAAACTGGTAGGTCTCGACGGTGGCATCATCCCAAGCGGTCGAAGAACCCGCACCGTAGGTGAGAATCGTGCTGTTGGTGTTCCTGCCATCGGTGTTGTGGTCGACGCCGGCGAGCTGGCTGACGGCATCGGACGTTGATGTGTCGGGATCATTGCCGGTCTCGAGCGGGGAAATGCTCGACTCTCCTCCACTCGTCGTCTCCGTGTCGCCTACAATTATGGCATCGGCGTTAAGGACTGCGTCGTACTCGACCTGGATAACAGAAGTGTAGGTGTTGTCGAAGTTGAGCGTCGCGATAAAGGCATCGTCGAACTCAATCTCGAAGGCGCATTTGTCGGTGAGCCTCTCATTCGCAGACGCTTCTTGGGTAAGTGTATAGTTTGTAGCCTCAACCTGGGTGTACTCACTGGAATTCTCGACCTTGGCAAAAACCGTAACCGAGTCCTTCGTATAGGTGAGTCCCTTCTCCATTACGTCGTGGAGTACGTATCCCACGCCGTTCTTCCTGACGCTAACCTCTGTCATGAAGTGGACTGTTTCGCCGATATTGTGGTTGGTGTTATCGACCCAAGTATTGGCGGGATAGTTGTTTCCCGTCTCGGAACGCGTCGCCGAGCTCGTACTGTTCTTGACCTTCTTGTTGATGCTGGGCTTCTCGTTCTTCTCCTGCATTACAACCTGGTTGTTGGTAGTGTCGAGAGCCACGAGAGAGCCGAGCGTAGTGCTCACAAGGTACCAACCAAGATCGAGGTCATCCCACGTGACTGTGTTGTCGCTTGATGTCGCGGTCTGTGTCGCGCCAATAATATCACCACTACGGTTGGAATAGTCTCCAGCCTTCTTGGCGAAGTCGAGGGCCGCCTGCGCAAACGCCTGCACCTCAGCAGAGTTGTGCATGTATTCCTCTCGCAGGTCCTCGTCATAGGTCGCATCTGCTGTGGTACCAGCAGGCGCACCGAACGGGTCACCATTCAGCTTAACGATGTAGTAATTCCCGTCGACTCCGTCCGCCTCAAAGGTAACGGGGTTGTTCTTATCGACGGAAAACGCTTTAGTGTTCGAGGTCACCTCGTACCCCTCGATAAAGGGAAGCCACGCGCTGTCGCTCTTGATTACGTACGAATACGCATCTTGGTCGTGCTCACCCGCGTCCTTCTCATCAGCGCCATCGCTAAAGGACGCCAAATCTAGAATCTTGTAGAGCGAGTAGGTCTCCCCGTCCTCGGCATCACTAATCTCGATCTTGCCTTTGGTTGCGCCCGTGGCTCCGAAATGACCTGCATCGGCAGAACTCGTTGCCGCCCAAGCGCCTGCCGGCACCAGACTCAGGGCGAAGATCGCCGAGATTAGCAGTGCGAACACCTTTCTTGCTTTCTTCATTGGTTGTTTCATCTCCTTCTCTTTGTGTTGCCTTTGCTTCTCTTCTTTATCTCACGTTCTATGTCGGCCCTCCTCTCGCGCGGTGCGGACGGAGCCGTTTGGCCCGCAGGCCATTGGGAGAGTACCAGCTCAACACACGCCACCCCCCCCTTCGGCCTGCATTCCCGGCACATCAAGGCTCCATCCACAACGGACAGCAGTAGCCGACACCTTGCCGTCAGGGGCTCGGGGCCGATACTTCCAACCTCTCTCGCCGCGATGCATGTCATCTATCGCGCATCCAATCGCACCTAACTCACCAACCCAGCAGACTCCAAAGGCCACACGCACAGGAAGACCTTCCCCACGATGCGATCCTTCGGCACGCAACCGATCTGCGTCATGCGCGAGTCGATCGAACTCTCGCGCTGGTCCCCCATCACAAAGAACTGCTCGTCGGGCACCTGATACGGCAAGTCGATGTCACACTTGCCGAAGCCCTCATCGGTAACGTACGGTTCGTCGATCTTCTGGCGATTGACGTACACCGTTCCATCGTCGTGCATGTCAAACCAGTCGCTTGGTCCGCAGATCACACGCTTGACCAGAATCTTGTTGTTGTAGTAGAAGGCCAAGATGTCGCCCGTCTCATAGCTGTCGGCCTTGTACGACACCACGACCTGACCCTCCGAGAGCGTGGGCGTCATCGACGTACCGTAGATTCTCAATGTGGGGAAGACGAACGTGGCGATGAGCACCATGATTGCCGCGACCGTCAGCAGCCCGGCAATGGTACTACTGACGACGCGCAATAGCCGCTGACGACGCTTATGAACCTTCAGCTCGTCGCTGATCTCGTCTGTCGACGGACGGACGGACTCCAGGTCCCCAGCCATTGTCTTCGCCCCGGTACTCATGGTTGGTCGCCCGATTCTTCGCGCACTTCGGAAGCGTACAGGCGCTTCACGCTTGCGACGTAAAGATCGGCGGCCTTCTGCGCCGCCTCAAACACACCATTCAGCCTGAGTGATGCTTCCGCTATATTCCCAGCTTCAGAGAGAATGACCTCGCGCTGTGCAAGCTGAGCCTTGAGGCGGCGGTTCTCCTCCACCAATTGCTCGTTCTCCTGCTCGATCTCCAAGAGAATCTGCAGGAGCTCGTCGCGCTTCAACTTTTGCAGGCGTCGATCCATTCGGCAACGCAACCCTTCAGACAGCCAAATCTCCACGCTATTACCATTTAGATACAGCAAATGATATCGCCATGTCGACGAGCGTTCAGAGTTCTTTCGGCTAGCGGTAGGGTAGTCGCATATTGCGTGATCAATACCATCGAGCACGCATAAGAACCGTGGTTTACGTAGGCGGCGTTATGCCCAGATGCTCGAATGCGGCGAGTGTCGCCTGCCTCCCCTGTGGCGTGCGCACCATCAACCCCTGCTGGAGCAAGTACGGCTCGTACACATCCTCCAACGTCGAGGGGTCCTCGGCAACAGCACTCGCGATGGTAGTGAGTCCCACCGCCCGACCGCGGAACGTCTGGGTGAGCGCAGTGAGAATCTTTATGTCCATCCAATCGAGCCCGAGCTCGTCTATCTCGAAGAACGTGAGTGCCTCGGCCGCAACCTGCCACGTTATCTGGCCACCCGCGCGCACTTGCGCGTAGTCGCGCACGCGCTTGAGCAACCGATTGGCGAGGCGTGGCGTCCCGCGACCACGCGACGCAATCTCGGCCGCAGCCTCCTCGTCGAGCGTAACGCCCAAGATACGCGCAGAGCGCTCCACGATGCGTGCGAGTTCATCTGCAGCGTAGTAGTCGAGGCGATAAGAGATTCCAAACCGATCGCGCAGCGGCCCCGTGAGCAGGCCCGCACGCGTGGTAGCACCAACCAGCGTGAAGTGCGGCACATCCAAACGAATGCTGCGCGCCGCCGGTCCCTTGCCGATGACGATATCCAGGTAGAAGTCCTCCATCGCCGGGTAGAGGACCTCCTCGACCTGATGGTTCAGACGGTGAATCTCGTCAACAAAGAGAACGTCACCCTCCTCGAGGTTAGTAAGAATCGCCGCGAGGTCTCCGGTGCGCTCGATGGCGGGACCTGAGGTCGCACGCATGTGAGCCCCCATCTCGTTGGCAACGATGCCCGCGAGCGTCGTCTTGCCCAGACCGGGTGGGCCCGAGAAAATGACGTGGTCGAGTGATTCGCCACGCTCGCGTGCCGCCTGTATGAGCACGCGGAGGTTGTCGCGCACGCGTTCCTGCCCGATGTAGTCATCGAGTGACTGGGGCCGCAGGTTGCGGTCGACCTCCAAGTCATCCCCCGTCAGCTCCCCCGTCACCGCCCGCTGCACACCCGTACGCTTGGCAGCCGAGCCGCTTGGCATCGCGTTTGCAAACAGGTCCCCCGCGTCAGCTTCCCACATGGGCTACCTCCCCCCGCCGATTCGCTTGAGCGCATACCCCAGCGCGGCCTCAGTCGTGCGGGCGCCCGCCTCGCGATGGCCCTCAAGCGCAAGCTGGGCCTCCTGCTGCGTGAAGCCCATGGCAAGCATCGCTGCCAGCGCATCGGCGTCAACGCCGGTGGTCTCCCCCACCGCGCCGCCAGCTGCAGACTCCGAAGTCTCCGGTGCCAGCGTGCTGAGCACGGCATCCTTGGTAAAGACATCCGCGAGCTCGATGAGCAGACGCGATGCGGTCTTCTTTCCGACACCAGGCACCTTTGCCATCCGCGTGGCATTCTGGTCTGCAACCACACCAGCAAGCGCCTGCGGTGTGAAGGTAGAGAGCACCGAGAGGGCCAGCTTGGGCCCAACACCCGATATCTGGACCAACCGGTCGAAGAGCGCACGCTCTGCTCGCGAGCCGAACCCATAGAGATCAATCGCTCCCTCGCGAACCACCAAGCGCGTAAGCAGCGTAACGTCCTCACTCCCCACGGGCGGAAGCGCGGCGGCCGTCGTGGATGAGACGCCCATCTCGTATCCCACGCCTTGCACGTCGAGCACCACCGTCGAGGGCAGCACCTCGGCGAGAGTTCCGGTAAGAGAGACAATCATGCGGTGGACCTCCTACTCTGACGCACATGTCCCGTCGGGTTTCTGTGCTGTACCGTCCCGCGGTGTGCCGCCGTCGCAGCGGCCGTCACCTCGCGTGCGGCCTCACGGTCGGCTGCATCCTGAGCCATCTCTTGCTCGAGCATCTGCGCGGCGGCGTGGTCGCGCGTGAGCGCCTGGGTACGGACGAGGTTCGCGTGGCAAATGGCGCAAGCGAGAGCGTCGGCACAGTGGTCGGGCCGCGGGTCATGGTCGAGCGCAAGGACGTTCCGCACCATGTAAATGACCTGGCGCTTGTCTGCGGAACCCGTCCCCACCACCGCCTGCTTTATCTGCATGGGGGTGTACTCCCCCACCTCAAGCCCCGCTTGGGCACACGCGACAATGGCGACACCACGCGCCTGCGCGGTGGCAATGGCCGAGCGGACATTCTCGCCAAAGAAAATCTTCTCGATGGCGAGCTGCGTCGGGCCGAAGCGCTCGATAGCATCGGAGAGCTCCGTGTAGATGGCACCCAAGCGCTCTGCCAATGGCTGGGAGGAGTGGGTGGTAACGCAGCCATAAGCTCGCGCCCGACACATTGAGCCGCGCGTCTCCACGATACCCCAGCCGGTGTGCGCGAGACCAGGATCCACCCCGATTATGACCATGCCACCTCCCTTACTACTGCGAACGTTCGTTCTATATTAGCACATGCGAAGCGTTTGGGGAAGCCCATTGAGGGTCCACCGAGGGACTATTCCCTGATGGACCCTGCCATTCGCCTTTATATGGTGACCCCGGTGAACCGCCCCGACGCGTTAGTCGTGGCACAGCGGCGAGGTCCGTATCGCCGGGGGCTCCGTCACCTCTGGCGGCAGCGTGACGGCGAAGGTGACCGTAACATCCTCCTGAGAACCAATGAGCACCTGCGTGCGCCACATCTCGCGTCCATAGCACGGCACGAATGCGGTCGGATAACCGCCCTCCGGATACCTGCTCGCGTGAACCTCGAAGTCAGTGATGATGCCGCCCAGAGGTGCCATGATGTACAAGGTGTCAACCATGTCGCCGCGTTCCTGCTTCTGTGGGTTGTTGCCATAGACGTATATCGGCGCCGACCAGATAACGTCGTCGGTGATGTTATTGAAGTAGTGGGCCGTCACGCGATAGGTTGTGGTGCCGTCCTCGTTGCGTGTGCCTGCGTCCACATCCGCCCAGATGTTGAGATACCACGAAATCTTTGACCACGTGTTGTCGTTGGCAAAGATGCCGATCTCGGGACGGGCGATATCCTCCTGCAGCGCGCCGGAGATGCCGAGGCGCTTCATGAAGTTCTCCTCGTCGGGGTTGGCCATCCACATCTGCAGGTGACGGTCCGAACCGGAACGGGTAACCACGTCGAGGAACGCCTCGAAGTCCACCGAGCCCAAGCTCGAGATGACCTTGTCGGCCGCGCGATTTGCCACGTCAGAGAAGAATGCGTCTTCCTCCTCGTTGCCCGCATCGCCATAGTCATACCCGTAACGCCAGTACACGTTGCTCAGCAGCTCGAATGCAGCGTTCTCACCATTGACCTCGGTGCCATCCGAAGCGACGACACCACCCGTGAGGGCCAGCATGCGCTGCAAGAAGATGGGGTCGAGGCCAAAGACGCCATCGACCTGGCCACCATACGACCCCACCCAGAAGTCGCGCAGGACCTCGCCCACGCGCGGGAAGTTGGGCGTGAGGGTGGGACTCGCCGCGTCACTCGCGTAACCCTCAAGGAAAGCCGCGTACTCCTCGTCCGAGACGTTCGCGCGGACACCCTTGTCGTGCGACGCCTCCTTAAGGTGATAGATGGTCGTGAAGTCCTCCAACTCGATGTTGCCGTCGGTGATGCGCAGCACGCCCACCGAACCAGGGAATCCACCGCTCGAGCGAATCTCGCTATTGGTCTGGGCGAGCAGGACGTAATGGCGCGTCTGCCCACCGTCTCCCAGCATCCCCAGAATCAGCGTGAAGAGGCCGTTGGCATCGCCGAGGTATGCGCTCGCCTGGTTGAGCGGGTCGCGGAGCTTGGCCACCACATCGTTGACACGATCCACCGAGCCGGCGGGAAGTGACGCCATGGTGTTTGCGTTCGCCACGATGACGGGCGACGCCGCGACGACGGAATCACGCATGCGCCGCACGAGGTCGGTGTTGATGCGGCCCTCCTGCATGAGGTCGGCAAACCTCACACCAGCAAGGCCATCCACGAGCGGCATGAGCGCGTGGTCCGTGAGGTCGCTCACGCAACCGACGAGCGTCTTTACGTTCGAGACGTCAGTGCTCACCATGGGCAGACCTTGAAGCCTCGTCCACAGTGGCGAATTGACCTCGTCACTGATAACCATTACATCAGATCGAATGGCTTCCGCAGAGGCGCGCAGAGAATCCTGGTTACCCTCCAAGAAGGCGTCCTTGAGCGTGGTGGCCTGCATCTCGGCGTCGTCGGTCGCCCCTTTGATGCGCTGAACGGACGAAAAGACCATCATCCCGAAGATGCCAACAACCAAGATGATGGCAATCAACGCGAAGACCACTATGCGGAGCACGATCGACTTGCGCCTGAACCTGCGCTCAATTCGCAGCTCATCCTCAAGCGACGGCTGAGGCTCCGGTTCGGTCGGTGGCGCGGGAGGCTCGAAGGAGTGGGGGCCGTCCGCATCAGGGTCTACGAAGAGGCCCATTTCGTCCTCGGTATAACCCTCTGGCGGCACCATGTTTTGTCCACCTGTAGCCATATGGACCCCCGTCAAACGAATTTGTGAATGGAGCAAAACCATACCATACAACGGCACAAGTTTCACGATGAGTGATCAACACGGCTAGTTCTCTGAGAAGGGGCTTCCCCACGTGAGCGGACCTAAGGGGAACTCGCTCACATCGCCGGAGACGAGACCGCCATCCTGCAGGATGTCGCGCAGCAGACCGAGCAGCTCGCTCACTTGGCGCTCCATCGAATCCTGCTGGTTTGTCGGCGCCTGACTGCCCAGTTCGTCTTGCATCCGTTCCAGAATCGACGCGACCTCGGAGGCCATGCGAGCATCGGCTGCATCAGACGTGGGTGATTTGTCGTCTGTCTCGAACGCATCGGCAAGCTCTGCGAGCAGATTCCTGCGCCGCGCCCGGTCATCTTCCGACCTCACCACGTCGTGCCATGCCAAACCAAGCGGCACGCGCATCTCGCGCACGGTGCGCGAAGAGACCGCAATGCTGGGAGGCAAGGTCAACCGCGCAAGCTCGCACGCGCACAATCGATCGAGTATCGCCGCACACACGTCCTCATGCCCTTGCCGTGACGCGGTATCCGAAAGCGAGCGCTCCCACTCGATGAAGGTCGCGAGCGTCACGTCGACCCTCTGCAGGCGCGTCTCGGGCGAGGTCTCGGCGGCGGTCAGACCGTCAATCTCCGGAACATCATACGACGCTATGGAGGCGGCGTCGATGACAGGCGATATGGTGTTACGCAGATGGGCGAGTTCAATTACGTCCGTACGATAGACATCCCCAAGCGGCGCGAGGGTCGCGACACTCCCCCGCGCGATCCGCGCTTCCAAGGCCACGAAGGTCTTGTCGAAGGAGGCGAGAGGGACAGCTCCCACCCCACGGGCAAGTGCCGCCAATTGCACCTGAACGACGTCACGCGTCAGCTGCATGTCGTGGGTATCGGGGAGCGGCACAGCGGGCGGGAGCACGTTGATGCCCAACGATCGGGCAAGCTGAGAGGCGAGGCGCTGATGCGCATCGTCCTGCGACGTATCGATAATCGCGTACACGTGCAGCGGCCCCAGCGCATCGGAGGCCATCGTCGCGAGGACGGACGAGTCGAGCCGGCCGTCGAGAACGAGCGCGACGTCTGTGTCGCCCTCCTTTGCCAGTTGATCCCGCAGGCCAAGCGAAAGCGCCTCCCAGAGGTGAAGCGATCGATCGTAGAGCTCGGGTTCGAGCGGCTCTGCGGTCGCGCCCACTCCGTCAAAGGGCATATCCACCACGAGAAAGGCCTCCTCAAAGGCAGGAGCACAGCCCATGAGCTCACCCTTCGGAGAGAGAACGAAGCTCGACCCGGAAAACACCTGCAGGTCGTAGCCGCCCAAGGACCCGACGCCCACGACCCAGGCGTCGAGGGACCAGGCATCGTCGCGGAACCTCCCCTCCAGAAGGGAGGCGCCTAAAGCGCTCGAAGGGTCGTCAAGAGCGAAGCCGCGCTCGGGGAGGTACAGAAGCACGTCCACATCAGAGTCAGCGTCAACGAGCGCACGGATGTCATCATAGGAATAAGTAACGGCGAACTTCACACCTTCGAACTCGAAGGCACTCCGCTCAGGTGCCTTGTCCGCATCGGCAGAGACTCCCCCAAGAATCCAGGACATCAACCCAACCGGAACGGCACCCCCCTCACGGATGAGCATGGTTTCGCAGGATGTCCCGTCCTCCTTGCTCGTCATGACGGGAATCAGGCAAGGACAGGCAGCGGCGCCGGCAATCTCCTCCAGCGCCGCGCCCATGTCCATTGCGTATCCTTCAAGGCTCCCGTAGTCGGGAAGACAAGACCCCGTAAGCGCCGCCGTGGGGAAGACGAGCAGATCTGCGCCTTCCGAAGCGGCACGGTGCGAGAGCTCTATCATGCGTTGCGACGTGGCGCCGAAGTCTCCGGCACGCGTGTTGATTTGTGCCACCGCTATTCTCATGACGAACCCCCCTGCACCGCCCAGGGACTAATGTCAAATGCCTATGCTTGTGCCTTCCACAGTCCGTGCAGGTTGCAGTACGCGTAGATCGTCGCATCCTCGACACCGCCACAGCCAAACGTGACGGTCGGCTCATCGCCGGGCTTCAGATGGCGGATGCACAGGCGATCTTCCGCCGCAAGGGCAATCCAGCTGATGTAATGGACGTCGAGCATGGGGTGTGCGACCTCGCCGACCTGCACCACAATCTTTCCGTCCTCGCGCTTGACGGCGGGGACGTGCTTCTCGACGGCGGCGTCAACCGAACCGGCCACGAGCTCCTTCATGGGCTCGCCACAGCACTGGGGAATGCACGTGCCCTTCTCGACGACGGCAACCAGGTTCCCACACTTCTCGCAACGATAGAACGTGACCTCAGCCATGGGCCTCTCCTCTCCAGAATGAAACAGTCACTCCAGTATATCACGGGGTCTTTAGGGATCCACTGAGGAGCTACCCACGATGGACCCTCGCATGCTCACACGAAGACCACGTCGCCCTCACGACCCACGACGTCGTGAACCTCGGCGAGCATGAGCATGTTGCGCGCGTCAATCGTCAAGGGCAGCGCGAGCCGCATGGTGTCGCCCGTCTCGCTGCGCACGCAAAGCTCGACCTTGTCCATGCCCCCATAGCGAGAAAAGACCAGACAGAGCTTTTCCATACAACCCCTGCTGAGCCGCCGCGACGGCATGATGACCTCCATGACCTTGGGCTTGTTCGTCGCATCCGAGAGCTCGAGCGCCTCGACGGCCGAGCAGATGATCTGGTTGCCACGGTCGCTGCGCTCTAGCTTGCCCGTCACCTGGACGAAGATGTCCCCCTCGGACTCGCCCGTCTGGGCGTTCACCTCGCCAGCAAGTGTCGCCGCACACTGCTCATACAAGTTGGGGAACACCACGCAGCTGATCTCGCCTTCCATGTCCTCCAAGTTGACGATTGCCATCGCCTTCCCCGTCTTTGTGTTCTTCTTCGCGACGCCCGAGACCATGCCAGCCAGACGAATTGTCTTGCCTTCCTCGACGCGCGGTACAGAGGTCGTCTGCCCCGTGCGCGCGTCAACGACCTCGTCAGTAGCTTCGAGATCAGAGATCTGATAGTCGCGTGCCTGTGCCAGCGCGTATTCGAAGGGTCCAAGTGGGTGGTCGGAGACGTATCGACCCAGGACCTCCTTCTCCATCGCGAGCTTGATGGAGCGGTCCCACTCGATACCGTCGGGGGCAGGCACGTCCTGATCGAAACCCGAGCCCTCTACGGAGCCGAACATGTCGAAGAGCGAGACCTGGCCGGAGGCGCGGTCGCGCTGGCGCTTGGCCGCCGCATCGAGGATGTTTTGCGGGTTGAGTTTGTCGACAAAGAACATGAGCTGGCGACGCGTGTATCCCGTGGAGTCGAAGGCACCGCTCTTGATGAGCGCCTCCACCACGCGACGATTCGCCGCACTCGAGTCCACACGCTCCACAAAGTCATGCAGGTTCTTGAAGGGACCGCCCTTCTTGCGCTCGGCGAGAATCGCCTCGCCCACGCCCTCACCCACGCCACGGATGCCGGCGAAGCCAAAGCGAATGCCCTCGGGAACGGCCGTGAAGTCCTTGCCGGACTCGTTGATGTCGGGCGGCAGGATGTCGATGCCCTCGTGACGACAGGCACTGAGGTAGTGGACGATCTTGTCCGTCTTGCCCATGTAGCTCGTCAGTACCGAGGCCATGTACTCGCGCGGGTAGTAGGCCTTGAGCCATGCCGTCTGCATGACCAGAATGGCATAGCCCGCCGAGTGCGACTTGTTGAAGGCGTACGAGGCGAACTCGAGAACGTCATCCCAGATGCGCTGTGCGATCTCGCGCGTGTAGCCGTTTTTGACGGCACCGTTCATCCAGTGGTCGTAGGTGGTCTCGTCCGAGCCGTCCTCCCAGTGGAAGACCGTGCTCGTAAGCAGCTTGATCTTTTTCTTTGCCACGGGCTTGCGGATGCGCGAGTCAGACTCGCCTGCGGAGAAGCCGCACATCTTCATGGAGATCTGCATGACCTGCTCCTGGTAGACCATGGTGCCGTAGGTCTCTTCCAGGATGTCGGAGAGGCGATTGTCGTAGAACGCGACCTCCTTGCGGCCGTTCATACGGTCGATGTAGTCACTGACCATGCCGGCCCCCAGCGGACCCGGGCGATACAGGGCGATAAGAGCCACCACGTGCTTGAACTCGCGTGGGCGCATGCCCTTGATGGTTGCCGTCATGCCACCGGACTCGATCTGGAAGACGCCCGCCGTGTGGCCACGCGCCATGAGCTCGAAGAGCTTGGGGTCGTCGAAGGGAATCTTGTCCACGTCGATGTCCACCCCGACGCCGTCCGGCTTGAGGGTGGAGCGCACCAGTTCGGGAGCCGACGCCGCCGCCTCGGGCGTCGCGTTATTTGCCTGGATGTTGCGCAACGCCTTAGTGATGACGGTAAGCGTGCGCAAGCCGAGAAAGTCCATCTTGAGCAGGCCCATGTCTGCCACCGAGTGACCCTCGTACTGGGTGATCTCCACGCCACCCTTGGTGTCGAGCTTGGTAGGCACGTGATCGTTGACGGGCGTCGGTGCGATAAGCACGGCGCAGGCGTGGACGCCCTCACCACGCGTGAGGCCCTCGACCGAGAGCGCCGCGTCGATGATGCGTCGGTCCTCCTGGTCGTTGCGATAGGCGTCGACGAAGTCCTGGCTGTACAGGTCTTCCTTGCCTTCCGTCTTGTTGAGTGTGAACTTGAGCTTGGCAGAGGGGCTTGACGAGACCATCTTTGAGAGACGCTGCGCCTTGTATACGGGGAAGTCCAGCACGCGCGCCGCATCGTTGATGGCCTGCTTTGCTTTGATGGTCGAGTAGGTGATGACGTGGCACACGCGGTCGGCGCCGTAGAGGTCGCGCACGTGCTGCACGACCTCTAGGCGTCGCTCGTCGTCGAAGTCCATGTCGATATCGGGCATCTCGGAACGCTCCACCGAGAGGAATCGTTCGAACATGAGGCCGTTCTCGAGTGGGTCGAACGTGGTGATATCCATGGCATAGGCGACGATGGCGCCCGCAGCCGAACCACGGCCCGGGCCAACGCCGATGCCATTCTGCTTGGCCCAGCGCACGTATTCCTGCACGATTAGGAAGTAATCGGCGAAGCCCTTGGTACAGATGACGTCGTACTCATACTCGAAGCGCTCGCGAATGTTCACGCCGTTGATGGACTTGCCGTCCCAGTCATCCCCATAGCGGATGGCGAGGCCGGCCTCGCATTCCGCGCGGAACCGCTCCTCGCTCGTCTCGCCCGGTTTGAGGTCGGGGAACTTCGGGAGGAACATCGAGGACCAGTCGAGCTCGTAGTTGCACTTCGACGCAACCTCCAAGGTGTTGTCGCACGCCTCAGGGCACCACGAGAATATGGCACGCATCTCTTCCTCGGACTTCACGTAGAACTCCGAACCCTCCATGTGCTTGCGGTCGGTCTGGTCGACCTTGGCGTTAGTGCCGATGCAGGAGAGTGTGTCCTGCACGGGGGCGTCCTCGCGTACGAGATAGTGGATGTCGTTGGTGGCGACGACCTTGATGCCCAGCTTGTTCGCGAGCCGCACGAGCTGCTCCGAGAGCTTTCGATCGTCGTAGCCGTTGCGGAAGGTGAGTCCGTGGTCTTGAATCTCGATGTAGAAGTCCTCGCCAAAGATGCTTTGGTACAGGCGTGCCCAACGCTCCGCCTCGGCGAAGTTGTTGTCGAGGATGTTCTGGGGGATGATGCCCTGCACGCAAGCGCTTTGACAGATGATACCCTCGTGATACTCGCGCAGCATGTCGAGCGTGGTACGCGGCTTGTAGTAGTACATCTCGTTCGCGGCCTTCGACATCATCTTCATGAGGTTGACGTAGCCGCGCTCGTCTTTGGCAAGCAGAATGAGGTGATAACGGTGCTGCGGTCTGCCGCGCTCGATTTGGTCGTCGGTAATGAAGTATGCCTCGCAGCCAAAGATGGGCTTGATGAGAGGAGCGGGCTTATTTGCCTTGACAGCGGCAAGAGCAGCATCCTTGTTTGCAGCGCCACCGTTCGCGTTCCAGATGGCCACATCGTGCTCCCACTGCGCGTGAGGACGAGCATGCGGTGCGGCGTCCGGCTCATCCGAGTTCGGCTCCTCGAGGTCCCAGTCCTTGGTGAAGCATTCGACGTCGTGCGACCACTGCTTGAAGTCAGCCTGAGCTGTGTTGAAGCCGCGACATGCGAGGTCGAAGTTCGGGACGCCAAACATGTAGCCGTGGTCGGTGAGAGCCACGGCGGGCATGCCCAGGTCCACAGCACGCTTCACCAAGTCGTCCACGCGCGTGGCGGCATCCAGAATCGAGAAGTCGGTGTGGTTATGCAAGTGTACGAATGCCATGCGCGCCTCTCTCTCGTGTGTCCGCGCATCATCATATACCACCCAGACAGCGTTGGGGAATCACATGACATCCGGCCCCGTCGCCACGGCGTTTCTGCGGCGCCATCGCGGGGGCTCCGGCCCTTCGCCGCGGGGTTCCAGCGCTCCGCCGAGGGGTTCCGGCGCTCCATCGCGGGGCTCCGGCCCTTCGCCGAGGGGTTCTGGCGCTCCGCCGCGCCGGTTCCAGCGCACTATCTCCAAACCATGGGCGACGTGCAAGAAATAGTGCGGAAAATCGTCGAGGCGTTTCTTCATCAACTGGGGTTTTACCACATTTGATAACGATTTTCCGCAGTGGGTAAAATAGCCAGTGTGGAAAATCGTTATCAATATCGATATAATCCCAGTTGATGCTCATACTTTGCAACGTTTTTCCGCACTTATGCACAATTGTTATATGCACCTACGTGTCACTTGTCCACGTCACCGGTCACACTGGCTCCATAATCGGCATCACAGCATCCGTTCGCATGCCCGCCTTTGGGACATCCGTGCGTCGCGCGCGTACAATACTCACACGAGGCACCAATCAGCTCAACATTCGGGAGGTTCGTCATGAAGAAGGCAATCGCATTCGTCGCCGCATTGGCAACGTCAATCTCGCTGGCGGCATGCGGCGGCACCCCTACGCTCAGCGTCACGACCGACGAGACAGGCATCCATGCCGTTGCAGACAAAGGCGCAGAGGGCACGGGCAGCGGAGAAATCACTATCGATGAGGGATACGGTCTCTGCGTCAACCACATCGTGGAACAGGGCTCGTTCCACGTCAAAGCCACCGACGAGAAAGGCAGCGTGGTTCTCGACAAGGATCTCACCGACAACATCGCCGACCTCGTACCAGCAAACGGACAGATTGCCGTAACGATTAGTGCGCAGGATGCCGTCGGAACGGTCGATGTCATCGCCTACGATGAGGAGGCGCAGGCTCAGGCAGAGGGCACGCTCGATGACGCACTTGCTGAAGTGAACATGACGCGCGAAGATGTCGGTCTCGCAAATCCCTGGTCGAGCGCGAAGACCACCGAAGAGGCGGCTGAAGGCGCAGGCGTGGGATACTTCCAGGTGCCCGCCGATAGCACGGAAGTCGACGGCACCCCACTGAACTGGAACGGCTACCAGTACATGGAGCACCTTGCCGAGGCAGACGGCACGCTGGGAACCGCCGAGCTCACGGTACGCAAGGGACTCAACCAAGAGAGCGAGGACGTCTCGGGCGACTACAACGAGTATGCCGAGGCGTGGGATCTGGAGGTGGACGGTTGGACGGTGCATTGCTTCGGCAACGAGAAGGGCAAGGCATCCAAGGCCATCTGGATTTCCGACAATTTCAGCTATAGCATCACTACACGCGATAAGGCTGATCCCGAGGTCAGCTATACTCTGAGTGACGAAGCCGTCACCGCCCTCGTAAGCGAGATTCAATAGGACTTACATCCCAACCTGCTAGAGCTTGCGTCCCAACCCGCAGGGGAAACCCCACGGGTTGGGACGCACACGTATAATGTCCACATAAGCCAGAATGCAACGCAAGCGAGGGCCCATGGACGATTTGCAACACGCTCGAACGCTCTTTCTCATCTTCGCCGTGATGCTGGTAATCTATGGGGCGATTCTCGTGAAGACCGGCAACAAAAACCTCCTGCCCTATCGGGCGATGCATTCCGTCAGGAACTCGGAGGACGTACGGCGCGTCGGACTCATCACCGCTCGGATCGGAATGGTGATTGGCATCATTATGCTGGTGTTCTCGTTCGTCGGGGGTGGTTTGCTCGACTAAGGCGCTCGGTTCAGGCACACTCGACTAAGGTGCGCCAAGCGCGCAAATGGGAGGGAGAAGCTCATGGCCTACAATCTGCAACGATTCAAAGATGCCCAAACATATGACTACGAGCAGGCGCTTTCCGAGATTCGCGCGGGAAGAAAGACGAGTCACTGGATCTGGTACATCTTCCCCCAGTTGCGCGAACTCGGCAGGAGCCGCATGGCGCGCTACTATGGCATCGCGGGCATGGGCGAAGCTGAGGCGTACTACGCCGACGAGCTGTTGCGAGGGCGACTCGTCGAGATTTCGCAGGCACTTCTCGCACTAGACGAGAATGACCCCATACGTGTGCTCGGCAGCATCGATGCCATGAAGGTGCGCTCCTGCATGACGCTCTTCTCGCAGGTGCGCGGTACTGACCCCGTGTTTACGGCCGTGCTCGCGAAGTACTACAACGGCAAGCTAGATTCCCGGACGTTGGAGCTCCTTTGATTGCTTGTCCGTTGTGAGGAGCAGCCTGGAGGCGACCAAACAGCCATTCCTGACCGCCCACCCACTGTGGGCAAGCGGTCAGGCAAGCGTCAGGCAGCCACCGGGGCGAGCTGAACCGTGCGAGCCGAAACGGACCAGCTAAAGGCGGCGCTTGTTAGTAATTCCACCGCGCAACGATGCCAGTCTCCACGCAGATAAAGGCACAACTCACCTCCGCGAAGCCCTGTGCAAGCAAGGTCTCGGCATAAAGCCGCGCCTGCAGCTCGTGACGCTGCGCAACCTCCTCCTCCGTGAGGTCAAGATCGCCCGTCTTGTAGTCCACGACCAGCGCACGCCCCGCGCACACTGCACCTTCAGTGCAGAGCAAGTCGATGGCACCCTCAAAGTAGTCTCCAAGCGGAGACTCTGGCACATGCACAAAGAACGGCACCTCTGCACGTCGAAGTGCGTAGCGATGCGTCTCGCGCAACAGATCGGACGACTCCCAACGTGCGATGGCCGCGCGCAGGCGCACGACCTGCCGCTCGGAGAGGCACCACGTTTGTGCAAGCGCCTCCAAACGAGTGGGATCATGCTTGTCGCTCCCCGACTCCACCATCGTCTGCGCAAGCTCATGAAACGCAGAGCCCAACGATGTGGCCTTGTCGGCATCATCGAAATAGGCACCACCCTCGGCATCCGCGTCGCGCTGCGCCTCCGGCGGCAGCTCGGCAGCCAGGCCCTTCTGTGCCCGCTCCTCGGCAACCTGCGCCGCCCGCAGGGACGAATAGCTGTAGATTCCCTGACGTTCACGCCAGCCATAGACCGCAAGGGCGCGGCGCCGCACATCAAACAGCTCGAATGTCTCTCCCGGAGCACGCAGACCCTCTCCTTGGTCCTGACCGCTACGTACCGTACCGAGCAGTGGCACCAGAGAGACAGCCTCAGGCAACTCCCCGTCGAAACCCGCAAGCGTCCCAGCCGAGACGACCTGCCACGGATCGCCCTTCTCCGCCCCACGTCGCAACTCGACCACGCGTGCCAGTGCGGGAGCGACGGGCATGCGACGACGCACGATGCGCGTACCGCCCATGCCATCATCCTCACGTGCCTCACAGCTGATGCCGAGCTCCGGCTCTATGGAGACCTCGCACTCACCGGCCACGGGCTCGTCAAGTTCGGGGAACGCACCAAGCATTCCCAAGGCCAATTCCGACTTGTA
Source organism: Atopobiaceae bacterium (assembly GCA_017533825.1). Classification (GTDB taxonomy): domain Bacteria; phylum Actinomycetota; class Coriobacteriia; order Coriobacteriales; family Atopobiaceae; genus RUG440. The sequence continues at coordinate 128,268 of JAFWIE010000008.1, read as the reverse complement.
CCATTCCTTCTCTGCTATGGGAATCCCCACCACCAGCGCTTCCTCGGCCCTCGTGAGAGCAACGTACAGAAGGCGCGCCTTCTCCGCTGCCTGTTCGCGCAGCTCCGCATCCTTGAGCCAGGCTGCCCACTCCACGACGCTGGAGCACGAGCGCGCATCGCGCGGGGTCTCGAGTTGGTCGCGCATCTTCGAAAAGCTCGCCAAATCGGGCTTGGGGACGACGCACACCACGTGACGCCCTTCGGCAGGACCCACTGCAAGCCTTCCGCCGACTTTCGGCTTTCCCCAGCATTCAGCCACAGCCGTGACCCCAAACTGCAGGCCCTTCGACCCGTGTATCGTCATGACCTGCACAGCCTCGATGGTATCGCCTGCCAGACCCTTGGGCGTGAGCTTTGCGACCGAAAGCCACTTGTCGAACTCGTCGGCCGCACGGGCGACGCCAAGCCCGAGGCTCGTCGTAAGCTCGCGCACGTAACGGACTGCTGCAAGCACGTTGGCAGCAACCGCGAGGCCGTCGGTCCCCTCCCGCTCGAGACGTGCCAGCCAACCGCTTTCCTCTATCGCAGCCTGGCACACGTCCGCAAGCTCCCATCGTCCAAGACGAGCAAACGCACGCGTGAGAACGTCGTGGGCAAGCGCCAGTCGTCGCGAGGGCTTCGTTCCGCCATACAACTCAAGGTTGCCGCTTACGAAGCATTGCTCGACCTGTCGCTTGGTCGGCGCATCGAGCACGTCCTGCTCGCGCGTCCCCAGCATGCAGAAATCGTCTGCGTCCAAGTGGAACATGTCGCTAGAGAGCACGCGGAAGAGGCCGTTCTCGGTATCGTGCGGATTTGCAAAGGTGTGCAGCAGGGCCTGTATGACGCCCACCTCCGTCGTAGAGGTGAACGACGACCCACCCGTCACGACTGCCTGCAGGCCACGAGCACGCAAGGCGTCGAGGTAGAGCTCCACCTTGCTCGTAGTTCCCAACAAGAGGGCCATGCTCGACACCGGCTGACCGGCGTGTGCAAGCTGCGCCAGTCGGTCCGCAAGCTGTGCGGCGAGCGTCGCGCTCGTGAGCGATGACGGCCCTCCCTTTGCCACCTCCAAGAAGACGCGCGGCGGTTCCTCGCCTGATGCGGTACGTGCCACATAGCGGCTCTTACGCCCGGCATTCCCCGCCAGCTTAAGGAAGTCATCCAGAACACCCGCGTCTCCGCACACGCGCTCCACTACCGCCAGCACATGGTGGTCGCTCCGGTAGTTCACGTCCATCTGCACGTGATGCTCTTGCGGAAGGCCACGACCGCGTGCACGGAAGACCTCGACGTCGCCACCCCTGAACCGATAGATGGACTGCTGGGCATCGCCCACCGTGGTGAGGTGCCGCGCGTCTCGCCCGGAGAGCAGCGAGATGAGCTGGAGCTGCTTCTGGTCGGTGTCTTGGAACTCGTCGATCATCACCAGCTTGAAGCGACCCGCATAGTCGCGCGCGACCTGTGCGTTTGTCTGTACCGCACGCAAGGCAAGCTCGATGAGGTCGTCGTTGTCCACGTATGAGTGCTCGTGCTTGAGCCGAGCATAGCAATCGTCCACCCGCCGGGCCAGCGAGACGAGCTGCGGCGCAAACTCCTGCACACGCTCAAAGTGAGCGCATACCGTTGCGGCGGCATGCGCCTCACGCGCATCGTCCATCAAAGGCTTGGCATCCTTGCGCTGAAGCCTGGGCATCTTGACCGCTCCGAGCACCTCGCAGGCACGCTCGGGTGTGCGCTCCATCGGCGGAAGGCGATAGAAACCGTCAAGGGCGTCGAGAGAAGCGAAGACAACCTCCTGTTGCTTCTGCGTGAGCTTGAGTCCCGCCAGCGCCTCAAGGCACTGGCGTAGACGAGCCATCTCGGACGCGGTCTCGGCTGAGCGAGGACACACCAGGTCGTCGTAACCATGAGAGCACTTGGCCGCCTCCTGACGCAGAAGCCGGATCATGCCCACCACCGAGGTCGCGCTCTCGCCCTGTCCCCAGAGCGGGAACTCCGCGAAGAGCCCGTCATACGCCCCTTCCTCCTGCGCCACCGTGAGAACTTCGTCAAGCGCACGGGCAAGAAGCGCCTCGCCGACGCTTCCCTCGCATACCTCGAAGGACGCGTCTATGCCCAACTCCACCCCATGCCGCTTGAGGATACGCGAGCACATGCCATGAATCGTCGATATCCACGCGCCGTCGACGCGCAGGGATTCCTCACGCAGGTGTGGGTCCTCCTCACCCGCCTTGCGAAGCTCCCCGCGCACGCGATCCTTGATCTCCAACGCTGCCGCTTTGGTGAAGGTGATGACCAGCGCCTCGTCAATCGAGTTTAGGTATCTGCCACCATCCGCGGCGGAGCCCTTGGAGAGCGCGTAGACCAACCGAGCCGTGAGCGTGAACGTCTTGCCGGATCCAGCACCCGCAGCGACAAACAGGGGTTCGTCGAGCCTGAGCACCACATCACGCTGAGAGTCGTTGAGTCGGGAGAGGTCTATTGTTGCCATTATTGCGCCACCCTCTTCTCGCATTGTGTGACGGGACAGTAGTCGCAGGAGTGCCTGTCGCGCGGGCGTGCTTCCACGTTGCCTGCAAGCATCTGCTGTACTTGCTCTGCGATGAGCTCCTCGGTATGGTCGAGCAGGTCGTTCATGCCCGGTGCACCCTCCTCGTTCGGCGGAACACTCACGCGGGGAAGCCGCTTGGCGCTCACGTTGCCAAAGACGAGGTCGACCACGTTCGCATCGGCAACACCCGCGAGGGCGTGCGGCGCCTTGGTACTTAGATACACGCTACCAACCAGCCGCAACCGTCCCTCAAAGGCACGCCGCACCACCTGAGCGTAAATGAGGGACTGCACACGCGATGGCAGCTGCGTCCCCTCCAGCACGCCGTCCTGAAGCGCGTCGTACTCGGCAGCAAAGCCCTCGGGGCGCTTGTGCTTGTAGTCGATGATGACGGCTGTCCCGTGCGGACTGACGTCGATCCGGTCCACCGTGCCCGTGAAGTAGGCGCCAGCATACGGCACGAGCTGCTCGTGCTTGCCGAATCCCCACTCAAAGAAGCGTGGCTCAAATCCCTCAAGGATACGCGTCTGGTAGGAGAGCGACGAGATTAGATCCTCCTTGAGCTGCTGCTCCTGCGCCCGCTCGGACGAGTCGTGTGCAATCAGCAGCTGCTGAGACGGGTGAGGCCGTCGCTCGAGGTACATGTGCTCACGATGCAAATCGAACTCCAGCTCGAGAGCGGTGACCGCCTCGTCAAGATTCTGTCTGCTTATGCGCGACCCCTCGATGTGGCGCGCAGGATCGAGCTCTACGCGAGCGAGGAGCTCTTCTTCCGTGAGCTCTTCTCCGGGCTTCTTTGCACCCCCGGCCTCCAAGGCGCGCAACAAGAGCTCGCGATGCGTCACCTCCAAGACGCGATGCGCAAACGTTCCCATCTCTGGAGCCGAATGGCCCGCGTCAACCGTACCCAAACGAAGCCGCCTGAGGCTAAACCACTTATAGGGACACTCGAGGTACGTCTCTATCTGCGACGCCGAGAGGATCGGCAGCCCGTCCGGAAGGGCGTCATGACCTGCCTGCGGCACGAAGACCAACTCGCGTGACGCCGCAGTAAGGAGCCCGGACGGGGCGACCTCACACTTGGCAACTTTCTCCGCAGCCAGGCCGGAATCGCTAAGATTGCACGTGAGGAGCCGCTCGCTCCTGAGGCCCACATCGAACGGCAGCTTCGCCGCCGGCGTCCCTGCCGAGACCCCATACGCCGACATCAGCTCCGAGAGCATCACTGCTGGGTAGGTCTCCTTGCCATCGGCATCGCAGAGCGCGCGCTCGACTACCACGCGCGAGCGGGCTACCCCGAGGACGGCACGGAACTCAGCACGCGATTGGGCCAGTGGATTTGCCTTCGGCTCGACTCCTAGCTGCTCGAGCATTGCCTGCAGCACGTCCTCTTTGCCCTCAATCGGCTGCTCCGTAGAAGTGAGGCCACAGACGACAACTGCCTCCGCGCCCACCTGCGCAAGCTGGGCTGCCTGCGACATGCCAGTTATGAGCACATCAGGGCAATCCTTGCTGGGGCCGACACCGATGCGCGATACCAGCTGTCGACCTTCTGCCGCCCAGCTCATCAGCGAGACAACCTCAGAGAGTGGACGCTCCTCCGCGTGCTTCGGATCGTACGACACACCGAGGTTACGAATCGTCTTCGCAAGACGCAGCATCCCCTCAAGCACCGCACGTGCTTCGTCCGCCGCCGCGCCTTGGGTCTCATTCATGCCCACATAGGGCGCCAACAGCTTCGCGGCGGCGCTGCCCACACGCCCGCGTAGCAGTTCGGTGGTAGCCCGGGCAACCGGCGCCGACGTGAGGCGCTCCGACTGGAGCATCTCCAGAACACGCGCGGGCGTGAGCAGCCGGTTTCCACGCCATGCGGCATCAAGCCGCCACGCCTTATGGGGCTCAACGTGCGACAGGTCTTCGAAGAGGAAGTCGATGATGCCTCGCGGCGGCCACCAGCTCATGTCGCCCAGCTGGGGCACGGGGCCCTCGAGACCCTCACGGGACTCTGGCCACGAGGACGCAAGCTCACTCAGCTGAGCCACCTCCAGCGCAAAGTCGAGAAACGCACATGCGCTTCCACTCTCCGTGAGGGGTTGAGACCATTGTATGCGTGCAGATATCCCGCGCTCTTCGAGCTTGGGCACCAGCTCGCGCCAGGCACGCTGCACGTCAGGCACCGTCACCACGACGGACGGTCCTTGACCCGACGCATCACCCGTCAGCTCCTCCACAAGCTCGCATATACGGCTCGCCACAATCTCCGCCTCCGCAAGAGGCCCCGCTGGAAGGAGCATCTCCACAGGGCAGTCCCGTTCCACCGCCCGCTGCGCATCGCCAAACAAATCGTCCAGAAGGCCTTGGAGCTCCGGTTCGCGTACGAGAGGGATGTGCTCCTCCCCCATCTCCAGCCTCACGGAGCCCACCTCCTGCATCGACCGCAGCACGTCAACGAGCAGCCATGCCTGCTCGAAGGCCGGGGTCTGCTCAGCAGGCGCCACAACGGTGAGCTCGCCTTCGCGGGCAAAGGCTCCCAGCAGCTCGCGCTCGGCACGCGCCGCCCACGAGAACCCCGTCGCAACGACATGTGGAGCTGGCACCTCTCCGCTAGCGAGCTTTGCCGACAAGAGCGCAGTTGCCTCGGAGGCACTCACGTAGCCGTAGCGCGTGAGCATCTGCGAAAGCTTGCCTGCCAACCGCACAAAACACGTCTCGGCATAGGTAAGGCCTGCCCCCTCGCAGACGTCGATTCGAACGTGGCCGTGCTCGTCGAGGGGCAGCCATGGCAACGAGTTCGCAACCAGTCGCGCGAGGACGCTGATGACACCGGGGAGCAACGCAAGTGGACCGCGCTCATCCGGTGCCGCAGAGCGCAACACCTCGTATGCGAGCACGGTGAGGACGCTTCCATCCGCGATGCTCCGCCCATCTCCCCACGTCTCCCAGCAGCTGCGTGCCCACACCGATGGCGTGGTGGTCTTGACCCCCAAAGCGAGGCCATCCTCGTGGGCAAGGGCGCGCTGAACATCTGCCACCTGGGCAAGACTCGGCACAAGCAGCACTGCCGACCCGAACGACTCTACAGGACGACGTAAGGCGAGGAGAACGTCCTTCCCCACCAGACGTTCCTCCCGCGAAGCAATAATGGTGAGCGCCATGGCATTCCCCCTCCGTCGGTTCTTACGCCAGACATCATAACAGGAGGCTCGGACAAGAAGTGATCATGGCGATACCCAAGGGGAGACCCCCTGACAGGCCGGATGAAAACGTCGAGCGAGGCTACCTCCCCAGTCGACGCACGGATAGCGTTTTCGGACAGGCTGCCGTGGACCTAGCCTCTCTCCGCGCGATCCAAGACCAGCCGATATCCGCCCGAACCCCCATTCAGGCACTTGGATACTCGACTCACCGTGGTGGATGACGCCCCCGTCTGACGGGAGACTCCCACGTATGAGGTTCCCTTATCGAGCAGTCGCGCCACTTCGAGACGCTGCGCCAGCTCGATTACCTCGCGACGCGTAAGCCAATCGCTGATGAATGCCAGCGCCTCTTCGGGAGTATCGATGGCACAGAAGGCTTGCGCGATTCTCTCCGCCGCAACGTCGCCTGTCGTATATGCTTTTGCCATTATTCCTCCTCACTCGCACTGATTGGTGGCATTCTGCAATAGCTGAGTGTACCATGGCACCTATTGTCACCAGACTCAAATCCCAAAGGAGGGAAACCATGGCATTTATCGCCTCTTGGCTCACGAGCGCAATAGCGGCTGCGGTGGCCGTGTGGCTCATACCTGGACTCGAACCCGTCGGCGACCGGCTTACGAGCATCGTAGTCTTCTCGCTGGCCATCGCGCTCGTCAACGCGAGCGTCCGTCCCATCATGCAGACGCTCTCTCTTCCGCTCACCATTCTGACGCTCGGCATCTTCCATCTTGTCGTGAATGGTGCAGCGCTACTCATCGCCAGCTGGCTCTCGGTCAATGTCTTTGGCGTGGGCGTCCAAATCATGAACTTCGGATCGGCATTCTTTGGCGCCATTGTCATCTCCGTTGTCTCGAGCATCGTAGGCAGTATCATCGGCAGCAATTAGCACCCAACAAGCTTGAGCAAAGGGGCACCCCCGACGGCGCGGTTGCGTCGTCGGGGGTGCCCCTTTTGCCGAGATTTAGGGCAATCAACGTGCCGGTTGGACCCTATGCCATGATCTTGCGGAAGAGCTCCTTGACGGTCTCGTGATCGGCCTCGCGCGGATTGCCGGGGTAGCAGGCATCGGCGAGGGCGTCACTCGCGAGCTGATCGAGATCCTCTTCCACCAGGCCATCGCAGGTCTTGGGAATGTTAACGTCGGCAGAGAGCTGCTTGACGGCAGCGATGGCGGCATCTGCAGCTTCGTCGGTGCTCATGCCGGCAGTGCTCACACCCATGGCAATGGCAACCTCGGCCAAGCGCTCTGTGACGACGGGCTTGTTGTACTCCATGGCGATGGGAAGCAGCATGGCGCATGCAACGCCGTGCGGCGTGTCGTAATGCGCGGAAAGCGTGTGGGCCATGGCGTGGTCGATGCCCAAGCCCACATTGGAGAATCCCATGCCCGCCACGTACTGGCCGAGCGCCATGCCCTCGCGACCGCTGCCCGGCTTGCCGCTCTGCGCCTCGGCATAGGAATCGCGCAGGTTCTGGCTGATGAGCTGGATGGCCTTGAAGTGGAACATATCCGAGAGCTCCCAGGCACCACGGGTGGTGTAGCCCTCAATGGCGTGGGTGAGGGCGTCCATACCGGTAGCGGCGGTGAGGCTGGCGGGCATGGAGGCCATCATGTCGGGATCGACGACGGCGACATCGGGGATATCGTTGGTGTCAACGCAGACGAACTTGCGCTCCTTCTCCACGTCGGTGATGACGTAGTTGATCGTGACCTCGGCTGCGGTGCCAGCGGTGGTGGCAACGGCGATGGTGAAGGTAGCATGATTCTTCGTATCGGCTACGCCCTCAAGCGAGACGACGTCAGCATACTCGGGATTCTCGGCGATAATGCCGATGGCCTTGGCGGTGTCCATGGCAGAACCGCCACCCACGGCTACGATGCAGTCGGCACCCGAAGCCTTGAAGGCCGCGACGCCGTCCTGAACGTTCTTGATGGTGGGATTGGGCTTAATCTCCTTGAACAGCTCCCATGCGATGCCCGCTTCGTCCAAGAGATCGGTGACCCGAGCGGTGACGCCGAACTTCACAAGGTCGGGATCGGATGCGACGAAGGCCTTCTTGAATCCGCGGCGGGTGATCTCGCCCGGAACCTCCTTGATAGCGCCGGAACCGTGATACGAGATGTTGTTGAGAACAAAGCGCTGTGCCATGCGATGACCTCCTAGTCATTCGAATTGAGTTGCAGGGCAAATTATATAAGAGTTGCCGCGTCATGAGGTGCCCAGACGACAAATGCGTTTTTCTGGCCAGGGGAAGCAGCTTCCTCGTGGCAGGCAAGGACAGCAGGCAAGGATAACGTTGCCAAATCGCAGCCGCTCTGCGCGTCTCCACGAAGGTCCACCCTTCTTGGTCCGCCCTTCTCGGGGCACTTGGACACTTCTTGGACACTTCTTGGACACTTTTGGTCAGCCTGACACAGTGGGGATCATATCTTTTGTGCATAAGTGCGGAAAATCGTAGCCCACTTTAGCTCCCAACTGGGAATTTACCGACTTTGATATCGATTTTCCACACTGAGTAAAATAGCCACTGTGGAAAATCGATATCAAACGTGGTAAAACACCAGTTGGTCAAGTTCTGCGGTAACGATTTTCCACACTAATTTCTCTCCCAGCTGCCGGCGACAACGAATCATCAGCCTCTGCGTCGTTCCGCATGGCCTCAAAGACCGAAATGTCGAATGCCCGCAGCACCTCACGACCCCGACACTCACCCTACAAGAGGATGCACTCCCGGTCTCATTTGTTTAACGTAATAAAAGCGATACCCCGCCACGAGACTCGTGACGGGGCAGATGGGGGATGCACACAAGACGGGCAGTCGTCAGCTCGCGCTCTTCCGCCGACGACGTCCGAACAGGCCGCGCTTCTCTCGCGGCTCCCGCTCGGGCAGATCGGCACGGGCGGCAACCTTGCGCGGGGAGTCGCTCTCCCACTCCAAGTCAAAGAATGCAGCCCACGGGTCGTTACGACTCACTTCGACGCCGTAGCGTGCATCCGAATGTGCCTGCTCAACCCGCATGATAAACATGCCAAACACGAAGGTAAGCCCCGAGAGGAATGACGGGCCCAACCAAAGCGCGTAATACAGCGGATCGCGCACGTTGGAGAGCAAGTCAAACACACCCGTCAGGAATACGGCGTACATCACAACGAAATGAAACACGCCGAGCCGCCAAGAGGTACGACCCGACGCGCGCGTGCTGTGTTGGACAATCTCGCCCATGATGAACCCATACGGTATGCAACCAATGGCAAAGGGCATGAGGAAGAGGAACACCCAGTGGGCACGGTTGAGACCTGCAATCTCACCGTAGTGGGAGAGCGCGGGCCCAGCAGCGGCAAGAGCAAAGAGAAGCAGGTAGGTAATCCACAGTGGCGCCATGCGCCTAAAGGATCTGGCCATGATTCCTCAATTCATACGGCAATACGAATCAAGGATAGGACAAACGCCTGCCTTTGTGCAAGTATCACGTATATCAACGGACAAATGAAGCATAGTCCATCGGGGGGTGACTTCCCAGCTGACCCAGGTCCACTGAGAAGTCACCCCCGAGGGAGTCCTCACCTTACGAGAACATCAAGTCGTCAAAGCTGTGGTAGCCGGGACCCGCCGTAAGCAGTCGCTTCGCGCAGGCAACCGCCCCCGCAACGAAGATTTGACGGCTCGTCGCGCGATGCGTCAGACACACCTCCTCGTCGGTTCCAAAGAGGTGAACCTCATGCGTCCCCGCAACCGTACCGCCGCGCAGCGCATGCATACCGATCTCACGCTTGGGACGCACGCCCACAATGCCCTCGCGCCCGTAGGCGACCGAGCACTCCCCCGCAGGATCGACGGCAGCAAGCAACGCCATAGCCGTACCGCTTGGCGCATCCGCCTTCTGGTTGTGATGCGTCTCCACGATTTCTATGTCCCAACCCTCGAGGGCGCGCGCCGCCTCAGCGGCAACGCGCCGAAGCACCGCCACGCCCAACGAGTAGTTTGACGACCACACCACAGGGGCAGCTGCACCCAACGACCTGAGCGTCGCCAAGTCATCGTCGGTCATACCCGTCGTACCACTCAAAAGCGCCGTTCCCGTGCGTCGCACGTAGGCGGCAACGTGCGGCAGAGCCTCGGGCCGCGAGAAGTCGATGAGCACGTCTGCGCCAGGCGCCTCCTCGTCAAGCTGGTCGATGGTGTCCACGTCGTACTCACCGGAGAGTTCTAACCCATCGTCCGCCTCGACGGTCGCACACACGAGTCGTCCCATGCGTCCACGAGCTCCGACCACGATTACCTTAGCCAATCAGACCGACCTCCCTCATCACACGCTCCACGCGGGCACGCGTCTCGGTCGCCATCGGATACAGCGGCATGCGGTATGTCTCATTAATCATGCCCATCATTGCAAGTGCCGCCTTGACGGGAATCGGGTTGACCTCACAGAAAAGCGCGTGGACGAGGTCGAGACCATCGAGCTGCATGCGCAGACTTGCCTGATAATCGCCACCAAGGTAGCTCGCCACAAGGTCGTGGCACAGCTGCGGCTGAACGTTCGCCCAAACGCTGATAACGCCAGATCCACCGAGCGAGAGAATCGGCACGATCATGTCGTCGTTACCCGAGTACATGCGGAAGTTCGGCGAGAGGTGCCGTGCAACGCTCGTCGCGTACGAAATCGAGCCCGAGGCCTCCTTGATGCCCATCACGTTGGGATGCTCGGCCAGACGAATGACGTTGGCCTCGCTGATGGAGCAGCCCGTGCGACCGGGAATGTTATACAGGATGGACGGTATCTCCGTCTGGTCGAGGACCGTGGTGAAGTGCCGATAGATACCTTCTTCGTTGGACTTGTTGTAGTACGGCGTGATGAGCAGCAGCGCATCGCAGCCAATCATCTGTAGGCTTTTGGCCTTGTTGAGACTCTCCGTCGTTGAGTTGGAGCCCGCGCCACCAATGATGGGAATCGCGCCGTTGACGCGGTTGACCACATGCTGCGCCACCGCCACGTCCTCGGCATCGGTCATCGTCGAAGACTCGCCCGTCGTACCGAGCACCAGGATGCCATCGGTGCCGTTGGCTAGGTGGAAGTCCACCAAGCGATCGAGCGCCGGGAAGTCAATCTCGCCGTTGTCCTTGAAGGGGGTCACCAGCGCCACGATGGAACCGGTGAGTTCGCGTACGTCTGCCATGCTCTCTCCTTGTCTCGCTACCGCGGGAACGCACCTCGCGGGCGACGGAGCATACGCACAACGTCCCAGCAAGGATAGCGCCCCCGCGTGTTGCCACCCAACCCGCGGACAGTCCTGCGTGTGTTTCGCGCAGGCCCACCACGCCTCGCCGCCGCTCGCCGCAGTTCGGCGGGCATCGCCTCTTCCCAGGGTCACTGCCCGCCGGCTCTCCTGAGACTCTTCGTGCCCGCTCCTCTATCCGTGCAAAACAGCGTAGCACGGGCACCAATACATGACAAGGTCGTGTCATCGTCTCGCAAAGGAACGAAGCTACAAGGAGTATTATTTATCGCAAGATATAATCGAGCACGAGCAAGGAGCGCCTGTCATGACCCTTCAGCAACTGCGTTACCTCATCGCGATTGCCGAGTTCGGCTCCATGAATGCTGCCGCGTACAACCTCTACGCCAGCCAGTCGAATCTATCGACAGCCATTCGCGACCTTGAACGCGAGCTGGGCATCACCATCTTCAAGCGCTCAAACCGCGGCGTCACGCTCACCAACGAGGGCACCGAGCTACTCGGCTATGCCCGCCAAGTAATCGAGCAGGCCGATATGCTCGAATCCCGTTACGCAAAGCACGATGCAGGCCAGACGCGACTCGCCGTGAGTGCGCAGCATTACGCGTTCTCGGTCCAGGCATTCGTGGACGTCATCGCAGAGTGCGACGCACAAACGTACGAGTTTATAATGCGCGAGACTTCGACGGGTCAGATCATCCAAGATGTGGGGAGCTTTCGCAGCGAGATTGGCATCCTGTACATCGACAGCTTCAATCGTCGCGTCATCGAAAAGGCCATCCGTGACGAAGGCCTTGTCTTTCACCCGCTCTTCGACGCACGCATCCACGTCTTTGTGGGATCGCAGCATCCCCTCGCCACGCGAGAGCTCATCGAACCACGCGACCTCGAGGAATGGCCCCGCCTCACCTTCGAGCAAGGAACCGAGAACTCGTTCTATTTCTCGGAGGAACCCATGTCGTACCTCGCACATCACAAGAGCATTCGGGTGAGCGACCGTGGCACCATGACGACCATGCTGTCCCACGGCAACGGATACCTGCTCTCCTCCGGCGTGCTCTCGGATGAGATGCAGCTGGGCAGCATCGTCTCGGTTCCCTTCGACACCGAAGAGCGCATGCGCGTTGGCTACCTCATCCATCGCGAACGCAAGCCGAGCGCGCTGCTCGAGCGATACATCGAACGCCTCTCCCAAATCATTCGCAACAACCCTAACGTCGATGCGTTCTTGGGCGCCTAGCACGCGAGGGCACGCATGGCACACGCTCATTATCGGCCATGGAAGGTTATAAGCTAGTATTGAGTTATATGTATATTTCATGGTCATTCATAGAAAGTACTCTATCCAACTAAAGTACATCACAATTGGAAACATGCATTTAAGCGAATAATGTATAATATGGCCGTCTTTTGCCATATTTCATGAATCTTTACGGCAAGATTACATCAATATATTGCATAATGTTGAGCTAAAAAATGTCCGTAAGCCTCAGTTACCTCATCTGGATTCCAATTTGGAACCCCAACCTGCACAAAAGCACCAAAAAAAGTGCCACTTTTCATCGCCTGAAAGAGCATTCGCCCTGCCTTTGAAGATTCAAACTAGTTTGAATCTCAAAGATGTCTGATTGAAACTCGTACAAAAACCGCATGCATGAAAATGGAAATCACCCTATAATCTCAAAACGGTCATTCGCGAGAATGGATTGGGAAGGGCCATCACGTTGGTAGGGCATTTCCTCTCGAGTAATTGGGGGTAAAGATGAGTGAAAGGGTAATCGCCGCAGTATCGGTGGCTACCAATAAGCTGGTTGTTTGGTTCGACGGGGGCACTTCCCGCATCTACCTTGCCCAGGACCTCGGCATTGGCAACGACCAGGACTTCGACGCATTTGAGATCAGCCCCGACAACACGCGTATCGCGTGGCCGGAAGGAATCTCCTTCGATGCCGAGACACTCAGCTCCATGGGCGAGGAAGTCGACATCGTCAACAACGAGAAGATGCGTCTGCTCAAGAGTCTCTCGCGCATTCGTCGCAACAAGTCATTCTCGCAGACCCGACTGGGAGAAGCCGCCGGCATCAGGCAGTCGGTAATCAGCCGCATCGAAGGTTGCGAGATCTCCCCACAGATCAACACGCTCATCAAGCTCTTGGCTCCACTTGGCAAAACACTTGCCATCGTGGACTTGAAGGAGTCGTAGTTCTCGGAAAATTAGCGCAAGTGCACGACCTGAGAGGGGTAACTCCCTTATGGTGCATGCAAGGGGCCGTAGCATAGCGGGCCATGTGACTTGTCGCCATAAGGGGTTACCCCTCTCGAGTTAGCCGCTCGCGTAGAATCCGACTGAAGAGCTTGGGGTTGCCCGATCCTTTCGAGGCCCTCATGCATTGGCCTACGAGAAACCCGACCACCTTCCTATTCCCCTCCCGGTATTGACGCACCTGATCGGCACACGCCGCCAAGACCTCCTCTACCGTCGCGGCAAGCGCATCGGCATCGGTGCTCTGTCGCATGCCGCGCTCGTCGATGACTCTCTGCGGGTCATCTGTGGTCCCGTCCACGAGTTCGAGCACCTCACGCGCCTGCGCAAACGTGAGCGCATCGGACGCGAGCAGTTCGGCAAGGCTGGCAACCTGCGCAGGCATTACCTTCTTTGTGGCGGGCAGGAGGTTGATAATCACGTTAGCGACAGTCGGCACGACCTCCGTAGCGACGGTGCGAGCTGCCTCTTCAAAGAAGGCTGCCGTCATCGGGTCCGCGGCAAGCTGAGCCGCGTCGGTGCGACGGAGACCATAGGTCGCCACGAACCGGTCGCGCTTGTCTAGCGGCAGTTCCGGAATGCGGGTCCTGCAGCGCTCGATGAACTCATCAGAGAGATCGAACGGAGCGAGGTCCGGATCCGGATACATGCGGTAATCGTCCGCCGTTTCCTTCACACGCATCACCACGGTACGCCGCTTGCTCGGCTCCCAATGGCGCGTCTCTTGACGTACGACGTCACCCGCTTCGAGCAGCTCCGCTTGGCGGCAGATTTCGTATGCCAACGCGTCATGCAGTGCCTTGAAGGAGTTGAGATTCTTCATCTCGGTCTTGGTACCGAAGTCGCGCGAACCGCGGCGACGAATGCTCACGTTTCCATCGCAGCGCATGGAGCCACTCTCCAACGAGCAGTCGGAGATGCCCAACGCGAGGAAGGTCTGCCGGAGCCGCTCCATAAAGAGTCGCGCCTCTTCCGGAGTGCGCAGGTCCGGCTCGGTGACCAACTCGATGAGGGGCGTCCCGCATCGGTTGTAGTCAATCAGGCTCTCCGAGGCACTCGTGATTCGGCCTTCCGTACCGCCGACGTGTACCATCTTTGCAGCGTCTTCCTCCATGTGGATACGTAGGATGCGAATGGGTACGACGTAACTGCCGTCAGCGGCCTTCTCCATCGTGCAATCGGGACGTTCTGCAGCACCCTCCCCCGCCACCTCAAGGTCAAGGTGCCCATGCATGCAGAAGGCGACCGGCCCCTGCGTCGTCTGGAAGTTCTTGGACATGTCGGGATAGAAGTAGTGCTTGCGATAGAAGAGAGAACGCCGCTGGATTTGGCAACCGGTGGCGAGGCCGGCCATCACGATGGATTCGATGGCCTTCTCGTTAGGAACAGGCAACGCACCCGGCATGCCGAGGCAGACGGGGCAGACGTTGGTATTGGGAGGATCGTCGTGGCTCAGATGACAGTCGCAGAACATCTTGGTTTGGAGCGTCGTGAGTTCGGTATGAACCTCGAGACCGATGACGGCCTCCCAATCGCGCAGGACCTCCTTGAGTGGCCTCATGCGAGCACACCCCCCATTCTTGCGAATCCCGGAGCCACAGTGCCGGAGCACGTACGGCCCGCATCCTCCACGCCACGCTCCAAAGCGCGAGCAACGCGCAGAAGGGCATGGTCCTTGAATGCCGGTCCTTGGAGCTGTGCCGCGATTGGCATGCACGATGTCTTCCCCAGACCAACGGGCACACTCACGCCTGCGTTGCCCGCGATGTTGTTCGAGATGGTAAAGAGGTCCGCCGCATACATCTGCGTGGGGGTGCTCATCTCGCCAAAGCGGAACGCCGCCGTGGGTGCGGCGGGAAGCAACAGGGCATCACAGCGCGCGAATGCGGCTCGGTAGTCCGCCGTGATGAGCGTGCGGACCTGCTGGGCGGGATAGTAGTACTGATCGTAGACACCCGACGCAAGCAGATACGCACCCAAGAGCTGGCGGCGCTTCGCTTCCGCACCGAATCCCCGCGCACGCGAACGCGCCGTCTGCTCGGCGAGCGTCGCACAGTCCGGCTCCTGGTACCCAAAGCGCACGCCGTCGAAGCGAGCGAGGTTGCTAAACGCTTCCGCCGGCCCGATGACGTAATATGCGGCGATGGCGGCCTCCATGTGGGGCAGCGCCACCTGAACGAACTGTACACCCTGCGTCTCGAGCGCGGCACGCGCATCCTCAAGGGCCGCCCGCACTTCCGCGCTCAGAGCCTCATGCTCCATTAGAGATTCGATTACGCCCACGCGCATACCCTCTACTGGCTCCTCCAACTGTTCGCGGAAGCTCGCTGGAACCGATTGAGACATGGAGTCGAGTGGGTCTCTGCCGCCTACAACCAGTGCGTCCATCGCAAGGGCAACGTCGCAGACACACCTCCCGAAGGGTCCCACTTGGTCAAGCGACGAGCCGAAGGCCACCACACCATAGCGGCTCACCACGCCATACGTGGGCTTCATACCCACGACGCCGCAAAAGCTCGCAGGCTGGCGAATCGAGCCTCCTGTGTCGGAACCAAGCGCAATGGGAACCTCCCCCGCCGCGACCGCCGCAGCACTTCCGCCCGACGAACCTCCTGGCACACGCTGCGTATCCCATGGATTGCCCGTACGATGAAAGGCGCTCGACTCTGTGGACGACCCGAACGCGAACTCGTCCATGTTCGTCTTCCCGATTGGCGTGGCACCCGCATCGAGCAGGCGCTGCACGCACGTGGCCGTGAAGGGAGACTCAAAGTGCTCGAGCATGCGACTTGCGCAAGTCGTACGTGTCCCCACGAGTTGCATGTTGTCTTTGAAGGCCACGGGGACGCCCGCGAGCAGCCCGAGCGGCTCACCCTTTGCGCGGCGTGCATCGGTTACGGCGGCGGTCTGCAACGCAAGGTCAGCGCTAATCTGGAGAAAGGCCTGCACATCGGGCTCACGCGACGCAATCGCATCCAGAGAGGCACGCACCACCTCGGTGGCAGAGAAGTCACCCCGTGCGACACCTGCTGCGATCTCGGCCGCGCTCAGCTCGTCGATGTATGGCATCAGCGATCGCCTCCCTCGGCACCGGCGCCCTTCTCTGCGGTATCGCCCAAGATGGACGGAACGCGGAAGGCCCTGCCTCGCGTGGAAACCGCATTGCCCAGTGCTACCTCAAGGTCAAGCGAGCGGCCATGGGCATCGGGCTCGTCACTCGCCATCACATTGGTGAGGTCGCCGATAGGATGAAACGTGGGGTCGATGCCCGAAAGGTCGTAGGCACGAATGGGTTCGAGCAGCTCGACGGCCTCGTTAAGATACGAGGTCATCTCGTCGAGCTCCTGCTCGCTGAGCGCGATGCGCGCATACTCGGCTATCCCACGCACGTCTTCTCGTGTAAGGGCCACTGCTCCTCCTTTGCCACAAAGGGGCGAGACCCCTTTACGTCATTGTGCCACAAAGGGGATGAACCCCTTTGTGGCACATGCTCCCGAGGGAGAGGTCGACGAGACGGTCGCTAGTACTTGCGCCGCCTCATTCCGCCGAACGCCAGCGCAAGACCGGCAACACCCGTGGTCAGCGCGCCGACGACGGACGTCGCGTCGCCTGTATCGGGCGTCTTCTTCGACTTCGACGAGGAGCCAGTAGTCGTGGGATTACTCGTACGCGTGGTCGTCCTAGAGACAGTGTTCGAAGAACCGTTGCTACCTCCACTGGTCTTGCCCAGCGAGACCTTCAGAACCTTCTCCTCCGATGAGACGGTCCTGCTTTCGCCCGCATCGTTGAACTCGGTCGTAGCCCAATACGGAATCTCGGCGATGTTATCGTCGTAGGTGTAATCGTCGAGATTCGCGCCATCAACGATCTTTGCCTTGAAGAGAATCTGCACCGTCTTGTCGCGCAAGGACGCAACATCTGAATCTGACTTGTACCAAGAAAGGGTCTGGCCTTGGATGTCGGCCATCGGCGAGAGACCCTCGCCATCCTTCACGCGCACAGTGACCTGATCCGCAGCGGTGGTGTACTGCATGACGTTATCGAGTTCGAACCAAATGCGAATCGCGGTCGCATCGGCTGGAATCTGCTGCGAGATCATGAAGGTGACCTCGGTGGTACGCGACATCAGCTGGCCGCCGACGCTCGTAGACACCACCGGTTCCTTGTCGCCAGTGGTCGAGCCCGAATCGTCCGGATCAGGATTCTCGCCCTTGCCCCACTGGGCATAGAGCGTCGCGTTGGCGTTGATCTTTACGCTCGCTCCATTCTTGAGGGATGTGCCAGAGCCATCAGCCGCGAGATTCCAGTTCTTGAAGTAGTAGCCATCGCGTGTGAAGGCGTTTGCGGGAAGCGTTACGGTGCTCCCCTTCTCGACCTCGACGTAGTCCATCTCGCCCTGCGCGTCGTCGGCGTTCTTGTCGAACGTCAGGCGCACGTAGCCCGGCTTGATGGGCGTATCGCCCTTCTGCCACTGCGCGTACAGGGTAGCGTCTTTGTTGATCTTTACGCGAGCCTCGTCACCAAAGATGGATCCCGAGCCGTCGGCTGTAAGAGACCAGCCCGCGAAGGTGTAGCCGGAGCGGGTGAACTTGTTCGCGGGAAGCTGAGCGGTCGTTCCCTTCAGCACATCTAGTTTATCCATCGTGCCACTGGCGTCGGAGGCGTTCTTGTCGAAGGTAATCGTGACCATGGCGTCGGGGGAATTATCCCACTGCGCGTAGAGAGTGACGCTCGCATTCACCTTGATGGTGGCCCGATCGTGGACCTCCGTGCCGGAACCGTCCGCCTTGGTGTTCCAACCAACGAATGCATAGCCCTCGCGCGTGAACGCGTTCGCGGGGAGCTTGATGCTGTCGCCCTTCATCGTGGCCTCGATGGAGGCCATCTTGCCCTTGGCATCGGAGGCGTTCTTGTCAAAGGAGACGGTGATCTTGCCCCAGCGCGCATAAAGGGTCGCGTCTTTGTTCACGGTGACGGTCGCCTGGTCCTTGATATCCGTCTCCTCGCCCTTGTCGTTTATGACGTACCAGTTCAGGAAGACGTAATTCTCGCGGGTGAACTCGCACTCCGGAAGCTTGACCTTTGCATGCTTCTCGACCGACAAAGACTCCATCTCGCCCTCAGCGTCGCTGGCATTCTTGTCGAAGGTGACCGTAACCGGGTCGGCCTTTGTCCACTGCGCGTACAGCGTGGTATCGCCGCGAACCGCAATGCCGGCCTTGTTCTTGAGGGATGTGCCGCTGCCGTCCGCCTTCGTGTTCCAACCGGCGAAGTCATAGCCCACACGCACGAACTCGTTCTTGGGCAACGTGGTCTTCCACTGCCAGCGCTGCTTGTCCGCGTTCCACGTGTCGGTCGTCCCGCTGATCGAGTCCATCTCGCCCGTGGCATCCTTGGCGTTCTTGTCGAACGTAATCGTTACCGTCAACTGCTTGACTTCCGTCCACTGAGCATAGAGCGTGCTATC
Source organism: Atopobiaceae bacterium (assembly GCA_017533825.1). GTDB lineage: Bacteria > Actinomycetota > Coriobacteriia > Coriobacteriales > Atopobiaceae > RUG440. The sequence goes on along the minus strand of JAFWIE010000008.1, from coordinate 109,527 downwards.
CTCGCTCAGCACCATGCTTCCGTTGTTCTTGTATGTCGTACCGCTGCCGTTGGCCCTCGTATTCCAATTACTGAACTTGTATCCCTCACGCGTGAAGGTGTTGGCTGGAAGATTCACGGTCTCGCCCTGAGAGGCCGTGATGGAGCTCATCGTGCCTGCCCCACCATTCGCAGCGAAGGAAAGCGTGACACTTGGGATGGCCTCAAACTCGGCCTCCACCGTGACGTCGCTGCCAGGCATCGTGAAGGAGGCCTCTTGCGCGGTCGGATTGGTAATCGTCACATCCGGCGTGGTGGTGCTCCACTCCTTGAAGGTGTAGCCCTCGTCTGGCGTAGCCGTGAGGTTGACCGTCGTACCGACCGTAGCGGCCTCGTAGTCCGCAGATGCGACGCCACCTTGGCCGGCCACCACCTTCACCGCGTAGGGCACCTCAGCCCATTGCGCCAAGAGGGTCACATTGGTGTCCGTCGTGATGGTGCCCTTGTCGGCGTATGTCTTCGTCGCGTCGACGCTGTCCTGCCATCCGGTGAACTCGTAGTTGTCGCGCTCGAACATGTTGGCCGGGAGCTGAGTTGCGGTACCATCGACCTCGATGGGATCCATCGTGCCAGTCGCATCCGCTGCGTTCTTGTCGAACGAAACCACTGCCTTGACCGTCACCGTGACGTCCTTGGTGGCCTCGGCGTATTCGTCGGACTCCGCAGCGGTGACCCTTACCTTTGCAGTACCAGCCTTCTTGAACGTGAGCGCGCCGGTCGACTTGTTCACCTCAATGACGTCGCTCTGGGCGGGCTTGCCCTCCGTGTCAACGGTGGAGCCATCTTCCCCGACGATGGCAAAGCTGAAGGTGGCGCCAGTTATCGGGTTGCCGTCCCCATCCTTTGCCGTGGGCTCTATCTTCTTTCCTGTCTCGGCAACTTTGCCCGTAACGTCTGCAGCTGTGATGAATTGGTCGTTCTTAACCGTAACGCCGAGCTGCAGAGTCTGCGCAGTGGCATCCCCTTGTACATAATAATTCACGTCCACTTGCGTCGTCTGGGCGTCAGCCACGTTAAATGAATCCGCACTTGTTACGTTAGCTGCCTGGTCCTCGAGAATCGACTTGACGAGTGCCTCCGCATCTTCAGCACTCCATTCGCACGGAAACTCGGTCACGCCTTCCTTACGATCAACCTCTTCTGAGGTCTGGCTCCCGGGCCCGGTATACAGAAGCTTGACTGTGTAGGTGGCAGCTGCCCAAGCGGGGCGTGCCAAGGTTCCCATGGCACCTACGAGCACGAGTAGCACGGCAACGAACGCAATCACACGCTTTGACCTCGTGCCAAACCAATTGTCCATTTGAGCTTCCTTCCGACGGCACGTCACTCCGGCATAATGAGCCCGACTATATGTATTCTTAAGAAGTTACGGTTTCTCATTGGTTCAGTCAACCTTGATTTCGCGAAGAACCACTCCGGATGTGGCCTATGGACAGCCATCCTCCGCTTGGGCGCATCTTGTGCGCCGCGTGAAGCGAGCCGGACGTTTGCCGGCGGGACGCGCACGAATGCTACCATGTGCGAGAAGCACTCAACGAACCTCAACGGCAACAATCAAAGGAGCCAAACGTGACAAACGCAACCAGGTGCCTCGGCAGCATGCTGCTCGCCATCTCGCTCGCTGCGACTCTCAGCAGCTGTGGACAGCCCGAAGCCACCGGCACGGACACCGATAAAACCGATGAACAGGAAGTCACCGAGGTCCAAACCACTGAGGTTGTCTCGCGTGAGACCGAGGCTCCCGACGCGGGCGGACGCATCGACGTAACGCAGACAGGTGCTCAGCTCGCCACCTTCGAAGGCGACAAATATATAGTGAGCGACGCCACAGTTGACCAGACGCAGGGTGAGGCGTACGGCCTTCAGGAGATCTGCGTGATCCGCCAGCCCGAGGCATGGAACACGGCGGAATCCATCGGATGGGATCGCAACAGCATTACCTACAACAACATCGCCACGGACTGGGGCAAGATGAGCTATCGCTTCGAGTACATCAATGAGGCGGGTTCCGATACGCTCGGTGCGGCATGGTCGCGCTCCACCGAGGAGGGCTTCTTTGGCGAGGGCGTCGACATCTCTCACGCGAGCATCGCGGGGCATGACATTGCGTACGTAATCAATGACGACGCCGCTTACGAGATTGCGCTCGGCATCAAGGATCTTGAGGCACAGGCAGAGCAGCTCTCCCAATCGAACAAGTTCATCTCGGTGCATGCTTGGGAATCGCGCGGTGAGGCATGCGCGTTTGCTGCCACCATAAGCTGCGAGGTGAACACCGACGCAGAGGCGGCAATCGATGCAGAGCAGCTCCTCTCGGATGCATATGCCGCACTCGAGTTCGTCGAGGGTTCAACCGACGGCGTCAAGGCCGCATCGCACAAGTCTGACCTCACGATTTCGAACGCCGACGGCACCAAGCAGGCCATCATCAAGCGCGACGGCGCAACGCTCATGTCCTATACCCGCAACTCCGTGGCGCTCTCGAAGTCGGAGGAGGGCGTGGGCTATACGAACCTTACCATCGACTTCGCGCCGGAGGGCGGCCTTGAGGCGATGCCCGAGGTTACCGCCTCGACCGAAAGGTACGATGCCGCCTATGGCTACGTCGACGTTGAGGCATCGGACGTCGAGCAGTACGAGGTTGACGGGCTCACCGTCAACGCACGGGTCGTGACCGCAACCTTCGACATGGGCGAGCAGGGACAGAGCACGTCCAGCGAGCTGCGCGCATGGTGTGACATAGATGGCAACGCGCTGTACCTAGAGACGCCCATGCAGGAAGGCGAGGACGTCGAGTCGGCCCTCGCCCGCACGCTCAAGGGACGCGTGGAACTCGCGTAAGTCCCTGTGCCTAGTGCCCGTAGTGGTATTGACGCCCGTGCACGTGATTCCCTACGTGCACGGGCGTCATCGCACTGGAGCGTTCCCTATGCAACCTGGCAGATAGCATCAATGCCATTTGCCAAGATGCCGTCGCGCACCGCGTCGAGCGACAAGTCATCCTCGATCGCCATAAGCGCCGCGATGGCCATGGGGAGGTTCAGGCCACCAAAGGCGGCGAAGCGGCCCTCGATGGCGAGTCCCTCCAACGTTGCGACGACCGTCTTGAGCGGAGAGCCGCCCGCGATGTCTCCGAGCACCACCGCCTCATCAGATTCGTCGAAGTCGGGCAAGCCAGCGGCAACCTTCTCGCCAAACGCCGCAGGGTCGGTCCCTTCCTCCATCCCAAAGGCCAGCACGTGATCACGGGGACCCATGAGCATGTCCAACGCCGAACGCACGCCGAACGCAAGTCCCGCATGACTCACCAGTATCATGTATCTCATGTTTGCTCCTCGCCTTGGCAACTGGGGTTATCACTCTCATACAGTATAGTGATGTGGCGAGTTCAAACCCAAGGGAACCCGACGCATCGCAGTGATGCGATAACCTCACAGTGGCCATCAGATTGGCAGGTATAATGAAAGTATTCTTCTTTGATATTGATGGCACACTCATCGACAGCATGAATGGACTGCGCGCCATTCCTGGTACGGTCATCGCCCAATTGCAGCGTCTGCACGACGCCGGCCACAAGCTCGTCATCTGCAGCGGAAGACCGTACGCAATGATAGATGCCGACTTACGCCTTCCCCTCTTCGATGCCTACGTAATGTGTAACGGTGCCCACGTGGAGGCCGACGGCATGACGCTTCACACCGACCTCATGGACTCCCAGCTCGCACGCAACTACGTCGGACTCTTTGAACAGCTGGGTATGGAATACATGCTACAGACCGCACACCACATTTATCTTGACCGGCGCTTCACACTCATCCAGCGTTTCTTCTCGGACTTTGCGCAGTCGGACATATTCACCTACGACTTCGACAAGGACGAGGTGCTCGGACGCACCATCAAGCTTGAGGCGCACACCACCTCCGCCAACTACGAGCGCGTATGCACCGCCGTGGAGGGCCGGGCAGGCTTCACCGCACACCTCGACAACAACGGCACCTACAACGCCTTCGAGATATATTCCCCCACCATCAGCAAGGCCGTGGGCATCCAGGCAGTGCTCGAGCACTATGGCGCCAATGTCGAGGAGAGCTACGCCTTCGGCGACGGCGTCAACGACGTCGAGATGATCCGCTACGCAGGGACCGGCGTCGCGATGGGCAACGCCTGCAAAGAACTCAAGGAGGCCGCTGACGAGGTGTGCGGCTCCGTGATGGAGGACGGCCTCGCACGCTACCTGGCCACCATACAGTAGGTGTCCCTCGGGGACAGTACACTTACACGACCGTTTGGGAGCCGTTCTGCCAGATGTAAATCTGATCGACAGCGCGTGCGTTCCAAGGCGTCTCGTACAAGCCAGTACCGATGTCCCATGCCGAGCCACCCATGCTCGCGGACGAGAAATCGACCATCCCACTGTATTCGCGCAGGTCGCCAAGACCTCCCTGGTCTATCCATCCCGTACCGTGGAAGCTTATCGCACCGGTGTTCCAATCCACGTTGCCACTGATGTAACAAGTGCCGTACGTCTCGCCTGGTCCGGTATCGTCGGTGCCCACGTAGCATATACCCTCCAAATACCCGGTCTCAGTAACTGTAGTGAAGTGGAACGCCACTGCTCTGCTGATGTGACCATCTCCCTCCGCATACGAAGAGGTACCTATATAGGTGCCGCTCCACTTGCGTGGGAATGTCGAGGCGGGCGTTGACTGCGGGGCAACGTCATCGCTCGCCACAGGCGGGGCCGCGATTTGGGGCTGAGAGGGTTGCGTCTTGGTCTCCGGAACGTTCGTCGTCACCTGAATGTTCGCACTCGCGTTGGCATCTGCCTTCGACTCGGCGTTCTTCTTCTCGGCAGCAACCCACTTCGCACTGAGGGTCACATCCCGACTCATCTCCAGCGAGTCCCCCGGCTCGTACTCATTGCCCGAACCGTCTGTCCAAGATTCAAACTTGTAGCCGTCGCGCTTGAACTTGCACTTGGGGAGCACGACTGTCTCGCCCTTCTTGGCCTCAACCGGCTTCATGGAACCCGAGTCCGCCCCAGAGCCAAGAAACTCCACGACGAAGGTGGGAGCCTCCGCCTCCACGGATTCCTCCTCCGTGGCAGGCTCCTTCTTCGCCTCGGACTCGCCCTTCGCGGCGGACTCGCCCTTCGCGGCGGACTCGCCCTTCGCCTCGGACTCACCCTTCGCGGCAGACGCCACACTGGTCGCAGGCACTTCGCCTTGCGTATCGGCCTTTTGTGGCGCTCTTCCCAAGATAGCCCACACCAAAGCGCCGATGACCGCTATCAAAGCGACAGCAACAATCGCATAGGGGACTTGACCCCTCGAGGGTTCCGCATAGACCGATGGCGACGGCCCGTTCGCTCCCGCAGGCACACTACCACCCAGAGGGCTTCCGCAACTTGCGCAGAAGCGAGCGTCCGCTTGGTTCGGCTTCCCGCACTCGGGGCAAAACCTCGCCCCGCCGCTTGTCCTGCCACCATTCACTCGTGCCATGTGGGCCTCCCCTCGCGTGCAACTTACCCTGCATTATAAACCGTAGCGTCCAGTGGAGTTTCCTCCTCTTGGCATCCTGTGAATGAGCGGGGCGAGCACGTCGTCCTTGTTGCGGAAGGTCACAAACCACGCACATGAGCTTCTATGGCGTACGAACTGCTTCAGAAGTGCCGACCAGAAGGCCCCAGACGGGCCTGTGCTGAGGGATGGGGCCGAAATCCGACCTGCTTTTTCTGATACCCGTGTGAGTCATGCAAAGATACTACGAAATTGTACGGTTTTTAATGGTTCCCCAGAGTAGGGAACCATTCCTCAAGCCTGTCACCTGCAGAAACACGAAGCACCCACAGTTCCTATCGACCACTTCGCGTAATAACCGTACAATTTCGTAATATCTGTGCGGTCAAGGGTGCAACCGGGACCAATCCCAAAGGTGAGTGATCCCGACCGCTCTCCTCTGCCACGTCTCGTTAGTCGAGCTCTGCACCGTTGGACTTGATGACCCGCTGGTACCAGTAGAAGCTCTTCTTGCGGCTGCGGGCTAAGGTGCCCTCACCGGCGTTGTTCTTGTCCACGTAGATGAAGCCGTAACGCTTGTCCATCTCGCCTGAAGAGGCAGAGACGATGTCGATGGGTGCCCACATGGTGTAGCCGAGCAGGTTGACACCGTCCTTCTCGACCGCGTCGATCATCGCACGGATGTGCTCGCGCAGGTAGTCAATGCGGTAGGAGTCATCGATCGAACCGTCGGCCTCCACCTTGTCGTAGGCACCGAAGCCGTTCTCCACGATCATCACGGGCTGATCATAGCGCTCGTAGAACCAGTTGAGGGCGTAGCGCAGGCCAATCGGGTCGATGGGCCAACCCCAGTCGCTCACCTTGAGGTACTCGTTGGGCACCATGTCGTTGGCGGCATCGCCCACACCAGGAATGCCCGCCTCATAGAAGTTGTAGTCGGGGTTATCGTCACGCGCGGCCACGGCGAAGCTCATGTAGTACGAGAATCCGATATAGTCCACGATGCCCTGTTTGAGCACCGCAATCTCCTCGTCGGAGAGGTCGATGTCGAAGCCCATGCGCTCCCAATAACGGAACATGTACTGCGGGATGCGGCCCTTGGCGTGAACGTCCGCGTACCAATAGCGCTTGTGGTCGGCCCAGGTCTTCTCCATCTGGTCCTTGGGATTGCAGGTCGCGGCATAGAGTGGGCAAAAGGCGATCATGCAGCCAATCATGGCATCCGGATCGATCTCGTGGCATGCCTTGACGGCCTTGGCGCTGGCGATGAGCTCGTTGACGGAAGCCTGGTACATGAGCTTCTCGGGCTCGTCACCAATGTTGAGCACTGCACCTTCCTGCAGCATGTGATGTGCGATGGGCGCCGCAGACTGGTTGTTGATCTCGTTGAAGGTCATCCAATACTTGACCTTGCCCTTGTAACGCTCGAAGCATACGCGCGCAAACCGCTCGAAGTAGTCGATGCAGCGCTTGTCGGCAAATCCGTTGTACTCGGTGGCCAGGTGATACGGCATCTCAAAGTGCTGCAGCGTGATGACAGGCTCGATGCCCTGCTCATGGCAGGCGTCGAACATGTCGTCATAGAAGGCCAGGCCCTCCTCGCAGGGCTCGGCGTCGTCACCATTGGGGAAGATGCGCGTCCACGCGATGGAGGTACGGAAGGCCTTCATGCCCAGCTCGCCAAAGAGCTTGATGTCCTCGCGATAGTGGTGATAGAAGTCAATGCCTTCGTGGTTGGGGTAGTTCTCGCCAGGAACGACACCGTCGGTGATGCGACGCGGAATCCCGTTGCCGCCGGCGGTCATGACGTCGGCGATGGAGATTCCCTTGCCACCCTGGTCCCAGCCGCCCTCGAGCTGGTGTGCCGCGACAGCGCCGCCCCACAGGAAGTCTTTAGGAAAGTGTGACATGTTAGTCCTTTCTTCAGCGTGCTCTACGATACCTCCCCCATTGTCGCATCTAACCACGAGCGTATGGCAGGCCCATCGGCAGAAGGCAACGCGCCGGACTATTGGAGAGCGGGTCCATCGGGAGCTATCCCAAATGAGCGCTTCTGCCACTTCCGCGACGAACACGATGACTTCGAGGACGATCTCGTTCTTGTCGCGTGCCAGCACTCACATGCAAACTATCCCGTCACCAACGATGTTGCCCTCGCCAACCAAGCGCCAATCGAGGCAAAGACCCTCGTGGAGATGGCAGATCTGCCTCGTACCGGTCGCGCCCTCGGAACTCCCACAACGCGAGATAGTACCGGCTCAACCGACTAGCTCTACCGGTGACCCTCTCGCCACACTCGATAGCGTCCACCAGCGGGTCCCCCGAAGAGTCCACTGAAGGGAGCGCCCCCAGCGGACCCCGCACATCAAGGGTGGCCCACAGTGAACTCCGACGGACCTTCGGCCGCACACAGGCTTTCTCCATAGCTGTGATTGGGTCTTGCTTTTTAATTCCTAGTAATTACTATGAATTGGGTAACAAACACAGCCATGCCGCACACGCGGCTCAATCATAGGGAGAGATGCCATGTCCAATCAGCTCCTCCGCGTGAGCGGACTCTCGGCCGGGACCGAGGACAAACCCATCCTACACGACGTCAGCCTCGCTGTCGGCACGGGCGAGACGCACGTGCTCATGGGACCCAACGGTGCGGGCAAGTCCACGCTGGGCCACGTCATCATGGGCGACCCCGCATACCAAGTGACCTCGGGCACCATCGAGTTCGACGGCAAGGGCGTCACCGAGGACGCTGCCGACAAGCGCTCCCTCGCCGGCATCTTCCTGAGCTATCAGGCACCGGTCGAGGTGCCCGGCGTGCCCCTCTACTCGTACCTGCGCACCATCACGCAGAAGCGCCCCGAGCTCAAGATGACGGCGCGCAAATTCCGCGCTCGCGTGGGTGAGATTGCCGACCAGCTCGACATGGGCAGCTCCTTCCTCACCCGCGAGCTCAACGTGGGGTTCTCGGGCGGCGAGAAGAAGAAGATCGAGATGCTGCAGCTTCTCCTCCTGCGCCCCAAACTGGCCATTCTCGACGAGACGGACTCCGGTCTCGATGTGGACGCCCTCAGCGTAGTAAGCCGCGGCATCGAGGCATACCGTGCCGATTGCGACGGCGCCCTGCTCGTCATCACCCACAACACGCGCATCCTGGAGCGCCTCAACGTGGACCGCACGCACGTCATGGTGCAAGGCCACCTCGTCGCCGAAGGGCCGGCAAGCCTCATCGACAGCATCGACGAGCATGGCTTCGAGCAGTTCGAGAAGGCATCTGCAATCGCGGGCGGTGATCAGGCGTGAGCGAGCGGACCGAGAAGCGCACGCAGGTCGCCGACGTCGATCGCTCGCTCTACGACTTCACTTACTCGGAGGAGGGCTACGAGCGTTATGAGGACGGCTTGACCCCCGACATCGTGCGTGCCATCAGCGAGAAGAAGGACGAGCCGCAGTGGATGCTCGAGATGCGCCTCGCCGCGCTCGACACCTACCATGCCAAGGAGATGGCACCCAACTGGGGCCCCTCCATCGCCGGACTCGACATGGATCACATCTCCACCTACGTGAGTCCGCGGACCAAGCAGGCCAAAAGCTGGGATGACGTGCCCGACGACATCAAGAACACCTTCGAACGCCTCGGCATCCCCGAGGCGGAGCGCGAGAGCCTTGCAGGCGTGGGTGCCCAGTATGACTCCGAAATCGTGTATCACAACATGCGCGAGGAGGTCGCCAAGGACGGCGTGGTGTACACCACCATCGAGGACGCCCTGCACGACCCCCAGTGGGAACCGGTGGTGCACGAATACTTCGGCACACTCATTCCGCCCGCGGACCACAAGTTCGCGGCTCTGCACTATGCGGTGTGGTCAGGCGGCTCGTTCGTCTACGTACCTGCCGGTGTCACGGTAGAGTACCCACTGCAGAGCTACTTCCGCCTCAACGCCGAGGGAGCCGGACAATTCGAGCACACCCTCATCATCGTTGAGGAAGGCGCAGACCTGCACTTCATCGAAGGCTGCTCGGCACCCAAGTACTACGAGGCCAACCTGCATGCCGGTGCGGTGGAGCTCTTTGTGAAGGATGGCGCGCGGTTGCGCTACTCCACCATCGAAAACTGGTCAAAGAACATGTACAACCTCAATACCAAGCGTGCCCGCGTAGGCGCAGACGCAAAGATGGAGTGGGTCTCGGGTTCGTTCGGCAGCCATGTGAGCTACCTCTACCCCACCACCATTCTTCAGGGCGCACGCTCAAGCTGCGAGTTCAGCGGCATCACCTTCGCAGGCGCAACGCAGGACCTCGATACCGGCTGCAAGGTCATTCTCAACGGGCCACACACCACGGCGAGCGTGGACACCAAGTCCATCTCCAAGGACGGTGGCTGCAACACCTTCCGCAGCTCCGTGGTTATTGGTCGTCGCGCCGAGGGCGCACGCGCCACGGTGAGCTGTCAATCGCTGATGCTCGACGACATCAGCCGCTCCGACACGATTCCCGCCATGGACGTGCGCAATGCCACGGCAAGCGTAGGCCACGAGGCCACCATCGGCCGCATCTCCGACGACACGGTGCTCTACCTCATGAGCCGCGGTTGCACAGAGGCCGAGGCCCGCACCATGGTGGTGGGCGGCTTCGCCAACCCCGTGAGCAAGGAGCTGCCCCTGGAGTACGCCGTGGAGATGAACAACCTCATCAAGCTCGAGATGGAAGGGGCGATTGGCTAATGGCAGAGTCGACTAACGGCGCTCAGCAGGACGCTCGGCCCACCGGCCGCATGACGCTCGAGCGCGTCAACACCCCGCCCGCACAGACGTGGAACTATCTGCGGGCCAACGACATCACCCTCACCGTGCCCGTGCATTCGCGCAAGGGTGACGTGTACTTTGCACTCCCACGCCTCTTTGAGGGCGTGGAGTGCGGCATGGGTCAAGCCGTGACCACATGGGCGGAGTCGCAGGCGAAGGACGCACATTACGTGGAGGTCAAGGCCGGCGAGAAGCGAGACGAGCCTATCGTGGCGCAGGAGGACACCGGCGTGATGGTTCGCGCTGGCGCCGAGGCGACCATCGTCATCTGCACACCGGCTGGTGCGCCCACACAGGACACGACGGCGGCGCTCGTGCGCATCATCGCTGAGCGCGAATCACGCGTGCATGTGCTTGAGTTCGTGTGTGGCGGATCCGAGCAGCGCCTCGACTCCGTAGGCATCATCGCTGCCGAGGACGCACGCATTGACGTGCGACAGTTCTTCCTCGGCGCCGGCACCACGGCCGCAGGGCTCGCCGTCGCGCTTGACGGCAACCGCGCACGGCTCGAGCTGACCTGCCGCTACCTTGGCCGCGAGCAGGACATTCTCGACATCAACCACGTGGTGCGCCAGCGCGGCCGCAACACCCGCTGCGACGTGCGCGAGTCCGGCGTGCTCGACGGCCACGCAAAGAAGTCGCTGCGCGCCACCATCGACCTCGTACACGGATCCTCGGGATCGGAGGGCGCCGAGCTGGAGAACGTGCTCATACTCTCCGATGACGTCACAAACAAGACCATGCCCGTGATTCTGTGCGATGAGGACGATGTTGCCGGCAACCATGGGGCCTCCATCGGCTCGGTGGGACCCGAACAGATTCAGTACCTGCGTGATCGAGGCCTCTCGGTGCAGGAGGCCGAGGAGCTGTACGTGCGCGCCCTCTTCGATGAGGCGCTTATCTGCGCACCGACGCCACAGTCACGCGCGGCCGTGCTCGCACGTGCCACAGACGTCCTTGGTTCCGAGGTCGCCAACGACCTCGTGGAGGGACTCGGACTCGGTGACGCGGAGGAGGTCTAGCCATGGCATCCATCCTCAGCGCCGCACATATCGCCACCATCGAGCAGAGTCCCTACAAGCTGGACTTCCCCCTGCTCGCACAGAACCCGCAGCTCGCCTTCTTGGATAGCGCAGCCACGGCCCAGCGTCCGGCCACCGTCCTCGATGCCGAGCGGCACTTCTACGAGACGATGAACGCCAATCCCCTGCGCGGCCTGTATCGACTCTCCGTCGAGGCTACGGCCAGCATCGATGCCGCCCGGACGCGCATCGCGCGCTTCATCGGGGCGACCGACGACGACGGCACACCCCAAGGCAATGCCATCGTCTTCACACGCAACGCGAGCGAGGCGCTCAACCTGCTTTCCCGCACGCTTCCCCGTCTCACCGAACTTGGCCCCGGCGACGACGTGGTCATCTCCATCATGGAGCATCACTCTAACCTGATTCCGTGGCAGCAGGTTTGCGCAGCGACTGGCGCAAACCTCGTGTACCTACGTTTGACGGAGGACTTCTCGATTCCTAAATCCGAACTTGCCGAGAAGATCGGCCCCCGGACGAAGATCGTCTCGGTGACGCACGTCTCCAACGTTCTGGGCGTCCAGAACGACGTCGCCGCCATCGCGGCAAGGGCACACGAGGTCGGTGCGCTCTGCATCGTGGACGGCGCCCAGTCCGTACCGCACGTAGCAGTAAACGTCCGTTCTCTGGGTTGTGACTTCCTCGCGTTCTCGGCACACAAGCTGGGCGGCCCCATGGGTATCGGCGTGCTGTGGGGCAAGCCGGAGCTGCTCGATGCCATGCCTCCGTTCCTCGTAGGCGGCGAGATGATCGACTCCGTTACCGAGACGGACGCTGTGTGGTCGCCCGTGCCGCAGAAGTTCGAAGCCGGCACCCAGGATGCCGCGGGATCGTACGCGACGGACGCCGCGATAGCCTACCTCGAGGCGCACGACATGGCCGCACTCGAGGAACGCGAACGTCTGCTAGCCGCGTATCTCTGCGAGCAACTCCAGTCGCGCGACTACATCACGATCGTCGGCCCCTCCGAGCCCGACCGCCATGTCGGCGCCGTTTCGTTCGACGTCAAGGGCATTCACCCGCACGACGTTGCCTCCATTCTGGACATGAGCAACGTGTGCATCCGCGCTGGTCACCACTGCGCGCAACCCCTGCTCACCTACCTCGGCTGGCATAGCACCTGTCGGGCAAGCGTGGCATTCTACAACGACAAGGCCGACATCGACCGACTCATCGCAGGGCTCGACACCGTTTGGGGGATCTTCAATGGACGTAACTAGTCTGTACAACGAACAGTTCATGGACCACGTAACGCACCCTGATTACAAGTACGCAATGGAGGATGCCACACACGAGCACGACGGCATCAACCCATCGTGCGGCGACGAGCTGCACCTCTCCGTGCGCTTGGGTGATGACGGCCGCATCGAGGAGTGCGCCTACACCGGCCACGGCTGTGCCGTCTCCATGGCCTCAGCCGACATGATGAGCGACCTCATGGTGGGAAAGACACCCGCCGAGGCCATCGAGCTATGCGCGCTCTTTAAGGACATGGTCACCGGCGCCGAGAAGGACGCGGACAAGCTGGAGGAGCAGCTCGACGAGGCCGCGCTGCTCATGGACGTGAGCCACATGCCAGCGCGCGTCAAGTGTGCTGAGCTCGCCTGGCGCACCCTCTCCGAGATGCTACAGGAATAGGATGTTCCGTGGGGGCACGCCCCTGCGGGGCATGCCCCCCAGGGGTATGTTCCACAGGGGCATTTCCCCCGCGGAACACTCAGGTCCGAGGAGGTTAGAAGATGGCGGGGATGTTCTCGACAAAGGGCCAATACGCGCTTCGCGCCATGGCTGACCTCGCCCAACATGAGGGATGGGTCTCGCTTGGCGACGTCGCCAAGCGGCAGAACATCTCTCGCAAGTATTTGGAGCAGGTCATCGCGCTCATGGGCCGGGCAGGCTACGTGACGAGCCTGCGCGGCAAGGGCGGCGGATACAAGCTCACGCGCAAGCCCGAGGAATACACACTCGGCCAAATCCTGCGCGCCGCCGAGGGCTCGCTCGCCCCGGTAGGCTGCCTCGACTGCACGCGTGGGCGCATCTGCCCTATCGTGGACACCTGCTCGACCATCTCGGTTTGGCGCGAGCTGGGTAAAGTAACGTCGGAATACCTCGATAGCAAGACCCTCGCCGACATCATCGGGGAGCAATAGGCCGTTGGGGCAGGCGACCTTTCGCATGCCGTTTCCAAAGGGCTGCCACTCACTTCTCATCGTTACATCTCCCTCGCCACTTCTTACATTGGGCAACCAGTCAGAAGTGTCCTCATAATTCTGCGCAACGGCCAAAGCTATCATTTTGGTGTTGTGAAGCGTCATGGAATAGGAGGGTTACTCATATGTTTTGCCCGTTCTGCGGTTCTGAGGTTCCCGATAGCGTGAGGTTCTGCCCTTCCTGTGGTGGCGACGTCGCCGCAGAGATTGACGCGGAAAAGACGCAAAAGCGGCAGCAGCCTGCGCAGGCATCCCAACAGCAGCCCGCTTCGTCAGCTGCAGCACCCATCTCCACAGAACTCACCTCAGCTCAAAAACGCGAAATTGGGCTTGCCCAGGCCACGTCAGAAGGACTCGGTATGGGTTGGTACAAGTTCATGATTTACTTTCAGCTCTTCGCAGGCGCTGTCATCGACATCATTGTCGGACTTAGCGTAATGAGCATATCTAGGCTTGGTTCAGAATATGGCACTCCGTCTTCATTCAGTGCGATATTTGTATTTATGGGGGTTTTCTACATCGCATTTGGCATCTTCTACATATATTGTCGGACTCTTATGGCCCGCTTTAGCACGAAGGCGATAACGACGCTCTACATCGTTTACGGTGTCAACATAGCAGTTAGTGTCCTTGGACTCATCGGGTCAACTCGTTCGGGATCTTCCCCAACAAGCACGATGACCAATCTTGGTGCTACCATTGTCCTTCTCGTAATCAACATGTCATATTTCAAAAAGCGCGCTCACCTGTTCGTGAACGACTAGCGCGGAGCAAAGTACAGTGTTTTGCTCACAATGCGGACACGAGCTCGAGTATGGGACACCATATTGCCCCAGATGCGGAGCACGTCAGACAACCGAAGAGAAGAAGGGCTTCGCATCACGCATGGTAAGTGGAATCACCGACCATGTGGAAGGCATCTTAGGTGACGGAAGCCACATAGATCTGGATTTCAGCCACTTCTTCTCGGAGGTCAGCCATCGCCACACCAAGGAAGAGGCCGAGGAGATATTCATTTGCGGCACTCCCACGACAACCCCCACCATCCAAGAGGCCGGCTACCGCTGGCGCAGACCTTGGCTGTATTCGCGCATGCTTTCTATTATGCTTCTTTCGCTCGCCGGCCTTCTGCTTGTGTGGATTTGCTTTCAGAACGCCGTCACCCTTCCCGGCATCATACTTCTCGGTTCGTTCGCCGTCCCCTTCGCAACACTCGTTTTCTTCTACGAAATGAATGTCCCACGAAATATCAGCTTTCTCGAAATGCTGGAAGACTTCTTCATGGGGGGCGTCGCTTCCATCCTTGTGGCGCACCCTCTGTTCGCACTCTTTCCAGAGAGTGGCACGGGTGGCTTCGTCCCTTCCCTCCTTACAGCCCTCATCGAGGAATTCGCCAAGCTCATAATTGTGGCGTGTGTCATTCATCGCAGCAACGAGGGACGCTACCTGCTTAACGGCCTGCTCTTCGGTGCTGCCGTTGGTTCCGGATACGCCTCGTTCGAATCGGCAGGCTATGCTTTCATCTCGCTACTGGAATTTGAGTCCGACCTCAGCATGCTGCTCACTATCGTGTTGCGCGGTTTTTTGGCCATAGGTGGACATGTAGCATGGGCAGCCATCACGGGCGTCGCACTCTCAATTGCGTTGGATCGTGGTCCAGTCACCTGGAAGGTATTTCTGAACTCGAAGTTCTGGACAGTCTTCGCCATTCCTATCGCCATGCACACCCTCTGGGACTGGTTTTCGTTTCCGGCGTGCATACCACTCTGTATTGGTGTTTGGATTGTACTACTTGTCCTCATACGTCGAGGTTTCAGCGAAGTCAACTCGCTTGCACGTACGTAAAGGAGATGCGTCATGTTCTGTCCCTTCTGTGGCAACAACGTCATCGACAACGCGCGGCATTGTCCCTTCTGCGGCGCCAATCTAAAGGATGAGATGCTGGACGATGAGTCATCTTCAGCACCAAGCCACGTTCCTGAAGTCGACGGCCGACCTAGCGCGCCCACACCGAAGACACAGGACCCGCCAAAGACAGCTCCTCGTATTACACAGGCACCAACCAATACCACAGGAGACAGCGTCAAAAGCAGCAAGAAATCCCCCGCAACAACAATTGTCATCACCGTCATAACCATACTGATTTCCGTTGCAGTGGCAGGCTCGTGTGCACAAAGCGCAGCGGAGAGGAGCCTAGCCGCATCGCAAAGCAGTCACACTACGACATCAAAAACAAGCACGGAGCGGCAGACGGAGGATGTAGCCGAGAAGACGCCGAAGGAAGAGGGCGAGATCGTCAAAGTCTCAGAACCGAAAGGCAGCGAAGAAGAAGGGCCTACTGAGGTAACGGAGCACACGTACGAGGACAACCTCAAGTTGCTATATCCAAACGAGAAAAGAGCTTTCGGCCTTGTTATGCATCTTCCAGCGGATTACTTCGAGATTACCAGCAATGAAGATAACGAAGCAGAGTACCGATCCTTCGGCGGACAAGCCAACCTGACGATTATCCAGCTAGATCATCCCGGCGTTGAGCCGACAAACCTCGTCGAATTCCTGAATGCTTCCATGGAAGGCATCAGTTCACAATACGAAACGTTCGAACTCGTCGAGGAACCACACGAAATCGCAACCGACGGCAAGGGATACTACGCGGCCCGGATTCTCGCAAAGACTACCAGCAACGAAAGCGCATACGCGCCTTCCACCCATATTCTAGAGATGCTCTTGACAGATGATGGGCGTCTTCGCTTAGTCGAGGGTGCATGCAAGACGAAAAACGAGGAACCGAGGCTACACGAGCTCGAAACCATTCTGGGCCTAATCGAAATCGAAGAGACAAGCGAGTGATGGCCTCGCCAACACGCAGAGAGACGAGAGACTCGACACTGCTTCATAAGCAGCCTGTTTACGGGCAAGCGTCACCTTCAAAAGCCCTTATGGAATGTGATACATGTAGCGTTCGGCATCGGAGAGCGGCCTATCCGCCACCTCGTCTTTGGCCATCTCGATAAGTTCGTCAAGTGTGTAAACCTCAATGATGCCAGCTTTGCCGAGCGAGCTGTTGTAAGAGAGGGCGGTCTTATCATCGTCTGACAGAACGACACCTGTATACACATCGCTGGACGGGCCAAAGGCCTCCTCCCCCAAGCAAACTTTCGCCAATCCGTAGCTTGACATAATACCACCGGCAGAATACCTCGCCCAAACTACACCCTGATCACGTTCGTCGTAGAAACACCACTCGATAGGAGGAAGCGTCGTTGATGATGCACACAACGTTTCCCCCGTTGCGGAAGAGAGCAACAGGAGCGAGCCTGAAGTATCTTGGAGCACTATGCACTGCGAATCGGCCGAAAAGAACAACATTTGCACGAGAGCAGGGACCTCAGCCGCCTCCCACACCAACGACCAGTCACCTGTATCGTAAAGCCGTACGCAACCGTCACTACCACTGGTAACGAAGAGTCTCCTGTCGGGGCTAACCGTCCATGCTCCGTTTGCGCTGGCCGACGCGGGACACTGTGCTAGGTCCCCGCTCACCTCATGACCATCTGCAAGCGACAGAGCCACATACGCAGGAACGCCATCTTTAGTCACGCTACAAACCACAGATGCACCGCAGTACTCCACGTCATCCATGCCCGTAACGGACTCGTCGTTATAGGTAAACAGCACATCCTTGGTCTGTGTGTCTAAGAGGAGCAATCCGACAGGATTCATCCTCAGCAGCAATCTCTCGCCATTGCCCTCGTTCACAATGGGCTCGACACCCGCTATGCCATAGTATCCCATGCTCGATGAGGAGCTGTCATCTGTCACTTCATACGTATCGAGAATAGCACCGTCGTCACTCGACAACCTCACCAGCTTCTTGCTACTTCCACTGTACACGTACACCGAGTCTTGACAAACCGTACAATCGACAGCGTTGTCCGCAAAACCAAGGCCGACAAGGTCGCAACTCCAAAGCGGCTCAAAGGTGTTCGTGTCCAAGCGGACCAGCAACTCCCCATCCTTGCCGTAACCATACAAACAATGTGCGTCGTCCCAGCCAACACAATGTGCATCGCCCCAGCCAACGCTATAGGACCTGGCATCAGTTTTTGCTGCCTGCGTCTTTATGTCCTCCCCACGACCCACATACCTAAACACACGATACGTAAGCTTGTCTCTGTCGTGTGATGCCAAGTAGGTTCCCCCGTCGCAACTCGCCAGCGTCGCGGAAAGCGTCGCCCCCATTTCTAAGTCGTACGGAGAACCCACAACAGTCGAAACTCCCGACGTGGGGTTACGTCGCACAAGAGTGCCACTGCCATCTATAGCAACAAGCCAGCCATGTCCCCCCGCATCCTTCAGAATTGCGCAGTCCAACAGGCTCGACTCCCGCTCGAACCTATAGGACTCCTTGCCGGAGTCGAACTCATACACGACCACCGACGGCCCGCTCATTATGGCAAGCAGGCTCGTATCGTCAGCTCCGCCCTCACCACTCAAGGCACCCACGACCTTCAGCTGCGGACTCAGAGCAAAGGAAAGCGGTGAGTAAGAAGTCTGTGCCGCCTCATCCTTGCTCCATCGCTTCTTAAGGTCCTTATCAAAAACGTCTATGGTCGCAACCGTACCGTTGCCTGCCGTCGCATAGTCGTCCTCACTGCACATTACCACCATGTATTGACCCAATAAAGCCATGTCGTATATGTAGCGCTGAGAGGTGGCAGCCGCCTTGATCTCGCCAGACGTAGTGTTTACACATGCGAGCGTGCCTTCGGTTGCAATGGCGAGCGTTTTTCCATCATCTGAGACTGCAACACAGATTTTTAAGAGAATGCTCGCATCCTTGGGAAGTGGAAGAGCGTACGAGTTCTGCTCCTTTCCGCTTGAGGCATCAAGAAGCACCACCCTTACGCATGCGGAACCCGAGTCTACGCCTATGACCTCCCGGTCCTCCATGCACAGGACGATGAAGGATGCATCAGGTGCAGTGGCAACGCAGCCCCCATAGCTGGAGAGTGGAGTACCCTCCACAGATTGGCTCCACAGCAGGTCACCCGTTTGCGCATCAAAGAGTCCCACTCCTCCACGCACTCCGCAAAGAAGGTTTTCTCCGCAAAACACAAAGCCGTCCACTCCAGAGCCATCCATGTCGTATACTTCCCGATATGCCTCGCGCAGCCCAGACAAATCAATGCGACTGATCTCCTCGCCCGAATCGATTTTTGTTATGAGGATCGTATCGTCAGTCTGCAACATGGCTTGCAGTCCGCCGGACGAATACGCATATTCGCTCGTCACATTGCCCACAGAATACGAGCTACGCCACAGCTTGCTGGTGGGATACACCTCCAAGGCCTCTTCCAGCGCGAGCTGAGCCGCAGGCACGAACGGACGGTCGTCGCTGGTGCTGCTCGAAGGCAAGGCCGAAAGGGCGACCTGAATCGCCTCCGTTCGCTTTCCACTCGCAAGCAATTCGTTTGCGGCCGTGGCGAGCATCTCCGATTCGTTGATTTGCGCCTGTCGGTAGTTTTTCGCGATGAGCATGTGTTGGTACCACGACACGGCACCAAATGCCGTAGACACGAGGGCGACAAGCACTGCCGCAGCGACGATTATGCGAGTCCTGCGCACGCGTACGCGCTGCCTTAGGTCATCGTATCCGCAACCAATGAGCGCGGCGGCCACGCGCAACCGTTCCGACAGGAAACGTCTTCGATCGTCTGACCTGAAGTCCGCCGCCAACGGCTCTTCCGGCACAAATCGTGTCCTTCCCTGCTCTCCGCGCACGGCTCGCACACGCAACAAGGCAGGATAGCTCTGCTCTGGCTCGCCCTCAGCAAGCGCGACCAAAATGTGATCACGACCATGCAGCGAGGCAAACAGCTCCACCTCTCGCGTACACCACCGGCTCTCGCTGAAGTGCGGGCTGCATACGACGATGAGAAAATGCGAATGCACGAGCGCATCTTGAATTTGGTCAGAGAGCGAGGCCGACGTCGGCAGCTCGTCCTCGTCCCTAAAGAGCTTCCCCAAGCGACTTGGCGCATCGAGCTTTGAACGTACCTCCTTGGGTATGCGCATGCCCTCGAGCGAACGTTGAAGTCGCATCGCGACCTTGCGGTCGCGCGGCAGATGGCGGTAGCTGATGAAGGCCTCGTAACGATAGTCAGTGCACTCCGACTCGCCCGCCACCCGCTTCCCACAAGAGCAGCAGAATACGGCGCCACCTAACAGTTCTCCCCCACAATAGCCACATCGTTGCATGGCGTGCTCCCTAGCCTCTCGTGGAGCGCACAATCTGAGGCAAGTGCCCTATGACCGCCTTGTCCACATCCTTAAAGCCCTTGGCCCTTGGACTACCCTCCACGCGCTCAACCATAGCATCTACCCGATCGAGGTCATCATAAGAAACGAGGCAAATGTGAAGACGAGCCAACTGGTCCTGATCGTTATGCGTCCGAGGAAAGAATGCGCGGTACTCGTCCTCGGAGGCACGACAGAACCCGAGCGTTCGAACGTAGCCGTTCCATCGCTCGTGCTCCAAGCGCTGAAGCCAGTCGGTGTTGCCTTCGCGCACGTACGCTTCATAGGCATCAACCACTTTGCCAAACGCGGCGTCATCCAGCGACAGCTGCCAATCTTGGGCATCCGGAAGATCCTCGGTGGAAAGGAGCTCACACTCCCCCGAGGCAATCGTCCGGCAAAACGAATACAGATCGTATTTGAGGAAGATTGCCGACGCCATGGATGAGTTGCGGTTGTACTCCAGACGCTCGTAGGCCTCATCCGCCGCGACGCCCAACGCCTCCCGCTCCTCGCCAACGGGAAGGTCGAAGTAGCCCCAATAGGCGCGGTTAAGGTTGCGTGCCCATGTCTCAAGCGTGGGGTGAAACACGCTCTTGTACGAGAGGAGAGACTCACGGCTTCCCACGGCAACGAGCCCGTACGACTGTCCCTTTGGCACTTGCGCCTTGGCGAGTGTCTGGGCGAGCAACGTGTCGGCAACGCGCACGGCGACAAGCGGCACGGAGGGAGACGAGATGCCCAGCGCGATACGCTCCCGCTCCAGCGTTTCGCGCACGCGCTTGGCAACGTGTATGCCCACCAATTCGTCATCGAGCGACAAGAGCACATAGCTCACACTCGCCGCACACTGCCCAAGGTGACGCAACAACCCGTCTGACATCGGATCAAGGTCGAAGAACCTCAAGTCGTATTCCGTTCCTGCCAAGGCATGCAACTCAGGGCATTCAAACGCAAGCCGTCGCTCGAGCTCCTGCGCCGATTCGTCGATGAGCTCTATGCGCATCGCGAGGCCCTTGGCCCGCCCGCACCATAGAGCACCTTTCAAAAACTCGTAGCACAGGTCATCGTGACCCACGATGATTACGTGACGCTGTCTTCCCTCATAAAGGTCACGTGAGTCGTCCGTGGGAAGTCCGGGCAAAAAGAGCGGATTGCTCAGAAGCAGCTGTCGCACCAGGTCGGCGGTCTTGTTGATACGCCTGATGCGAATGTTGGCGTTGGACCTGACGGCTATTTCCGATGCAGCATCCACGTAGTTGTCGATGGCAGTCGTGTCCGAGACTGCATGTATCGTAATGTTTTGATCTGCGCTGGCATGCTCGGCAAGCATGCTTACAACCGCAAGCGTATTATGTAAGTTGCTCACCTCATTGCCGGACGAGAGAACCACATGCAGTGTTGCCCGCCGGGAACACCACGACAGGAGCGTGGAGATACTCTCGGAAAGGCACAAGAATCGCGCCTCACGCGCCTGAAGCACCAGCTCCTCATCCTCACATGAATCAACATCGGCAAACGCCACCACGAACGTCGCATCATGCGACGCCACGCTCGTCGCAAGCTCGAGTGAGTCCTCGGTAAGGTCTGAGAACAAAAACACTTCCCTTCGACGTGACTGTAGGCGTAGCAGGGGCAGCGACACATACTTGGAAAACAGGACAAGAGCCGCACTGAGCGTGGTTAGCGGCGCCAACAAATACAGCAGAGCGTTATATGTAATGTAAGGCTGTGCGAGTTCGCCCAATGCCATGCGAATTGCATCTGTATCGAGATCGATATCCTTCTCGAGCAAGAACATCTGCACAGCTGAGAAGAGCGTCTGGAGCAAAGGAGAGTCTGCCACCACGAGCTCGCCTAGAACCTGCGAGAGCTCAAACACATAGACCGACGCAAAGACGCAAACACAAAGCCTATGCCAAGGACTCAAGCCCGCACCAGACAGGCGGCAACGTTTGGTCCATATGTATAGCGCGACACTCACTGCCAGCATTGCTGCAGAGACGACGAACCCGGCAATCAATATGGCTCCCTGCGGCATGGTATAATCTCCAGTTCGGACAAATCGTGCAAAAGATGCATTGCCTATATGAGTATACACATGAATCAAAAACCCACGCCAAGGATGACGAATGCGTGCTCAAGAATGTAACTATTTGAATCACGACATAGTGGAACGCGATTGCAGCACGCACCTGGCAGATTCGAAGGTACGTAACGGAGTCAGCTGAAAGTATAATGGAGAGGTATGAGGTCGGAGAGGCCGGAAGATGGCCTCGCACACATCGCCGCGTAATTGAGTGGTAGATACCTGAGCCGACAAACGAAGTCTTAACTTGATTGCGTCTGCTTGGAGGGTTCAGAAAGAATGCGTTGCAAAGCCGTTTCCTACGAGGGCCCAGAACAATACATTTTCATCAGCTATGCCCATCGCGATAGCGACCGAGTGTTTCCCGTAATCGAGCGACTTGCGGCTGATGGGTTTCGCATCTGGTTTGATGAGGGCATCGACCCGGGATCAGAGTGGATCAGCAACATCGGCGAACACCTCAGTGCCGCAAGTGCCGTGATTTCGTTTCTATCTGAGAATTCAATCTCCTCGCAAAACTGTCGCGAGGAGATAATGTTTGCACGCGACACAAAGATTCCCGTCCTTACCATCTACCTTGAGGATGTTCAGATTGACCATGGCCTCAAGCTTGCTCTCATGTCGTACCAAGCCGTGTTTATGCAGAGCTACGACGAGGGGGATCAGTTCTATCGCAAGGTCGAAGGCGCGCGGATGCTCGAGCCATGCCACAGGCTGCCGATGTCCGAGGAGCCAACTCCTACAGTCGATTCCAACGTCATCGGCGAGCGGGAAAATGCGGAGTCGCAATCGCTCGCTCAGCCCACGCACGACAGGAAAACGCGCAAACCAATCGCAATAGCTCTCGTTGCTGTCGTAGTGGTTGCGGTGTTCGCTATTGCTGGCATTGCCATATTCGGGCCTGGAGAGGATGAGGGTCCAAGCGCCTCAAACACCTCCACGCCCGCAAATCAACAGGTGCCTGCCGATGCAATCGACCAACAAGAAGTCAGCGAATCAACCGACGAAGATGAGGCAAAAGAGGAGTCTTCCGTCAACGACGAGGATGTTGCAGCCGCGCTGGCCGACCCCGACAGCCACAGAGGCGAGACGGTGAAGCTCTGCGCCGCCATCACGATGGCCCCCGACTCATCGCAAGAGCTCTTCGACGGAGCGGTCTATCTTCTCCATCCGAGTGGGCATGAGGACTTCCTTCTTCTGCCCGAGAGCGAGCAGTCGCTGCTGAGTGGCGAAGTCACAGAGGAATCCTACGTGTTTGCGGAGGGTACACTCGATGCGAAGGACGGAAAGGGATACCTGAAGGATGCCACGCTCACAACCGCCACATACGTTGATTACGCAAGCCCTACCACCGAGTCGGTTGACGTCAAGCAGTCCGACACGCAGAGCAACGTCACCCTTACGGTGGACAAGGTCGAGTTTGCAGAGGACGAGACGCGCGTGTACTACACCATAAAGAACGATCGCTCGGCACCAATTGGATTCGAGACGCCCGTCATCGAGCAGGATTCCGATACTTACGTCGAGGATGCCGGGAAGCTTAAGACGGCCGAGCGCAGCAACCAGCAGCTACCAAATGAGTGTGCCGCTGAAAGCGACGTGTCGGGATTCGTGGAGTACAAGCCCATGGAGAGTCGATCGTTTACTGCAACCCTCAAGCTGACCTCACCGGACAAGGTGACGGGCGTCGAACTCTCGGTTACGTCGCATATCGTACAGTTCACTGTCCATGATATCGAGATCGAACCGTTGACAATCTCACCTGTCAGCCCCGTTACGATATCGAGCGCCTCATAGGCGCACTCCCCCCGAAACACAGCATGGGTTTTCAGCCAATGCGCAACACCGTTGTATCATAGAAAGCAATTGGTCGTTCCGGGGAGAATCATGGGCGCGTACCTGAATCCGGGAAGCAGCGCATTTGCCAAGCCGCTTAGATCCGAGATTTACGTAGACAAGACTCCAGTGGCGCGCTACCTCAACTCAGTTGCGAGGACGAAACGCAAGTACGTGAGCATCTCTCGCCTGGGACGCCTATCTAGGAGCCTTTGATGTGTTGCGCATCACGGTGACGGAGTTCCTTAAGCAAGACAAGTCAATTGCGGTGTGCATCGATCGCATGCAGTAGCTCGTGGTGCGCGACCTCGTGCGTGAGTACCCCGCTGCTGACTACTTCCACAAAGGTGACCTCGCGATTACGATGAGCGACGTGTATGAGCACACTGACCGCCAGTTCGTCGTGGCCATCGACGAATGGGGCGCCCCCATGCGCGAACGTCGCGATGACGAGATGGGGGTAACGTGCCTACCTCGACTTCCTGCGGGATTGGCTCAAGGACAAGCAGTTCATAGCGTTTTCCTACATGACCGGAATACTGCCCATAAAGAAATATGGTCGGCATTCCACACTCAACATGTTTGACGAGTACTCCATGGTACGCCCGCTGGAGCTGGCAGAGTACACGGGCTTCACCGAGGCGGCGGTGCATGCGCGACATGCACGCCCTTGGCAAATGACTCGAGAGAAACCTGCGAATCCCGGAGCGATCTACGATCGAGGCACGCAATGAGTTCGGAAGAAGTTATAGATGGTAGCACAAAGCGGCTAAACAGAAGAAGTCGTAGTTTATTACACGCAAACATTCGTTTCTTTCATTGCAGCAGCCTGATTCTAGATTCAAAGATATATTAAAGTGAAAGTACGTACACAACCGTACCTTGGGAGCAAGGAGGACCCTATGCTTGACCCAAACAAGGACTGGCTTCCACTTGGTTCAGTAGTATCTATCAAAGGCGGCAATCGTCTCGTCATGATTATTGGGTTTTTGGCAATAGACGGAAACACTCGTGTTGTTTGGGACTATGTGTGTTGCCCTTATCCCGAGGGCAAGCGTACTGCCGAAGACTTGTTTATCAATAAGGAATCCGTTGACGAAGTGTATCAGTTGGGACATCGCGATGCCGAGGGACTCGCGTTCGAAGAGTATTTGGAATCACTGAAGAGTGAATCCAATCCACAAGAATAGCAACGTTCGCCGTGGTGAAGTGAGGTGGCTTACGCATGGCTGGAACAATTCAGTTGGACTATGATGCGACACTCAAAGTCGCACGTGATATAGAATCGCTCAAGGACCTAGTTACCGACGCATACACAAAAGCACAGTCTTCACAAAAGCGTCTTAGCTCCTGTGATGGCGAAGCAGTGTTTAACGCAAAAGAGGCATTCAAACGTTTAGGGAAACTCTTTGAAGAGCTTCAGGGCTGGGATACCGAGGTTGCATACCAGTTCGTTTGGGCGGCATCAAAGATGACGGCAGCAGACGAAAAGGCCG
Organism: Atopobiaceae bacterium; assembly: GCA_017533825.1. Taxonomy (GTDB): domain Bacteria; phylum Actinomycetota; class Coriobacteriia; order Coriobacteriales; family Atopobiaceae; genus RUG440. Next base: position 84,155 of record JAFWIE010000008.1, on the reverse strand, counting down.
CGAAGGATTTGAAGGCTAGCTTTGCACCATAAGGCAAGTCGGAGAAGTCGGAATCAGGTAGCGCTTTCGATAGCACAGCAGCAGCAGACAAAGCTGCATGGCACAAAGTATCAACGGACCCATTCACATTATTTGGCGAGCAAATAACGGCAGCATCGATAAGTGATAGGACGAGCAATGTTTAAGGTCAGCATAAGCAGTTTTGAATCGGTGACTCAAGATCTTTTGCAAGCAACGCAGGATATCCGCGTTGTCAAGACCCGGACAGAAGCATCTATCAACTCACTTCTCGGCAAGGCAAACGGAAATTGGATAAAGAGCGCCTCTTACACGACAAGTCGTTTCAAGCGCAGGGTTGGAGTGATACAGGACGAACTTGAAAAAGCGACCAGTTCGTATGCGGAATCGCATGCCGATCTCATCGATCTGAAACAGAAGCAGGGCCAAGTATTTGGGTCCTTTGGCCTAACGGCACTCGATGGAGACTCAGTGATTCTGGATAGCGACATAAATGTACGTAGTTACTACCAAACCAGTTTGGCATCTGCAGACGCCCTCATTCAAGAAATAACTAACGCGCAAGCTGCCCTCAGGGGACTTGATGGATCACTGAGGATTTCAACTGATTTGTCAACACTTGAGGCAAGCGCACGAGGCAAGAAAATCAAGCTCGAAAACTCCTATACGTGCTATAAAACGTATAAACAAGCCGTTAAAGAGTTCGAGAGTAGTTATTCAAAGAAAATCGGAACGGATCGTTTCCCGGAGAAAAGTGGGTATGACAAGGTGAAGGACTTCTTTTCTGACTGGAAGTCTGTCACCGGTATTCCAAAACATATTGCAACTGTCGCTGGCTTCTTCGGTTCATTAATTGACAAGTCACATAGCGTCAAGAAATATGAGGGAGTCTTCAAAGGCACTTTTGACTTTGCGCGTCCTTCGAAATGGAAAGAGGCATGGCAAGGATTAAAGACTGGAGCAGAGGCGCAGAAAGCAGGATCTAATGCGGCCTCTACTACTGAGTCCATCACGGGTGCCAGTAAGACCACCACACGTGTCAAGAGCGCCGGCAAAATACTTGGTTACGTAGGCACTGCCCTCACCTTCATTACGAGTGGCTTCGCAATCGTCGATGCGTATAATTCGCAGGAAGGCGATACTGCCGATAAGATGGCAGCTGGAACGTTGCAGACCGCATCTGAGGCAGCAAAGTTTGTAGCGGGTAAAGCTGCGGTTGCCGTTGGAACAAAAGCCGGTGCCGCTATTGGTACCGCGGTATGCCCAGTCGTTGGAACAATCGCTGGAGCTGCCATTGGCTTTGTAATAGGCGTTGCCGCCGACTATGGAATTAACAAGCTGAGTGAGTGGTCAAAGAATTCAGGTTTCCATGACAAGGCTGTTAAAGCGGTTGGTAACGTCTATCGTAGCGCAGGAAAGTTCATCTCAAATGGATGGAAAAAGCTTTGGGGAAGTTAGCCCCAAAATGAAGCTATCTGTGAGATCAGTTGTTACTCCTCATGAAAGGAGCCGCACACATGGACCTATCCGGCAAAGCACAAAGCATACGGTTTTCGTCAGAAGACCTATTCGTTCTTTTGTCTGGATTTGATATCGCGCTGTTTTGCTGCGAACCTTCAATGGTTGAGCACCACATAGGTCGTGAGCGTAGAGTTTTAGACGAATGGCGCAGGAAGCTGGTACGCAAGCATAAGGCTTCGGGCTTAGTAGATGCTGAGGGCAATCCATCTCCCGCGCTGAAGAAGACACTCGTACCACTTATGAGTCCTGGCATCTATGTTTCAGATGCGGACTCTCCAATCGACGGGAATGCCGATGAGCGCCAAGCATGCGTATATGTGTACGACGATTTTTCTACGCTTGTAGAGAGACGACGTGGGTTATATGGCGGATGGTCGCTCACGTCCCTGCAATCTAAGGATCAGTTAGTTGATGCAGTCCTTTCGCTGCACAAAGTGAGTAGTCGATTTATTACAAGCGCTCCGGACGAACATATCGTTGTGCCGGACGATTCAGATGGGGCTTGGATTCGCGCCGCGTTGCAAGGAGACGATGATTACCTTGTTTCTGTCGCTGAAAGATTCAATTTTGACATCTCGCGCATACTCAAAGTGGGCTCTTGGTGGCAGCAAGAAGGCCTAGCCGCTCAGAACAGATGGGGAGACAGAGATGAAAAACCCATGCTGGAGTATTCGACACAGGATTTCCGAGGATGTACCTACGGAACTTTAGGTGGGATTCGCACGGCAACTCCCACCTCCGGACCTTTAAGAACACGTATGACTAGACTCTTCCCTACAATGGGCTTTGCCTTTTCGATTGAGCGATCGCCACGAGCACAAGATCCAGATGATTGGTGGGAACACGACGAACTACGTAAGACCGGACAGTTCGTTACAGGTGACTTCATTGCAAACGAAATCCGGCTCGTTGAGATTCTTCTTTCGGTTGATGATAATCCAAACAGCCAGCAATAAGCGAAGGTGAATCATGGACGTATATCAGTTGCAAAGAACCCTGAATCAGCAGAACGCCATGGCCACACAGTACGAACAGCAAGCGGCTGAATTCGACTCGATGGCAAACAGTGCACAAGGTACTCTTAATTTCATAAATGATCAACTCTCACGAGCACGAAATGCAAAAGCAGCTTGTGATAGAGTGGTGGCCCAGCAGAAGGAAGACTGCAATGACTTCAGGCAATATGCACAAAAAATAGACTCTGCGCTAGGAGTAACAAAAGAATTCTCTTCAGTGGCTGACAGCATCACTGCTGACGACGAAGGCTATGCTTCTTCCGCAGCGAAGGCCGCACTCGAGCTTGTCCAGAGTCTTGAGCAAAGAAGCAGCTCCCTTAGCGCGCAGATATCAAGCTATAGAAATCAGGCAGCCACACAACGAAGCAAAGCTTCCTCTGCTCGGAATGCGGCATATCGCACTCGCATAGCAATAGATCAAGCATATAGACAATAACTCTTTACCAGGAGGAACGATGAGCGAGATACTAATTGAGGGCTGGCTTCCCATCGGTAGCGTTGTGCATCTAAAGGACTATGATGGGTTGGTTCTCATCATGGCATATATGGTGAGTGACCCATCAGACAACGTGCTTTGGGACTACGGCGCGGTGCCATATCCTCAAGGACTCACAGGCGTTGAAGGTCACATTCTATTCGATCGTTCGGCAATTGACGATGTTATCGCGATTGGTTTCCGCAATGACGAGGGTGAATTGTATAGAGATGCTTTGAGCGAGCTCGACACAGAGTTCACTGAAAAGAAAACCGCTAGTCGGGAAATGGCTACATAGGCCACTTTATTCATCGCTATATGATTGTCATTGTCATGTCAAAACTAACTCATAAAGCATGTGAAGTACAGCTAACACCGAGCGGTGCTTCTTAGCTTCTTACGAGTTTTCGCATTACCCTAGATTAACTGCAATTTGCACAAACTCACAATCACCCCAGTCTGCCGTAATATGGCTGTCGGGGGTGATTGTCGTTTTGCAAACGCGTCATCATGCTATGCGTTCTGTTGAGCAGCGCGGCGTGCCTCTGCCTCAGCCCGTTCGCGTGCAAGCCGCTCCTCTTCCTGAATGCGTCGTATTACACACTGATACTGCTGTATCCGTGCTTCTTCTTGCTCGATTTCGCGATTTACGTTATCTATGGCTCTTTGCGCATCACGAAGCATTCCTTCAAAGTTTTGCTGTATCCGCGATTGAAAAGACGCATCTATGTTTTTGAGTATACGCCTGCCATATCGAGCGGCAATTCTGCTTCTGCCGATTTGCTGAGCGCGCCGTGCAAGATGACGCTTGTTGCCAAGTTGCTGATCAAACACCGTTGATCCATGACGCACCTCACCAACAAAACCTTCCAAGCCTGAACGTTCTTGGCGTAATTCGTGTAGGCGCTGTTCGCATGCCATAATTGCGTTTCGATATCCAGCTATGCTGCTCATATGCATGCCTTTCTTGTAGTTTATTCACCTACGACCATACACCTTTAAGCTTTGTTGCCACTTCTTGCATCTTCCTGCTCATCTCTTTAAGTTGCCCACTCACCTTAATGTCCGCTTCATGAGCCATGTCGAACGCTCGCGCAATCTCCGGTTTGCTGGTATCGTTGACGTCCATTACCTTGCGATAGTAGGTTTTCATATCATTTTGGTAGCGTGCTGGTGTTAGGCGACCGAACCATTTTTCGGCTCTATACCACATGTCCCATCTGGTTACATCATAAAATGGTTCGCTATTGATTTCATCAATAAGACCTAACAGCATACGTCGTGTTTCCTCGCGAAAATCGTGTATTTCGTTAGATGAGAACGACCCTGATGTATTGCTGCCATTCTCACCCGTGCGAATGCGATTTCTGGCTTTCTCCGCATGCTCGAACATCTCGTCTATGGCTTCGAGATCAACGCCAGCTTCAATGAGCATCTCCCTGATTTTCGCTTTGATAAGGTCAGTTGAAAGACCGAATGAGAACGTATCAAGGAGGCCGAGCGCCATCAACAGAAGCATTATGCCCGCACCCGTAATTCCTCGGGCAGCCATGCTAGTTATTAGGAACACGATTCGGTCTATCGCTGAATCTGTCTTGTCGGTGTCGACAAGACCCTCTACTGCATTTGGCCCCAGTATTTCTGCGGCAAGGGCAAAAAGCAGGTCATCGGTACCGCCGTATTCCTGCAGCGCGGCTAAAAATATGCCCCATGCCTCGGGATTTTCGTTAATGAGTTTAACGAAATCGACTTCCTCACCTCGATATTTCCCACCGCCCATGGCACTTTCTAATACATAGCCAAGGAGATCGCCCACTTTGTCTTTGTCCTCAGCAGAGAGGTTTTTGTCGGCCCATACGGTAAACGCATGAATTTGCTCAGCGGCAGGAGAGCGCTCCCCCCACTTACCCAGCTCCATATTTTCGTCGAGCAATGAAAAAGCTTGATGATTGTTTGTGTAGTCGCCGTCAATGCGACTGGATTGTATGTAATGCTGGTTCTCCTTGGGGACAATGCTGTTAAGCAGGACGTTCACAAAGTCACCCTCTGTGGCATACGACGTAATCTTGCCGCAGTTCTTATTGATTTCGTCAGAGTAATAGTCCAAAAACTCGCCGCTAAAACCTTCGCCATCAAACGACACACAGCGATCAACACATCCGGTGGTTACAGTTGCATACATGGCTTTGTTGCCACCTTTGGAATGGCCTGTAACCACAACGTTTTGACCATATTTGTTGTGGATGTACTCAACATAACGTGCCGCCGCTACCTGTTGACCGGTTTCCACTGTACCCCACGCAGCGGCGTCATCGTACCATTCGTCGTGACCAGTACCTTGAAAGACAACATAGGGTTGGTTGTCTTTAACAAAGCAAGCGGAGTAACCACCATCTTTTTCGTCAAAGTTGTAGTCTCCGACCTTAACATCAGCGAGGAACGAGTTGCTTTGGACGTAATCACGAATCCTTTGGTATTTTTCCTCTCTTGGACAAGAATTTACGCTTGCCCTCTTAATTGCCTCTCCAATCGTGATGGATTCGCCCGCATCATAAGCCATACGCATTTGTTTGCGAACGCCTTCGTCGTACATGAGATTATTCAACACGCAGAGATCGCTGTCGGAAAGCTGTTCCATAGCCTACGCCTCCTCTTGACTTTGAGGGCCAAAGATCATTTCCCACTCATAGTCCACGTCGGGCTTGCCTTCTCTAACTACTCGTTGGGCGGCACCGAGCGAGAACCCTTTTTCTTCCTCGCCCTTCGGTAGGTGGGTAAGATGGCGCATGGTAACAACACAGGCGACATTTTCCTTAGAGAGGCGTTCCTGAAGTTTTTGCGCTATATCCTTATAGCCGTCTTCGCCTAGGGGGAAGTCGGGTCCAAAGTACATCCATACACCTGTATCAACGTGCTGAGCGAGCGTCTCAGTTGAGGTGTTTAGAGTGAAACTGGGACCAAGCATGGTTTGGTCGACCACGCAGCTTCCCGCCCAGTGGGCAACTTGGTCTCCACATACGTCCATAATGAGATTCTCAACATGCTCCCGGATCTCGTCTGACCTTACGCAAGACACAAGGTCGTCTGTGCTGTCGGAATCGTCACCGCTCGCCGGCATTTCGCATGTAACGTCCGTACCCTCAAGGTCCCCAGACGACACGCGGGCTTGGAGGCGCCACATCTGATCGAGCAACTCTGGACCATCGATGTCTCGCGCCTCAAAGTCAAAGCCATACTTCGCCTCCAACAAATCGACGAGGCGCTCTGCCATGCGAATGTGGGAACGTTCGCGTAACTTCATGCCGTCTTGCTGCATCTCATCTATGCGCTTTTGGGATAAACCGAGTTGAGCCGCAATCTCGAGGTCGCGTGACGTAGGGACAGGCGACTCCTCGTTTGCATTGTCTACGCTCTCCGTCACGGGCTGAACTTGGCTTGGTTCCGAAGCTGGCGTGCATCCTGTGGTTTGGACTGCAGCCAAGAGGGCAGAGGCCAGAGTTACCATAAAGCTCTTGTCAACACCCATCTCTAGCCATCCTCTCCGCTGCTAGCACCTGATCCTGCATGCGCAAAGCCCGTTGCGGCAGCAGCGTCCGCATCTTTGTATTGTTCGACGGTTTTCTTTAGCCACCCATCGGTCTCATCTATGCAAGACACCAATGCTTCTCCAACCATTTTTGCCGTCTGCGCCATTTGAAGTAATGCAGTAGCAGTTGCGCCTTCGGTAACGCCCATGCAGGTGGAATTGAGAGAGCTTATCTGGCCGCGCACAGTTTCGCGCAGGGCCGAAAGATCGCGCGAGATATTTCCCGCTTCAGAACTATTAATCTTAATCGTGTATTCGGCCACAAAACCACCTATTCCAAAAGGTCATCGATTTGGTCAAGTTCGAGTAGATAATCCGTAATCGTTGGCTCTAGGCTGGCATAGGCATCCTGCAGCAGGTTAATTGCGGTAGCCACGATATCAGCCTTTTCTTTTAGCCCGCTTTCTACGTCCGGAGACTGCACGGCCTCGCTTTTGTGAATACGCTGAATCAGCTGGTTCAGATTATGCGCATCAGACTCAAACGAGCGCAGGGCCTTTTGTATGCGCAGCATCTGGTCCGCCATCTCGCATTCTTTTACATATAGGTCGGCCATAGAGACTCCTAACGGTCGAGACGCTTGTGCTAGTTATCAAGCACCGCGTCCTTGTATACATGCTCTCACTTCCAAGTCACCTCTGGTAGCGTAGAGGAATCGGATGGGTCACCTATAATGGCAGTACCGTCCCAGAGATCCTCGTTATCCCGACCAAAATGAAACTTAAGGACGCGCTCGACATCCTTCTCGGTAGGAACGTCCCCACGTGAGACGCGACACTGCTTCGAGGAAGGGGTCATGTATATCCACTCCTTTCGCGGATCAGCACCACGTCGTGCGGCAACTAAGCACATTGAACCATCAAGCTTCCAGAGGGCGGCCTGCAGTCGAGTAATGGCCCTAGACGCATCACCGCGCTTGACATCCTCATCGAAAAACGCGAAGACCTCAACACGAGGGTCGTTACTCTCCCCCTTACCCATATAATCGTTGAGCTGGTCTTCACGCCACAGAATACCATCCTTGCGCGCATAAAAGATTCGCGCCGCATAACCAATAACTGCGGTATCCGTTGCAAGCAACTTACAGTAGGGCCCCTCCGCTCGCTCTTTGAACAGCCACTGCGCATAGTTCGAAACGACGTCGTAGCGTATTCTTCCAGTCTCAGCATCCGTCACCAGCCTTGCCGTAAAGTAATGCTTGGGACGAGCATCTGGAGCCAAACAAAAGTCATAGCCCACCATATCAGGCAGGGGCTCGTATTCGATTGGCTCCACCTCTTTCACAAGGTGAAAGCCTTCCCCGTGTCGGATCTCCATCTGATTCAAGGTTTCGACAAGTGCGTCTTCAGGAGATGAGACGATAACATCAGACACTGCTTTTCCTCCTAAACCTGCAGCCAATCGATCGGAACAACCGCTCATCATAACGAGATTAGGGAATGCAAGCATTGCAAGCATAAGATTTCGACGTGTTAGACAGCGGGTAACACACGTGCTTGACTGTGGCATGTGAACTCACTTTTTCCATTCGATATGCAGGATATTTTGGTTGCTGGAATCCCGTGATACCTTGATGCCTTTGGCAGGGTCTTCATTACGTAGGGCTTCTTCCATAGCCTCCATGAGCCCTGGGTTATCCGAGAAATCCAATCTGCCCTCGACGCTTGTATCTTGCTTCCTGTAGCCAGGATCAGGAAGACCATTCGCATCAACAGGCACGTCAACCGCAGTAAATGACCAGTAGGTGTTTTCTACCGAGTTGTTGATTTCTCTAGCTCCGGAAGTGTGCACGGTTACATCCATATCGGGCTGATCTTCATCAGGCACAGCCCTATAGGTGGTGAAGATGCTACTCACCTGCTCGCGTGAAAGTGTATCAATATTGTCGCGAATTTCGTCAGAACCCATAAAAGAATAGCTGCTCTTTATCCCGTCGGGAAGCTCGCGCCGATAGAGTCCGATTTCGCCGCCAAACGCAGATCCAGAGCCGTACGTGCCATCCCAAGTCTGCAAACGATATTCGTAACCGTTGTACACGAAGGTGGTCACAGTTGTGTCAAGATCCATGCCAAGGAATGGCCCTCCCAACTCGGTAACGTCAGCAAATCCGTTACGTCGCTGGACGCTGCCCGCGGAATCTATCGAGTAGAATTTCTCGCCATCTGACGTGAAGGATAAGCCACCTGTCACAAGCGGGCCGAGCACAATAGCGAGCGGCGTATTCTCGGCCCAATCAAATGCATCGATGCCCCATTGTGTAATTCCCTCGCCGAACGCACGCTTACTGAACTGGTTCACAGCAGAGGTCAGGGTAGACTCTAATTTAAGAATATCGGGACCATAGGTGGAAAGCAACCAAAGTACAACATACTTCTCATCATCGGTAAGCTGGTCTATTTCATCCGGCATACCAGTTGAGAACAGGCACCTACAAGCAAGACCAAGAAGCTCTGTATAACGGTCAAGCATTTCGAGCCTCAGACCGATGGGATTCCCATTTCCGTCAAGTATCAGATACCGCTCCAACGATTCCTGATTGCGTTTCTTCCAGTATGGCTTGTTTTGCATGGGAACCCATGAAAGATCGACTCCGGCAAGGTTAAAGTATCGTTCTCCGTTGACGGTGCTAATCTTCACCGAGTTAAGAGCCTGTCTGGACTTTTGAAGCTGATGGCGCATCGATGCTGATGTCGCGTAGATGGTATCATCACCGAGATACCACATCAATCCACTGAGAAGTCTATGCAACCAATCAGCTTCATTACGTAACACAGAAGCTTGATACCGCAGGCCTCGCGCAACATTGGAATCGACCCAGCTGGCTTCGGCAAGCTCGTCAAACCGATTCGCCATCCGATATCGCCCGTCAATGACACCCTGTACGAGATCGGTATTAATCAAGTGGCCCAGCGGAACAACATGAAGCGCGATACGCTGCTGATCCACATGCATGTCATGCACGTATGAGCAAAGAAAGTCACGGAGTAGGGTAGCCGCCGGCCTTCGCACCTGAGCGATATAATCGCGCAACGAGTCGAGCGATCGTGAGCTACCGATAGATTTGTTACTCGCTGCATCACTCAAGACGCCTTCTTGTCTAGTGATGCGATCAATCTCGCGATTTGCGGTCTGAAGATCGCCGTGAAGTTTCATCTCCAGTTCCAAGACCCTGACAATCATCAGTCCTCACTTCCCAGGGACTTTAACTCTCGTCCAATGCGCGCGCTTTCTTGATTGAAGGCCTCTTGGGTTTGATTAAATAGTCTCCGAATTGAGGCAACTTGTTCGTCGCGATACCTTTCTAATGAAGCGAGCGCATCTGATCCATGATCAAGCGCCTCTCGGTCATGGTCCGCTTGCATATTGAGGTACAGCCGTATCCTTTCCTCAAGCTCATAGTGGAGTTCTGACCTGTGACGTACAGATGCAAGTTCGATTTCGAGTTGAGCGCGCTGGGCCTTGCATACTGCCGCATTATGAGCAGCTTCTTCTGATGTCCTGCATTCGTCTTCTACGAACATGACATCCCACTCCTTGCTATTCTTTAAACTGTCGAGCGAGACTGACATCCTGTTCAGTGAAAACTGAAGAAATCTGCCGAATGGCGCTTTGGTCGCGCTGCGCAATATGTCGATAGCTCTGAGCACCTATAAGGTAGGCGCTGGCACATTCATCATGCATTCGAGAAGCGGTGGAACCCGACACGCTCGAGCAATTGGAAAAGACTACTTTGCCAATTGCGAGGGCATTGCCAGTAAGACGATCCGCATAAGCTTGCAGCGCTTTTGCGTTCACGGATATCGTCGAGCTAGACATAGTACTTCCTCCGCAAACAGACATGGGTAAATTGTTGCTCCGAAATCCATGGTATCTAAAGCTAAGGCCATACAATTAATCTTGTAGGTAACGGTTGTGATTATGTAAGAATTGAGCTATCGGAATCCATCGGTTAATCTGAGAATTGCTCCCCATACGCAGCATGACCTTAGCGTCGGTCAATCCGGAACTGTTCCGAGTCCAAAGTGAATTCCTGATCGACACGCACGCGTATCGGTTGATTCTCGGGCAGCTTTCTATGATTTATATACGTTCCATTTGCAGATCCCAAATCTGTGATTATCAAACTATTATCTTGAATCTGGATGGCCGCATGCTTACGACTAAGCTTTGGATTCCCGAGGAGCTGGGGATTGCAGCTTGAGCCGCGGCCAAGGACGATCTGTTGGGATTCAACTATATCGTAGACTTCACCCGTGCTTATCCGCTGTAATCTGTACCCATGCGCGACCCCTCGGCCAAGAGTATCCCTAATGCCTCGCGGGTCGACACCGGGATTCGGCGCGACTTGTATTCCTGGTATTCCTGGTGTCTTGACCGCTGGTCGCACGTGTCCGCCGCGCACTTCATCCCTCGCACCAGGTACCAACCGCTCTCTGATTGTCTCTCCACCGCGTACGGTACCATCTGGATCGACCTCGACCCCGCATTCATTGCGCAAAAAGGTTCGATAGCTGTTAAACGAGAACGTCCCCTGTTCATTCAGGGCATATGAATACAAGTTCCTCGCCAGCGAATAATCGTTAGGAGTCGCGTACTTGACCCTACGAGTATCGCCCAGCACCTGTAGCAACACCAGTGGGGAGTTCTCCACCGTAAAGGGAAGACCATCCAGTGGAATGAATACAAACCGCAGGGTGGCAACATCATCAATAAATACGTATCGTTTATCGAACAGCATCGATTGCTGCCAGAATCTCTTATTCTGACCGCTCGTACAAGTGCCGTATGCGCACGCCAAATCGGTAAGCATTCCAACCAGATTTTCCCCCGACAATACGCACTTTCTTATGTAACGGCCAAAGCTCACAAGACCATTCACATCATAAGCAATTGTGCATCGTTCCGCCTCGCCCGATACGTCATACGATACGCGCAGAAAATTCTCATGGTTTAGATGCTCCAGCCATGCTGCCTGATGAGGGTTGAGTTCCTCTCCCTTGCGCGACTGGACAAGCAACTCCCTATGACGAGTTGTCCGGTTAATGCCAAATCGAGTCTTCAATTGCACGTCCTCTAGCCCGCATCAGCATGCACTATACGAGCATGAGCCTCGAACCTTCAACAAGCCTTTCCGACAACAATAGGCTACGGAAAGTCTCCTTCGGGTTCAATATCTCCCCCATTCCCACACCTTCCAGATGCATGAGGTCCACATCGTCCGTCGCCTCATATTGCGCCGATTCACGCGCCGCAAGTATGCGAGCGGCGAGACGCGAACCCTCTTCTACCGTAAGGTCATACGGAACGCGGAACTCGTACTCCTCCTGAGTGGCGGGCAGCTTTATCTGTATAAGCAGCTTGTCCTTCAACCTCATCCCTCATTTCTCGGCTCGTTAGTTGCCTCTAAGAGCCGCATCATCGTAACGTCACCGCGCATGCAGAGAAATGCGTCCGACCGTTCCGCCGGCAATCGATACTCTGGCAATGACCTTGCATAACGAAATACCGTCTGATCTATAAAGCCACTGCCACACCAAACGCCATTTCCGTATGCCGTAATGACCTTGTACCAGTTATCGTACAGCGAACGAGCACGCCACAGCTCACTCGCGCAAACCAAGGAAGTCTTGCCCGCGCCCTTCTCATTGGCAATGTAATCCTGCAGCTTCCTTGATGCGTCGGAAGCAATAGACGCAATCGTCTGCACGATGCTCGTGAATACAATCACATCCACTTTCACGGCATCCTCATCAAGGGCGTGCACAAACGCCTCAATGTCTTCATAGGCAGTTAGCACGTTCGGATCATCCATGCCGCTCCCCAAGAGCTTATGCGAGTCGATAACACGGTACTTTGTTGTTCCCGAGAGCGACAAAGCCTCACGCAATCCCCGCAGGTATCGATCGATGGGGTCGTTGTCGTTGCCCATGACCAGCATGTATGGCGACTTGCTGAGGTCGAAATACACTGGCTGAATCCCCTGCTTGGAATAACCAACCGGAAGTTGCGTAGACTGTGTGATATCCATGTCTAGGTAGGTCACGTACTCAGGCAGTTGCGGAATGGGCGTGGCAACCAACGAAGAGGATGCCTTCACACGCTGAGCGACAGCATCTATCGTTTCAGATGGATTCGCTCCCACCTCACAAACCGATGCCCCTTGCAGCTCCAATATACTCTTGTCTACGCGTACCAAGCCGCGCCGCTCATGCTGCGGCGGTGTGATGCCGTGCATGCTCCCGAAGAGCGACAGATAGTCCGATGGGTCGTTGAGCATCGTTGGTATGATCTCTGCAAAGTTGCCTGCAAGGCGCATTCTGACACTATTCGGCGCAGATGCCGTCACAATGAAGTGGATGCCATAGCGTGGTCCTTCGCGCGTAAGGAATACAAGCTCGTCTTCGTAGCTAGAATACAGCTCCAATAATGCCGCAAGGTTTGCTATAGCTACCACGATGCGGGTGAGATGAGAGCCTGAACGCTCATTATAAGCTTCAATGCTTCCCCCATACTCCGATAGCAACTGCTGACGCTCGCGACGAAACTCGTTAAGCATTCTCATGAGGTTTCCAAGTCGCTCGTCATCGTTCGGTAACACCACGCCACCGCACTGAGGCAATCCCTGTAGCCCAGCAAGCACGCCCGCCCCAAGGTCAATGCCATACATCCAGAATTCTTTAGCGGAATACACCATTGCAAGCGAGAGCAGCATCGTTTGCATCAGCTCGTCCACCTCAGAGTTCTGAGAGCCATACATGAGCACGTTGCCAGACTCTGACAGGTCAATCGTGTATAGGAATTGGCGCTGCCGTTCGGGATCGTCAGCCTCGCCTACCGCCATCGTCAAACCTTGTGCGCGAGGCATGCCGTACTTAGCGAGTAGCTGCTCCAACGTAATCACATCCGGCAAAGGATCAAGCCACAATCGCTGGGCTTGCTTGCCCGCAACATGCGCTGCTTCCTCGATTTGGGTGATGACCGCCTCAATTTCTGATCCGGACTTCTTACGCATCACAGTTTGTGGCCTCATGCGAGCAACAGCTGAGCCCTCCTTGTCGAGAAGCTCGACCGCGTTGTCGCGTTTAGGCTCAAACACCTCAGACGGTGCATACGCTCCGCCCGCGTATGCTGCCTGGCCCGCCAAGAACATCTCGTTGTATCCTACGAGCAGATAGTACCTACCCGGTTGCGTGATCTCCGCTGCGTCATCCCGCTGAATCATCTCTCTCGAATCGGAAGCATCAGAGACCTTCAAACAGACCTTGAATCGCGAATTTGACCAAATCTGGTCGTTTACCACACCGCTTGGCTTTTGCGTTGCAAGGATGAGATGCACACCAAGCGAACGACCAATACGTGCTGCGGAGATGAGCTCGTCCATGAATTCTGGTTCCTGTTGCTTGAGCTCAGCAAACTCGTCTGCAACGATGAATAGATGCGGCATGGGCTGCGTTAATATACCTTGGCGATAGAACGACAGATATTTATATATATCCATCGTCGATTCGCCGGTGATATCACGAGCCTGGTTGAACATGTCTTGCCGCCGCTTCAATTCGCTCTGTATGGATACGAGGGAGCGCTTGATGGCACCCCCATCAAGATTCGTGATAGTGCCGGCAAGGTGAGGCAAATGATGACGTTCGTTCTCAAACGCGCCTGCCAAACCGCCGCCCTTGTAGTCAATGAGTACAAAAGCCACTTCATCCGGAGCATAATTGACACACAGAGAGAGGATGTATGTGATGATGAATTCCGATTTACCTGAGCCCGTGGTTCCTGCAACCAAGCCATGCGGACCGTGAATACTCTCATGCAAGTTAAGCAGTGCTGGTTCACCTTGCTCGTCTATGCCAACCTGAGTCTGGAGCGATTGAGAAGCATCATGCTCAACCCATCGTTGCCCGATATTGAGGTGAGCGACGTTACCCACCTCAAACATCTCGAGGAACCCAATGCTCTCTGGCATCGTTTGGCGTTGCTCCGGCAAATCGAGACGCACACGCGCGAGGGCACGAGCAAACCGCGTCGCCTCATCCTTATCCACCATGATATCGGGATCGAATTGACTCAGTGTTCCTGATACATCCGACCTCTCGAACATTCGAGCGCTACGCGGACGTTGGCGATCATCTTCTCGCGTCATGTCCAACGATATGCCCAAGTTTGTCCCGCCGTCCTGGTTCAGGTCAATGATGTACCCGCACTCACGAGGCAAATCACGCAAGGAACCCCCCAAGTACAACAGAGAAAAGCCCTTGTTTGATCGCAGCTTAAGGAGTCGGCTTATCGCTTCGGATCGCTCAGCCAACGCGTGGTCTGCACACACGACGAGATAATAGGTCCCATAGTCACCGAGCATTTCAGCGCGAACTTCGGACCGTGCCGCAAGCTCGCGTTCAAGAATAAGGCTCTCTTCTACCATGCCTGAATATGATAAGCCTACAAAGCGGTGCACGCCCGAATCATCGTAGAAGTGGCCCAACGAGGTGAGGAAGCCCCACTCCGACTCCTCCCCCTCTCCACCGACCAAAACAATCTTTACTTCCTGATAGCTGTAAAGGGAGCACACCTGCACAAGTAGGCCGCGAAGGAAGTCCCACACAACGCCCCGTGGCCCAAGTATGCCCGCAACAAAGTGCTTAGTCGGGTTGAAGGCCAAAGGAACATCGCGCAGCATGGGTGGGTTCTTCGCCAACTCGCTAACCCGTTCTATCATCCGATCGTCAACGAGCGAGAAATGATGCTGTGGCCATGAGATATCCGACGATATGTCTGCGTCGCCAACGCCCACACGCAACTCCATGAAGTCATCATGAACATTCGTGTGACTCATCAAGAGCGGTGACATGTCCTCAGCGCGCTGCATCAATTCCGCAACTGGCCGACGGTTCTCTTGCAAGGTCTGCGATTGAACCTTAGCCTCATCTACGAGACTTGTCTCGACCCCATCAAGGTATGAGACATATAGTCGTGCACGCCGTGCTTCTTCGCGCTCATCTTTCTTACGGTTATACGAGCGAGAAACAATGGGCCACAAGACCGTGCCGCCCACCATAGCTAGCGCCATAGTAATGGACGGCATTATCGACATGGCACTAGCACCACTAGCAATCTGAGAGATAGAGTTTGACACCATGAATATGGAGCTCATACCCATAAAGAACGACGGACCAATTTGCATAATGACGGGCTGGTCGTCTGGCTCCTTCTTTCCGGGGGGATCGTCTACCTGCATCTTGACCACATGAATCGACTTGGAAAGCCGCGGCGCAGGATAGAAGACTGTCGGTTCGCCCTCCTTTGCAATCACATCTCCGCCAGCTCTGCACACTAGCGCATGTGTTACCAAGCCTATGCCAGGTACAACTATCTTCAGCTGTGGAGGATTATTTAGACTTAAGAATCCACGTCCAATAGCGATAACCAAGTCCAAAATCTGAATTATGTCGCCTGGCTGTAACGATCGTGGCTGAAGGGCGGGCAGTGGCCTGCCGTTCACATACGTGCCATTCGAACTATCAAGATCGGTAATCGTGAATTCGCCGCCAAGCAGTGTTACCTGTGCGTGTCGTCCCGAGACGAAAGCGCTCTCGTAAAGAAAGCCCGAACCGCGCTGACGCCCGATTATGAATTCTGCATCACCACCGAAAGCCATCTTGCGATACGTACCAACACCGTGAGAGTATGGTCGCGTATATACCGAAGCGATTGTTCCGTTCGCCGCGGTAATTGAGGTTACGAACTCCCTGTCTGATGGCACGGGGATGACCCTCGATGATCCACTCCCTTCACCGATGACACGCAACACCAGCTCGTTGCCATGGTTCTCCAAACGCGCCAATGCATTGTCCGCCCCAACAGTCCTCTCCAGTCCCACCCACAAGGCCGTCTGGGCAGTGCCATCAAACGCAAACGTCTTCAAAACATCTGCCGTCTTTATCGTGATGAGCAGCTTCTCTATCATAGCGTCATCCCCTACTGCGCCGTCATACAGACGGCACCCCCACGTTTATGCGTGAGGGCGCCGCCAAGCTTACGATAGACTATCCCCTCAAGCCTGCAGCAACCTGTACATCGGTCTGCTCGAGAGTGGTAGCGGTATTGCGCAAGGCAGTTGCAATCTCATTGATGAGCTGCTGCGCATTCGTGAAACTCGGCCTCAACTGCATGAAACGGTCCGCATACGCACGAGACGCTTCACCCTCCCACTCTTCTTGCAGCAGCCCGAGAAGCTGATCCATCTTGCCGATGACCTCACCTACCTTGTTGGCCTCATTGTCATACTCCACTGCACGAGTACGCATCTGATCGGGCGTAATCCTAATCTGTCCTGCCATAGTACTGCCTTTCTCCTATACAAGCCGATGCCTTATGCTTCGGCTTATCCACTAACTCGTCAACTGCAACCGCACCAAGAATGGTTCGGATGCGAGATGCACTTCGTCTCCGTCGTGAAGCTCTATGGGTGTATGCGCAGGTATGCGTATTCCGCGCACACGAGTTCCATTAACGGAACCTAAATCGCAAATTGTCAAATGTCCGTCAGCATAATCTAACCGCGCATGCGTACGGCTAATTGCCAAGTTACCACGCACCTTTGAAGTTGCTTCATTGCCTCGGCCAATCACGGCAGGCGGGTTGGCAACAATTTGCTCACCCGTACGCGCGCGCATCAGCACACACGCGGGTCGTTGTTGTGGCACCTGTGCCACGTCCAGCTCCATATATGGTTGACCGAAAACAACAGTGCGATCTGCCGATTCGTCAGGCTCATTTCGCTGACCAGTAGACCCAATGTATTCTGTTAAGATGTCATCCTCAGCCCATTGCTGCACAATCCACCTCCCTGCTACTCAATCGTTACCGTTAGCTCTTCCTTACCTAAGGCGACGACATCACCGTTGTGAATTGGCGTCGGTTGCTCTGGTGCGAGTTGAATCCCGTTGATAAACGTATGGTTTGCCGAGCCCAGATCCTCCACGTAGAACTCACCATCGCGCTCAGTCACTCGCACGTGCTTGCGTCCCACGTATGGATTACCCGTGATTCTCACATCCGCCAAGCTGCCGCGTCCTAACGTCGTAGGCAGCGAATCACAGCTTATGACGTCTCCCGTCGAGGCGCGCGTAAACTTGCACGTGGGACGGGCCTTTTCTTCCTCGTAGACCATCGTCAAGGCATCTTCATCCTCGTCTTCGTTATATACCGTTGTAGGTGCGTCATCGGCAGGAAAACCCGCGTCGGTCTTTTCCCACTCCTCGTACATATCGCTTGCAAAGTCGTAGCCCGAGTACACCGAACCTGCATCCGCTCCAACAGCCATCGCACTCAGATCATCTATGCGGATCGTACGAGTTGAGGTGAGAGGGTTGTACACGGCATGGGGAGTCTGTTGAACGTCAGCGTGCTGTTGCGATTGCGATTCACTGCCCCCTTGGATGAAATCCCAAGCCAGCACGTCGCGTTTGGCCATCGCATCAGACTCCGGCAAGTCACTGCCACCGGCGTACAAGCTGTCCTCGCCTTGGGAAACAGCCGACAACGGGGTAATGGGCAATGGCGAGAGTTTGGTCGATTCCGGAATCGGAGAGATGGGCTGGCCTTGCCACTCGATGTTTGAAGTCGGTCCAGCAACAGAATTGGGCTGAGGCTTCCTTAGGCGTTGGCCGCAAGACATACAAAAGGACCAGTTCTGCCTCACGCGCTTCCCACACTCTGGACAAAAGGCAATAGGCTTAGATGCCGCTTTCTGAGCTACAGGCTTTGCCGCGACCTCGAGAGGCGCCTTTACTCCACAATTCATGCAGAACACGTCTGTCGATCGCAATGTCTTGCCGCAGTTTTCGCATATCTTCACAGCCATGACGCTCTCCGTCTCGCCCACTTCTTACTCGTACGTCCCCGGCATCTCCGGCTCGGCGACTGCCTTGCGCTTGCGATAGATTACGATGGCCGCTGCAATGGCTCCCGCAATCGCCGCAATCACGCCAATCTCGGGTACGAGAATGGTCACCAGGAACTTCTCGCTTGCCATCGTGGCGACATCATGGGATGAAAAGCCGTCCGACGCTTCAACTCGAACCTCATGCATCGCGAACGGAATGAAATTCGCCGGTATTTCGACTAGGTAGGTACCGGTTCCGTCCGCGTTCGCTCCACTGGAGTCGAGTTCGGCAGTCTTGTCAACGCCGTCCACGTACACCTTCACCACGTCACCCTTGGTGATTGCATCCGTCACATGCACCCTCGCGGTGTAGCTTGTTCCCAAAGCTAGGATGTTCGGCACGTCAAACTCGTCGATGAGTGGTGCAATCTGGTCTAACGTGAACGTCGCGGTAGCGTTCTTCAGCGACGCGGCGATGCTTTCGATGGTCGTTGAACCACCGGAAGCCTTCTCGAACTCCTCAGTACTCAAGTACTCGGCGCTACTGGTATCATTACTCGCGCGGTCTACGCTCGCAACATTCACCCGGTAGACGCCCTGCCCGCCATCGCCAGAATCCGAGGGAGATCCGGAACCAAAGTTGCCGGAGCGGATGGTGTATACGTACTCAAACCAACCGTATTTGGAGGCAGACCCAGTTCCCTCGAAGTCCTTGAGCTCGTATCCATCCCGGCGATTGTCACCGCGTGTTACGGCATCGATGGGCTCAACCGCATTTGCGTACTCCTTCAGCACGCTGTGGTCACTCGCAGACTCCGAGCCGCTCACGTTAATCTCGTGCACCTCGATGCGCGGTGCTTCGCCAACGAGGTCGTAGTCCTGACCATCGCCCTCGTTCGAGGCCGATACGTCAAGCATCTTTCCGTTGCCGTCGTACGCTGCGACCAAGAAGTTGGAACCGTAACGGTTGACTGAGAAGGTCACGGTACCCTCGGCCTTGTTGCCGGCCCTGTCCTCCATGTTTGCCTTGATGGTATAGACGTCGTCGGCTTCTGGGTCATACACGTTGCGTGCGTCTCCGTCATTCTGCACGAGCAGGCCAAAGTCCTCGAACTGGTAGACCTCGCCGCCTGTTGTAGACGACACTGTTCTCTTGTCTACCAAATCAGTTTCCTTGCCATGCTTTCCGCCCGTTATCGTGTAGTGCACATCGTACGGGTCGTAGTTGGTCTGGCCACCACCTGCCTGGTCGATGAACTCAATGGTCGGCATGACCATGCCGTTGTAGGCATGGTGATCCTGCAGTGTCTCGTCGGGATTCTTCCCGTTCGGCATCTCACCGTCCGCGGTAATGGCGTCGGAGAATTCGTTCTCCCTAGTGCCGTCACCTTGATCCACGCCATAGCGCTGGACACGACCACCGAAGGAAATCTTTGGTGCTGTCGTGTCGATGGTGAACGACGGTTCGTGGTAGGCAACAGCCTCGTTGCCCGCCCGGTCCCTACCCGTGACGTCCAACGTATAGGTACCGTCACCCGAATACGTTACCGTCATCGTATGGACGTCACCATTACTGCTCCAGCCACTCTTTGACCCCGTGGTGTTCACGGTAAAGAGCGAAGAATCGAAGTTGTGCTCCGTCACCGTGATGGTCGCCACGCGCGTCTCTCGATAGTAAGGAGCGTTTCCAGCAGGAGTGTTCCACGAAACCATGATAGTGGGGGGAGTTTTGTCCACAGTAAACTCAGCCAAAGTCGCGCGATTGGAAGGATTGTTCGCATAGTCGAGGAATTCCGCAACCACAGAGTAGTGCCCATCCGTTTCGAACGGCTGATCAAAGAGATACTCGGGACGCGTACCCGAGAAGCTTGATACGGGTATGGTCCACTGCGACATGGCTCGTCCGGCATTGCCCTCGAACTTCGTCACCGTCACGAGGACACGCGAGGAATCGAAGCGCTGCAGATACTCGAAGTTGAACTCGTTAACAAAGGCGCGTACGTGCTGCGTACCATTCGAGTACGATCCTGGAGCTGGACCCTCAAGCCTCACAATCGGTGCAGTGGTGTCTTGAATCATGGCATAGGGATAGACGTCTGCGTTGTTGATGGGCGTGTTTGCACCGTCACGACCACCCGTTCCCGTTATCGTGTTTTTCACCTTACCACTGTGATCGATCGTCCACTGAGTCCAATTACCCGCAATGTCCACAACGGTAAAGGCGACGTCTCGCTCGTACTCAGTATCGTTTGCGCTTTGAGTGCCGTCCACCAAGTCAATCTTCACTGAGCCGTCCGCCGACCCGCGTGTGATGGCGCTCGAAGCTCTGTCGATGACGTACTGGCCCTCAGGGTCATTGAGTTCAACGTAGTCAATGTAATATTTGTCCGAAACATCAAGTACAAGCGAGGTGTCGGTGTTAAAGAATTGAATGGGGTCGCCCTGCTCATTGCCGTTACCCGTTGAGGTAGGCGCGGTACCGACGGTTGCCCGCACGATGGTAGGAGGAGTCATATCGACCACAAAATCGATTGGCGCAATACCGTTTTCATTCTTTGCATAGTCCTTCACATGCAGTTCGGGTGACTTACGATCACCTTCTTCATAGGTAAACGTTGTTACATAGGTATAGACGCCATCTTTTGTGGGACCGTCAACCGTCCAATCTGCCTGTGCGTAAGAAAGCTTGTTGCCATTCGCATCAACGATAGATACCTCATCAGTATCCAAGTGACGATCCCTGATTGTAGTGGTGATCTGTATCTGGTGGTCGAAGTACCGCTTGTTGTCAAGCACACCTTGATGGACGACGCTCTCGTACGTCGTGGCAACGACGGGACGAGTGGTGTCCACCACAAACGTCGGCGATTCATAGCCCTTGACCGTCTCGCCATCTTTTACCGACAATGCGACGTTATGTGCTTTGTCCCTGCCCTGAACCTTGATGCTATAGGTAGCATCCCGTGAGCAGTCGACTATATAAGTATGCTTGTCCCCCGCAGTCTTCCAGCCGGTAGCGTTGTATTTGGGATTCGTGACAACTGTCTCACCGTTCTTTCCGACCGCAACAACGCTAAACAGACTCGAATCCCAATTGCGTTCCGTTACGGTGATGATAGCCTTGCGTCCGTGATCACAGTACTCGTCGATTTGACCCTCTTGCATGCTGCGCTGCGGGTCGCTAGCTGACTTCTCATCCGAAGAACGGACATACGCAACATCAATTCGGGGTGCGGTGAGGTCAACAACAAAGCCATTCTTTGACGGATATCTATAGGGAACCGCCTCATTGCCCGCCAGATCCGTCGCCTGAATATCAAGATGGTAGACTCCATCGGTTTCAAACGTGACAACTGCCGTATGCTTGTCGCCCTTCGTCGTCCATTTGACTCTACTGCCGTTCTTCCTCACAACACCATTGGTGTCGATAGTCACGAGCGACGGATCGAAGTTGTGTTCGGTCACCGTGATGGTCGCTTTCTGGCCGGCCTTGAAGTAACGATACCCATCCACTTTGTTATAGTCCACATAAGAGTCGTTGCTATACGTCACTCCTATCACCGGGGCAACGGTGTCAATAGTGAACTCACCAATGGTCGCTGCTCTCGACTGGTTCTTTGCATAGTCGCTAAAGAGCGCAGCAACCTCGTAGTGCCCGTCACGCGCGAACGGTTGGTCAAACGTGTAGACAGGACGCTTGCCGACAAACCGACTTGCCGGCACGACCCATGACGATTTTGCACGCTGATAATTCGGTTCGTATTTCGTAATCGTCAGGATGGTACGATTCGGGTCGAATCGCTGCAAGTAATCGAAATTGAACTCGTTAATGGTAGTTCTCATTGTCTGCGAGCCGTTGTAGTACATGCCCGCTGTGACCCCACTCAGCCTAACAGTCGGCGGAGTTGTGTCTTGAATAAGCGCAAAGGGAAAGACGGGGTTGTTTTTGTCGTTATTGATAGGTGCGATGGGCACATTCGCCGGGGAATTGCTCGCTTTCTCCGAGACGCTCTTGTCAACGATCACCTTACCAGTGCGATCAATAGTCCAAATGCGTTGGTTACCTGCGATGTCACTCACAATCAGTTCGATGTTGCGACCATACTCCGTATCATGCTTTGCATTCGCCCCGTCTTTCAGTTCTATAGCAAATGTGGCATCTGTCTTTCCCCTGACATCTTCCGTGGTCGAGATTACGTATTGCCCATCTGGATCGTTGAGCCGGTAGCTGTCCAGTAGGTGATCGTCATGCAACGTAAACGTCATCTTGGTCGCCACGTTAAAGAACTGAATGGGATCACCTTTACTCTTGGTGTCAGCACCCCGATTTGAAGGCTTGTGATCGATTGATACAGAAACACTTGGCGCGACGAGGTCCACGACGAAATCGCGTGGGGCATTGCCGTTCTCCTCGTTATTCTCTGATTCATTGTTCGCGTAATCTCGCGCGGGCCCGACACGCGGCGTCCGATAATCTCCATCATCGGCATACAAGACACTCGCCTCATATACCTCATAGCCGTCACCATCACGCCCAGAACCGCTCAGGCTCCATACGACATCTTGTCTTGTTTCCCGCCCATTGCGATAACGAAACACTTTCGTGCCGGAAGCATTGAAATTCCTGTCCTTCACACGCACAGGTATCTCAACGCCATGCGAGTAATAGGGCTTCCCGTTATACATACCCGTAGAGGCTGGAAGCACGACAAAAGGGTCACCAAGATGGGCTGGTCCCCTGCCGCTATCGTATACCGCCGCAATATGGGGGGAATCGCTATCAATGACAAAAACGCCCGAATTGTAGTCAGTATTGCTCGTTAGTCTGTCGCCGATCCTGAGCCTTGCTGCATTGCCCGCCTTATCCTTTCCGGAAACTGTGAGTTCATACTCTCCGTCTGCTGGAAAACCGACAGTGCAGGTGTGAATGTCGCCATTATCACTCCAGTCCGATACAACGGGCTGTTGACCACTCGCCGCATGATTGGCGAAGGCTGGGGTGACATTAAAGAGCTTGGGATTCCAATTACGCTCTTCAACAGTAATTTTCGCCATTCTCCCGCCCGCGAAGTACTCTTTACCGTTCGCTGTTCTTTGCCTTGGCGTATCACCAAAGACGACTGACATCTCGGGGGCCTTGGTATCCACAACAATCTTGTTTCTTGTGACTGTTGCCGTCCTACCGCTCAGGTTACTCGCTTTGGCCTCGAGTGCTTCGTACTCACCATCCGGATAAGTAAGCACAATTGTGTATTTCTTCTTATTGCTGTCTACAATTTTAAACTCTGTATCATAAACAATCTTAGTTGTTGGATCTGTAAACCGTTGCCGCTGAGGTTGATCAAGTCCAATTTTGAATATCTCAGAGAGTTTTTTGCCGTTTATCGTAGTATTGGCCTCGTCAAGATATCTGTCGATGATAGTCACAGTGAACTTAGGCACTGCACCAAAGTAATCGGTTCCGGATTCTATGACTGTAGGCTTGACCGACGGATCGCTAATCTCTATAGACGGCCCTCTTGTGACCACGCTGAAAGCCTCGAGATACTTTTTTATGCTGCTATCCTTAAGCAGAACAGCATCATTACCGGCAAGATCCTTACCCGTTACTTGCAATTCATAGTTGCCATCTTCAGCAAATCTCACTTTGCACTTATGCACGTTACCTTCGTGCTCCCAAGCACCAACGATGCCATTATTGTCAATGACTTTATTATCCTGCTTGATTACGATTGGGTAATCTGCCGCGAAGGTTGTCGCATCGGAGTTTTCTTCGACGATAGTAACGGTTGCAATCAGCGGCGTGTTACCATCGACTTGGTAGTAATTCCCGTCTTGCATTTGCGGATTTGGCGTCAAGTTGTACTCAACATCGATGGTAGGAGCTACGGTATCCACCGTGAACTCATCAACAGAAACGGTCTCGGACCCATTGCCCGCCAGATCCGTGAGACTAGCCTCCACTTTATAGTGACCGTCAGACAGCGGCGCGGATACAATCCTGTATTTGTTGGACCCGCTCGGTTCGTTAGCAGCCTTTTCTACCGAAAGCGCCATGCTTTTGTCTTCAGCCCAACTACCGCCTGCGGTACGCTTATAGAACGAGAGCACTTTAGTATTGGCAGCAAACTGCTGCAAATACCCAAAGTTCTCTTCCTCAATCTCGAGGGTAACGATTACGTCGCCGTCATCTTCACCATAAAACTGACCAGCTACCACGCCGTCCAAATCCAGCACAGGGGCTTTGTGATCTTCGACCAGCTTCAATGGACTCTCAACGGTATAGGTGTTGCCATCTACCTTGATTCGGACAGCGGTGGCACTTTCGCTGGCAGTTTGTCCGTGCGAATCGTCATCGTATTGAGCGGTCTTTGTGCTATCAATCGACCATACAGACTTGTTGCCCGCCAAATCCTCCGCGACAAGCATTGTATTTCGAGTGAAATCATGCTCAGAGTCCAAATTGAAAGTACTCGTCGCCTCAAGATCGCCGCTTGAATAGCTGGGAACGAATCTCCCGTATCCGTCCTGATTTCCAAGCGTTATGCTCTTGATGCCAAAGCTGTCGAAAATGGCAAGTGTGAGCTCACCGTTTTTGAGGAAGACAATGTTTCCTTGCCCATTGCCGTCATCGACACCATTATAGGATTCTGGATTGACTGTTAAGCCTACTTGCGGCGCATGAAGGTCCACCGTCAGGGACTCGTAGTTGCCGCCTGTGACTGCCTGCTCTCCCTCGCCGCCTGCGGCGAGGTAGTAGTCCTTAGCCTGGACTACGGGAAGGTCGGTTGTATGCCTACCTTCGTTGTAGGTAACCGTTACCTTGTACTGCCCATTCTCGAACGACTTGTTAGCAAACGTGATTCCTTCGCTCGGGGCTGTATCAATATCGCCCCACGCGACACCCGCCACGATAAGCGAACTCTCTTCAATGTAAGCACCCGTCACCGTGACGTCAAAGGTTATGGGCGCATTGTAGTTGGTGTATCCTTCGCTGAGTTCAGGTAGATTCTTTGGCTCTACGACAATGCTCGGCTCGGCAGCAACGATGAAGGTGCTTTTTACTTCCTCAGCAACAACGTTGCCCAAATCGTCCTTGCCGGAAACCGTTACGGTATACGTTCCTTCTTCGGTAAACGTTATGGTAGCCGTGTGCACGCCATCATTCGTTTCATCCCATGTCACAGTGGGATTTACGCTCTCTCCACCTCTTTCCACGGCAATCGAAATGCAATTCTTCGAAAAACTAATGTCCTCTACCGCAACGTTCGCAATTGCTCTTTTAGCGCCCGAGTTCTTGGGATCATCCGCGAGGCGAATGACCTGCTGGTCTGTTGGCTGATCTCCATAGGTGCGAACTCCGGGCAGGTCGATGTCGCGAATGCGTGGTGCAGCACCATCGATAACAACGTCAGTGTAGCTTTGCGTACTATTGTTGCCCGCAGTGTCCTTTGCCTCGATCGCTACGGTGTAGGAACCCTCGGCTATGTCATTGGTTGTAAAGACGTTTCCATTCCATGAACCTTCGATTTTCGTGCCGTTGAGCTTAACCGTGGAATTAGCCTTATCCAGATAGTCATCTTCCATAGTAACGACAAGATTCTTGCCAGCATATTTGCCACCAGTGGCTACATCGTCGGTTCCGACCTTCACGCTGGTAATTGTCGGTTGTGACTTCTTGATGCGCAGATAATGCTTCACTTCGTTCGCGGCATGCACATAGTCTGCCGCCTTTACTCCAACTGTGTAGTCTCCTGCGTTCAGACTGGAGATATCGAGTGAAGCCTCGTGCTTCCGGGTTTCCGTACTGAATGTAAACGTAGCTTTAGCCGTAACATCGTTGCCGTTCTTGTCTTGGACAACTAGATACGAATCCCCAACGTCCTCCTTTAGGCGTTCATCAAGAACCGTCGCCGCGAGTGTGCCCCCATTCACGAGAACGGGGTTTTCCGCTGTGGACGAGGTTAGTGATTTCTCGCCGATCACAAGCGAATCGAGCGAGGGTTCCACCGCATCGATGACGAGGTCGCCGTTGGCGATTATCTTCCCGTCGACTTCCGTTCCGCCGATGATTCCCCCAGCGGGAGAATCTGCGCCATATCCCAGCGCTCGTATCTGTAGCGCAATCCTTCCGGTTACGCCTTCGAGCGTGGCTGCATAAACGCCATCCGAAGCAACGAAGGGCACCTCAGCCTTTTTTTCACCGCTCGCATCAAACACGCGGACAAACGACTCGTTACCATCCAGATTGAGCGCATCGTCACTTACGGTAACAACAATCCTCTTCGCGTCCGTCGCATCAACAATGGCGCCCTTGCCCAAATCCACTTTGGTGTCATCTTGCTTCACAAGTTCGACTGACTGGATGTCCGGCCCTGTTTTATCGACGATGACGAAAGAATCCAAACTTTTGACATCAGCCGTGTAGGTTTCATTTGCGTCGCCATACTTCACGCCCGTAACGGTAGCATTAAGGTTGCCATAGAATCCTGGCGCATCAAGCGTTATGGTTGCCGTCGCCTTGTCATCCTGCATGGTCAAGGACGCCGTCTTGGTGTCCTGCGCACCGTCTTTGATGAACGTGACTTGTGCCGAAGCACCATCCGCAGAAAGCTGACTTCCCTCGACCGTAAAGCTTATCGTCCTCCCAGAATAGTAGTTGCCTGCAAGAGGCGTCTCGTTACCATATACAACATCAAACTTGGTCACACCCGCTTGCGGAGCCCGCAGGATTTGAAACCTGCTTATCGACTGGTTGTTGTCTTTGTTCTCGCCTTGACCAACTGTCTGATCATTTTTCGTGTCAGGCTGGTCTTCCTTTGAGGGCGAGAGTTGTTCACCCTTATCAGCATCCGCAGGCTTCTCCTGGGGAGTTTGCTCCCCGTCATCTTTACTTTGCTCCGACGTTGATTGAGGTTGCTGCGACTGATTGTTGTTGCTTTGCTGATCCCCACCAGAGGACTGCGATCCTTGTTGCTGGTTTTGCGAACCAGAAAGAGACTCCTCCGGTCCCTCATCTGTCTTCGTGCCCTTGTGAGACGAAGAGGCTTGCTCCTCGTTCGCTGCTTGCGACGCATCCGTCTCGGGCGCCGGCTGCGACTCGGGCGCTGACTGCTCTGGCACCGATTGCTCGGGCGATGGCCGCTCCTCGGATGCAGGCTGCGGCTCAGGTGCGGGCTGCGGCTCAGGTGCGGGCTCCTCGGGTGCTTCTTCCTGGTTCTCGGTCTGAGGCTGAGGATCAGGAGCAGGTTCTTGCCCATCCCCATCGACCGGCCCATCCTGCTGCGCATTGGCTGTTTCCGTTGCGTAAGCCGCCAGTGGCACAACCGGCACCAGCGAAGTGGCGAGAATTACCGACATGCTGCTGCACAGCACCTTGCGTCCTGCTTCCCGCAGCTGATCGACGAGTGAGTCGGACTGCATGGGTTTCATATGCTGCGGCTTGTACGCACTCATGAGGCACTCCTAATCTGTGGTGATAATCTCTTTCGAATTAATGGCCAGGATGCTCTTCGTCACGACGAATGATGCGTTGGCCTCGCCCACTTGTTCAATCTGCGTACGCACGTCATCCTCGCTTTCATCAACCAGGGTGGGCAAGTCGGATTCGTTCAGCTTTTGCTCAGAGACAGCGCCTTCATCGTAATGGTCAACCGAGGTCACCAATGTGGGTATGTCATCATTAATGTCATATGCGTCAGAATTAACGTCCGAATTATTCTGTGGTACCGCACGGAGTTTGGTGTCCAGAACTGTCTCCACCTCGTCCTCGCCTTGCTGCACCACAACGTCTGCGGCCGCGTTCATCTCTGCTCCCCTCGGCATTTCGCTAGATGAGGGCCGGCTTCCACGTGCCACAGAGCGACCGCGCACAGCAGTTCCCCGGTCACGCGCAGATCCTCCGCCTCGGCGCGTCCTGCCCGCAAGGTCATACTGTACGTCCCGAATGTCATTCCGCACGTAGTACACGATGGATACGATCAGCAGGATAACGGCGGCGACAAGCAGCACGATTCCCATGACCATAAAGACGAACTGAGGTGTAATCATTCTCCAACCGCCTTCTTGCCTTCATCATCCTTTGAGGCTTGCTTCTTGACTTGCTCCCAACGGTCGTCATACACACGCGCGATGTTTGTCCGCGCGTCATCTTTGCCCCCATCGATTTCGTCGTACATGGGACCCGCCGCATCGCTTAGCCGCGCGAAGTCCTGGAGCTCCTGCGCATAAGCGACCACTGCGTCTAGTAGCTTGCTCGTCTGCTCCTTGGTAACGCCCGCATTCCTGAATCCCGTCAGATACGTGCTGGAATTGATGGACTCGAACGCCACTTGGCACATCTTCAACTTGACGATACTCGTCGCCGTCCGGATGGTGGGGGGATGCTCGTCGGTCCCGATGAGCATCTGCTCGAGCGTGCTCCAGAACTCTTTGTAGCTTCCCAGAATCTCTCCGCCTTCGCGATTGGCCTTGGCCACCTTGTTGTAGAACGTTCCCAAGCTCACATAGTGCGTGGCTGAATCAAGCTCGATTTGGTACAAGTCGTGGCTGTCGGAGGTATCCTGGCCGGACGGCACGTCCGCAATGACTGGCTCGGGATGCGACACCACATCGTTGAACCAGCGCACCGCCTGCGTCATGTTCTCGATGGCCGCCTGACCGCTCACTACCCCATGCGAGTCGGCGCCACCGCCCTGTTCGTACTTCGCATATGCGTTCGCATTTGCGTAGTCGTAGTACACCAAGTACATGATGCCCACGTTATAGCAAAGCTTGTTGTACTGGGGATTCGCCTCGAGGTCGCGACCGTATCGCTGCCATAAGCTCATCCAGCGCTTGGACTCAGTCGTGGTAAAAATGTCGTCCTCTTCGTATACGTTAAGCAATTCAAAGTATGTATCGATGCGATCGGGACTGACTTCGATAGCGCGCGTTAACAGGTCCTCGGCCGGGGAGGCATCTGCGGTCATTGCAATCAAGCCGCTCTTCTCGTCGGTCTCCAACCTGATGTTTGACTCGGTCGCATCGGCGAGGCTTGCCTCATGTACAAGGGAACCATAGCTCGAGTTGCGAACTAGGAAGCTGATGCCAAGGCACAGGATTCCCGCAACGAATGCGATGCCCGTCGCAATGAGACGATTCCTGAACCCGTCCACCTTCTTCTTCTGGACCGCACGATATTCCTGCGTGAGTTCCTGGTAGTGCTCCAAGTCGTAACGCATGTCCGCCGCATTCTGGTAGCGGTCGAGGGGATCGCGCTGGGTAGCCTTCTGGATGATATGTTCCAGGCCCTCAGAGAGCTGCCCATCCCATTCTCGAATGGGCCGCATCTCGAAGTCTGTGGACTGTTTGCCCGTCTCATCCTTGTGCATGCGCGGCACATGGCCCGTCACCAAGGAGTACAGCGTAGTACCCAGCGCGTAGATGTCGGCACGCGCGTCAACAGGCACCGTCTTGTGAATCTCCCGATCCACTTGCTCGGGTGCGCCATATCCAGCCGTTCCTATCACGCGAACATCACTCGGACCCGACGGCATCAGCTCCATCGAGATGCCAAAGTCAATGAGCTTCACGGTGTCGTCGCCACGCAACATGATGTTGGCCGGCTTCATGTCGCGATAGATGACCGGGTATCCGTCGGGCGGCGGGCCATCGTGTAGATATTGGAGCACGTCGCAGAGCTGGATGCCCCACTCAATGACGCGCTCCTGCTCGAAGGGTTCACCTTGCTGACGCAACGCCTTGCTCAGAGCCGTGCCATCGATGAAATCCATGACGACAAAGATGGACGCGCCCGTGTCGATAATGTCCACGACGCGCGGGATAGCGGGATGATCCAGCCGCTTGATGAAGTTTGCCTCGTCCAGGATTCCCTGACGATTGGCTGCGCTTTGGGAGCTGATGCTCGAGGGGCGGAACTCCTTGACTGCCCACATCTTGTTGAGGCGCTTGTCGCGGCAAAGCCACACATAGCTCATACCGCCTCGACCAATGGAGGTCAGAATCTCGTACTTGTTGTCGATGATGCGCCCGGTACCCATCTCCGCCATTTACGACTCATCTCCCTCCACCATCGTGGGGAGGTCCTCCTCGTCGTCCCCCTCGACCATCGTGGGGAGGTCCTCCTCGTCGTCCCCCTCGACCATCGTGGGGAGGTCCTCCTCGTCGTCCCCCTCGACCATCGTGGGGAGGTCCTCGGAATCATCCTGCACATGAACCCCTTGCTCGTCCGCGCGGACGGCGACGACAGTGAGGTTGTCCTTCTCTCCATGCTCGATATCGTAAGCAACCACGCTTCGACATGCCCGGAACAAGGCATCCTCATTCGCTACATCTACATCCGCAAAGAAGCTATCGATGCCCCGCTCTTCCGCCTTCCGGTAGGCACCATCACTGCACAGCACAAAGAGATCGGAGGCTGTATACGCCCCGGTATAGTATGTTGGTCGCAGAATTCCTTCGGTTCCCACCGATTGCAGAATGACGTGCTTCCTCTTGAAGGAGGACGCCTCCTGTGGGGTGATCGCACCTTCTCGAAGCTTCTTTGCCAGCAACGTCTGATCCTCGGTTATCTGATGCAAACCACGTGATCCCAAACAATATGCGCGGCAATCGCCCACGTGTGCCACGAGATAGCGACCATTGACGAAGAGCATGCCGGTAAAGGTCGTTCCCATGGTCAGCCTGTTTGCGCGGGCGTGAGCCTGAATCGTCTCGTTAAGGTTGGTCAGGAGGATGCCCCATACCGTCTGAATCGTGTCAAAGTCAAACGGGGCTTCCGCACTCATGCCCAAAAGAAGCGTGGGCAGCTCTTCGTTGAACCATTGTGCAAACCGATACGTGACGGTGGCGCTCGCGAGCTCCCCTGCCGAAAGACCACCGACCCCGTCGCAAACAACTGCCATGAGTATCTCGCCAAGATGCGTGTGCGCCACCTTCACGCAGCACGCGTCCTGGTTGACGCTACGCTTGACGCCCTTGTCTGTACACGCCGCCACGATCGCCATATTGAGACTCTCTCCTCCCCATCTACGTATAGCCGGACCCCTATATGGCCCTTCCTATATAGTCAAGAAATGCCGCCCGCATCGCCTTGCGTCGCTTTTGGCTTATTGGTATGAGCTCACCCGTGGAAAGAAGCGCATGCTCTTGCGCAATCTCCTTGATGAAGCTCATGTTCACCACGAAGCTCTTGTGGCACTGCACGAAATGACACGGCAACTCATTCTGAAAATCAGAGAGCTTTGCATAGACTTCGACAACTTCACCCCCCACGTGAATGCGCACCTTACGCAACGCACTCTCTGCATAACGTATGAGTGACGGCTGCACCGCATACACGCGTTGCTTCGTCCTTATCGCAATGGGCCGTTCTGAGCGCTCGTCATACCTCGTCAAAGCCTTGCGCAGCGCAAGGGCAACCTCTTGGGTGTCGGCATCCGAGGGCAACAGGAACGCATAGTCATCACGTTCCAGCGCCACAAGGTTCTGTTCCGACACACCTGTATACACAACCTGCTCTCTGGAACCCAATGGCACAATCCGTCGGACGGCCTTCACCATCTCATCAACGTTTGTATGCGTGCGTGCATCGCAAAAGACAACGCTTATCCTGTGGCTCGCCAAATGGTTGCGCAGCGCGAAAACACTCTCCGCACGGAGAACGACCAAGTCGTAGGAAGGACAGCAGTTCTCTAGCATGTCGGCAACGCACAAACCACGAGTCACATCAGTATCCAAGACGACTACAAACCTATCCAAGAGAACAGCCCCCGATCAGATCAAGCCGACTGGACACTACGTACAAGCTGCATACATTCAGTTTTCCACAAATTCAAGCAAAATGCAAACTATCTGTTTACATTTCAGGCGAGCGACGGCGTCACCAAGACGCGAGGAGATCTGTTGTTAGTGGTCAGAGAACACGAAAAGGTCATTCGTTACTATAAATGCTTTGTTTCTTACACGAAAATGCTAACTTTGTGTTTGTACCATTCGGCATGTCACAGAATAATCTTGGTGTATGGACTTCGATGAGTACAAGTTGCACTTAGGCATTCACATTCAGAGCATCCGAAAATCACGTGGTCTTACACAAGAGCAGGTAGCTGAGCGGCTCCACATGGACCGCGTCTCCATTGGTTACATTGAGCAAGGAAAACGTGCGCCAAAGCTCAGCACGCTCTACGCCCTCTCAAAGTGCTACGGCATAGAGATGCAGGATTTGTTCGATTTCAAATAGCTCAACAGGGAACGCTCCAAGCAGCCTTTCGGGAATGGCCTTGAGGGACCGCTTACCTGTGCGATCGTCCCCCAAGGACTACCTGTCCTCAGCGTTCGTTTACGCCACGTTCACACCGCCGAGCCAGCCCCATTTGACCGGCACTGTCGCGCCGTAGTAGTCCATCCAGTCCTTGAGCGTGCTTGTTCGCACGTATCCATAGACGCTGTCCCTCACCGTCCCATCTCCTACAAACACGCCCACGTGTCCCCAGATGCTACCAGCCGAGGTGTGGGGATGCGTCGAGACAGCAACAATCATGCCCGCCTTGAGCTCCGAGAGGTTCGCAGAGGTGCAGTAGCGGTCGTAGAGGTCGCACGCATCACCGTAGAACTGCCCAAACCCAGCGTTCGCGTAGACGTTTTGGACCCACATGGCGCAATAGCCAGCCGGTGCTGCAGGAGTATCATACGCCGATTGCACAAGTCTACGTTGCAGGGCATTCGCATCCGCAAGCGCCTGACCGTCTTCACTCAGGTTGTCCACGGTAAGCCAGCCCTCAGGACGCGCAGTCGCGCTCTTGGCCGGCACCTCGCCCTTGGGAACCACCTTCACCTGCAGTGCTTCAACGATGCTGCCAGTGCCCTCCGTGCCGGCCCGCTTGCTCCCCTTCACCCACGCGAGCCATCCGTACTCCGAGAGGTACGCGCGATACCACACGTCGCAAACGCGCTTCAGCCCGCCCGTCAGGCTGATGCGCACGCCCTCGATTGCCGTCCCCGAGTTGCCCGCATCGGAACCGTTGCGCACGACACTGCTCCACTCACCGCCCGTCGGCCGCACACGGTACACAATCCCTCCCTGCAGGGCATCATCCGGACACGCCACAGACATGCGCAGTTGTTCGACAGCTTTGCCTTTCTTTGTGCTGCCGACAGTTTGGCCCGACGACTTCGCAGAAAGCCACCTTCCGCCCGAGAGTCGCGCGGAGACCGAGAGCTTGGGCGCTGCCACGTAAGGCACATCCCACGAGGAATCGTCAGACGACGGTTGCGTCGAGCCCTTCGGACGCACCTGGACCTGAACGCTCTCGGCGCGCAACGCAAAACCAGCCGTGCCAGCGCATCCTCCGTTCTTTGCCCAGCCCAGCCAGCCGAATCTCTGGACATGCAGGCGATACCAGACGTCGTAGTGCTTCTCCGCCTCGCCGCCCAAGCGCATCGTGATGGCCTCCACACGGCGAGATTCGCCCGAGGTACCAGCCATGGCACCATTCTTGACCTCGTCCTGCCAGCCAATTCCCTGCACGTGAGCGCGATAGTACACGGAACCAGTGTACTGGGCGCCACCCAGTCGCGCCTTGATGGCCTCAATGCGCAGACCACGCCCAACGGTGCCCACCGACGTATTGCCGCTTACCCAACCAATCTGCTGTACAAGACCTTCGAGGGTAATCCTTACCCCGTCGACGAACGGTCTCTTCGTACTGCCGGGAGCAGCCCCGCCCTTGGGAACCAGTCGTACGCAGAGCGCCTCAACGCGCAATGATTTACCGGAAGATCCAGCCGCTGCGCCGTTCTTCGCCCAACCGAGCCAGCCGTAGCGTTGGATGTGCACGCGATACCATACGTCATACTTCTTTGCTAGGTCGCCGGTAAGCTTGATGCGAAGCGCCTCGGCCCGCAGACCCCTTCCCTGCGTTCCCGCAAGTGCACCGTCGTTCTTCCATCCCTGCCAGCCGATATTCTGCACGTGCGTCCGGTAGCTGATACCTTTGACACGTTTGCCATTCGCTCCCCGCAATTCAATGCGGAAGGCTTCCATACGCAGTGCCTCACCTGAAGTCCCGGCAACCTTGCCGTCGCTGCTCCATTTCTGCCAGCCCTCACGCTGCACGTGCGCTCGATACCGCACCGAAAGAGTTAGGGATTTCTCGGCTTGTGCCTCCAACGAACCCGCATCTCGCTTGGGCGCCGCTTCCTCCTCCGCGACAATCGGCTCACTAGGCTCAACACTGGCTGCGGGATTTGGATTCTCAGCATTCAGCTCTTCGATGGCGAGCTCTTCCGGAGTAGCGTCTTCAACTAATGCTTCCTCCTGTACTCCCGGGTCCTCCTCACCAAGCTGGTCGTCAGCCACGTCGAGCAAATTGCCATCCTCTGCGAGTTCCTCGGCTGATCCCTCGTCCGATACGCCAGCCAGCTCATCCGCTGATTCCTCGGCCGACTCGTCCGCTGAATCATCTGCCGGCTCCTCAGTCGAATCATCTGCCGGCTCGTCGGCCGGCGCAATCACGTCGAGAGTCTCCTCCGCATCCTCGTTTGGCATGTCGTTTTCAACGACCTCCGCCATCTGGTCATCGAGAATCACCGCGGATGAATCGTTCGACTCCTGCGCATAAGCCAAGTTTGTGCACAAGACGAACGACAACAGAAAGACTTGCGCGCGCATTACCAGCTTCTTCATCAGCCACTCCCTAGGAAGTCAACAAATATCAGTAATATACCAGCAGCTTTCTCGTTTTGTACACCTGTAGATAGGGCGTGCGAGTAAGGCGTGCGAGCAAACGTGAATCGCGACACGGCTTCATTGTCTCGCGCGGACACAAAAGCGGTCAACGAGCCACATGGCATCAACGATTACTGCGGAAAATCGTTATGCACATTTTCCGTCAACTGGTGTTTTACCACATTTGATAACGATTTTCCGCACTGGCTATTTTATCCAGTGCGGAAAATCGATATCAATTTCGGTAAAATCCCTGTTGGCATCTATACCGCGCTACGATTTTCCGCACTTATGCACGAATATTATTTACCAGCCGAGCGCATTGCTGCCAGAATAGAGCCAAGGGGTGGCCCCGGCGGAGCAATTGCTTCGCCGGGGCCACCCCTTGGCTCTATGTCGCGCGCCGCATCCAACTGCGACGCGCGAGCAAATCTAGCTTACGCCCAGCCCTTGCCGTCGGAACCGAAGTCGACGATAAGCTCCTTGGCGCGCTCGACGATGGCGTCGAAGCCAGGCTTGAGGAGCTTGCGCGGGTCGTAGTTCTTGCCCTTCTTAGCCTCGCCGGACTCGACATAGGCCCACGTGGCCTTGGCCATGGCAACCTGGAGGTCGGTGTTAACGTTAATCTTGGCGATACCATTGGAGATGGCTTCCTGGACCATCGGGGTCGGGATGCCAGTGCCGCCGTGGAGGACGAGGGGAAGGTCACCAGTCAGCGCCTTGATCTCGGCCAGACGATCCATGGAGAGGCCGGCCCAGTCATCGGGATACAGACCGTGGATGTTGCCGATGCCGCAGGCGAGGAAGTCAACGCCGAGATCGGCGATGGCCTTGCACTCTTCGGGATCAGCGAGCTCGCCGTTAGAGGTAACGCCGTCCTCGACGCCACCAATGCCGCCGACCTCAGCCTCGACGGAGATGCCCTTGCCATGGGCCAGCTTCACGATCTCTGCAGTGCGCTCGCAGTTGATCTCGAAGGTGGGCTCGTGGGAGCCGTCATACATAACGGAGGTGAAGCCAGCGTCGATGGCCTTGAAGCAATCCTCATAGGTGCCATGGTCGAGATGCATAGCAACGGGAACGGTGATGTTCATATAGTCAACGAGATCGGCGACGACGTCGCGAACGACCTTGAAGCCCATCTGCCACTTGGCAGCGCCAGCGGTGCACTGGATGATGACGGGAGACTGGAGCTCCTCGGCGGCCAGGAGAATGGAGCGGGTCCACTCGAGGTCGTTAGTATTGAAAGCAGGAATTGCATAGTGGCCAGCAACGGCGGCGTCGAGCATGTACTTAGCGTTAACGAGCATGTGTTACCTCCCGAAACAGCGTTTGTCGTACCAGCGGTACCTAACTCCGCTCATGATAGCGTCCTTTGCGACACGGGCAACAAAGTGATTGGTGAGCGGTACATTCAATCTGCCAAAGGGAGACGTAAGCGAGTCACCGCGCACCTGTTTCATGCAGCCATGGGGAATTATGCCTTCTACCGCATGCTCCAATCGGTAGCGAGAACCGTGATGCATGTCCCCATGACCCCAAGCGCACACGCACATACGAACGAAAATGTTTTATACTAAGGCGCCCCGTAAGAACCGGGGCATCACTGCTTAACGTTTGATAACGAGGGCGCGTCGCCCTCAAGGAGGCACGCATGAAGACATCGAGTGCATGGAGCTGCTACGATGAGGCCCAGCTCAACGAACTCGAGGCATTCGCGCAGGACTATCGCGAGTTCATCAGCAAGAACAAAATCGAGCGCGAGTTCGTCGCCGCGTCCGTCGAGCTTGCCGAGCGAGCAGGCTATCGCAACCTCGACGAGCTTATCCGACGCAACGAGCGACTCGAGGCCGGCTCGCGCGTCTACGCATCAATGCGCGACAAGTCGCTCATTCTCGTCGAAGTGGGCAAGCAACCTCTCACAGAGGGCTGCAACATCCTTGGCGCGCACATCGATTCGCCGCGCCTTGACATCAAACAGAACCCTCTCGAAGAGAAGAACGACCTTGCCTACCTCGACACCCACTACTACGGTGGCATCAAGAAATATCAATGGGTAACCATTCCGCTTGCGCTGCATGGCGTCGTCGTAAAGACTGACGGGACAGTCATCCCCATTTGCATCGGCGAGGATGCGGACGATCCCGTCTTCGTCATAACGGACCTGCTCATCCACCTCTCGCAAGAGCAGCTTGAGAAGAACGCAGCAAAGGTCATAGAAGGCGAAATGCTCGACGTGCTGTGTGGTAACCGTCCGCTCGTCGTCAAGGGCGCCCCGGACGCAAACGCCGCTGAGGAGCAGGAGCCAAAGGATCCCGTCAAACAGAAGGTACTCTCCTTGCTTTCCGAACGCTACGGCATGGAAGAGGAGGATTTCCTCTCCGCCGAGATTGAGGTCGTCCCTGCCGGACCCGCGCGCGATCTGGGCTTGGACCGCTCGATGATCCTCGGCTACGGACATGACGACAAGTCATGTGCTTACCCCAGTCTCCGCGCACAAATCGACCTCAACGAGATTCCCGAGCGCACCGCACTCACCATCCTCGTCGACAAGGAGGAGATTGGTTCGGTAGGCTCGACCGGCATGACGAGCCGCTTCTTCGAGAATGCCGTGGCCGAGCTGCTTGCGCTCTGCGGCTATGGCGACAGTTCGCTCGCCCTCAGGCGCTGCCTCGCGAACTCGCGCATGCTCTCAAGCGATGTCTCCTCCGCCTTCGACCCATCGTTCGCCAGCTCATTCGAGACGAAGAACGTTGCCTATACGGGGCACGGACTCGCGTTCCTCAAGTTCACGGGTGCACGTGGCAAGTCGGGTTCCAACGACGCCGACGCCGAATACGTCGCCTTCATCCGCCGAATCATGGGCGAGGCTGACGTCAACTGGCAGAACGCCGAGCTCGGCAGAGTCGACCTCGGCGGAGGCGGTACCATCGCCTACATCCTCGCAAAGTACGGCATACGAGTTATCGATTGCGGTGTCCCCGTACTCTCGATGCACTCTCCTTGGGAGGTTATCTCCAAGGCAGACCTGTACGAGGCACTGCGCGGCTATCGCGCCTTCCTCGCCTCGTAGCACGGATGGGCCCCATGTCAGGCCATCCCCCCGAGAACGTTTTCGGACGGCCTGACAGGGGGTCCCTCTCGCGAGTCGTCAGACTCCCTCGATGGTCCGGCCCACGCCCGCCGTCGGGTCTTCCGCATCTTCCCCGCTCTCGGCCTTCTCCTCTGCCTCCTTGGCGAGCTCTTCGTCAGTCTTGCGCAGGTCCACATTCCAAGGTGACAGCAATTCGAAGGAGATGCTTGTCATCGCCTTACCCACTTTGTTCCAGTCGTACACGATGTTTGCGTAAAGGCTTGCATTCATGTCGTAGAACGGCTTGTCGTACAAGCTCACGTGGTACTCAACGATGGTCTTGTTCTCGAGCAGGGCGCTCTCGTCGTTGCACCCCAACACGGCAAGAAGCCAGTCAAGATTCGAATCGCGATCCACGCCAATCTTTGACTCGAGGCTCACGAACGAGTCGAGGGGACGCAACGTAAGACCCACGACGGTGAGGTCCTTCCACTCGGCAATCTCGTCCTTCGTGTTCATGAGCTTGACCGTGATGTTGAAATTGTCGTCGTACTTGTACCAGAGCCCCACCTCGAACGAGAATCCCGGGTCGTAGCTCATGTCTGCAAACGAGTAGCCCTGCTCGAAGTTCCACTCCTTGTCGAGGAACGTGGTGATGGGGCACGGCAGCTCAAACTCCTCGTCCTCAATCGTGAAGGTAAAGATGTCCCGTACGGTTTCCTTCTTTACCAGGGGGTTGCCGTGATCGTCAGCGACCTTCTCGGCAATGGTGCCCAAGCATGTCGAAAGGACATCGTGGTCGGACTTCTTCGCGTTGCCGTCAGTCCTGCGCCTGTCCTTGGCGGTTGACTCCTCGGGCTCAATCTGTGTAATGGTGACCACGGGACCCTGATACGGGCGATCTGAGG
Organism: Atopobiaceae bacterium; assembly: GCA_017533825.1. GTDB lineage: Bacteria > Actinomycetota > Coriobacteriia > Coriobacteriales > Atopobiaceae > RUG440. The sequence continues at coordinate 44,942 of JAFWIE010000008.1, read as the reverse complement.
CTTTCGCATCGTCGTTTGCGTCGGCAGTGACGGCCTGACCGCATGCAGTCAACAGAAGGCAGATGGCCATCGCAGCCACCCCGCACACGATATGTGCAGCCCTCGTCCTCATTCCGCTCCTCTGCTCGTACCGCCACATAGATATTTGTGAATCGTAGCACTCATCGCACTCGATTCAGCCAAGGAATCGAGCCTATTCTACGACTTTAAGATACCCCGAGAGGATAGCCCAAGTTGCCGAACGCCGCTGTATGACAATCCCGCCAAATTGTTGCAAGAAACCTGCTAATTCTGCCAACACTACCCCAACAGGGTCATAATCTCACGCTTCGCGTCCACGTAGGCATGCGTAAGCGAGAAGTCGCCCGCATCCTGCGCGCGGTCCACAAGGACTTCGCCCACCAATCGACTCGGCTTCCCCTCCGACGGTCTCCCCGCCAGTACCATCACGCGCGAGGCCAGAGATACCGCCTCGTCCACGTCGTGGGTTATGACAAGGGAAGCGACGTGCAGCTCCGCAGCCATGCGGACATACCATGTCCGCAGCTCCTGCCGCGTGATGGCGTCAAGCGCCGAGAATGGCTCGTCGAGCAACACGACGTCGTTGCCCATGAGATATGTGCGCAAGAATGCCGCCCGCTGCTTCATTCCGCCGGAGAGTTGACTCGGCCAGAGTTCCTGCGTGCCTTCGAGTCCAAACTGTGCAAAGAGCTCATTCGCCCGCGCGCGTGCCTCCTCACGAGGCACGCCGGACAAGACCAGTGGCAGGCTCGCGTTGTCCACGATACGCAGGTTGCGCAGGAGCAGGTCTTTCTGGAGCATGTAGCTCACCCGGCCCGGCACGCCGGTCACGTCAGCACCGTTGAGTAGCACGCGTCCCGTGACCGGCTGTGTAAGGCCAGCAAGCGCATGCAGGATGGTCGTCTTCCCACAGCCCGACCTGCCCACCAGGCAGACGACCTCGCCCGCGCTTACGTGCAGGTCGATGTCCTCAGCCACCATGTGTGCACCGTCGTCCCAGCTCAGACCGAGGCCCCTAGCTTCCAGGGCAGGCACGGCCGGCACCTGCGTCTCGACCGAATCGCTCACGCCAGGAACTCCATGGTCCAACCCGATTGCGGATCGAGCTTGCTTTCCACGAGGTCATTCTCGTTGAGCCACTCGAAGAACCGCTCCCAGCGACCACTGTCAATCATGCCCCAGCGTTCGGCATCTGCCTGGTATTGGTCTGCCAAGAACGCCTGGCTCTCGGTGACGAGGGCGGCATCGAGCTCGGGAACCGCAGCGCACAGGATGTCCGCTGCTTCATCCGGGTGCTCAATCGCAAACTGGTAGCCCTTTCCCGCCGCGCGCAGAAACGCCTTCATTGCTTCGGGATTCTGATTCGCATACTCGGTATTGGCGACAAACACCGGCGTATAGTAATCGAACACATCATCGATGGAAATGAAGCTGAAGTAGTCCACGGGATAATCCTGCACTTTGGCATTCTGCACGGCCCAACCCTCATAGACCCATACGCAGTCGAAGAGGTCGCTACGAAGACCACTCACCTCGTCATCAACCGTATAAGGCACCATCTGAATCTTGCTGAAGTCGCCCTTGTCCTTCTCGACCACCTGCTTGAGGGTGGCCTGCTCAACCGCGAGGTCCCACGTAGCGTAGCGCTTCCCCTCCATGGCCGCGGGATGCGTGACGCCAAGCTCCTTCTTGCTCATGATGCCCGAGGTGTTGTGCTGAACGATGGCCGCAATTGCCTCGAACCCCGTGTTGCCGCCAGCATATGCGTTGGCAAGGTAGTCCTGGTAGCTAACACCCAGTTGCGCCTGACCGGTACCCACCATGGCCTCGGCACCATCCTCGGGCGGCTGCACGATCTGCAATTCGATTCCCTCGTCGGCGAAGTAGCCCTTCTCTTGGGCCACGTACAAGCCCGTATGGTTGGTATTGGGCGTGTAGTCGAGACAGAGTGTGAGCTTAGTGGCACCACTCAGCGCGGCAGCCTCTTCACCCGACTCCGACGAGCCACAGGCCGCGAGCGTACAAGCGGCAGTGGAGACCGTCGATCCCCAAATGAACGCACGACGTGACATATACATACTGTTCACTTCCTCTCTGCCCGCTTCCACGGCAGGCATAGATACTCCGCAAGATCAACCAGACGCATGAGCCCCAACGAGCAGATCGAAATCAGCGCGATGCAGGCAAACATACGGTCGTACCCAAAGGACTTGCGCACGCGTGTCATGTAGACACCGAGGCCCGAGAACCCACCCAGCCACTCGGCGATCACCGCGCCCACGATGGCATAGGTGGCGCTTATCCGCAGCCCGCTAAAGAACTCCTCGGCAGCCGCTGGAAGCTTCACATGCCAGAAGATCTGGCCTTCCGTGGCACGCATCGTACGCATGAGGTCGATAAGGTCCTTGTCAACGGACTTGAAGCCACTAAAAAGCGACACGGTAATGGGAAAGAACGTGGTGAGGGCGACAAGCAGCACTTTGGGAAGGATGCCGTAACCGAACCAGAGGACGAGCAGCGGCGCGATGGCGACGGTGGGAACGGTCTGACTGAGGGTAATCAGGGGATCGAGCGCCAGGCCGACCAGCTCGAAGCGGTCCATCAGCACAGCCGCGACGAAGCCCACGGCAACCCCGATGACGAGACCAAGCGCTGCCTCTCCCAGGGTCGCCACCGCATGGCCCATGAGCAACGGGAAGTCCTCGATGAACGCCGCAACTACCTGTGTGGGACTTGGCAGCAAGAAGTTGGGCACGAGCCCGACCCGCACGACGAGCTCCCACACCACGAGCAGTACGCCCATCGTCACGGCTGGCACCCAAATGCGCTTTGCATCATGAAGCATGGAACTCAACATCCTCCCTCCGCTGGCATTATCCAGATCAGGTTCTCGGGTCGAGCGATTTGGTCGCTCCTCTCAGCCGGGCCACATCCCCAGCTCCCCGTGTGTGTCCATTATAGCAGAGCCCCAAGAGACTGCAAAGCTGCAGGTAAAAGGCCCACAGTCGAACCCGTTCAGTTTGTTCGCAGAGTACGGAACGGTCGAAAGGTGAGCGTCTGCCTCGTTCGCGACGTTAACCTAAATCCGCGCCCCCGTTGGACTGTTTGTTGGATTGTTGGGGGGAATACCCAAACAGGTAATGACAAGGGGGACGCCATGAGGTACTCGGATGGATCGATAAGGTTGCTCCATGACAACGTCTGGCAGGCACGGTACGTGTATACGGTGGAAGCCGACGACGGGCAGGTGCGCAAGAAGGCGGTCGCTCGCAACTTCCGTGCAGACTCTCACGTCGAGGCTCTTAAAGAGAGGGACCGAATCCGCGAGCAGCTTGAGCGCGAAGCCCTCCTTGAGGAGCTCGTCCCTGCGGCAGTCAAGGCTCCCCTGCTCTCAAAGTTCATGCGTGACCAAATCGATGGCATGCTGAAGTCCGGCGTCATCGAGAAGACCACGCATACGAAGTACCGCAGCGAGGCCAACCTCATCCTCTGCTTCATGAAGGACGTTCAAGTCAGCAAGGTCACGGGAGCCATGGTGCGGAAAATAGACCAGGAAATGCTTGCCGCCGGATACGCAAGGGAGACGGTTGCGCGAGCCCACAATGCGCTCAAACGCCACCTCTACTCCGCCCAGGAGAAGGGCTACATCGCCAGCATGCCCATCACCAGGTCGAATAGGCCCCCTCGTCTGGATAGAAAGGACCCTAACGGACTGGACGAGCAGACTCGCAGGAGACTACTGGGAATCATCGATGAGATGCCGGACACCCCGTTCACCATGGCAATTCGTCTCGGGCTAGGCGCAGGGCTGCGGAACGAGGAAGCGATTGGCCTCAAATGGGAATTCGTCGACCTCGAGCACGGCGTCATAAAGATCAGGAACGTCATCTCTATGGCAGGCGGCACCCCCATTGAGAAAGGCCCCAAGACCGCGGCCGGCAGAAGGGACATTCCCATTGACCCCGACCTCACCAAGAGGCTTCGACAAAGAGCCAAGAGTGTCTTTGGGTCGGAGGACACCTCAAGGCTGCAGGGCCTCTACGTACTCGGATCGGACGACGGGACGTTCCTCCGACACGCAGACCTCACGCGAGCGTTTCGCAGCTTCGCGCTGCAGCATGGAATCTACGGAACAACCGGAAAGATTGCCTCCTTCTATTCCCTCAGGCATACCTACGCCACCATGTTGCTCAGGGCCGGTGTCGACGCGAAGACTGTCGCAAGCCTCATGGGGCATTCCAACGTCGCCATGACGCTCAACATCTATGCGAGTACGGACCCTCAGGCGCGAGCTGCGGCAGGTGCGGTCGTCGCCGATCTGATGGCGCAACGCTAGACGTTGATGGAGTCTCTATGACTTGGCCTCTTAGGGCCGCTTAGGGCCGCTTTCCCACAGTCCTCGCGCAACCGAATTAGTTCCTACAGAATATGCTCCTGCCATTCCGAACTAGACGAACGAAGAACGGCAAGGAGATGCAGCATGGACGGACGGACCACGAGAGCCGCCTCTCTAAGGGACAACTCCCCCCTGGCTGACAGACCGGAGTGGATCGGCCCGAGAGATCTCATGGAAGTCTTCGGAATCGGCAGAACAAAGGCCTTCACCGTCTGCCAGTCACTCCCCCACATCTACATCGGACGTGAGATCCGCGTCAACAAGAAGACCGTGGCCAAGGAGCTCATCGAGAAAGGGAGGCTGCCTTAGGAATAGTCATCACGGATTGCCATCCCCTGGCTCCTATTGTCGGGATAGTGAACTATGGGGCATCGCAATCATCTTTCCTCACACGGTGCCCTCCCTGCGAGCCCTATCCTCTTTCTGCAGCTCATCAGCGAGCCTTGCCACCTCGACTAGGTCCTCTCTTGACGAACCCTTCATCTCCCTGATCGGCTCGTCAAGCCAATCAGGCCGCACGTTCGGGTAACGATCCTTGAGCAGCTCGATGAGATCACGGAAGGCGTCCTCGATAGCCCAGTCGAACTCCTGCTCGTCGGTCTCGTTGTCGACGAGAATCCTCAGCTCCGGGGAGCTTCCCGGACGCCCAGGGTCGGAAAGGCGTGCGAACAGCTGCCGGGCGATGTCTGCGAGCGGGGTGTCAGACTCCACGAGCCTCGCCGCGTCGACAAGCCCGCGGACATAGCCGATGGCTGCCGACACGTCGTAGTACCTGGCGGGCATGCTGATGGTATCGGAGCGGACCTTGTGGTCTGCTTTCTCGTGCAGCAGGTCGAGTATCTTGAGCGAGAGGTCGCCGATGTCCCTGCCGTCTGGCTCAGAGGCGTCATGCCAGGCGATCTTGCGGTTGACCGACTCGACCGAAGCCCCGCACCTGAGGCACGTGCACTTCAGTTCACGGTCGGCGGCACCGCAGAATCCCGGGAGGACCTCGTAGGAGAAGTCCCAGCCGCGTGGGCCGCGCGGGTACCTTCTGTGGCACTCGGCATGCTCGGCCTTGAAGCGCTCGAGTGCCTCCCGCTCGGGCTCGGTGAGGTACACCTCGAGCTTTGCCGGCACGGGCTCTGCCTCCTCGAGGTCCCACTTGAAGATCGCGGTCTCCCCGTCTTTGTTGATCCAGGCGCTCCTGATGGCGCCCTCTGCCTGCAGCCTCTCGAGCTCGGCGTCGAAGAAGGCCTTGAGCTCACCGAAGTCGTCGAAGTCGTGGTACTCCTCACCCGTGGCATGGTGCCAGCACACATGGCCGTGACCGCCGTAGTAATACCCCCTGAGGAAGCCCTTCCACTTATCGCCTTCCGAGGGCCGGGTGACCATGGCGGCCTTGTCCTCCGGGACAAATGCAATGAACCTGCTAGGGTCGTCCGGGTCGTCGAAATAGAGCCGGCCGCACTCCTCGCACTGGTAGAAGGACTGCTCGTAACGCATGGGATCCTGATATGGACCCAGGGGCTTGCCGAGCGCCTCGCGCTCGTGTGCATCCCAGTAATCCTCCCAGTCGATGTCAGAGATCATGTACGCCTTGTAGGGCAAGAAGTCCGTCGTGTCGGTGATGAGATGACCGCACTCGCACATGAAACGCATGATGGCTCCTTCTTGAGATTCTTGTCGGCACCTTGAACATAGCTCCAAGGCCGGACACAAATAACGACCACATGACCGCGACGCCCCGCCGAGCGCTGCTCGGCGCCCCGTCACCCCACCCAAGTGCCTCAAATCCCCTTCCGTCCCCCAGCGGGCAAGCCTCGCACACCGTCGCGGGCTCCTCCCACATCCCGCTCCCGGTGACGGCGGAGGGACTGCCCGTCCCACCCGTGTCCCTCCGCCTTGCATGGCCCGCCCGCAGGGGGACCGAAGGGGATTCCCCCGCCTGACCAGACGGGAGGACATGACATGCAGACCCAGCTCAGCCTGAACCTCGGCATCGAAGAGAAGGTGGACGTGCGCAGCCTGATAGTCCACGGGGACATCGAGCGCGAGGCGCCCAAGGCCAAGCGCGAGCGGCCCGCGCCCGAGTTCGAGCGCGTTCTGATGGACGGCGCCGACTGCGCGTTCAGGCGCAGGTGCGGGGGCAGGAGCCAGATGCTCGTGCTTCTGGTCACCCAAGGCCAGTACTACGTGACCGACGAGCGCACGGGGAGCCGCCACGCGCTCACCACCTCGAGGCTCGGCGCCTTCTGCAAGGGAGCCACGGGGAACGCCCTCACCCCGCCATGGAGCCGCCAGCCCCTGCAGGACTACGACGCCAAGGGGCGCGCCGCCGTGGTGGCGCTCCTCAACAGTGGAGACTTCCGCGAGATGTGCAAGCGCGACATGGTGCGCGTGGAGTCGTGGGCGGCATCCCGCATGGGGGCAAACGCCAAGTGGAACCTCAGCGACACGTGGGAGCACGTGAGCCTCGTCTGGAGGCTCGTGGAGCCGAACATGGGGCACAACCACTGCCGTGAGGCCCTGAGCGCCGCCCTACGCCTAACGGGCTTCTACGGCGAGGGGCGAGACGAGGCCACGGCCGAGTGCTTCCGCGACAGGCTCTATGTCTCGCAGTTCGTGGAGTCCATGGGGCGCGACGTGACCCGCGACCTTCTCATGGGATATCTCGACAGGAGCGCCGAACACCCGAGGGGAGGCACCGCCGACTTCCTGCCCCGCCTCGCGTGCGCCCTGCGCTCCATGGAGTGGCGCGGCATCGCGTTCGAGCCGCGCCGCGCGTGCGAGTACGCGCTCTCCCTGCTGGACATGCCCGCCCAGCGCCGCCGCACCCGCTCGTACAACGTGCAGCTGTGGACGGACGCCCTCGACATGCAGCAGAGGGTGAGGGGCAGCGTGGAGGACAGGTACCCCGCAGACCCCGCTGCGCTTATCGCCGACCTTGAGCGCGAGCGCGAGATGCACCGCCACGAGGCCAGCGACGCCGCCATCGCCTGCCGTGCCGCCGAGCTTGACGGCAACGGCTTCGAGTCTGACGGCTACCTCATCCGCCCCGCCGCCACCGTACGCGAGATCCTCGACGAGGCCAACGCGCAGCACAACTGCGTGGCCGGGTTCATCGACAAGTACGCCAGCGGCCAGACCGACCTCTGGCTGATGCGGAAGTGCGGCGACCCCGAAAGGCCGCTCGTGACCGTCGAGGTGAGGGGCGGCGCGGTACGTCAGGCGTTCCAGAGCCACAACAGGCAGGTGACCGCGGCGCAGCGCCGCTTCCTCGCCGACTGGTGCGAGGCCGTGGGCTACCGCATGCCGACGGGAGGGAGGGTGCGCGCGCTGGGGCGTAGCGCGAGAGGAACACTCGGCACGGAAGGGAGGGGCGGAACACCCCTCCCCAAGTGCAAGTTTCGTGGAGACAGGGCCACGAGGGCGGCGCGCTGGCCATGCCCCAGCGCCCCGCCGTCGCATGGCTCGTGGGGGGCTCGCCATAAGCGCGGCGGCGGACAGGTTTGCCCGCGCGAGGCGCGTGTTTGGATGGGCCCGCCCACCCAACCCTCAGCAAAGGAACTGATGTCACTCCTGTATGCAATAATTCCCAGACAACAAATGCGTGGGTGGGAGTCAAGTGGAGAGTACGACGACGGTCGCAAGATACTGGACGCGCTCTACGACGGGATAGGATGCTGCTGGGCATCAGGAGAGCCCCTCATCTAGGAGGTCGCGGCAGGAGTGTAGAGCGTCGGATCAGCCATCAGTGACGAGACGCCTATCGACTGACGGGCTCGATCCTATCCTTGCAACCCAAGGTCTTGTTTAGCTCCCTGAGCCTCGCCAAGGAGACCTGGTACTGGCCGTTTAATGGCGCGGCCTTGTTCCTCACGAGGTCCCAGACCCTGTCGCCGGGTCCGTTGTAGACCTCCTCGAATTGGCAGCCCTCATCCACCACGAGCACGAGAAGATAGTCAGGTTCGTAGCTGAGCGGAACGGCCTTCTTCTTGGCCCTGCTCTGCGTTACCTTGATCTGCACTAGGCGCCCGGTCCCGTCCCTAGTCACCGCGTCATGCCGTTTGGCTGACGACGCAAGGAGCCTAAGGCCGTATCGCTCTGCGGCGTAGACCTCGCCGATGCTCCCAAGTAGATGTCCGTCGAGCGTGAAGTGACGCCCATGCTCGCTGCACACACTCTCCAGCTCGTCCACTATCTCGTAGAGCCGCCTTATCTCCTCACTGAGACGCCTGAGGTCGACCATCTTCGCATCCCCTCGGAGGCTCTAGCGAGACTCGAGATAACGCTTCTTGGCCGACCCGTACAGCCGTGACAGTTTGCCGGACTCGCCATCAATCTCAAGACGGACAATTCGCGATACCTCCTCGGGGGTGAAAACCCTCATGGGAGCGCCTGTCATGAGCTCGCCCGCGTTCGCAGCGACGAACTCGTCGAGGTCGGTGTCGGACATGCCTGCGCCCGTTGCCAGCTTCTTGATCTTGCGGATGACACCAGGCGCGGACTTCAGCGAGCTCGTTTTGTACGGCATCATCCCATCAATGACGGCGGATGTGGCGCTAGCATCGAAGCTGTTCACAGCACCACCCAGGTCAAGGCACTCGACCTCGACCGCCATTCGCAGCGCGTCGAGCGTTCGCCCCTCTTCCTCGAGGAACTCGCACATGGCGAGCCGCGTGTTCCGGTACAACCCGAAGTCGCCCGCTGATGCCCGCTCAATGCCGGCCCTGTTGAGCTCACCCCACTGGTAGTCGCGCCAGTGCTGTCTGCCGCCCCCGCCGACCTTCTCGCCGATGGTCCAGATGGTCGGGCCGATCTCTGGGCGCATGTTCGCGTGAGCCCAGGGTACGTAGGGTTCCTCGTCGAGCGCGCGCTTCCCGCTCTCCGTCAGGGCATAGTAGCGCTCCTGGAACAATCCTCGGGACTCGAGCTCCCCCACATGCTCGGAGAGCCGTCCAATCAGACCGTCCTTCTTCCCCGTCGCCTTGAGTCCGAGCTCCCTGCACGCCTCCTTGAGTTCCGGCACCTTGGCGTTCGCAAGCGCCTGGGCGATACCGCCGACGCAGACATAGCCTCGCGACACCAGGTCCTTCAGAAGCCCACTGGGGTCCTTCACACCGTACTGGTACCACCAGAAACCCTGGAACTCTGCGCCTCGCGCGGGGAACCTCTCGGCATACGACAGCATGAGCACCTCGTGCGGATAGAGGCCTGACGGTCCGGGTTTCATGCCCTTTATTCGTTTCTGCACTGGAATCGGGTCAGCGACCATCACCCCGCCCTCGTGCACCGTGTAGGAACGCCCGCCAATCTTGGTCTTGCCGATGGCAGTCGCACCGATTCCGGAGACCGACTTCTTGCGCTTGGTAAAAATGTCTAGGAGACCCATCTGTTCTCATCCCCGACAGTCGTCTGCAGTGATGTCAGTCTAGCGACATATCAGGAGCTATGCCCACAGCCAGTAGCTGAACGCGCGAGGTGAGGGAGATTGCGGTACAGGGAACTCTATACGTCACTTTCGTCATCGTCGGGCGCCATCACCCACATGTCCTCACGATCGTCCCAGACATATGTCTCGAACTCGTGCTCCCCGCGACCCGACCTTATCGCATGTATATGCTCGACGAAGCTCTCACGAATCACGACCTTGAGCATCATCTGCGGGTCGTGGGCCGGCGCCCCGCCTCCCGGGTAGAGCGAGGTGAGCGTGGACCTGTCGATCGACCTGACCATCATGTCGACCACGCGGGGCGTCGACCCCTCGGGCACGAGCTCTCCCACGTCCGGCGGCAGCAGCATCGGCTGGCCCTGCATGCACGGCCTGGACCTGGGCCCGGACGGGCTGCGGCGCGCGACGGCCACCCACTCCGCCTCGCCGACATCGAAGAGCCTTCCCTGGAAGTCACCCACAGACACCACCCCCCACCTGCAATCATATCACACGTTGGCATAAAACCGCAGGTAGATGGGGTTGTTAGGCCTTGCGACGGAAAAGAATCGGGTGGGCCCCAATGGACTCCACCCGATTCTCTCGGTACCTTATGTTACCGCCCCCTTTGCTCCTGTGGGCAAAAAGGGCGTGTCCCCTAGTTTCAAGGCAGCTGTCGGATTATGTCCTCAAACGGGGAATGGAGGCTTTCCGTCTGTCGGAAACGTTTCCAACCACAGCCAAAAGTGCTATAAAGGAGTCGATGGCGCAGCTGTGTTTCCGTAGGACAACGCAGATCTCTCCCTGGACCATACCCATGAACGTATCCGTAGCCCGTCCTTTCGACGCAGGTTTATCCATGGCCCTATCTCGCAATGACGTGTGAGGCATGGGCCTCGACTCAGACACAATGAGAGATTGAAGGAGTTCAGTATGACCAAAAAACAAGACCTTGCCTGGTGGCAGAAGACCATCGCCTACGAAATCTACCCTAAGAGCTTCTATGACACGGCGGCCCAGGGGACAGGTACCATCGCCGGCATCACGGCCAAGCTCGACTACCTGGCCTCGCTGGGAGTCGGTGCCATCTGGATCACCCCCTGCTACAAGAGCCCCATGGTCGACAACGGCTACGACGTGGAGGACTATCGCCAGATCGACCCCTCCTTCGGCACCATGGCAGATATGGACGAGCTGATTGCCAAGGGCAACGAGAAGGGCGTGCGTGTGGTGATGGACCTTGTGTTCAACCACACCTCCGAGCAGTGCGCCTGGTTCAAGGAGTCGCGCAAGAGCCGCGACAACGCCTATGCCGACTGGTACATCTGGCGCGACGCGCGTCCCGACGGCAGCGCCCCCACCAACTGGCGCTCCATCTTCGGTGGCAGCGCCTGGGCGTGGTGCGAGGAGCGCCAGCAGTACTACCTGCACACCTTCGCGCCCCAGCAGCCCGACCTCAACTGGGAGAACCCCGATGTCCGCCGTGCGCTCATCGACATCGCCAACTTCTGGGCCGACAAGGGCGTAGGCGGATTCCGCATCGACGCGATCACCTACATCAAGAAGCCCGCCGAGTTCGTGGACGGCCCGGCCGACGGCGAGGACGGCATGTATGCCGTGCATGCCGCCACGGCCAACACCCCCGGCATCCTCGACTTCTTGCACGAGTTCAAGGCGGGCGTGCGCGACGGCCGCGACATCTTCCTCGTGGGCGAGGCCAACGGCGTCGGCGCCGATGAGCTGGGAGACTGGGTCGGCGAGCGCGGCGTCTTCGACATGCTCTTCGAGTTCAGCCACACCAAGGCCGTGTCGTGCGAGGACGAGGTCTGGTGCCGCCCAATCGAGTGGAAGCTCACCGACCTCAAGCGCGTGCTCGCCGAGAGCCAGGCGAACACCGCAGACAACGGCTGGTACCCCGTCTTCTTCGAGAACCACGACCAGCCGCGCTCGACGGTCAACTTCTTCCGCTGCGAGGGGAGTATCTCCGACAAGGCCAAGGCCCTGGGCACCGTCCTGCTCACCCTGCGCGGAACCCCCTTCGTCATGCAGGGCGAGGAGCTCGGCTACGCCAACCGCGTGTGGAAGTCCCTCGACGAGTTCGACGACCTTCAGACGCGCTCGCAGTACGAGTTCGCGCTGAGCGAGGGCCGCACCGAGGCCGAGGCGCTTGCTGGATGCAACCGCTTCAGCCGTGACAATGCCCGCACGCCCATGCAGTGGGACGCGAGCGCCAACGCCGGATTCTCCGCGGCGACGTCCTGGCTTCCCGTGCACGACGACTACACTCAGGTGAACGTGGAGGCGGAGTCCGCCGACCCCGACTCCCCGCTCTCGTGGTACCGCAAGCTGGCGGCGCTGCGTGCGGAGCGCTACGAGCTCGTCGCCGGGAGCTTCGAAGAGCTGATGGCCGATGACGAGCAGGTCTACGCCTACCGTCGCCAGGGGGAGGGGGGTGCGGCCGTGGTGCTGGCGAACCTCTCAGGCGAGGAGGCGTCGTACGACGCGGCGCTGGTCGCCGACATGAAGCTGCTTGCGGGCACGCACGGCAGCACGGAGCCGGGCACGCTGCGCCCGTTCGAGGCCGTGGTGTTCGGCGACTAAAGGCAGGCATACACTAGGGAAACTAGGGGACACGCCCTTTTTGCCCAGCTGGGCAAAAAGGGCGTGTCCCCTAGTTTCCCCGCATGTGTCGGCTGGGCAAAAAGGTATGCCCCCAGCGCACGCTACCTTCCCTACCTGTGTCAGATGCCGGGACATGTTCCACCCGACGGGCGAGCCCACTGCCGTTCGCTCGGGAAAAGGCCTCGCTCGCCGACGCATTTCTGGAAACGTTTCCAGATTGTCAGTGCCAACTCCCGTGACAGGTGCTATAACGGTGTTGGAAACGTTACCAGAAACGTTTCCAAGAAGAGAAGCCACGCAAGCTGTGAGGGGAGGACGCATGACCATCAAGGATGTAGCCGCCTACTGCGGCGTTGCGGTGAGCACGGTGTCGCGAGTGCTCAACAACCATCCCGACGTGAGCCCAGAGACGCGTGCCCGCGTGCTCGAGGCCGTGGAAAAGCTGCATTACGTTCCCAACAACAGCGCGCGTGATCTTGTCATGGCACCTGCGGACACCATCGGGCTGGTCGTTCGTGGCGCAGTGAACCCCTTCTACACCCCCATCATCCGCACCATCGAAGAGCGGTGCGAGGAGGCGGGCTACACCATGGTCCTGCACCAGATACCCGTGGGGGCGGACGAGGTCTCCTCCGGCGCGACCCTCGTGCGCTCAAAGCGCCTGAAGGGCCTCATCTTCCTTGGCGGCCGCTTCGACTACAGCCGTGCCGAGGGGGACGCCATCGGCATCCCCTTCGTGTGCTGCACCAACACCAATCAGTTCGGAGACCTTGACAAGAGCGTCTACTCGTCTGTCTCCATCGATGACTATGCCGAGGGCTATAAGGCCACCAAGCTGCTCATAGACCATGGGCATACCAAGATTGCGGTGCTGTTGGACAGCGTGCGCGACCACTCGATCAGCGAGCTGCGCTATGCCGGTTACCGTCAGGCGCTTGTCGATGCGGGCATACCCCTTGACGAGGACCTCGTGCTCGAGACCGTGGACTTCACCATGAGTGCCGCCTACGCGCGCACCTTGGCTGCGCTCGGGGAACGTCCCGATATCACCGCCATTTTTGCCGTAGCGGATTCCATGGCCATTGCCGCCATGAAGGCCTTGCATAACGTGGGGTTCAGTGTGCCGGGGGCGTGCTCGGTCGTCGCCATCGACGGCATCGAGATCTCGCAGTACACGATACCCACGCTCACCACGCTGGTACAACCGCAGGAGACATTGGGAGAGGAGGCATTCAAGACCCTGTTGGATGTCATCAAAGGCACGGCACCCAACCGGCATGTGCGGTTGGAGACAAGCCTCAGGGAAGGAGAGACCCTGGGAAAGGCGAGGAGCTAGGTCAAAGCGTCCGAAAAGGGACGCGTACGAGGCTGCTGCAACAGCCCCGGACGCGCCAAGACAGCCACAAGTAAGTTCATGTGTTGGGCAACACAGGATAGGAGAACCCTCATGGCAAGCAACAATATTACCCGTCGTTCGTTCCTTGGTGCGGCCGGAATCGTGGCCGCCGCTCTTGCAGCATGCGGTGGCGCAGGCGAGGGTGGCGGTAACGCCGCTGCCGGCAAGGTGTACTGGCTCAACTTCAAGCCAGAGCTCGACGAGACCCTCCAGACCATCAAGGACATGTACAAGGAGGCCAAGGGCATCGAGCCCAAGATCGTGACCGCTGCGTCGGGAACCTATAGCCAGACCCTCACCTCCGAGATGGACAAGACCGACGCGCCGACCATGTTCGTCATCGGCAATGCCGCCGGCGTCAAGGAGTGGGGCGGCTTCGCACTGGACCTCAAGGGCACGGCCATCGAGTCGGAGCTCAACACCGATGCCTACAACCTGTATGACGAGAGCGGCAAGCTCGTCTCCATGGGCTACTGCTACGAGTGCTACGGCATCGTCGCCAACGCCGACCTCATCGCAAAGGCCGGCCACGACATCGCTGACATCAAGGACTTCGCAAGCCTCGAGGCCGTGGTTACCGACATCCACGAACGCGCCGACGAGCTGGGCTTTGATGCCTTTGTTGCCACCGACATGGACGACTCGTCCAGCTGGCGCGTGACCGGACACCTTGCCAACCTCGACTACTTCTACGAGGAGCGCGATGACGGCGGTTGGGACGAGTGCCCCGCCACCATCAAGGGCACCTATGTCGAGAACTACAAGAAGCTGTACGACCTGGCCATCAACAACTCCACGGTGGAGCCCAAGACGCTGGCCACTGGTGGCCATGACCCCGCGCAGCAGTTCAAGGATGGCAAGGCCTGCTTCTTCTTCACGGGCTCCTGGGACTACGCCGACCTCGCGGCAGCTCAGCCGAACATCCATATGCTCCCGTACTATTGCGGCGTAGACGGCGAGGAGAAGGCCGGCCTGAACTGTGGCACCGAGAACTGCTGGGCCGTGAACGCCAACGCCTCCGAGGCCGATCAGCAGGCCACCATCGACTTCATGGTCTGGCTGGTGACCGACCCCGACGCGTCCGCGCTGCTCGTCGAGCAGCTGGGCATCATGCCCTACAACAACGCCGCCGAGTCCACCAACGGTTTCCTCAACGACGCCGCCGACTACACCTCCAACGGCTGCTACGTGATGGACTGGGCCACCAACTACCAGCCCAACGTGGACGATTACCGTGCTGCCCTCGTGAGCGCCCTTAACGCCTACAACGCCAATCCGTCTGACAAGACCTGGGCAGACGTCCGGACCGCTTTCGTCGATGGCTGGGCCACCCAGTACAAGAAGGCCAACGCCTAATGTCGTGCCTTCGCATCCTCGGGCCGGGGTTGCATGAGACCACCCCGGCCCAGATCGGTTCACATACACACGTGGCTAGGCTCCCGCGCATGGTACGCCATGGCGGGGGGCTCGACCACATGCGTCCTTGCGTCCCTATGGCACCGGAACATTCCCACAGAAAGGAGGAACGGGCATGAGCAAGAAGATCGGCCGAGGCAACTCGCAGACGCAGGCCACCAGACGTTGGGCGTGGCTCTTCTTGGGGCCGGTGGTGGCTGCCTTCACGATCGGGTTCGTCTGGCCTTTCATCCAGGGTATCTGTCTGTCGTTCTGCAAGTTCCGCATCACCTCTGACGCCACCTTCGTCGGAATCTCCAACTACCAGGCGGCACTGGCCGACCCAAGCTTCCAGCACTCGTTCTGGTACACCGCAGCCACCGCCGTGGTGAGCCTCGTGCTCATCAACGTCTTTGCCTTTGCGGTGGCCTATGCCCTCACGCAGGGTATCCGCGGGTCCAACCTGTACCGCACGGTCTTCTTCATGCCCAACCTCATCGGTGGCATTGTGCTGGGCTACATCTGGTCGATGATCTTTGATGGCATTCTCTCGCACTATGACACCTCGATCCTGCTGGAGACCAAGTACGGCTTCTGGGGACTGATCATCCTGATGTGCTGGCAGCAGATCGGCTATATGATGATCATCTACATCGCCGGACTCCAGGCGGTGCCCGAGGACATGATCGAGGCGGCCAAGATCGACGGGGCCACCAAGTGGCAGACGCTCTTCAGGGTGATCATTCCCAATGTCATGCCCTCGATCACCATCTGCACCTTCCTGTCGCTCACCAACGGCTTCAAGCTGTTCGACCAGAACCTGGCGCTGACGGGAGGCCTGCCCTATCTCATCCAGCCGGACGGGTCCACCATCAACACGACCGAGATGCTGGCCCTCAACATCTACAACACCTTCTACAACTCGAGCACCGCGGCGCGTGGCACCGCCCAGGCCAAGGCCGTGATCTTCTTTGTCCTGGTTGCGGGGTTGGGCCTGGCGCAGCTCGCCTACACGCGCAAGAGGGAGGTGCAGCAGTAATGGACAAACAGCAGACGTTGGCGGCCGAGCGCCGCAACAAGGCGATCCTGTCAGTTGTGCTTGCGGCCATCTGCATACTGTGGGTGCTGCCCGTGGTGGCCGTGGTCATCAATTCGTTCAAGCTCAACACCTTCGTCAAGACGGACACGTTCGCTTTGCCCACCAGCGAGAGCTGGGCGGGGATGGCCAACTTCGTCAAGGGCATGACCTTTGGCAACTATCCCTTCAAGAGCTCGGTTCTCTATAGCGTGGTCATCACGGTGCTCTCGACCGGACTCATCCTGGTGTTCTGCTCTATGGCCGCCTGGTACATCGCTCGCGTGGACTCGCTGTTCTGCAAGGCCATCTACTTCCTGTGCGTGTTCTCCATGGTGGTGCCCTTCCAAATGGTGATGTTCACGCTCTCCAAGACCGCTGATGTTCTGAAGCTCAACACGCCCTGGACCATTCCAATCGTATACCTCGGCTTTGGTGCGGGACTGGCCATCTTCATGTTTGTGGGCTTTGTCAAGTCCATCCCTCTTGAGATCGAGGAGGCGGCCGCCATCGACGGATGCGGACCCGTGCGCACCTTCTTCAGCGTCGTGCTTCCCATGCTCAAGCCTACCCTTATCAGCGTGGGCATCCTCGAGATCATGTGGGTGTGGAACGACTACCTGCTGCCGGTGCTCGTGCTTGACATCAACAAGTATCGGACCATCCCCATCCACATCCAGTACCTCAAGGGCAGCTATGGCACGGTGGATCTTGGTGCCACGATGGCGCTGATCCTGCTGTCCATCATTCCAGTCATCATCTTCTACCTGGCGTGCCAGAAACACATCATCAAGGGTGTCGCGGCAGGCGCGGTCAAGGGCTAGGAAGGACGAAAGAACAATGGCAGAAGTTAGCCTCAGACACATAAAGAAGGTCTATCCCAACAGCGAGCGCACGTCCAAGAAGGGCCTCTTTGGCCGCAAGAAGGCAGACGACGGCGCCCGCAAGGCCTCAAGCCTGCGCATTACCGACGAGGGCGTCCTTGCCGTGCCCGACTTCAACCTCGACATCGCCGACCGCGAGTTCGTGGTGTTCGTCGGTCCCTCTGGCTGCGGCAAGTCTACCACGCTGCGCATGGTCGCCGGCCTCGAGGAGATCACCGACGGCGAGCTGTACATCGACGGCCAGCTCATGAACGACGTTGCCCCGAAGGACCGCGACATCGCCATGGTCTTCCAGAGCTACGCCCTGTACCCTCACATGACGGTGCGCGACAACCTCGCCTTCCCGCTCAAGCTGCGCAAGATGGACAAGCAGGCGATCGATGCCCGGGTCAACGAGGCTGCCGAGACGCTTGGCATCACAGAGTTTCTCGACCGCAAGCCCAAGGCGCTTTCCGGCGGCCAGCGCCAGCGCGTGGCCATCGGGCGTGCCATCGTGCGCGAGCCGAAGGTCCTGCTCATGGACGAGCCGCTGTCCAACCTCGACGCCAAGCTGCGCAACCAGATGCGCGCCGAGATCATCAAGCTGCGCCAGCGCATCAACTCCACGTTCATCTACGTCACGCACGACCAGACCGAGGCCATGACGCTCGGCGATCGCATCGTCATCATGAAGGACGGCGAGGTCCAACAGGTCGGTACGCCGCAGGAGGTCTTCGAGCATCCGTCCAACCTCTTTGTGGCAGGCTTCATAGGCGTGCCTCAAATGAACTTCTTCGATGCCGAGCTGGTGCGCGACCGCGATGCCTACAGCGTGCGCGTGGGCGATGCCGTTGTGGTGCCCAGTGCCGAGAAGCAGGCGCGACTGGCTGCCCATGACGTGACCTCGCAGCCCATCACGCTCGGCATCCGTCCCGAGCACATCTCCCTTGCCTCGGGTGACGCCGCCACGCTGGTCGGCACGGTCGACGTGTCCGAGATGATGGGCTCCTCGGTTCACGTGCATCTTGACTCGCTCGGGCAGGATGTCATCGTCATCGTGCCCACGACCGAGATCGAGGGCCCCTATCAGGACCACTTCTTCGCAGGTGCCAAGGTGGAGTACACCTTCGCCGGCAACGTCATCCATATGTTCTCAAAGGACGAGCAGGGCACCAATCTGGAGTTCTGAGCGTAGCGAGACGATAGGGGGCCTGCGGCGTAAGTACGTTGTAATGAGGGGGGCCGTATCAAAAGTCTCTGGACAGTCGGCCCGCAACCACAGAATCGGCTGTGGTTGCGGGCCGACGTTTTGCGCAAAGGGCGGGCGCGCCTACACCCCCAGGGCGTAGGCCATCTTCCTAGTGTTGTGGCCCATCGCGACCATCCGCATCTCGTGGTCGACCTTCTCGAGGCCCCGCAGGAGGAACCGCCTGAAGCCCCAGTTGCGCTTGATGTCGCCAAATATGGTCTCGACGTCCACGGACCTCCGCCTCCCGAGCCCGTCCTCTCGCGCGCCCGCGCCCGCGCGTTCCTTTCCTATCTCCATTTTCGTATCCTTCCTTTCCTATTGGGTGACACCGTGTCATGTCGGGTGGGACACGCTGTCATGCGAGCCGGGTCGCTCGGGTGACATCGTGTCACCCGTGGGGGTCTCCCCCATGACGTCGTGTCATGGGTCGAAAAGCGAGGGGTCGTGCCGCTTGGCCACAATCCTGAGCGCCTTCTTCACAGGCTCCTCGGTCACCTCGTAGCGCTTGGAGATCCGCCCGTTCGGCAGCCTCCACTCACCAATCGCCTCGATGAGGCCATCCTCCTCTAGCCTCCTCATGTCCCTGTTGACCTGGCGGACGCTGATCCCCAGGAACTCGGCGGTCCCACGTCTGCTCTCCCAGAAGGACCCGCCCGTCTCCTTGCAAAAGCCGAAGATGCGGGCGTAGACGAGCAGCAGCGTCCCCTGGAGACCCATCCCCTCGGTCATGAACCGGTAGACCTTCACGTACTCCGCCGCCTTTCCGTTGCCCTTGGCCCTACGGTTCTGGCGGCTCATGGAACGTCTTCTCGTCATGCAGCATCACGGTGTTTCGCTGCAGCCATTCCCGCAGGTCGTCCTTGTGGATGAATGCTCCCCTCTGCTGCCCGGGGAAGCAGCGGAAGGGCATGGGGTCGTTTTCTTGCGCAACAAATTGCCTAATCCTGCGCGCGTTGATGCGCAGCAGCTGGCATGTCTGCGCGATGCTGAAGCACTCCTCGGCTATTGCCCACACGTAGATGGGGCTCAGTGGCGTGCTCTTGCCCTCGTCGATCATGACTGTCTCCTCCAACCTTGCGGTGGATTCGACCAGCCGCCGAAACGCCGTCTCGATTTCACCAGCCGGGTGTGTTTGAGCTGCGGAGGCTGGCCGCACATGGTCGGTCGTAACGGGCTGATCAAGAGAGCATGCGTCGCTGCGGTGGACATGGGTGTTACTCCTCGATCCCCTGCGAGAGCACGGAGTCGAGGACGCGCTTGCTGATGCGGATGTTTCGGCCGATGCGCTTCTCTCTGAGGACGCCCCGACTGACCAGGCGGTACACGGTCTTGCGCGAGACGTGTGCGTAGAGCTCGATGTCCCTCACGTCGAGCAGCAGGTCGGTTCCTGCGGCCTCGGCGGCGGCGATGCGCGCGAGCCTCTCGTAGTCAGCCTCGTTTTGTGGGGAGAAACGATCCTCTCGGTGGGAGGTCTCGTCCTCCCCCGTGAATCCGAAGGTGTATCTCTGGTGGGCCATGGGCGCCTCCGTCAGTCAGGTGGACTATCGTGGACGCACGGGGTCTGTCGGGGACTCGTGCGACCGCGGTTGAGGCGGTTATAGGGCAGAAGGGGTTTCGCCCGCGCGGCGCGGGGCACGCTAAGTGGCCGTAAGCGGCCCTAAGAGGCCGAGTCATAGAATCGGCACATCCCGTCGCCCTCAGCCTGGCGATTCTCGAGCATCGGCATGAGGACGTCGCCGGCAGTTCCGGCGACACACGGCATCCCTCGTTCGCTGCAAGAGCGATCAGATGGCCCCCCAGAGGGAAAGGGCCTATGTACACTTCCAGCCTATCCATGCTCGGTCATTCCCTCGCCACTTGGGAGACAGGCGAGTTTCGGCAGGCCCTGGCGCTTGGCTCTCAGGTCGCCATTGGGACTGGTTCTAGGCTCAGGTTAGTTCCGGGGGTGGACACAAATTTCGCCTTGGGATTGCCGGCTCGGCGGGGACCTACCGCTCGCCGATTCGCCGTGTGCGCTCCCGGCAGGCAGAATCTGCCCGCAGGACTGTTTGGGACTGCCTTTCGGGATTGTCTTGGATTTCGCATAAAAATAGCCGCTCTACCTGCGGCTGAAATACAAGGTTGGGCAATGCTCATTACCCAGATCAGGTTCTCGGGTCGAGCGATTTGGTCGCTCCTCTCAGCCGGGCCACATCCCCAGCTCCCCTATTCGCATGCAATTGTAGCGCAAAGGTGACGAAATGTGAGCGGCTCCCATGGAATCATGTCATGGGAGCCGGAACATACCAGAATCACATCCCGCACCACTCAAGGCTTTTCTCCCCGAACTCGTTGTGGTTCTCCCTGGAGACTGAAGGAAGAACTCAGGGCACCTGGCGAGAGTGTGCTCATACGCATTGAAGGCGGCCACCGCATCGTCTGCGACATAGATAACGCTTGGCTGACTAGATCCCGGCTCCTGGCGGCGCATTGGAAGAGGTTGCCGAGGGCAAGGCCCCTACCCCACCCATTCCAAGTGGTTCGACTTTCCTAAACCATGAAGACCAGCAACGCGCACCAGATCGCCGCGTCGAGTAAGCCCATACCAACCCATTGGACGCGACCCGACATAAGGGAACAAGGAGCGGAAACATAGTGTACGGAGAAACATGTTAGAATAAGCTAACTATCATGCTCAAGAGAGGAATGACGTGGACATCCGATTCGGCGACATTCAGGAGACCGTCCTCGTCACGCCGGCCATCCGCGCGAGCGAGACGGCCCGGCCGAATCCCCGCATTCGGGATGAGAAGGCCAAGGAGGTCGTCAACGCCTTGGCCGTGGACGTGAGCAAGTACGACCCGCTCCTCTCGCACGAGGGCGTGGTCGCGCGCACCATCATGTTCGCGGACGCGCTGCGCGACGCTCGAGGGGGACGCGCTCGACGCCGCCTGGACGGCGCAGCTGCCAAAGGGCCGCTCGGCCACCATCGTGGTGATGGAGGGCGTGCTCGGGTACTTCACCAAGGAGCAGACGGCCACCTGCCTGCGCACGCCCTGCGACTCGTTCGAGCACGGCTGGCTCGTCGCCACGTTCGGCAAGAACGTCAACAACCGTCTGGCCGTATTCTCATGGTGACGAGGCAGGCTCCCGAGATCACCATGAACGGTATCAGCATGTTAGCGTAAGGGCCGAAGCGTAAGGGTGGCCAAGCTAAGATATTCCGTTGCATGAGGAGGTCTACCATGTCACGCACCGCACGCAAGCTGCTTGAGCAGAAGAAATTCGATCCGCTCGTAGCCAGGCTGTCCGATAGGCTGGGCACAGACGGAGCCGCAGCACTCTGGGTGCGCGCCGAACGGCGGCTGGACGGCCTGCTCAAGACCACCGAAGCGCTCGGCAAGCAGGAGAGGATGCACGTTGAGGGCTTCATCATGCCAACGTGCGCCATCTACCAAGAGATGGCGGAGGAGATGGGCAAGGAGGAGGCCCTCGCGCTCCTCATGGACTTCGCCCGCTCCAACGCACTAGTGAACCGCCGCTTCTTCGAGCGGCCGGTGAGCGTCCCCGGCGGAGGGGGCCTCTTCCTGCGGGGCTTCGCCGCCCTGCAGCCGCGCGCCTTTGGGCGGAACGCCGGCTTCTCCGTCCGCGACTCCTCCCACGACGGCTCCCGCGTTCACTTCGACATCACGGGATGCCCCTACCAACGCGTGACGGCGGAACTGGGCGTCCCCGAGCTCTGCAACCTCTTCTGCACCAACGATGACATCATCTATGGCGACCTGCCCGGCATCAGGTTCTCGCGCAAGGGCACGCTCGGACGCGGCGCCGCGGTGTGCGACTTCGACGTGAGCCTGGCGAAGGGAGCCGCCGGGGAGCCACGCAGGCTGCTCGTCGTTGGGGTCGGCGTCATCGGCAGCTACCTGACGCAGGTGCTCTGCGAGGCTGGCCACGACGTGTGCGTGGTGGCCCGCGGCAGGTGGGCCACCACG
Source organism: Atopobiaceae bacterium (assembly GCA_017533825.1). Lineage (GTDB taxonomy): Bacteria > Actinomycetota > Coriobacteriia > Coriobacteriales > Atopobiaceae > RUG440. Next base: position 22,541 of record JAFWIE010000008.1, on the reverse strand, counting down.
ATAGAGCGCGACGGCCTGAGGATCCGCCATTACCTGCAGCGCAAGGACACGACGTGCCATCCGCGCGTGGTGCGGGAGCTGCCGACTGGCGAGCACTTCGACGCGGCCTTCGTGGTCATGCGGCAGGACCAGATGGTCGCGCTCGCACCGGAGCTTGCCGCCCTCGACACGGACCTCGTGGTCTGCGTGGGGAACGACCTCAGGGTCGACGAGGTCGAGGCAGCCGTGCGTGCCGACGGCTCGGGCCCACGGCGCGTGCTCTTCGGCTTCCAGGGGACGGCGGGCCATCGCGAGGCAGACCGTGCGGTCGTGGTGCGCCTCGGGGCCTGGCACCTCACCGTGGGTCCCGCCGCGGGAGAGATCCCTGAGCGGGACCGCACCCTCCTCGAGCGCATCTTCTGCGGCAGCTACCGGGCAAGCTTCGAACACGACATGCGCTGGTGGCTCGTATGCCATGCGGTGTCTGTGCTGCCCTTCTGCTTCCTCGCCTACCGCCTGGGCTGCGACCTGACCAAGGCAACGGCAGAAGACATCACCAAACTCACCGACGCGATTCTGGAGGGGTATGAGGTGGTGCTCGCCGCGGGCGGCATGATCCTACCCGAGGGCGACGAGGACTTCCTCAGGCCCGGCCCCAAGCGCGTCGCATGGGAGCTTGCCTTGCGCGCGATGGCCAAGACCGCGATAGGGCGGCTCTGCGTCACCGACCATTGCAAGAATGCCGTCTCGGAGATGCGGGCGCTCGACGAGGGCGTCAGCGAGCTCTTCTCGCGAGCGTCGGAGGTGGCGCATCCCACCTGGGACGCGCTGCGCGCCGCCATGCCCGACTGGGACGAGCTGGAGCGCATCTGGCAGAGCTAGGAAGATGGCATCGGGCACCCGGAAGATGGGGATTGGCCTTCGGGCACAAACACCCCCGCCGTCGCGCGCCTGTCGGCCATCCAAAACACTCGTTACCTGCGGCTCGAAGTATTCTAGAGCACGCCCTCCGCCTCAAGCGCCTGGCACAGGCGCTCGAAGTGCAAGAAGATGCCTTGGTCGGCGAGTCCGGCGATCTCATCCCAGCTCGCCAGGCGGAAGGCCACGGCCTCGCCGTCCACGAGGCGCACGTCGGACTCGTCGAAGTCCAGGCGCAGGTGGTAGATGTCGACGAAGTAGTTGTCGCCGCGCTCGAGGTCGACGTTCTCGTAGCCGTAGATTGGCGCGGGCACCTCTCCGGTCACCTTCAGGCCGACCTCCTCGGGGACCTCGCGCCGCACCGCCTGGGCCGACGTCTCCCCCGCGCGCACGCCGCCGCCGGTCACCTCCCACCAGCCGGCGGCCCAGTGCTTGTCGAGCGAGCGCTGCGTGATGAGGAACCGCCCCCGCGCGTCCTCGATGAGCGCCAGCACGTAGAGCATGTACTGCCCCTCGTGCAGGAAGGCCCCCTCGCGGGCCATGGTCTCGCCCGTGAGCTGCTTGTTGCTGTCGTATATGTCGATCATCTCCTGCATGGCGGCACCCCTTAGCTTTTGGACGCCCGCCATTGTAGGCGGTATGCGCATGGCCTGGCAAACGCGGCCCGGGTTCGTTACATCATCGTGACTTGATGCGCCATCGGCCCGGTCGACGGCATCGGCATGGGCCTTCATCGACCCAGCCGTGTGCGGCGTGCTCACCGCAGTGGTCGCCATTGCCGCTGCGTTCGTCTTGGACACCAAGACCGACGCAAAGGCCACAGCATAAGGACGGAGCAAACGCAAACACGCCCCTCCTTCCGGGTCCCGGAGCTATCCGGGTCCGCTATCATGCTGTGTGACATACATCTTGAACGGAGGAACCTTCCATGCCAGATAAGTTGACTGGTATGGCCCCGCCGACCTCGGCCGTATGAATCTCGTACCCAGCGCTCAAGACCACATGGATGCCAAATCTCCAGAGGGACAGCTCATCGGACGACGCAACCTGTTCGAGCATCCCGAATGGGCACGGGCTGCAAGCCCGGTTTCCTATGTACCCGATGCGGGTGACCGCATGCTGCCTCCCATACTGATCATGCATGGCGGCCGCGACCAGCTGGTGAACTTCGACCAGTCATGCCGGCTGTATGAGCGGCTGCGTCAGGCGGGCCAGGATGTGACCTTCTACAAGCTTCCCGACGCCAACCACGGCAGCAATGGCTTCCGCTGCCAAGAGGCGCTCGACGTGGTCGAGAGATTCCTGCGCCAGCATCTCTTGTAGGAGGGACACGGATTTACGCTCCACCTCCCAGCCGGGCATGCGAGCTGTAACCCGCAATCACCCGCATGAGAACGACGCCGCACGAGCCTCTTTGGCACCCGTTCACGTAGTCGCTAGTGGTATGTTACACATACGAGGGCGGATGGGCCAACCATGACCTCGTCGACCTCTGCATGAACTACTGCAAGACGCTCTTCACCGAGTACCGAAGCCTCGTGCGCTACTGGCTCACCTTCAACAAAATCAACTACGCCCTAGTGGAGGGCGCCTTCGGCAACGTGATGAGCCTAGGCATCCTCCCCGGCGGTGACGATGTGCCGCTGGCAGTGTGCGAGCCCGCTGCTTCCTGAACGAGGCGTTCAACCGCTACCAGGCGTCGCTTATGATCGTCGAGAATGGCCTGGGCGCAGCCGCAAGGATTCGTTTGCGTACTACGCCAAGGTCATCGCGTCGAATGGGGCTGACCCTAGGCCTTCGGGCCTGTGGCTATACCGAACTTGGGCTGTGGCATTTAATGGCCAGCGCGAACGTAACGCGAATCGTGCAGTCGTCAATGCCACGGTCGTTTTCTCACCACACGAGAGGTAATTGAACCACACCATGTACAATGGCCTCATAGACAACGGGAGTACGAGCGAAAGGGGCTCTATGGACAACCGCAACCGCGTTTCGCTATTGATGACCGCACTCGTAATGATGCTTGCGTTAGCGCTGCCTCTGTGGGGATGTGGGCAGCCACAAGGGATGGCCCCAAGCGAGTCGACCAGTCAAGAGGATTCCGCTCAGCCCGCCGAGGAGGCTAGCCAGGATTCCGCCGCACAGGAGGAGCCCGCAGCCCAGGAGGAGCCCGCAGCCCAGGACTTCCATAGCCCTGGCGACGCCTACAAGCTGCAGCAGGTCGTGGTCCTGAGTCGTCACAACATCCGTGCTCCGCTCTCGACCACCGGTTCGGCACTCGACTTGGCGACCCCGCACGAGTGGATCGAATGGACCTCCAATGCGAGCGAGCTCACCATGCGCGGCGGTACGCAAGAGACCATGATGGGCGAGTACGTGCGCAAATGGCTCGAATCCGAGGGGCTCATTCCCGAGAACTACCAGCCCAAGCCGGGCGAGGTCCGCTTCTACGCCAATGCCAAACAGCGCACCATCGCAACAGCCCAATACTTCTCTAGCGGCATGCTGCCCGTGGCAAACGTCGACATCGAGACGCATGCCGACTACGACACCATGGACCCCGTGTTCAATCCGGTGACCACCTTCATCACGGACTCTTACGTGGATGCCGCTCTCGAACAGATGGAGACCGTAGGTGGCGCCACTGGCGCGCAGGATGTCGCCGCTCACTTGGCGGACTCGTACGCCCTCATCGAGGATGTGGTGGATTACGCCGAGTCCGACGCCTACAAATCGGGCGAAATCAAGGACCTGGACACGTCAGACGTTCAGCTCACGCTTGAGCAGGACAAGGAGCCGGCGGTGTCGGGCTCGCTCAAGACCGCAAGCCAGCTTTCCGACGCGCTCGTCTTGCAATACTACGAGTCTCCGGACACAACTGCGGCGGCCTTCGGTCACGACCTCACCACGGAACAATGGGCGCTCGTCTCGCAGTCCAAGGACTTCTATGGAGACCTGCTCTTCACCGCACCACTCGTGGCATACAACGTTGCGCACCCCTTGCTCCAAGAGATCAGGAAAGAGATGGATGCGCAGGGGCGTGTGTTCACCTTCCTCTGCGGGCATGACTCCAACATTGGCAGCGTTCTTGCGGCATTGCAGGTCGAGAAGTACGAACTTCCGGGCGCCATCGAAGCGGCGACACCCATCGGCGTCAAGTTGGTCTTCGAGCGCTGGGCAGACACGAATGGCAAGGAGTTCGGACGCGTGCGCCTGCTGTACCAAAGCGTGGAACAGCTTCGCGAGGGCACCATGCTCTCGGGCACGGAGTCACCCATGAGCGTTGACCTTTCGTTTGACGGACTTGAGAAGAACGAAGACGGTCTGTTCTCATACGACAAGCTACGCGCACGCGTTGCAGATGCCGCCGCGGAATACGACAACATCGTGCAGGAGTATAGCGAGGAAGAGCTCGACCAGGCAGCATAGGCGACAGGGGGGCAAGAGGCACATACCCCTTCACCTGTCACCTGCGAGGAGGCGACATGCGAACGTTGCGAACGTCGGTGCGCAGGCTCGTCGAGTTCCTCCTACGTTCGGGAGACATCGGCTCGGAGAACGACCTGCTGCGCGGTAGCGTCGAGGCCGCATTGGTCGGAGGCGACATCCATCGGATGCTACAGGCCCAAGGCGGCGAGGCATACCAGGCGGAGGTGCCGCTTGTCTGCTCCATCTACTTCCCCGATGGCTCCTTTAATCCGCATGCTGCCCGCCTCGAGATTCGAGAGGAGGCTGTACACGACCAGAAGGGCTTCTTTCTCTGCGTCGAGGGCCGCGCCGACGGCATTATCGACGATGGCGCACATCCGCTCGTCATCGACGAGATCAAGGGCGTCTCGCGTGACGTCTCCACCATCGAGGAGCCCGCTGCCATCCACGAAGCACAGGCACTCTGCTACGCCTACCTCTATCTTCGAAAGACGCGCGGTTCGTCCACACTCGCGTCCGCCTTCGGAGAGCGAGTTGTGATCAGGCTCACCTACGCGAGCATGACCACCGGAGAGGTGCGCCAAATCGAGCGCATGTACGACATACCCCGCATCGAGACTTGGTTCTTCTCCCTCCTCGATAAGGCGCAGCGCTGGGCGGCATGGCGGATCGACCACGACGAACTGCGGGACCGCACCCTCTCCACGCTCGCATTTCCCCTCCGGCCACGAGACAGCCAGCGGGAACTCATGGGCGCCGTCGCCACCGCCATCCACCAAGGCAAGCGCCTCTACGCACAGGCACCCACCGGATCCGGCAAGACGCTCGCGACCCTGTACCCTGCACTCAAGGCCATGGGCTCGGGCGAGGTCTCGCGCATCGCCTACCTCACGGCGAAGACCATGACGCGCCGCGCCGCCCTCGAGTGCCTCGACCTGCTCAGGCAGCAGAGCATTGCCACAAACGTGTTGGTCGCATCGGCGCGCGACAAGATTTGCCCACTGCGCGCCAACGCACGCGGCGCGGAGGTGCGGGCCCGGCCTCTGGCATCACTGTGCAATCCTGTCGAGTGCCCGCTCGCCCGCGGCCACTACAACGCGGTCAACGACGCCCTCTATGAGGCAATCACCGCCCATGACGTGCTTGACGCGGGTTGCATCGGAGAGGTCGCCGCGCACCATCACGTGTGCCCCTACGAACTCCAACGCGACGCGGCACGGTGGTCGGACGTCATTATCTGCGACTACCACTACGCGTTCGCCCCATCGGCAGGACTCTTTGGCCTCTCGGACGAGCCGGGCGGCGACACCGTCCTTCTCGTCGACGAGGCCCACAACCTCGTAGAGCGCATGCGAGAGATGTACAGCGCCGAGCTCGCCGCATCCGAGCTCGAAGGGCTCGAGCGACTCCTGCGCAAGGGAGGCTCCTTCTCCGAGCTGGCAAAGGCCGTGCGCACCACCGTCTCCACGTTCCCCGCATGGAGCAAGGCCCTGCCGGCTAACGCGCATGCGGGTTCCAAAGGGCGAGGCCGGCCAACTTATCAGAAGGCACGCATAAGCGATGCGTTTGTTGACGCCCTCACGGCGCTTGCCAGCACCATTAGCGCCACCCTCGAGGAGCTCTCGCCCACCACCGGCAACGAGCACGGGAACAATCGCCCGGGAGCACCGACCTCCCGCTCTGTCGAAACCTTCCTTACCTTGCGCGACGTAGACTTCAAGGTCCATGGCTTTCTCGCTGCCTTGCAACGTAGCGAAACCGGCTACGTAACGTTCCTCGGCCGGACAGAGAACGGCGGCAGAAAGCTCAAGATCTATTGCGTGGACCCAAGCCACGACCTCGACGAGCGCCTGAAGCAAGCCCGGGCAGCCGTGTTCTTCTCGGGAACGCTGCTGCTCATGGACTACCATCGTAAGCTGCTTGCAGCGAAAGACGAAGACGCTTCACTCGACGTGCAGTCCAGCTTCGACCATAGCCGGCAGAAGGTCTTGATCGGATCGGACGTCAGCGCCCGCTACTCGCAGCGCGGACCCAAGCTCTACGACCACGTCGCCGCATACCTCCTGGCGCTGACGCATGCACACCCGGGCAACTACCTCGTCTTTCTCCCCTCGTACGCCATGTTGGAGGAAGTCGCGAAGGCACTGGGCCCTCGGACAGACGGCAAGACGACAATCGTACGGCAACGCCCCCGCATGCGGGAGGACGAGCGCGAACGCTTCGTCGCCAGGTTCCGCGAGACGCACGCCGCGGATGCGAGCCTCGTCGGTCTTTGCGTTCTGGGCGGGATATTTGGCGAGAGCATCGACTTGCCCGGCGAGGCGCTTGTGGGAGTCGTCATCGTGGGCACGGGCATGCCGAGGGCCTCCGCAGAGCGCGAGGTCATCAGGGACTACTTCGATGCCAAGGAGGGAAAGGGGTTTGCCTACGCCTACACGTACCCGGGACTGAACAAGGTACTGCAGGCAGCAGGGCGTCTCATTCGTACGGAAGAGGATCGCGGCGTGGTATTACTCCTCGACGATCGCTTCCTCCAGAAGGAGCTGCGGGAGGCGTTCCCCAAGGAATGGGAGAACGTGCGGGTCTGTACGCTCGAGGACGTGGGCGAAAAATGATCTCCCTTGTTGCCGTTGGACATCGACTATGGTGATGACGGGGCGGGACGAGTCCTATGCTCGGTCCTCCGCCAGTATGGCGTAGCATGCTACGTCGACCACGCCTTGGTTGTTGCGTGCCCCCGAGCGACGCACGCCCTCGAACCGCATGCCGCACTTGGTCATGACCGCACCCGAGGCGGGATTGGCCACGTCGTGCTTGGCGCTTACGCGGTTGGCGCCAACCTCGTCGAAGAAGAACTCGATCACGCGTCCCAGCGCTTCGGTCATGATGCCCTGTCGCCACCAAGCACGTCCCATGCAATAGCCGATCTCCACGGCATCGACGGCCTCGTCGAGGCTTACGGCCGATATGGTGCCTATCAGCTCGTTCGTCTGAGCAAGGACGATGCCCCATTGGTAGACGTCATCGGACTTGTAGTCCTCGACCCACTCGCCCAACAGTGCCCGCGTTGCCTCGACGTTGCCATGCGTCTCCCACGTGAGGAAATGCGTAACCTCATCGTCGCTCGTCCAATGGGCATACATCTGCTCTGCGTCGGCAACCGTGAGCCTGCGCAAGACGAGCCGGGGCGTATCGAGCGTGGCGGTGCCCTTGTGCTGCATGATGCTCACATCCCTTACTGTACGCAAATCCCATGCGTTCAATGCATCACTTGCGTATGCCATCCAGATTCAGTTCCCATGCTACACCCCATTCCACACCCATTGGAGTGGAAGATCGCCCGCGGAGAAACGCCAGGCAGACCATGAGCGGCACGGTACCATTTGCCGATTGAAATATGCAGGTTTTTCTGCGGCTTGGGTAGTTTTTCGGTCAGGTTCGCCCACCACGCGAAAACAAGCCCCGCGTTTGCGCAGGTACAGGGCTTGAAAATCGCACCCCATAGCTTTCGCAAAACGGGATAGTCGCACGTCCGGAGAGACAATCCACGATAGTCGCACGCCCAAGGAGCCAATCCGCAAACGACACCCCATTAATCGGGCAGATTGCGGAAGAAGCGCATGATGAAGGGAATCGTGATGGGAAGCGACAGCACGTACGAGAGCGGCTGAGCCTCCTGAATGCCCGCCAGTCCGCGGATGGACGAGAGCACCAGCAGGAGTGGGATAAACAGCAGGCCGTTGCGCATGCCAGAGAGCAGCGTTGCACCTGTACGGTGGCCGCAACTCTGGTACAGCATCTCACACGACACGCTCAGGGGCAACGCGAGGAGCGCAACCGCCTGCAACCTCAGCGCCCTGACGCCCACTTCAAGCACCGCCGGATCGTCACGAAAGCGCGCGATGATGGGCTCGGCCCCCACAAAGAGCACGGTTGCACCGATGGCGATGACCACCTGAGAGGCAAGGCAGGTAAACCTGAATGCGTCGCGCACCCGCCGATAACTCCGCGCACCATAATTGAAGCCCGCGACCGGCTGGAACCCCTGCCCGATACCCAAGGCGATGGAGAACGCAAAGAAGACGACACGCGACACGATGCTCATGCCGGCAACAGCCGCATCCCCATAGATGGCACAGCAGCTATTGAGCAGCACTGTGGTTATGCTGTTGAGCGCCTGACGAAGCAGGCTGGGGAAACCCGTTGCCGCGATATCAGCCAGAAAGACCAGCTTCGCATGGTGTAGCAACGAGAGCCGAAGCTTCGTGGAGGTCTTGCCGCGCGCGAACATGCTCAAGAGCACGGCCCAACTCACGATTTCGCTCAGCGCTGTCGAGAGACCCGCGCCGAGGATGCCCAAGCCGAGCACCGGCATGAAGATGAAGTCCCCCACCATGTTGAGCACCGCGCCGATGCCCATGCCGATGGTTCCAAGCATCGCCTTCCCCTCATAGCGCAACACGTTGTTGAGCGCAAAGCTCGAGCACATGAATGGCGCCGCGAGGAGGATGAAGGAGATGTATGTCTTTGCATACGGCGCAATAGTCGGCGTACTGCCCAACAGGCGTACCACACGGTCGAGCTGCGCCACACTCAAAAGCGCGACGACGAGTCCACTCGCAAAGGCGGCGGTGACCCCTAGCGTGGCATGCATCGACGCGCGCTGTTCGTCTTGCTGCCCGAGCGCGCGCGAGACGATACTCCCCGCGCCCTGGCCAAACATGAAGCCGAACGCCTGGATGATGGCCATGAAGCCAAACACGATCCCTGTCGCGCCACTCGCGCTGGTACCGAGCGTGCCCACGAAGGCCGTGTCCACCAGGTTGTACACGCTGGTGATCATCATGGAGACAATCGCCGGCACGGCCAATGAGACCACGAGCCTCGAGACAGGCTCGCGCGTCATGTGCGTATACTGTTCGTCGCTGCGTGCCGTCAATGCACCCTCCTCGTTCTGACGTGCCTAGTCACCAAGCATCCGTCCCCATGGCCCATGGGGACCTCTCACCATACACCCAAAAGGCCGGTTCCTCTCCGCGCAACATTCCGTTGCGTGACGCATGCTTGCAAGGATGATACCGTTGAGTCACGGACGCAAGAGAGAAAGGAGCCATCATGGCGACCAAGGACGTACTTGCTCAGGCTCGCAAGGAAGCCGGAATGACCCAGGAGGAACTCGCACGCAAGGTCTTCGTGACACGCCAGGCCGTCAGTCGTTGGGAGACGGGCGAGACGACGCCGGGCATCGACATGACCAAACTCCTCGCGTCGGTGCTTGGAGTACCCGTCACGCGTCTGCTCGACCTGCCGCAAGAGCCCAGCTGCCAGTGCTGCGGCACGCCCTTCTCTGTACCACACATGGAACGCGGCGCGAACACCGACGGCACCGAGAACCCGGCGTACTGCAAGTGGTGCTACGACAACGGCACCTTCGCCTACGAGACGATGGATGACGTGATCGAGACGTCGGCACCCTACCTCGTCGAGGCAACGGGCATGAGTCTGGACGAGGCCGTATCGTTCATGGGGGCACTCCTGCCCACTCTCGATCACTGGCGGGACTAGCCGCACGCCACCCACACGACGGCATCGCCCGCAACGACCACCAGGCGAAACCGTCGTGACATGCCTATAACGCGAGGTGGACGGGACGACGCACGAAGGCGCGATGAAGCGTTTCTTCATTGCCGTTCACATGCACGCCAGGTCGCAGCAACGCGTCGGTGAGCCCGATGCGTCCCAAGATCAGCTGACACGCAACGGGCTCTTCCACCACGAGGTCGGCCTCGCAATCGGCCGCTTCCACCGAGGTTGCGCGCCCATCCTGGTATGTCACCCGCCAGCACCCCGCCACCTCGAGCATGAACGAATCCTTGATGCCCAGCACATAAGAGCCCACACCATGCGGATGAGGCATCAAGCTCAACAGACGCGCGGGGTCGAGCAGACGCGCCATCACGTGACAGTCCAGGCGCTGCTCGACCTTGTCGCCCTCAGGCACGAGCGTCGCAAGGTCGACGTCGGGCAGCTCGAAGTTGATGTGGGTAACCTTTGCCCGCATGCGATACAGGAAGCCGAGCACGGCATGAAATGCCACAGGATGCGCAAACGCGACATCGTGAACCTGTAGCTCACCGACAAAGGGCGCATCTACGTTCTGAGGACGGTAGGAGAAGCGCACGTATGCAATTGCCTCGTTGCCATCCCACAGCACGTAGGCATATCGTTGAAGCTCCGGATGGAGGAAGTCCGGATCCCCAAAGTCGCCGTTTCCATGCCATTCCCAAGCAGCATCTCCACGCAGCTCAGTCAGGTCGCGCGTACGTGCGCACGACTCCCAAAGCGCACGCACGGGGAGAAGATCAGCTTCCTCCCACACGCGCGTCACGCGATAGTCGCAGCCAAATCCCGCGAGCTGACCGATTTCCACCCGCTGGCAAACCATGCGGGAGGCAATCTCGAACCCGAACTTGCGGTAGAACGCACACGAGAAGGGGATGAGCACCGCAAGCGCATCTCCGCGTTTGCGGAAGGCACGCAGCACGTCACCCATAAGCGCCCGCACCCCTCCCTTGCCACGACGCTCGGGGATGGATCCCACCATGTGAATCTCCCCCGCCGACAACGCCTCGCCACCGAAGGAAAAGACGTGCTGCGCGCAGGACATGCTCGTGGTCATGATGCCATCGTCATCGAAGAGACCCCAAGACTGCGTGAGCCGAAGCTTCTCTCCCCCAGCCTGCTCTTGGGCCATGCGCCGCTCCTCGTCCTCATCCCATGGATGAAGAAACGCCGTCGCGATCACGCGCTCGCTCTCCAGCAAATCTCGCCAGTCCGTAAGCTCGCGAACCTCCATGCCGTACCTCCATCGTACATCACGAATATCTCTGCCATCATGGTTACGCTACTATTATATGGGTCACTTTGAGAGGGGGACGCATGGTCGCCAAGGGCATGAGTTTGCGCATGAGGGCCATCATCCTGGTAACGGGATGCTTGCTCGCAACAAACCTGCTGCTGGGCTCGGTGCTCATTAGCTAATCCCGGTTAGCCCTCAAGCAGCTCATCGACGACCACATGCTCACTGCCTCCAACACCGCCGCCGCCATCAAAGAGCATCGAGGAGCTCGTCCTTGGGGCCGAGCAGCGCTAGGCCTGCTTCCTTACCCTTGCGCATGTCCTGCGCATTTGCTGCGTCGCCCCGATTCGCACCCTTGCAAACGGGTAACATAGCGGATGTTTTTGCGCAAGGGTAACGAAGAGAGACGTAGATGCAAGAAGATTCAAAGGACCGCAAGGTCGTCATCTCGTCGCGAGGGTCGTTCTGGGGCAAGAAGACGCCGAGGCCAGACCTTCTCGACGAAACCGAACAGCCGAAGCACCTTCCCGTCGAGGAGCCTGACGAGACGCCGGAGCCACTCGTTGAGAAACCGGACTCCTTTGACGAGCCGGACTCCTTTGACGAGCGACCGGACGCTGCCGACCAGGATCCGACCGAGGAAGCTCCGCGCGCACAACAAGAAATCGTCACTGAGCCAGCAGAACTCGAGCACGTCGAGGTCGAACCCGTCGACGTGGAACCGAGTGTTCCCGAGCCTGTGGAGGCAGAGCCCATCGATGCGGAGCCGGAAGACATAGAGATCGTCGAAACAATGCCGGCGGAGGCAGACGCGGAGGCGGAGCCCGTCGAGAGGGAGGCAGACGCGGAGGCGGAGCCCGTCGAAGCGGAGTCGGACGCAGAGACGCAGCCCGTCGAACCGGAGCCCGAGCAAGGGCCAGAACCTACGGCCGAGCCGATGCCACAGCCTGAGCTGGAGCCGAAGCCCAAGGCCGAGCCGATGCCACAGCCTGAGCTGGAGCCGAAGCCCAAGGCCGAGCCTGAGTCCCCACGGAAAGAGGCACCCAAACTAGCGGAGGAGTCCAAGCCGACCACCACGACGGCACAAACCAAGAAGCCGCGATCCGCCACGGCAAAGGCGCAGCAGGCAAAGCCCAAGGAAAAGGGCAAGGGCAAGGGCAAGGGCAAACCCACCCAAGCCAAGTCTGTCCAAACCAAACCCAAAGACCAAGAGCAGGAACCCACTCCCACCTCATCCGAGGAGGAATCAAGCGAGTCCCCCTTTGTTCGCACGGTCCGATCGCTTTGGAAGCATCATCGCGCTGCGACCATCGTGGGCATTGCGACTTGCCTCATCATCATAGTCACCTACATCGCCGGCGGGATGTTCTTCTCGTCCCACTTCCTTCCGCGCACGACCGTCAACGGCAACGACGTCTCTATGATCTCGACGTCCACCTTTGCCGACCGAATCGCTTCCGAGGCAAAGGACTACTCCGCACTGGTCACAGGTGACGGGATGAACTTCTCCGTCGCGGCAAACGACGTGAACCTCGTTCTGGACACCGACACTTACGTGAACGCCACCACGTCACAGGTTCCCTCGTGGCTTTGGCCCTTCGCAATCATCGTCCCACAGGCGTACACGGTTAGCGAGGGAGTCTCGCTCGACGAGGGCAAGCTCAGCGAGATTGTCTCTCCGATAATTGCGAAGGCAAGCGAGAACGCCACTCCCACTGCCAACGCCTCCATCTACTACGATGAGGAAGCTGGCGGCTTCAAGACGGTAGCAGAGAAGCTTGGCACCGAGCTCGACACTGATGCGGTGCTCGACAAGGTCGCCATCGGCATGGAGGGCCTCAACCCCACCATCACGCTTGACGAAGCCGACCTGGTACAACCTACGGTCACCCTCAGCGACTCAAAGTTCAAGGATGCACTCGCCGAGGTAAAGAAATACCCCGATCTCGAGATAGAACTCCAACTGGGGGGCGAGACCGTCAAGACCCTCGACAGCGATCTCGTACGCTCATGGCTCTGCATCGCGGATGACTTCTCCGTCACTGGCGACGTGGACTCGGTTGCCGTGTACACGCGAGGCACTCTCTCGAGTGAGCTTGACTCCGTCGGCGGCTTCCGGACCTACACGCGCCCAGACGGAAAGGAAATACAAATCAACGACGGTACCTACGGCTGGAACATCGACGGCGCCGAACTTGCAGAGCTCATCGTGGACCGCATCAACGAGAAGTCTTCGAAGCCGATCGAGGTTCCCTGCATCAGCAGTGCTGCGGTCTACAACCCAGGCGGCGCCGATTGGGGAAAGCGCTACATCGACGTCGACCTCACGGAACAGTTCGCTCGCATGTATGGAGATGACGGCAGCCTCATCTGGAGTTCCGAATGTGTCTCCGGCGGCCCAGCGGAGGGCAACGACACCGTAACCGGCGTCTTCGCCATCGAGGGCAAAGAGTCACCAGCGACGCTCATCGGACTCGACAGCAACGGCGATGGCGAACCTGATTACGAGAACGAGGTCACCTACTGGATGCCCTTCTTTGGCGGCTATGGACTGCACGATGCGACGTGGCGCTACACGTTCGGCGGCGAGGAATACCTCTACGACGGCAGCCATGGATGCGTCAATCTGCCCTACAGTGCTGCCGAGCTTCTCTACTTCAACGTGCAAGTGGGCGACGCGGTCATCGTGCACTGGTAACGGTTCATTCAAACATAATTCAGTTACGGGGCGCCTCATAACGCAAATGCTAGAGGTGCCCCGCGTTTGTCCGTCAAGGTTGACCATTTTGTGGATTTGCGGCGTACCTGCAGGTTTGCCACATTCTCTGGTATCGGTACCACAACGTAGTATCGTTTTGTGCAAACAGCGGTCATAATTATTCCAGGGACAGGAGCAAAATGGACATCAACGATATCGCTCGCCGTGCAGGAGTATCGCGTGCGACGGTATCGCGCTACCTCAACAACGGATATGTCTCCCAGGAGAAGCGGAACCTCATCAGACGCATCATCCAGGAGACCGGTTATGTCCCCTCCCAAAATGCCCAGCAGCTTCGCACGGGAAAGACGCGTCTCGTGGGCGTCATCATACCAAAGATCAACTCGCAATCAGTCAGCCGCATGGTCGCAGGAATCACCGACGAACTCGCACAGAACAATTACCATGTGGTGCTGGCAAACACCAAGAACGACGAGTCCCTCGAAGTCGAGTATCTCAACATGTTCTGCGGCAGACATCACGTCGATGGCATCATCCTCATCGCCACCGTCTTCACGCCTGAACACGAGGATGCCTTCAGGGCTATGGACGTTCCCCTCGTCGTGCTCGGCCAGCAAATCGACGGCTATTCGTGCGTATATCACAACGACTACGATGCCATACGCGAACTGACGACGCTCGTGCTCGCAAAGGCGCAACGCCCGGCATATCTCGGGGTCCTGGAGGAAGACCTCGCGGCGGGCAAGCTACGCCACTGCGGTTTCCTCGACGCTTGCACCGAGGCGGGCTTTGTGGTTCCCCCGGAGGCTCAGCTCGTCGTCGACTTCGATGCGGATTCCGGCTTCTTCGGCGCCGAGCATCTCCTCAGGAACGTCCCCGACGTAGACACCATCGTTTGCGCGACCGACGACATCGCCTTCGGCGCTCTGATGTGCATGCGCGAGTATGGCATACGCGTACCGGAAGACGTGCAGATTACCGGTTTGGGAGACAGCCTGCTGAGCCAGATTTCGCATCCCTCTCTCACGACGGTCCATCTTGCCTACAAGACCAGCGGCATCGAGGCGGCACAGATGCTACTCGCTCAGATGGATGATAAGGACACCCCCATCTCACAAATCAAGATGGGATACCAGATCTACGGCCGCAACTCAATGCGCTAGGAAGCAACATCCGGTCATTTTTCCCTCTTTTTGCCACTCAATGGGAATTCCCCGCAAGCCCAAACTCCCAGCGGCCATCGAATAATCGCATGCCGTCCACCGAATTTCCAATTCTCGCATTGAAAACGCTGTCATGGTAGTACCATATGACGCGCATGAGAACGATTTCACAGCCGACTGGCCAATGGCTGCGTTTCGATGCGTCTCATGTATCCGGTAAGCGCAAGCGCAAGGTAAGGAAAGGAAAGGGAGGGTTTTTATGGCAGCTGAACACGAACAAGCCGCACGTGAAATCCTAGCAGCGATCGGTGGAGCCGACAACGTCGTCTCTGCTGCACACTGCGCCACACGCCTCCGTCTCGTCATCGCTGACGACTCGAAGGTCAACATGGACGCCGTCGAGGACTGCACACTCGCCAAGGGCAACTTCCAGGCAGCTGGCCAGCTCCAGGTTATCTACGGCACCGGCACAGTCAACAAGGTCTTTGACGAGTTCTGCAAGCAGGGCAACATCTCCGTAGGCTCCACCGACGACGCCAAGGCAGCGGCTGCTGCCAAGGGCAACCCCATCCAGCGCGCCACCAAGGCACTGGGCGACGTCTTCGTCCCCATCATCCCCGCCATCGTGGCCTCTGGTCTTATGATGGGTCTCACCGAGGGCATCAACAACGCCCTGGGTGGCGCTCTCGACCTCAACCCTTGGTACGTTCTGATTCACACGTTCTCTAACGCCTCCTTCGTGTTCCTGCAGATCCTCATCGGCTTCTCGGCTGCTCGCGTCTTTGGCGGCAACGAGTTCCTCGGTGGCGTTATCGGCATGATCATGAACCACACCGGACTCATGAATGCATGGAGCATCCCCGGCTCGCTCGGCACCCTCGAGGTCGGCAGCGAAGCTGCTGCCCAGACGCTCGGTCTCGCTAGCGCCGCTGAGGCCACCGCGGGCGCAATCCAGGCTGGCAATTACCTGCCCACCGTCGCCCTTATCCCTGGCCTGCCTCTGTTTGGCGCCGTGCCGCTGCAGGGCTATCAGGGCCACGTCATTCCCGTCGTGGTTGCCGTCTTCCTTATGTGCATGATCGAGAAGAAGCTCCACGAGGTCGTTCCCGACATGTTCGACCTCTTCGTCACCCCGCTGTGCACCGTTCTGGTGACCGGCCTTGCCACCATGATCGTCATCGGCCCGATCTTCTCCTGGGTCGAGGAAGGCGTCATGGAATTCTTCAAGATCCTGCTGGGCATCCCGTTCGGTCTGGGCGGCGCACTTGCTGGTGCTATCTACCCGATCACGGT
Organism: Atopobiaceae bacterium; assembly: GCA_017533825.1. Classification (GTDB taxonomy): domain Bacteria; phylum Actinomycetota; class Coriobacteriia; order Coriobacteriales; family Atopobiaceae; genus RUG440. Next base: position 6,181 of record JAFWIE010000008.1, on the reverse strand, counting down.
CGTTCTTGGCGTGCACCACATGTTCAACGCACTCGAGGCTGGCCTTGTCGCTCAGGGTGCCGACAACTTCAACCCCATCATCTCTGCCGCTAACGTTGCACAGGGCGCCGCCTGCTTCGCAGTCTTCGTGAAGACTTCCTCCGCAAAGAAGAAGGGCCTCGCTCTTCCGTCCGGCATCTCCTCGCTCCTCGGCATCACTGAGCCCGCCATCTACGGCGTGAACCTCCCCGCCCTCAAGCCGTTCATCGCAGCCATCTGCGGTGCTGCTGCTGGTGGCGCCATCGCCGCATTCTCCGGCCTCTACTCCATCGCTTACGGCATCACCGGCCTCTTTGGCTACCTCATCACCGCTGACCCCGTCCGCTACACCATCGTCATCGCCGTTGCCTTCGCCGTCTCCTTCGCCGTCACCATGGTTCTCTACGCCGACGACGAGAAGACCAAGGCCGCCGCTGCACGCGAGGCTGCCAAGGCCGCCGCTCCCGCGACCCCCGCTGAGGTTGCCGCTGACTACGCTGCTGGCACCGTTGTCGCTCCCATGACCGGTGAGTGCATCGACATGACCACCGTTCCCGATCCTGTCTTCGCTTCGCTCGCCATGGGCAACGGCGTTGCCATCGAGCCTACCGAGGGCGGCATCTACGCTCCCGTCACGGGCACCATCACCATGGTTGCCGGCACCGGCCACGCTGTGGGCCTCCTCGCCGACGACGGCACCGAGATCCTGATTCACGCCGGCATCGACACCGTCGAGCTCAACGGCGAGCCCTTCAGCGTCAAGGTTGCCGCTAACGATCAGGTCAAGGCTGGCCAGCTCCTCATCGAGGCCGACCTCGACGCCATCAAGGCAGCAGGCAAGCCTGCCACCACGATGGTCATCGTCACCAACACTGACGACTACAAGTCCGTCGCACAGAACTACGGTCCCTGCAAGGCCGGCCAGAAGGTCGTGACCCTCACTAAGTAGTATTTGGCAACATCACGTAGCCTTCCCAAAGGAACCGTCCTCATTAATAGGGGACGGTTCCTTTTTTGCGGGCATCGAAAATAGCCCAGCGCAGGCCGTTTTCGGACGGCCTACCACCACTTGCGAATGCCTCATGCACCGAGCCGCTCGCATGGCGTATGCTTCTTCCTACGTATGTGGAATTGTTCTCACAATCCGAAAGGAGCACGCAGCATGTTCTCTGTTACTGCACTTGGCGAGGTACTCATCGACTTTACCGACCACGGCGTCTCTAACGCTGGCCAGAAGCTCTTTGAGCGCAATCCGGGAGGCGCTCCTGCAAACGTGCTCGTCGCCCTCAAGAAGCTCGGGCATGAGGTCGCCTTCATCGGCAAGGTCGGCCAAGACATGCACGGCGATTTCCTGCGCAAGACGCTCGTTGACAACGGCATCGACTGCACCGGTCTCATCAGCGATCCTGACTTCTTCACCACGCTCGCCTTCGTCGCCCTTGATGACCAAGGCGACCGCTCCTTCTCCTTCGCTCGCAAGCCCGGCGCCGACACCCAGCTACGTGCTGAGGAGCTTCCTGCCGACGTCATCAGGGACAGCAAGGTCTTCCACGTGGGTTCGCTCTCCCTCACCGACGAGCCCGCTCGCTCCGCGACAATCGCAGCCCTCGATGCGGCCAAGCAGGCCGGTTGCGTGATGAGCTACGATCCCAACTACCGCGACAGCCTCTGGACCAGCGCCGAGGCAGCTTCCGAGCAGATGCGCTCGATTGTTAAGTACATGGACCTCATCAAGATCAGCGCCGAAGAGTGCCCCCTCATGACGGACAAGACCGATCCTGCGGAAGCTGCGGCCATCCTGCTCGAGCAAGGTGCCAGCATTGTCGTCGTCACCCTCGACGCCGACGGCGCATTCGTTGCGACCAAGGATGGATCGCGTATGGTACCCAGCTTCCGTGTGGAGGCAGTGGACACCACCGGCGCCGGCGACTCCTTCTGGGGCGGCTTCCTTTGCGCCTTCGTGGAGAGCGGCCTCGCCCCCACCGATGTGAGCATCGCCCGTGCCGCCACGTTCGTGCGCTTCGGCAACGCAGTGGCCAGTCTGTGCGTCCGCAACCGCGGCGCCATCCCCGCGATGCCTGAGCGCACCGACGTGGAGGAGGTCCTCGCCGCCGCGCAGGACGAGTAATCGTTCTCGCAGACAAGGAGTAATCTCATGCAGATGCACGTCAACCTCGACTACCGGCAACACAACTGGCGCCTGGGCTTCCACCTGCAGACGCCAACCGGTTGGTTGAGCGATCCCAATGGCCTATGCCAGTTCAATGGTGAGTACCACATCTTCCATCAGTATGCGCCACGCTGGCCGTGGGCCGGCCATGGTTGGGGCCACTGGACGACCAAGGACCTTGTGACTTGGGAGTTCCACCGCGGCGCCATCATCCCCGAGATGGAGCTTGACGCCAATGGCTCCTACTCCGGCTCTGCCGTCGTGCGCGATGGCGAAATGTGGTGCTACTACACCGGCAACGTCCTCGAGCCCGGCGAGCACAACTATGACTACGATGGCCGCCAGGCCAACGAGACCCTCGTCATCTCCAAGGATGGACGCACCTTCTCCGACCGCAAGCTCGTTCTTGGCAACGACGGATATCCTGACTACTGCAGCTGCCACGTCCGCGACCCCAAGGTCTGGTGGCAGAACGACACTTGGAACATGCTTCTCGGCGCACGCACCATGGACGACCACCCTGCGATGCTGCTCTACCAGAGCCCCGACGGCGTCAACGACTGGAAGCTTGCTGGCTCCTGCACCACCATCTCGGGTGAGCCCTTTGGCTACATGTGGGAGTGCCCCAACATCGTGACACTAGGCGGCAAGGAGTTCTTCTTCGTGTGTCCGCAGGGCGTTCCCAGCCAGGTCACTAAGTTCCAGAACAACTTCAACAGCGGCTACTTCCCCGTAGAAGGCACCGTTATCGACCTCCTCTCCGGCGACTCCGAGCTCATGGATGCCAAGGCGCCATACGGCTGCATCGACGAGAACACCTTCGTCGAGCTGGACTATGGCTTCGACTTCTATGCTCCACAGGTCTTCACGGACGAGAAGGACCGTCAGATCCTCGTCGGCTGGATGGGCCTGCCCGACATCGAGCTCCAATACCAAGTTCCCACCTACGAGTGGCTGCACACCCTCACGTGGCTGCGCGAGATCTCCCTCAACGACGCAGGCAAGATCTGCCAGTGGCCGCTACCCGAGTATGATGCGCTGCACGGTGCACGTGTGGACTTCACGGCGGAAGGCGCTGTCGACTCGTGCGGTAAGCTCGGCACCAGCAACTACGACGCCTTCTGCATCTGTGGTGCCACGGGCGCGAAGTTCGCAAATGGCACAGCCGACGTCTTCCTGGAGGGCATCGAGGGCGAAGGACGCCTCATGCTCAACGCAGACCTTGAGCTCGTCGTTATTGGCGACATGCTCGAGCTGGCATTCCATGGCATCGCTGGTGGATATCGCACCGTGCGTCGCCTGCCTCTTTCCGAGCTGTCCGCCGGCAAGCTCGAGAGCCTGCGCATGGTCGTGGACACCTCCACCGTCGAGATCTACCTCAATGGCGGCGAGCACACCATGAGCACCCGCTGGTGGCCACAGGAGATCACCAACCTGAGCGTCACCTCCACCTTTGCGGCCAAGGAGACCTACGCCTACGAGATGGGACGCTTCAACTTCGTCGACATCTGCTAGGAAAGCCTTCAAAGCGTCAGCCGCACGACGCATCATCGAGCCAGGCCAGACGAGCATCTGGCCTGGCTTTTCTTGTATGAAAGCGCCACGAGTGATATGATTAGCTAAGTGAACTAGACTAACTTAGCTAAGGAACAAACGTGACGCAGGTCAACATGCTGGAGGCAAAGAGCAGCCTCTCTTCTCTCATCAAGCAATTGGAGAACGGCACAGAAGACATGTTTGCCATCGCGCGGAATGGCAAGCCGGTCGCACTTCTCACACTAATCAAGCCCAGCGACATGCCGCGACGCATTGGAGTGGCGCGAGAACTCAAATTGACCGCAGATGACTGGAACATCAACGAGGGCGACGAAGAAGTAGCCGCACTCTTTGGAGCCGGACGATGAGGCTCCTTCTCGACACCCACATTCTTCTTTGGGCACTCGAAGACAACGAGCGGCTCCCCGAGCGTGCGCGCAACCTCATCAGCAACCTGTCCAACCATATAGTCGTGAGTGCTGCCGCGCTCTGGGAAATAGAACTCAAGCATGCAGCGCACCCCCACAGGATGCCTTGCGATGCCGAGCAGGTATCCATCCTCTGCCAACAAGCAGGATACCAGAGCCTACCGATATCCGGACGCCATGTCCGTGCGCTTCCGACTTTGCGTTACGACGATAATCATCCACCACACCATGATCCGTTCGACCGCATCATGCTCTGCCAGGCAAAGGTCGATGGACTGGCGCTTTTGACTCACGACTCGCTGCTTCCCAATTACCTCGAGGGCTGCGTTCTGTACGTCTGAAGCAATATGAGGTTCATGACCATCTTTGGGCTACGTACGCCACTTCCCACCCGCATGGCGCTCCCCCAGCACGTCTGCCCAATGCTCGATGGGCATGTCGAAGTAGGAGATGCCTCGCGCACGACGCATGCGCTCAAACGCCGGCAGTCCCGCCCAGAGCAGAGAGGGCAGCACGATGAGCGGCAGGTACAGTGGTCCGAGCATCAAGGACTGGACGCAATGCCCGTATTCGTGCATGAGAAGCCGCTGTGGGCAGTTTGAGGGCACAAAGACGAAGAGCCCCAGCGAGAGTCCACTACCGAGCGACCATTCGGTCACAAACGCCGTTCGAAACGCATAGTGTAGCCTTCGGAAGGTCACCAGCGCCGCAGCTGCGCCGATGACGTTCTGGGGCAGGCCCCATACCGCATGTACCGCACGAAGGCAGACGCGACTCAAGCTCATGAGCGCATGAACGTCGGCGTCACACCGTCACGCGTGCTCTGCGCGATTTGTTCGAGCGCCAAGGCGACTGCGTCATCCTCGCACGCACCGATATGCCAGCGCGCGGCAGCGGCGGCAGCGGGCGCAGCGTTGGCCACCGCCACCGAGTTTTCGACTGCACCAAGCAAGGCGAGGTCATTCTCGGCGTCGCCGAAGAAGACCATCTCATCAGTCGTGATGCCCAGAGCCTTCAGGAGGATGGGAAGCGCGGAGCCCTTGTTGAGCCCCTTGGGAAGTATGTCGCACCATTGCGGGAAAGGCTGCGCGAAATCGAGTTCCGGGCACTCTCGTTCCGCGCGCGAGATGAGCTCCTCCATCATCTGCTGGCTATGGTTGCACGCGATGGTGGCGCCGAGAATCTGTACGTCGGGCATGCGCTCAGTAAGAACGGCATCAGCGCCAACGCTCATCAACCAAGGGGCAATCTGCTCCTTGGTAGCGCCAATGCAGTATACGCGATCCGAAGGCACGGCATCCAGAGGATACACCGAGACGAACGATTCGGGATACTCGAGGGCAAGGCTCGCTACCCGGGCAACTGCATCGTTGTCAATCAACGTCAGGCAGGCAATCTCACCGTCGACCATGATCTTCTTGCCATTGGAAAGAATCCCCGTATCGAATGGCCATGAGTGACCACAAAACTGCCGAATCAAATCTGGTTCATCGCGCCCCGTCGCCAAGCCGAAGTGAATCCCCGCGTCCTTCAAGGTACGTATCGCCTCGAGCGTACGCAAGGAGACGTGTTGGTGCCCAAAGGGAACGAGCGTGCCGTCCACATCCGAAAGCGCTAGTTTTATCATGTATCTGCTCCCCTTCTGTAATCTGCAGGTTCCATTCTCGCACACCCCAAGGAGAACCCCATGCTCAACATCGTTTTGGTAGAACCCGAGATTCCCGCAAACACGGGCAACATCGGCCGCACCTGCGTGCTCACGGGCTCCAAGCTGCATCTGGTTGGCCCCTTGGGCTTCGAGTTGGGCGATCGTGCGGTACAGCGTGCCGGCCTCGCCTACTGGCAGAGCCTCGACGTGACCACGTACGCGAATTGGGACGAATTCGTGCGCGAGAGCTTGCATGGCGACTTCTCGCACGTTCATCTCCTCACCAAGGCAGGTACAGGCACTTACACCGAGGCAAGCTATCGCGATGGAGACTGGTTGGTGTTTGGTAGGGAGAGTTCGGGGCTCGACCGAGAGCTGCTG